>VGYB01000087.1 GCA_016873115.1 Planctomycetota bacterium | reverse complement strand
CGAGCGTCCGAACGTCGGCGAATTACGACGCAGGTCGACCGCCACGTCCCATATGTCACCTGCGATGACCCGGACTAGCTTCCCCTGGGCGTGACGAATCTGGTAATGCAGCCCTCTCAGCACGTTCCGGCTCGAACGAGAGTGGTTGTCCTGGACGAATTCCACGTCTAGGCCAGTGTCCTCTTGGAACGTTCGGCGGTTGTAGCTCTCCAGGAATAATCCGCGGGCGTCCCCGAAGACCTTCGGCTCAAGGAGCAGCACGTCCGCAATCGCAGTCGGAACGACTTTCATCCTCAGATCTTCTCGGAGATCAGGCGCATCAGGTACTGGCCGTAGGCGCTCTTGGCGAGGGGTTGCGCCAGTGCCTCGAGCTGCGCCTTGTCGATGTAGCCCATGCGGAATGCGATCTCCTCAGGGCAGGCGATCTTTAGGCCCTGGCGGCGCTCGATGGTCTCGATGAAATGCGCGGCCTCCAGCAGCGACTCGTGCGTGCCGGTGTCCAGCCATGCGTAGCCGCGGCTCATGGTGATCACGTCGAGCTCGCCCCATCCCAGGTACGCCCGGTTGACGTCGGTGATCTCGAGCTCGCCGCGCGACGAAGGCTTCAGTCTGGCGGCCACGTCGAGTACACGGTTGTCGTAGAAATACAATCCGACCACCGCGTACCTCGATTTCGGCTGCTTCGGCTTCTCCTCCAGGCTGATTGCCCGGCCTGCATCGTCGAATTCGACCACGCCGTAGCGCTCCGGATCGGTCACCGGATAGGCAAACACGGTCGCGCCGTTGGTGCGCTCGACCGCCTGCTGCAGAAGGGTGCTGAGGTCGTGCCCATAGAAGATGTTGTCACCGAGTATCAGCGCCACCGGACCCCGGCCGACGAACTCGCGGCCGATGATGAAGGCCTGTGCGAGCCCGTCCGGGGAGGGCTGGACGGCATAGCAAAGGCTCAGTCCCCACTTCGCGCCGTCACCCAACAGTTCGCGGAAGCGCGGCGTGTCCTGCGGCGTGGAGATGACGAGGATCTCGCGGATCCCGGCCAGCATCAGCACCGAAAGGGGGTAGTACACCATCGGCTTGTCGTAAACCGGCAGCAACTGCTTGGAGAGCATCTGCGTCACCGGCCACAGCCGCGTGCCGGAACCGCCGGCGAGGATGATGCCCTTCATGCCGCGCGCCTCCCGATCTCTTCCACCCAGGCCTCGTTGTCGAGATACCAGCGCACGGTCTTGGCCATCCCTGACTCGAAAGTCTCCGCCGGGCGCCAGCCAAGTTCACCGGCGATCTTGCTTGCGTCGATGGCGTAGCGCCGGTCATGCCCGGGTCGGTCCTTCACGAACGTGATCAGGTCGGCGTGGCGCCCCTTCGCACGCGGATGCATCTCGTCGAGCAGCGCGCAGATAGTGTTTACGATGTGGAAGTTGGTGCGCTCGGACGCACCGCCGATGTTGTACACCTCGCCTGGACGCCCGCGCGCGAGGACCTCGCGAATCGCGCCGCAATGGTCGCTCACGTAGAGCCAGTCGCGGACGTTCATCCCGTCGCCATAGACCGGCAAAGGCTTGCCTTTCACGGCATTGCGGATGACCAGCGGGATCAGCTTCTCCGGATACTGCATCGGCCCGTAATTGTTCGAGCAGTTCGTGGTCAGCACCGGCAGGCCGTAGGTGTGGT
>VGYB01000086.1 GCA_016873115.1 Planctomycetota bacterium | reverse complement strand
TTCGGTCGTTCGCACCTGCAACGCTATCTTCCGTGCATGTCCACGGTTGCTTCCGATCGGCGAATGGATGGTGTGCACAGCGGACCTGATGGTGGGAGTGCGCGTGAGCGCATCCCGGTGGCGGTGTTCCACCGATCGGCATCGGCGAGCGCCGCGGTCGCCGCCGAGATCGCCGCGCTCGTGCGTGCCAAAGCGGCGCGCGGCGAGCGGTGCGTGCTCGGGCTGGCAACCGGCAGCACGCCGGTCAGCGTCTACAACGAACTCATCCGCCTGCACCGCGAGGAGGGTCTCTCCTTCGCCAATGTGGTCACGTTCAATCTCGACGAGTACTGGCCCATGCAGCCGCACGAACTGCAGAGCTACCACCGCTTCATGCGGGAACATCTCTTCGACCACATTGACATCGATCCAGCCAATGTGAACCTGCCCTGTGGAACGGTGCCTGCGAATGCCGTCCACACGCACTGTGAGGAGTACGAGCGACGGATTCGCGAGCAGGGCGGCATCGACCTGCAACTCCTGGGGATCGGGCGGACCGGCCATGTCGGCTTCAATGAGCCCGGTTCCGGCCGCACGAGCCGCACCCGCCTGATCACGCTCGACCGAGTGACGCGCCAGGATGCAGCGAGCGACTTCTTCGGCGAGGAGCACGTGCCGCTGCGCGCCATCACGATGGGCATCGCCACGATTCTCGAGGCACGGCGCATCGTGCTCATGGCGCTCGGCGAGGCCAAGGCGCCGATCATTGAGCGCTTCGTCGAAGGTGAAGTGTCCGATGGCGTGCCCGCCACGTTCCTGCAAGGCCATCCTGATGCGCTGGTCGTGCTCGATCGCGCCGCTGCGGGCTGGCTCACCCGCGAGCGTTGCCCGTGGTCGGTGCGGTCGGTGCGGTGGGACGAGCCCTTGGTCCGCAAGGCCGTGCTCTGGCTGTGCGGGGCAACCAGCAAGCCGATTCTGAAGCTCACCAACGAGGATTACAACGAGCATCACCTGCAGGACCTGTTGGCGATGCACGGCCGCGCGTACGACCTGAACCTGCGCGTCTTTCGGGACTTGCAGGAGACGATCACGGGTTGGCCCGGTGGCAAGCCCCGCGAGCAGAAACTCGCGGGCGACATCGATCGGCCTCGCGATCGCGTCTGCCCCAAGCGCGTTGTGGTGTTCAGCCCGCATCCAGATGACGACGCGATCTCGATGGGCGGCACGCTGATCCGCCTGGTCGACCAGGGGCACGACGTTCATGTGGCGTACCAGACCAGCGGCAACATTGCGGTCTTCGATGCAGATGCCTTGCGATTCCTCGACTTCGCGAGTGAATTCAATGCGCGCTTCGGCTTCGATGGCGCAAGCACCGAGCGGCTCGAGCACGCGCTGGCCGATCGCCTGCGATCCAAGCGCCCAGGTGAGGTTGACCAGCCGGAGGTGCAGTTGCTCAAGGGCATGATTCGCCGAGGCGAGGCGCGGGCCGCCGGCGTGGCATGCGGGCTCTCGCATGATCGCCTGCACTTCATGGACTTGCCGTTCTACGAGACCGGTCGGGTGCGCAAGAAGCCGCTGGGCGAGGAGGACATTCGGCTCACCGTGGATTTGCTCGATCGGCTCCAGCCGCACCAGGTCTATGCGGCGGGCGACCTCAGCGATCCACATGGCACGCACCGGGTCTGCCTCGGTGCGGTGCTGTGGGCGCTCCATCGCTTGCGCGACCGCCCGTGGATGGCCGACTGCGAGGTGCTGCTCTACCGCGGTGCATGGCAAGAGTGGGATGTCGAGGACATCGACATGGCCGTGCCGCTTTCGCCTGATGAGGTCATGCGCAAGCGCCAGGCGATCTTCAAGCATCAGTCCCAGAAGGATCGTGCCCCGTTCCCCGGCGCAGATGAACGGGAGTTCTGGCAGCGAGCCGAGCAGCGAAACGCCGCGACAGCCGCGCGCTACGACGCCCTCGGTCTGCCGGAGTACACGGCCATGGAAGCCTTCAGGATCTGGGACGGATCGCTCGACTTCTGATCCCAAGCGGTCCCTGCGCGATCTAGCCATGGCGCGATGGCGGCAGAGTTCCTGCAGACCGTCAAGCACAACCTCGAAAACCCAGCAACGCTGCTCGTCTGATCGGCGCCTTCGGCGCGCATCATCCGCGCCTTCGGCGCGCGCAATCCGCGCCTTCGGCTTGACTGGTCCGCGCGCGCACTCGGCATGCACCCTGCTGGGGCTCAGACAGCTCTCGCCTGCTCCACGGACCTGCGGTCCGCGTTCGCAGGCTCGAGAACTCGCCCAGCAGGGGATGCCTCGTGCGCGCGCGG
>VGYB01000085.1 GCA_016873115.1 Planctomycetota bacterium | reverse complement strand
GAGTTCAAGCAGATCATCGGCCGCGGCACCCGGTTATTCGACGGCAAGGATTACTTCACGATCTACGACTTCGTGAAGGCGCATCAGCATTTCCTCGATCCGGAGTGGGATGGCGAGCCGGAACCGCCGGAGGTGGAAGAGCCGTGCCCGACCTGCGGCGAAGCACCCTGCGTGTGCGTCAAGCCTCCTCCCGGCCCGTGTCCTGTCTGCGGCCAGAGCCCTTGCGTCTGTCCGAAAGAGCCGTGCCGCAAGTGTGGCCAGCGCCCGTGCGTGTGCCGGAAGAAGGCAAAGGTGAAACTGGCAGACGGCAAGGAGCGCACGATCCAGCACATGACCTGCACGAGCTTCTGGCACCCGGACGGCACTCCCATGAGCGCGCAGCAGTTCATGGAATTGCTTTTCGGCAAGCTGCCGGACTTCTTTCACAACGAGGAGGAATTGCGTGCCATTTGGAGCGCGCCGGACACGCGCAAGAGGCTGTTGCAGGGGCTAGCCGAGAAGGGATTCGGGCAGGAACAACTGGCCGAGATGCAGCGGATCATCGACGCCGAGGCGAGCGACCTGTTCGACGTGCTGGCCTACGTTGCGTTCGCGATGACGCCCGTGACGCGCGACGTGCGCGCGGCTAGCGCGCGTGTTCACGTGAGAGCTCAGTTCAGCGACAAACAGCGGGCGTTTCTCGATTTCGTTCTTCAGCACTATGTCACGGTCGGCGTCGAAGAGCTTGACCTGGAGAAGCTGACGCCCCTGCTTCGGCTCAGGTATCACGACTCGATCGCCGATGCCGTGGCTCAATTGGGGGCACCGGAGGAGATCGGCCGAATGTTCACGGAATTCCAGAAGTACCTGTATCTCAAGGCGGCGTGAACAGCCGTGCTGCTGCAATGCGAGAAGCCCCAGGCGGCGGACGGGCTAACAACCGGTTGCAGCGGACGGTCCGCTGCGCGGCCCGCCGCTGAACCGGAGCGTTAGTCGGAGTGACAAACTATGGCTAACAAGGGTCATATCACGGGCATGCGCGGCGTCTACCTGGTTGCCGCGGAACTGACCCGCCTCGGATTCATCGCTTGCCCCACTTCGCGAAGCGCCCTGGCGGCCGACATACTCGTGACCGACCAAAGCTGTCAACGCACCTACACGGTGCAAGTCAAGACGAACGCGCGGACTTTCGGATTCTGGCTCGTCGGGGCGAAGGCTCGAAGCCCTCGGTCTCGCACCCACATGTACGTGTTGGTCAATCTGAGGAGCGTAGACGGGCAGGACCGCCCAGAATTCTTTGTGGTCCCCAGCGGCGTTGTCGCGGCCAAGATGGTTTCGACGGTGAGCAGGACCGCAACCAAGTCAAATTGGCATCAATTCTACATGCGAGATGCGCTCCGATACCGGGACAAGTGGTCACTGTTCGGCGATTCGGCGAGCACTCCCGCCTAACACGCGGCTTCAGCTGACTCGCGGTGCGGTCGGCGAGCCGGGAACGGCTACCATCAATCCAGCCGCTCGCAGTTGAGCGGCAGCAGCGCGCCAGGTCATCGGGTCGCAGCGGCGGACCACTGCACGGCCGCCGCTAAACCGGACCAATCGGCGCACAGAAGGGAAACTAAGAGACTGTCATGGCACGGACCTTCACCCGCTACCCGACGATCTCGCTCGCGGCGGAGCACTTCGCCATGGCGCACCTACTGCGCCGCAACATCCTCACATACAAGGCACCGCCCAACAACGAGGGATACGACTTGATCTGCATTCATCCAGATCCGCGTCGTTCGTCTACTCAGGTCCGTGTTCAGGTCAAGAGTCGCATGGCCTCAGACTCTGACCGCGGATTCCCGGTCAAGTCCGCAAGCCTGAATGCCTTCGATTACCTGATCGTGGTCTTCCTCAATGTTGGATACTTCTACAGTCGTCGCAAAACGCATGGATGCGAGGCGGGACAGGCAGCACCGCAGTTCTACACGTTGCCTGCTTCCTTCATCCGAAGGCACCACGATTCAACTTCGACGTGGGAGAAGGTGCGCACTCGTGGGCTCAACATGGAGCCTTACGAGGGAACCCGTGGAATCGAACAGATCGCTCGCACGCTGAAGATCGAGTACCCGCGCAAGGCTGAAGCGAGGGACCGCGTCAAAGTTTGCGTTGCAAGCCCGAGCGCCACATGACAAACAACGAACTGCTTCGCGCGTTTCAGAGTCGGGCTGCTCGGATTTCGGTGGGCGCGTCGACCGTGCGTGGTCGCGGGAACGCCGGGGTCGTGGCCGCGTCTCGGACCTACCTGCGGCAACTAGACCTCAGACTGTTTGGGCAGCCGACGAAAGGCCAATTCTCCAAGCATCTCGACGCGGCGACCATCGGCCTTCGCGACTCCTTACCACGTGGTGCGAGGCACTGGGGACTCGCCCGCAAGGTCATGAACATCTTTCTGCGCGATTGCCTCTACACGACATACCTTGATGAGGCATTTGGTCTTCGCCGCAACGCAACGTACTTCGAGCTTC
>VGYB01000084.1 GCA_016873115.1 Planctomycetota bacterium | reverse complement strand
AACACGATCGACCGCACGCCGCAGTCGTTCATCGCTTCAAGTAGGCGCAGAGTGCCGACGACATTGTTGTCGTAGTAGGCAAGCGGCATGCTCACTGACTCGCCCACCGCCTTCAGGCCGGCCAGGTGGATCACGCGGCTGATGCCGAAGTCGCGAATCACCTTGCGGACGACTGCACCGTCGCGAATGTCGCCCTGCACGAAATCGATCGGGCGGCCGATGATCCGCGCGAGCCGCTCGATCACACTGGACTTGCTGTTGCAGAGGTTGTCCAGCACCACGGGACGGTGATCGGCGCGGGCCACCTCGACCGCGATGTGGCTGCCGATGAAGCCGGCGCCGCCGGTGAGCAGGATGGAGTCAGGCATGAACGGCGAGCGTATCGCCGTGGAGATCCATGTCTGGAAACGCGGGCTGCCGGTGTCACCGGACCCGGCGGCAGCCCGCGGACGCGGAAGCTGATCGGGGCGAAGCGGCGGGAGGAGCGCGGGATGGGGCGACCGTCACTGACTGCCGAGTGGACCTCCCACTCACCCGCTACCGTTCCACCCATGAACCTCGTCGCCACGCGCTGGTGGTGGATGCCCTTCATGCCGGCGTGCGTGCTGATGGCGGATATCGCCGTGGGCCTGGCGTGGTGCCTGTGGTCATGGCGGCGCGGGAAGTCGCCGCGGCAGGCGTGGCCGGCGGTGGCGCTGGCTGCGAGAAGTGCCTTCCTCCTGTACCTGGCGAGCACGCCGCTCGTCGCGCGGTGGGCGGCGTGGACGCTCGAGCGCGAGAACCCGGCGATCGCGGTCGAGCACGATCGACGGCTGGGATTCACCGTGACCCCCCCTGCCCTCGGACTTCTCGACGCGCGGCGCGGCGGAAGGGTGGTCATGGGCGCTTCTGGTCCCGGGCGGGGTCGCGCTGGCGCAGGTCGACGGGGTGTCGAAGGAGTGGATGGGGAGGGTGGTGGGGGGTTAGGCGGGCGAGAGCGCCGCCGTTGTTAAATCAGGCCGTCGTCGGACTTGGGGTAGTAGATCCATCAGCCCGGCAACTCACTGAAGCAGCTCCGCACTGGATATGCCGGGTGCAGAGGCATCCTTCGGAGCCAGGCGCGGTGCAACGTCCTTCGGCCACGGCAGGGCCACGTCGGGATCATCCCAGCGAATCGACCGCTCTGCCGCCGGGGCCCAGAAGTCCGTGGTCTTGTAGAGCACGTCGGTGCCGTCCACGAGCGACAGGAATCCGTGCGCGAAACCCGCCGGTATCCAGAGCTGCGCATGGTTTTCCTCGGTGAGTTCCACCGCCACCCACTGCCCGAACGTGGCCGACGATCGTCGAATGTCCACCGCCACATCAAGCACCGCGCCTCGAAGCACCCGGACCAGCTTGCCCTGAGCATGGGGAGGAAGCTGGTAGTGCAGCCCACGAAGCACGCCCTTGGCAGATCGGGAGTGGTTGTCCTGCACGAAGCGCACCTCACACCCGAGTGCCTCGTCAACCGCTCGCTGGTTGTAGGTCTCCGAGAACCAGCCACGATCGTCGCTGAACCGACGCGGCGTGAGCCGAACGACCTCCGGCAAGTGCAATCGATCGACCTGCATCAGTGGCCCTGTTCCGCCAACAGGCCCAGCAGGTACCGGCCATAGGCATTCTTGGCGAGCGGCTTCGCAAGCCGCTCGAGCGCTGCGCGATCGATCCAACCATGTCGGAACGCAATCTCCTCGGGGCACGCGATCTTCAGGCCCTGCCGATGCTCCAGCGTGGCGATGAACTGGCTCGCCTCGAGCAGGGACTCATGCGTGCCCGTGTCGAGCCACGCAAATCCTCGGCCCATGGTCTCCACATGGATGGCGCCGCGCTCGAGATAGAGTCGGTTCAGGTCCGTGATCTCAAGCTCGCCGCGCGCCGACGGCTTGAGTGACTTGGCCATCGCCACCACCTGGTGGTCATAGAAGTACAGACCGGTGACCGCGTAGTTCGAGCGCGGCTGCTTGGGCTTCTCCTCCAGGCTGACCGCCTTGCCCTGAGCGTCGAACTCAACAACCCCGTACCGCTCAGGGTCCTGCACGTGATACGCGAACACGGTCGCCCCATCGGGGCGAGCCATCGCGCGCGACAGCAACTGCGGAAAGTCATGTCCGTAGAAGATGTTGTCACCAAGAACCAGTGCTGATGGATGACCACCGATGAAGGACTCGCCGATGATGAACGCCTGGGCCAGACCATCCGGCGAAGGCTGCGCCGCGTACTGGATCGAGAGCCCCCACTGCGAACCGTCGCCGAGCAACTGCTCGAACCGCGGCGTGTCCTGCGGCGTGCTGATCACCAAGATCTCGCGGATGCCCGCGAGCATCAGCGAGGTCAGTGGGTAGTAAATCATCGGCTTGTCAAAGACCGGCAGCAGTTGCTTCGAGACCGCCAGGGTTGCGGGGTGAAGGCGCGTTCCCGCGCCGCCAGCGAGGATGATGCCACGACGATTCATGTCGATGCTCCTTCAGTCAGTTCGTCCACGATCCGGTTCAGGTCTTCACGCCAGTCTGGGCAGCGAACTCCGAACACGCGCTGCAGGCGGTCGACGCTCAGTCGGGAGTTCCTGGGTCGCGCAGCAGGCA
>VGYB01000083.1 GCA_016873115.1 Planctomycetota bacterium | reverse complement strand
ATGCCGGGGCGGAGTGCGTCGATGCCGCGGGCCTTGCGGGCAGCGATCAGTTCGTGCTGGTTGAAGAGGGCAGGGCGGGGGCCGACCAGGCTCATGTCCCCGTTGAGGACCGACCACAGTTGCGGCACTTCGTCCAGCGAGAGCTTGCGCAGCACGCCGCCGACCGGTGTCAGTTGGCTGGCGGGATCGGCCAGCTTGTCAGTCGCCACCTGCGGCGTGCCCACCTTCATGGTCCGGAACTTGGGCATTTGGAAGATGCGCCCATGGCGGCCGACGCGGGGGGACCAGCAGAAGATGGGGCCGGGGGAGGTGATGAGGACGAGTGCGGCAACGACGAGCGAGGCGGGGCTCAGCGTGATCGAAGCCAAGGCAGCAACGGCAAGGTTGAACGCGCGTGATGCGGCGGGCATGGAGTGACTTCCGACCCATTGTTGAAGCAGTCGTATCATCGGGCTGCAGGTAGTAGATCCAATAGTGAGTTCTTTCACCACACATCAGATTCCAAGCTCAGAGTCTCGAGGCGATCCGCTCCAAGCGGAGGCCCTCGCCGGGCGCCTCTCGGCTCGCCGAGTCGCAGTCCTTGGTGCGGGCAGTTGCGTCGGCCGTCGTGTGGTCACATCGTTGCGCGAATTCGGCGCATCAGTTATTGCGATCCGATAACCGGGCAGTGCTCCCATTCCCGACAGCGACATGCTCTGGCTGGATGTTCGGGATGCCAATGCCCACTCAGTTTTGGGGGAATGTGGTGCTTCGATCATCATCTCAGTCGCGCCGCTCTTCGCCGTAGCAAAGACTCTGGCCCGGGTCAGCTCACCATCCGCCACTCGAGTCGTGGCCTGTAGTTCCATGAGCGCAGAAGCGAAGCGAGCGTCCCCCTCGAAGACGGATCGCCACATCGCAGAGATCCTCCAAGCTGCAGAAGCGTCAGTGCTGGGTGGCCAGGTGCCTGCGGTCGTGGTTAGGCCAACTATGATCTATGGCCATCCGCAAACCGCAAACGTGGCGGCACTTCAGCGATTCGCCCGCAAGCGTGGTTGGTTGGCCGTTCCAAGCGGCGCATTAGGGCTGCGCCAGCCGATTCACTTCAACGACCTGGTCGACGTGCTACTTGCCGCTTCGGTGCGGGGCGCAGTCGGCAAGACCTATGATGTAGGCGGTGGCGAGAAAGTGTCCTGCGTTGAAGTGGCGAAGCGTGTTGCGGAGAGCGAGTCGGCTCGGCTCTTCAGGATTCCCTGCCGACAGCTTCCATGGATAGGTCGAGCAATGTGCTCTTTGGGATTGGATCGGGCGGGAGGAATCACGTTGCGTACGACGCTAGATCAGTGCGCCGACAATCAGTCGATTACCCGTGAACTTGGAGTCCACCCAAGAGTTTTTTCTCCGTGCAGGTCCGAGGCATGAACGACACCGAAATCGATGCCGTGATTGTCTGCTACGGCGTGTCCGATGTACTTCCTCATGCGGTACGAGCGCTGGTCGATGACCAGTCAGTGCGGTGTGTCATCCTCGTTGACAATGGGGGTACCGCAGAACAACTTGTTGAACTCGAGCGGAGAAGCTAGGGGCGGGTCAGGCGCATCGGCCGTGGAGAGAACATTGGGTTTGGGGCAGGGGTCAATCGAGGAGCGGAGCATTCCAATGCGGCCTATCTGGCGATCGTTAACCCCGATTGCGTGGTGGCTCAGGATGCGCTGTCAGTGCTTCGCGACGAGATGTGCAGTCTCCCCGGAGCGGTCGCCGCGGGCGGCCTGCTGCTGAATCAGGACGGAACGGAACAAGAGGGCGGCCGCCGTCGGCAACCGACCTTGCTTGACGCTGTGGCGCGCCGCCTTCGCTTGCATCAACTTCCGTACATCGGTGGACGATTCAACTTCAACGATGCGGGGCGCCCGCTTCCAAGCGGCCACTCGGTAGTGTCGGGTCTTTCGGGCGCCCCCCGATCTCGATCATGGGTTTCGGCCGCAGCGTGGTCTCTTCGCTGATGCGCGTATCCAAGCCACCTGCAAGAATGACAGCTTTCATCGCTTGGATCGTAGTTCAAGCCGAGCGCCGGCGATTCGATGGGGCGCAACGGACATTCGGGCACCTATCCGTCGAGCAGGGGGTATAGTCGGTTGCTATGCGTCTCCTTCTCACCGGCGGTGCCGGGTTCATCGGTAGCAACTTCGTTCGGGACTGGTTCGAGACCGGCGGTGGGCCGCTGGTGAATCTGGACAAGCTGACCTATGCCGGCAACCCGCGGAACCTTGAGGGGCTTGCCCCGGGCGCCCAGCACAAGTTCGTGCAGGGCGACATTGCCGATCGGGACCTGGTGGTCGAACTCCTGGAGCGGCACCAGATCTCAGCCATCGTCAATTTCGCCGCAGAAAGCCATGTGGACCGCTCGATCCACGGCCCCGAGGACTTCATCCAGACCAACATCGTCGGCACGTTCCGGCTTCTGGAGTGCGCACGCGCCTACTGGAGCGGGCTGCCCACGGGCCGCAAGGAGGCCTTCCGGTTCCTCCACGTGAGCACCGATGAGGTCTACGGGTCGCTTGGTCCGACCGACCCCGCCTTCACGGAACTTAATCGCTACGAGCCCAACAGCCCGTACTCAGCCAGCAAGGCTGCTTCGGATCACCTAGTCC
>VGYB01000082.1 GCA_016873115.1 Planctomycetota bacterium | reverse complement strand
GTCGATGCGCCAAGTGGCATGTCGTGCGTTACGACAGGCGATCTGGGAACCGTTCTCTCTAGCGCCGTGGATGGCAGGTTGATGGTCGAGTGGGACGGCAAGGCGTGTGGACACGATGGGAATGGGAATGGCGTGGCGCCCAAGTATCCGAACGACGGATCCTCTCGCTGGTTTGTTGATTGTGGGGAGATTGAAGTCATCTCCAGCGGCGAGAGTGCGCTGTTGGACTTCATCGGGCTCCAGCAGTTGGAGCAAGTTGCGAACTTCTACAACGGTGGCCTCGGCGGGAACGGATCGGGTCCCGGGCCGGACTTCGGCGCGGCGTTCAGCGATGCACGTACGTACTACACGTACAACGGCTGCTGCTCGCCCAATCCCGGCGTGATCGCGACGATCAGTGGCCCAAATATGGTCATCAATCTTGATGGACTCATCAGCGGGATCGCTTTCCACTACTCAGCAACCGTCAACGTGACGGTGAAGGCCTACTCGGGTGTCAGCGGAACTGGCGACGTCCTCGCGACGTATGTGCTTTCACCGAACACATCCGGCGGCTCCTCGACTGGGGCTTACAACACTTGGCAGCCTGTCGAATTCGTGTGGTCCATTGGTGCTTCGAGCATCGTGCTCTCGGGCAATACGAACCACTGGGGCATCGATCAAGTGTCATACGCCATTGCGCCCCCCTGCAACACCGGCGACTGCAACAAGGACGGCATCTGCGATGACGACCAGTTGCCGGGCAACGACTGTAACGGCAACAACGTGCTCGACTCCTGCGACATCGCCAGCGGCACGTCGCAAGACTGCAACGCGAACCAGGTGCCTGACAGCTGCGACCTTGCCAACGGCACGTCGCAAGACTGCAACGAGAACTCGATTCCCGACAGCTGTGACATCGCGAGCGGCCGGAGCAGCGACCCCGAGGGTGATGGCATCCCCAACAGCTGCGAGCCCGATCCGGGCGTGACGATGTCGGGTCCCGGCAACACGGCCCCCGGCCAGTGCAGCGCGATCGGCGACGAAGTCACCTTCGACGTCTCGGTCCTCAACCCGCCGATCGTCACGGTCGCCGGCCAGTTCAACGTGGTCTATGACCGCGCGGTCCTGGAGTATGTCGGCATCTCGGGCGGCGACGCCCCGATCACCGACATCCTGGTGAGCAGCCACGATGCGTCCAACGGATCGATCTTCTGGATCTCGACGATCCCCATCGGCGGCAGCGGTACGCTGGCCGACCTGCGGGTGGCGAGCCTCCGCTTCCGCGTGATCGCCGATGACTGCGATGGCGGCGTGCATGCGTCGTTCGACGAGGGCTTCGCCCCGGTGCTGATCGCCAATGACGGCGGCGTCACCGCGGACCTGCCGCTCACGCAGCCTGCGTCCTTCGTGATCGATACGACAGGCCCGGTGCTCTCGGGCGTACCTGCGGACCTCTCGGTGCCTGCGGACGCCGGCAGCGGCTGCTTCGCCGCACGCGAGTTCACGCCTCCGACGGTGATCGACAACTGCAGTGACGCCGACCTGGTGATCACCCGCAGCGACGGCCAGCCGCTCGGCGCTCCGTGGGCCTGCGGCACCACCACCGTGACGTGGTCGGCGACCGACGGCTGCGGCCGCACGGCGCAGGCCATGACCATGGTGACGGTCGAGCCGTACCACCTGCTCGACCTGCGCCTGGCGTATGCGGGCTCGGGCTACGCGTCATCGATGGGTCGCTGCATCGACATCGACCTCGGTGATGTCGAGGCTGCGGTCGCCATGACCTTCGCCGGCGGCGTGGGCATAGAGACGATCCAGGTGCCCGTGGGCAGCTACGGCTGCGCCACCGCCGACGACGACCTGCACTCGCTGGTCTCGACCGGCAGCGTGGTCATCGAAGGCACCCGCTATGTGCTCGCGCTTGCGGGCACGGCGGCGCTGGTCAATGGTGACGTGACCGATGACAACCTCATCAACGTCGCCGACTGGGGCGTGATCGTCACGCGCATCGGCTCGATGCAGCCGGCCGACGTGAACTGCTCGACCGCGGGCTTCCATGTCGACTTCAACGGCGACGGTGCCGTGACTCAGGCCGATGGGAACTTCATCATCTCCAACCTGCTGCGCACCGGTGCCAGCGGCTGCGGCGCCCTCACCGGCGGCACGGCCGATGACGGCGCGATGACCGTCGACCAGCTCGCGGCCATCGTTGGACCCGATGCCATCCTCGCCGACCTCAACGGCGACGGCATGGTCGACCTCGATGACGTCGGCCTCTGGGCCGCCGGTCGCGAACGTCGCGGCGACGAGTGATCCATCACCACATCCACCGCTCGAACACCAGGGGGTCGGCTCACGCCGGCCCCCTGTTTCATTGCGGATCCGTGCAGCGAGACCCTCGTGAGACTGCCATCGCGTCGCGTGTACCCTCTCCGGTCCCGCCTTGAGCCAGCCCGACCATCCACGCCGCACCTTTGCGATCATCTCGCATCCCGATGCCGGCAAGACCACGCTGACCGAGAAGTTCCTGCTCTACGGCGGCGCGATCGACCTTGCCGGCTCCGTGACGAGCCGCAAGGACCGACGGGCCACGGCCAGCGACTGGATGGACCTTGAGAAGCAACGCGGCATCTCGGTGAGTTCCACGCTGCTCCAATTCGATTACTCGGGCTACCGCGTGAACCTGCTCGACA
>VGYB01000081.1 GCA_016873115.1 Planctomycetota bacterium | reverse complement strand
CTCGAAGGACTGGGTTGGAGGGTATTCGTGATCTGGGAGTGCGAACTTGAATGTCCAGGCACGATCACCCGGCTTGTCCGGCGACTGCAGGTGAAGTCGAGCCGCTGACGGGATGCTCCGACCCGATGGGGACCGCAACCGACGGCACTCAGCCCCTCGCGCGCGGCGACACCGACTTCCTGGCGTTCGGCTTCCTGACCTCCTGAAGGAACCCGTGCTCCTCGAAGATCCTGCTCAATTTGGTCCATCCCAGCTTGCGACCGATCTGATCCGCGCGGCTCCGCCAGACCACCGCCCCCTGCGACACACGCAGTTCACCGAACTTGACTTTCTTGGCGCCTCGCCCTCGGTACACGAAGAAGACGACATCCTTCGCCCTGACGCGGTACTCGCGAAGATCGAGCTCAAGAAAGACACCATGCTTCCTGTAGGTTGCCATGCGACCTTCCACGATATCCGCAATCTTCGAATCTCGACCGTGCGCAGCCCGCTGTCGAGGCCGGCACAGAAGACCGAAGTCTAAGACTTAGACTCCTCCAGTCAGCCCGGAGCATCGGTTTACCTTGGTAAACACTGTCTGGAGTCTAGACAGTCAGCACGCCCCTTCACCGTCGGCCCTGGCTCACCTCACGCAAGGATCCGATCCACCCAAGCCTCGACCTGCGCGGGCGTGCGGATCCCCTTCTCGCGCTGCAGGACACGCACGATGTCGATGCCGGACATGACGATCACGGGATGGCCATCGGCACGCAGTTCGCGATACGCCTGCGACGCCAGGTAGGACGTCGTGACCAGCACGCCGAACTGGCGGTGGCGCAGTCGCGAGATGAGCCGGCTCAGTTCCTTGACCCCTACGCCGTTCGCGAGCCCATAGGCCTTGGCCTCAAGCGCGAACTCCGCGTGGATCCCATCGGCCTGGCCCTCGACGCCGCCTATGCGCAGCCGTCCCACCGCATCGCGCCCTCCATCGGCTGTGGGACGCGTGATCTCGAGGTTGTCCACGCGCGGCTCGATCAGCCGGAAGAGCTCAGCCGCGACGAACTCGAAGTCATGCGGCGGGCGTGCCCCTGATTCTGAGAAGATCCCGTGCAACGCCGACAGCAACGCCACAGCGTTCGCATCGGATGGCTCGGGAAGCTGCTGCTCTTTCGTGCGGTACTCGATGGTCCGCGGCGCGCGGAGCCGGTGCACCTCGCCGCGCTCGACCCACCGTTGCCAGACGTCCGGCGTGTCGGCGTGGCCAACGGCCTTCTCAGGCCCCACCTTGCGCACGTGCTCCATCCATGTGCGCGGCACTTCAGGACAATCGAGGATCTCGAACTCGGCGCGATAGTTCTGGAATCGTGATCCGGAGGTCTGCCGCCACACGGCGATCAGACCGAGCTCATGATCGCTCGAAGGAACGGCGAGGCCGCGGAAACGCGTCGCAGCGCCTTCACCCGTCTTCATGAAGACGAGGATCGGCGGCACCCTGCGACGCTGGTGGACCGCCGACACGGCCTCAAACATATCACGCAACATGCGATTGCCGCCCTGCGGGGTGTCGTGCAGCTCGTGGCCCGGGCTGCGATTGTCACCGAAGTAGGTGAAGACCCCCCGCTCGGCATCAAGCGCATCGGGCCAGTCGGGCTCTTCACCCGAACTTGACAGCACCAGCAAGTTGCACTTGCCGAACGACCGACCACCCAAGGCGCGGAAGCCGCCTTGGTTCGTGCATCGAGGGATCAGTTTCTTAAGCGGGTCCGCCTTGAACGCGCTGCCGCCTGAGCCTTCGTAGACCGCATCGACGACGAGCGGCGCCGTCGACAGTTCCGCGAATGGGAACCGCCGCTCGTTGGCCTGACCTCCGAAGTGCACGTGCACGCGTGCTGCGCCAGAAGGATGGGTGGGCTGCCTGACTGCCACGAGGGGAAGCTAGCAGCTCGGCGAACCCCCCAAGCCGATCGCGCCCGCAAGGCGCTCCGGCATCAGGGCGGCTGACCCTCACCCCCCGCCACCCCGCCACCCACGCACCGCCAGCCAGCCATTGCCGAGCAGCAGGATGAAGGCCGGCAGCATGACGTGCCAGGGGTCCTCGATCCGCACGCGCACGACGAGCGCCGCGACCATCAACACGCACAGGCCCGTCGCGGCCGCGCCCACCCACTGCGGCGTGGGGCCCAGCAGCAGACCAAGCGCACCAATGATCTCGAGCACGGCCGTCAGCACGCGCATCCTGGGCACGCCGTAGCGCTCGAACTCGACCGCCATCGATGGCGACACCAGGCAATGCACGCTGTAGATCAGAAAGGCGGCAGCCGAGATCAGCCTGAGGACGAGGAAGGCGCTCATGGGTGCGTCGTTCTGGCGCCGCGCCGGACGGCGGGAGCGAACCTGTACCGTAGGCGGCATGCCGACCTTTGACTTCACCTCAGTCCTGCAAATCGTCCTCGCGCTCGGCTTGCTGAATGTCTGGCTGCTGCGCACCGGCAAGGCCACGGCCTATCGCGGCGGCGCGGCCAAGAACCTGAAGGAAGAGTTCGCGACCTACGGGCTGCCGCCCTTCATGTACTACCTCGTCGGAGGCCTGAAGATCGGCTGCGCAATCGCGCTGCTCGCCGGCCTCTGGGTCACCGCAACCGTGGTTCCGGCCGCTGCGCTGCTCGCGGTGCTCATGCTCGGCGCACTCCTGATGCACATCAAGGTCAAGGACCCGATCTCGAAGTCGGTCCCCGCCACCGCGATGCTCGCGATGACGACGACGCTCGCGCTGCTCAAGCTC
>VGYB01000080.1 GCA_016873115.1 Planctomycetota bacterium | reverse complement strand
ACGGACGCAAGGCGGTCGGCCTGGTGCCGTTGCGCAGTTGAGTTCCCGGACCCCCACATCAGGGCCACAATCCGGGAAAATGCGATACAGTCAAGGAATCCTGAAGTTTCGTCCACTGGCAGTCGCCCGTTTCGGACCAACGACATGAACAATCGAACACTCATCGCAAGAGCCTTCCCATCCATCCTCGCAGCCACCATGCTCATGGTCCTTCCA
The DNA here is from genome assembly GCA_016873115.1 of Planctomycetota bacterium. Classification (GTDB taxonomy): domain Bacteria; phylum Planctomycetota; class Phycisphaerae; order Phycisphaerales; family SM1A02; genus SYIB01. The sequence goes on along the minus strand of VGYB01000080.1, from coordinate 2,693 downwards.
TGCGTCCTGATGTCATGCGCGGAGTCCACGGCTGGCGGTCCGGGCGGGTCGGATTCTTCGGTCTCAGCACGAGACTCCGGCTCGGGGCGGACCTCATCGAAGCGCGGTGCGAAGGAACAACTGCCTCCACCCGCGCCCATCGGCCAGCTCAAGCTCGGCAGCGTCACCGTTCGCGGGCTTCGCGATCTGGGGCTCACCGAAGAGGCCAAGGTCGCCGAGTGGTTCAATGCCATCCCGGCGAAAGATGACCCGTTCGTCGTGCACATGATTGACGAGATCAACCGTGCCGATGGCACCGCTGCATCGATGGCCGACCTGAAGCTCTCCGCGGTGACTGTCGATGCCCTCGCTGCCGATGGCATCGTTTCGCCGGACCGCGTGGCATCGATGGACCTGAAGAAGCTCAAGGATTCCGGCAAGGCCAATGAACTCTGCCGCAACGAGATCGCCTCCTCGTTCCAGCGCATCGGATGGACCGTGCTCCGTGCACAGATCACCAACACGGCCAAGGCAACCCAACTGACCGTCAACGGTCTGCCGATCGGGCCGATCGCTGACTCCACTCAGCCGATCTGGCGGCGCTTCCTGGTTGACGCGCCAGGCCCCAAGAGCGCGGACGCGGTGCTGGCGACCCTCGGAATCGATGTCCTGAGTCCCGCCACCGGCATGCCCATTGGCCGATGGTTCCGAGATGTGACCTTCCAGCGCGGCGGCGAGGCCCGGATCACGATGGACATTGCCAAGGCCCCCGCACCCACCATTGGCTTCTCGGCCAAGACCCCCCTGAGCCCTGCTTCCGTCTACGCCGGTGATCAGGTGACCCTGACCTGCGAGGGTGGCACGCCGGACACGGTCTGGTTCGCGTTCGCCAAGATCAATCGACTTTCTTCCGACAACTATGTGACCGCACCGGCCACGACCGACACACTCGCCGGCCTGCCAGCCTGGTTCCGTCTGAGGAGCGAGGCCGAACGCAACGCAGAGCCCCGGTCGAGCCTGCTCGACGAACCCTACATGTACCCCATCGTGATCGGTCGCGGGGCCTCCATGGTCTGGCGCCCCGAGGTCGAGTCGCCCGGCGTGCGGATCGGCGCCCTGGTGCGTGGCCAGAACGGGTTCTGGGGCTTCGCATCCCGATCGATCGCCGTGGCGGACCTGCGCCCCGGCATCTGGATCATGCCGATTGCCGCCGTCGCACCGGAGTCTGCCGAGACCATCTCGCGCATGACGGCATCACTCGAGCCGAATCCACTCAACATCTATGTCACCCACGCCATCCTCGCGAATCTGGTTCACCTCACCAAGACCGACGAGCCCGTGAGCTTCGACCTCCGCCTCGATGAGTACCGCGATGCGAGCCTGCCTCTCGAACGGGTGACCATCGACTTCGGCGATGGATCCAATCCCATCACCGTGAAGGGGTCCGAGGCCCGTCAGAGGATGCTCGAGCACACCTACGCGGAAGCCGGAGACTTCGAGGTCAGGGTCGTCTCTGTCGATGTCCTGGGATTCGAGCGTTCGCATGGAACGAACATCAGGGTTGTCGAGGAGATTCCCGAGGACACGATGCCTCCTTCGCCCCCCCGTCTGGCGCCGATGCTCCGCATCACCGAAACGCCCGCTGAGTCGAGCTTCGAACTCTTCCGTCGAGCTGCCGCCCAGTTCGCACGGACCGTGGTCTCGCGTACGGCGCCCCACTGGGATGGGACCAGCGTGGCCATCGCACACATCCATGATTCCAAGGACCAAGGGCTCATCGATGTCATGGACTCGGCCCTTGTTCGTGCGCTCCTCAATGAGGATGCACACGTGATCGAACGCGAGCCGCTCTACCAGCTTGCCATCGACGCCCGAGGGTTCCTCGACTCGTCCAAGCAAGTCGTCCCGGACCAGGGCGGCAGCGTCCCGGATCCGCTGATGCAGCGCGCAGCGGACATCCAGGGCGTCAGCCCGGACCTCACGATCAAGCTGCTCGATCGCATCGGCGCAGCGGCAGTGCCGGACGTCGATACGATCATCGAGTACAAGCTCAAGCGTGCCGAGGTTGCCCTGCAACCCGCTGGACTGATGACGCTGCGCACCGCACGGATCTTCGCATGGATCCGGGTGCATGAGCGCACATCCATGCGGGTGCTGTTCGACGATGAAGTGACCATCGCACTCGCTGGCACCATCGTCGCGGCCGAGGCCTCCTCGGTTGGCTCGCCGTGGGACACCTATCCCGATGGGTACATGCTCCGCGAGAAGTCCAACGACCGCGCGATCAAGTCGCAGGAGGTCGAAGTTGTTCCCGACGCCTCGGCCCCGGCTGTGCCGCCTGCACCCACGCCAGCGACTCCGGAAAAGGGTCCCGCATCGCTGATCAAGGGTCTCTTCGGCGGCTGAGATCACAGCCCACCGCGGCGACCATCCACGCCCCCTCGCCACTGCCCCCGCATGGCGATCGTGCGGCAGCAGTCGCTGAACGCGTCAGGCTTCGTGGCGGTTCCCCTACACTCGCCGCGTGCCCGATCCGCTGCTGGTCATCGCTGCAGGTGCGCTCGTCGGTGCGTTCGTCGGGCTCACCGGTGTGGGTGGTGGCGCGATCATGACGCCCATCCTGGTGCTGGGCTTCGGCATCGATCCCGTGGTCGCCATTGCGACGGACCTGCTCTTCGCCGCGATCGTCAAGATTGCGGCCGGCGCGGTTCACT
>VGYB01000079.1 GCA_016873115.1 Planctomycetota bacterium | reverse complement strand
TGTAAACGTACGAGCAAAGGGGTTAGCTCAAGGCTGCGGTAATACGCAATAATACGCCTTTCTCGAGGAAGGTAACTCGCGCGGGTCGCGCTAGCACGCCTGAGCAGATGGCACGTCCCCCGAGGGGCAGGTTGACGCTTTGAGGAGGTCCTGAACGCGTTAGTGCAGGGGGTAATCAAGGGAGCAGTGGCGTCGATGAAAGCGTGGATCAAGGCCATCGCGTGGGGCTATGGCAACCGCGAGTGCCCCCCGACACCATGCAGTATCTCGCCTCTGTACCGGATCACTATCCGAGGGCCACCTCGGCAAACACGCAGTCCTCAACCACCTGCTCAACGAGCCAATCGGGTGAGTGAACAAGCAAGCACATCTTTACGAATTGGAACTAGTTGCTGCTCACCACAAGCAAACACTTCCGAACGCTCACCGTTGAACATAGTGCGCCATTCAGACGGAGCGGCGCGCCGACAAGACTGGACTCCATCGCAACGGTTCGACTGTCATTACCCCGCCTCTTGTAGACTGATCAGTTTCCTATGACTCTAAGTGTCATAACAGTTTGCCGAAATGCCGAAGCCACTATCGTGGATACGCTTCGAAGCGTCGCCGAACAAAGACTCCCGGAACTCGAGCACGTCGTCATCGACGGAGGCTCGACAGATGGAACGGTCGATGTCGTCAGGCGCCATGGTGCACGGGTCTCGACGCTCGTCTCCGAGCGCGACGGCGGCATCTACGACGCGATGAACCGCGGGCTTCGGCGCGCCAAGGGTGAATTCGTTCTGTTCCTGAACGCGGACGACCAGTATGCGGACCGAGGCTGCGTGGCCGATCTAGTTCAGGCTATCGACAACTCAGGCGCCGACAGCGCCTATGGTGACATCGCCTACGTCCGCAATGATGCGGAGCTCACCCGTGTACGGCGCTGGAAGAGCGGCCCCTATCTCCGCGGTGCGTTCGCGAGGGGCTGGGCACCCCCGCACCCGACGTTCCTGGCTCGGCGTGATCGACTCCTCGAGATCGGCGGGTTCGACCTGCGATACCGGCTCGCCTCGGACTTCGACCTCATGATGCGCGCTCTCGATGGCGCCGGCATGACCGCCGCGTACGTCCCGCGCGAACTCGTGCTCATGCGTGTCGGCGGCGCAACAAACGCGAGCGCTAGGAACGTGCTCAGGCAGAACTTGGAGATCATCGACTCACTCCGGCGCGCGGGACACCCCTTCGCGGGCCCTGCGATGATCGCGCGCAAGGTCATCTCGCGCATCCGGCAGCGGGTCGCCGCGCGCGGGGTGGCAAGGAGCGAACCGGGATGAGGGTGCTGGTGACGGGTGCCGGCGGGTTCGTCGGAAGGGCCCTCGTCGCCGAACTCACGCGCGACGGCGGGATCGAAGTGCGTGCCGCGAGCCGTTCGCCCATCTCGGCCCATCGGCGGCTGACTTGGGTCGACTCCTCTGGCTTCGGTCCAGAGTTCGACTGGCGACCATCGCTTGATGGCGTTGACGCCGTCGTGCACCTTGCCGGACGGGCGCACGTGCTGCGCGAGACGTCATCCGACCCGGAACGGGAGTTTCTGGCGGTGAACCGCGATGCGACGCGACAGCTTGCGGAGCAATCAGCTGGTGCGGGCGCGCGGCACTTCGTGCTCGTCAGCACCATCGGCGTGCACGGAGACAGAAGCCTCCCCGGGAAGCCCCTCACGGAACAGGACCCGCTCTGCCCATACGACGCCTACACGCGCTCGAAGGCCGAAGGCGAGGCCGTGACGCTCGAAGTGACCGCCGAGACGGCGACGGTGGTCACGATCCTTCGTCCCACCATGGTGTACGGACCGGGAGCGCCGGGGAACTTCGGCCGATTGGTGAGCCTTGTCCGTTCCGGACTGCCTCTCCCCTTCGGGGCGATCCGGAACAGCCGGAGCTTCATCGCCCGCGAGAATCTTGTGAGCGCGATCCGGTGCTGCCTCGCGCGTCCATCGGCAACCAGAGGGATTTTCCTACTTGCGGACAAGGAGGATTTCTCAACTCCGGAACTCATTCGCGAGATCGCGACGGGAGTCGGCAGAAAGGCGCGTTTGTTCCCGCTGCACGGGCGCGTGCTTGAGTCAGGGCTGCGGTGTATCGGCAGGGGCGCATTGGCACGAAGACTGCTCGGATCGCTTCAGGTGGATGCCTCCCTTGCGCGGAACGTGCTTGGGTGGCAGCCGATCGGCGATGCTCGAAATGCGATCAGGAGGGCCGCCCGTGAAACGAGCGCTTGACATTTTGATCGGGCTCTTCGCGGGCGCGATCTTCATCGTGCCGGCTGTTGCTCTCGCCGTCGTGATTCGCACCACCTCCCCAGGCCCCATCCTGTACTGTTCCCCCCGCGTCGGTCGCCGCGGGCGCATCTTTCAGATGCCCAAGTTCCGGACCATGAAAGCGGGCACGCCGCAGGTGGCGACTGACAAGCTGACCGATCCCGCCAGCCATTTGACCCCGGTCGGCGGCGTGCTGCGTAAGCTCTCGCTGGACGAGCTCCCGCAACTGTGGTCGGTCATCAAGGGTGACATGAGCCTGGTCGGCCCCCGCCCTGCCCTGTTCAACCAGCACGAACTGCTCGCTGCCCGCAAGGCCCGCGGCATCGACGCACTCCGCCCCGGCATCACGGGCTGGGCACAGATCAACGGCCGTGACGACATCCCTGAATCGCGCAAGGTCGAGCTCGACGAGGAGTACCTTCGCCGCCAGTCGTTCTGGTTTGACCTGCAGATCCTGTGGCTCACCGCGTGGCGCGTGGTGCGGCGCGATGGCGTGGCGCACTGAATGACTCAGCTCCGCGCCGACCTCGTCGACGGACCCTGCTCGGGCCGCTTGACGCCCGCGGTGCGCTCCACAATCGCGCGCACAGCCTTGCCGTCTCGCTGGCTCACCGCTGCCTCGAGCCGCTGGAGGGTTTCTTCGAACTCAGCCCACGGCACGAAGCCCTCGCACGCGGTCATGATCGCCGGGTACGTGGTGCGGTCGACATCGCCACCGATGATGAGCTCCTCGTAGAGCTTCTCGCCGGGGCGCAGGCCCGTGAACTGGACCTGGATCTCGCCGGTGGGGTGCTCGGCATCGCGCACGCTGCGACCGGCCAGGCGGATCATGTTGCGCGCCATATCAGCGATCTTCACGGGCTCGTCCATACGCTTGGTGGCACCCATCACGCTCGTGGAGCGCACGACCCTTTCGGTACTCAACAGCACGACCTGGGCCACGC
>VGYB01000078.1 GCA_016873115.1 Planctomycetota bacterium | reverse complement strand
GGCGTGGTTCAACACGCAGAACGCCACGCATGCCCAGGAGCGCAACGGTCTCTTCATTCCCTGGGAGCAGTGGCTTCCCGGTGTCCGTCCGCTCGATGCCTTCCTCGTGACGGGCACGACGACGGGTATCGGCGACTCGCAGAGCACGCTGGCGCTCGCCCAGCAATTCCGGACGATTGCCGACAACTGGTTCTACGGCGGCGGCACCAGCGCAAGCGGCTACATCAATGCCGTAGGGGGTGTGAACGCCAGCCCAATGCCGAACTTCCTCCGCCTGGCGCACTTCGGTCCCAAGCGCGAGGAGTTGGAAACGGATACGGCGCGAAACCTGGTCAGCCGACGGCTCTGCGACACCGATGGCGATGGTTTCACCGACAGCTACTGGTTCATGCCGCCCACGAGCGTGGACCGGGCTGTGCGCTATGTGGTCGGCGTGAGCGTGGTGGACAACAGCGCCATGGTGAATGTGAACACGGCGACCGTCTTCGACCGCACGCAGACGGCAGGTCTCATCCCGGGCGATGTGTCGTTGATGGTACGACGCGATGGGACGGTGGGTGGAACGGTGGATTCCGATGAGTTCAATCCGCTTCGAGTGGGTCTCTTCGGCCAGTACGCGCGCCTGAGCAACGATGATTCGGAGGATCTGTACCCGCCGCTGAGCGTGGACCTGTGGCGTGATCAGTTCGGCGTGTCGGTCGACACGGATGCGAACCCGGTTGCGCTGGCGGTGCACGGGGCGCCAACGGACACGCGATTCATCCGCGAACTGGGTCTGGTCCGCACGCTGGGCGCCCCAGCCGCGCTCGGCCCGATTCCGGGCATCGATGCGTTGCTGCTCAGTCCGTTGGATCGCCTGCATCACTACAAGGCCCTGCTCAACAACGGGCGCCTTGAGACGTTCGTCGATGGCAACACTGCATTCGTCGCGAGTCAGCGGGCAAGTTCGCGCATCGACTTCTTCGGGATGGCTGATGAGATCGAGCTCCGTCGCTTTGCGGGCCACAACGATCCCGTGCTCAGCCGATTGGAGCGATCGCTCGATCCGGCGTTGCCGCTGGGTGCTCAGACCGGGCCGCGCCGCGACCTCTTGCGGGCGAGCCCCGCTCGCAGCGAGAGTTTCGAGGGCTTCGAGTTGGCGGTTGGCGCTGTGAGTCCCCCCAGCATCGGCAAGCTCACCTCGCTCCAACTGCTGCATGACACGCGCCGGCACCTGACGACCTACAACGGCGCACGGAACGAGCAGCTGCCGCCGTGGCTCTGGAGTTTCCCGCCCAATTCGAATGCCCAAGCCAGTTCGCTCGGTCTGGCCACGCCCGCCATCATCGGCGCAGAGGGGCCATTCGCGCCGCGCCAGTACCCCATCACGCAGAACCGCCCAGTTGAGGGAGACGGCAACAACGACGGGACCTACGACTGGCGCGATGATGAGCTCGCGCGCCGCGACTTCCTGCTGTGGAACCAGAAGCTCGATCTGCGCTCGCCCGTGAGCGACCCGATCTACAGCGGTGTGTCACTGACCAACGGGGGGCAGATCCTGGGTGATCAGCTTCGCTTCGTGAACCGTCTGTACACCGTCTTCACCCGCTGCATGCTCGATCCGGTCACGCGCACGAGCTACTTCGGGACGGTCGACGGCACCCCCGAGCAGTTCATCCGTGCCCAGCGCATGGCAGCGAGCTGGGCGACGAATGTGGAATCGTGGCGCGATGGTGGGCGCAAGTACGGCACCACGCAGATCGTGGTGGATGATCCCTTCCACCCGGCCGAGGCGCCGTATGTGCTCGAAGAACCCGAGCGTCGGTTCCTGGGCAACGAGAAGCAACCCTTCATCACGGAAGTCTTCTTCGCGATCGTCTATCCCAAGTCTCGATGGGAGGATGTCAAGCCGCTGGCGGCGGCGAATGCGCCACTGCAGAACCAGGAGGTGCTCAACTACCTCAATTCTCTCGCCCCTCCGACGGACCCCTTCGCCCTGCCGCTTCAGGTTCCGGAGGGCGGGGGCCAACACTTCGTGGTCTATGACCCGAACAGTGCGCTCCTGAATCCGGCCGTCGTCATCGCGGTGCAGATCGCCAATCCGTACAACGAGCCGATCAACTTGCAGCCCTACCGCCTGCGCGTCGGTGGCACGGGGGGCACTGACAATGTCTTCCGCTTCTCGCAGATCCCGATCCCCGCATCGATCAACTTCGATTCGCCCAATCCTGCCCAACCCTACTGGGGCTATGGCGCTCAGCCGATCCTCGGGCCCGGCACGCCCGAGCAGCCCCGCACGGCCACGATCTTCGCGATGCCCAAGCAGCTCGCGGGCGATCCGCTCTTCCGTGCGCGCTTCCTGGACTTCCTCGACCTGACGCACCCGTGGCTCATCCGGAACCCATCCAACAACGATCAGGATCGAACGCAGGGATGGCCCTATCCCTACTCCCTGATGTTCGAGCTCGATGCTGCAGTCCAAGCGGCGGGCAATGATCCGAGTCGGCCCGAGTTCCCCTTCGCGCGGGTGGACAGCACCTACCCCGGAAGCAACGATCCCGGTTGTGACCTGTTCGAGGACTCCCGCACGGCCTACCCCGATTGCATGGTCTTCAACGCGACCCAGGGCGAGCCGGGCGTGCAGGGCGGCTTCGATGTCAGCGGCAGCCAGGCGTCATTGCAGAAGTACCAGAGCCTTCCTCAAGAACGAACGATGGTCGAGCTTGAGCGGGTCATCAACCCGCAGCAGACCAACGGGCTTCAGCCTCAATGGGTCGTGGTCGATCGCTTCGACAACACGATCGATCAGCAGCAGGAATCACTCTCTGACAGCATCGAGCGCCTGCTCACGGAACGCGCGTTCATTCCGCCGAAGCCCGAGGCGTCACTTTTGCCCGGCGGTCCGCTTGGCCAGCCCAGCCTGAGGTACTTCAATGCGATGTTGTTGCCCGCGGGTACCAGCACCACCAGCGGCACATCGCTCGATGACTTCTACGCGGTCTGGACCCGATCGGCCCGTGCGTGGGCCTGGGACGTTGATGGTGGTGGCACCATCGACGCCGATGAGCGATCGCCGAACTTCGTCATCGCGCGCTCCGGTGCACCCTTCGTGAGCGAAGCGCAGAACCCACAGCGCACCTATTGGGAGCAGGGGGTGCAGCGCCAAGGCTTCGGCAAGGGGTCAAGCTGGCCAGCGGCGCTCGACCCAGATGGCAACGGACAGTCTCTATGGATGCTGAAGCAGTCGCGGTTGCCGATCGCAGGTTCACCGATTTGGGGCAAGCCCACGGCGTTCCCATGCCAGACGGTCTTCACCGGCAACCTGAAGGCCTACGACGGCTACCGCTACGCCGGTGGCAGCGGTAGCGGCACCGTGTTCAACGGCGACAAGGGTGCGCCGCTCGACGACCAGTGGCAGATCGACACCGTGACGGGCGAACTGCGTGGCGGCAGCGACGAGATTGCCGACCTGTACCAGTACCCGTT
>VGYB01000077.1 GCA_016873115.1 Planctomycetota bacterium | reverse complement strand
CCACCCGCATACATCAGCTCGAGCATGCACCGGTCGCGAAGCCAGAGGGTGCCGCAGGTCTCCGGATTGGGGGCCTCGACGAGCTTGCGCATCTGACCGATGCTGAGTGTGCCGGGCACACGCTTCCACTTCGTCGGGCGATCGATGAGCCGCGCTGGATCCTTCGCGATCTTGCGCTGGGCGTGCATCCAGCGGAAGTACACGCGCAGCGCGGCAAGATGGCGTGCGATGCTCGTCGGCTCCAACTCGCGCTCGCGCGAGAGCTGCTGGATGTGCGCGGTGACATGCGCCATCGTCACGGCGCCCGGATCGGCGATGCCTCTGGTCGCGAGGAACTGAAACAGGTCGCGCAGGTCGCGTGCGTAGGCCTCGATGGTGGCCTTGGCCAAGCCCGCTTCGATGCGGCAGAACGCCAGGAACTCGCGCACGCCGGGTCCCTGGGGGGATGGCGCGGTTGGTGCGGTCGCACGCGCGCGAGTCGCAGGCGCAGCCGTACCGCGCGTGCGGGGCGCGCGTGCAACACGCGTTGGCGCGGTGGGCTCAGGCGGGCTTGGTGGCGCGGCCTTGCGCATGGGGTTCCATCAGCGCGGGCATCCTGCCCGGCGGGAGGATGCGGGCGGCGGCTTCGGGGCCGATCCGTGCGCGCAGCGAAGCCTCGAGGTTGATGCGGTGGTAGATCGGGCAGCCATGGAAGCCGCCGTGGCAGATGCTGAAGGCATCATCGAGCGCGGCCAGGCTGAAGCGCGACGCGCAACGCGAGTCATTGGCGTCCAGATGCGGGCACTGGTTGCTCGGTTGGGCGTCCACGCCCTGACCTTATCGGCGAATGGCGCCCAAATCGAGAGTCCGCGGCCAGAAGCCGAGTCCGGCGGCCTCCTTGGCCTTCAGGAGCGTGGCCTCGGCGGTCCGGTTGGCCCGCGCACAGCCATCGCGCAGGATGTCCAGGATCAGGTCGTCGCGTCCCTCGTACTTTGCCCGGCGCTCCCGCATGGGTGCGAGCAGCGCATTGATGGCCTCGGCGACCTCGACCTTGATGTGGCCATCGCCGATGTTGTCGCCGCGCGAGTACCGGTCGCGCAACTCAGCCACGCGGCCCTCGTCGGTCATGAAGGCATCCACATACTGAAAGAGCGCGTTGCCGGTGTCACCGGGTTCCGTCGGGCTCTGCCGCCCCGTGAAGATGCGGTTGACCTTCTTCTGCACCTCCTTGGGCGAGTCGCTGATGAAGATCGCATTGCCAAGGCTCTTGCTCATCTTGTTCACGCCATCGGTGCCGACCAGGCGGCCGACCTTGCCGACATCGGCGCGCGGCACGGGGAAGACGCCCCCGAGCGCGACATGATCGTCGTCCTTCGCGTGCTCATCGACCTTGCAGTAGATCTGGTTGAAGCGGCGCGCGACCTCGCGCGTGAGCTCCAGGTGCGGCACCTGATCCTCGCCCACCGGAACGCCGACGGGGCGGAACGCGAGGATGTCGGCGGTCTGGCCGACGGCGTAGAGCGGGAAGCCGAAGCTGTGGGTCTCGCCGAGTCCCTTGAGCTCGATCTCGGTCTTGAGCGTCGGGTTGCGCATGACCCGGTTGAAGGGCAAGAGCATCGCGAAGAGGAAGCAGAGTTCCGCGATCGCGGGGACCTCGCTCTGCAGGAAGATCGTGGCCTTCGCCGGATCGATGCCCATGGCGAGGTAATCGCGCACGATCTCGATCGAGTCGTGCCGGATCTCCTGCGGCTGGTCCGAACGCGTGGTGAACGCGTGCATGTTGGCCAGGATGAAGTAGCAGTCGTGTGAGTCCTGGAGCTCCACGCGGCGCTTCACGCTGCCGACCCAGTGGCCCAGGTGCAGGCTGCCGGTCGGCGTGTCGCCGGTGAGGATCCGTGGCTTGCCGCTCATTGAGGAAGGAGTGTAGCCATGGCCATCACACCAACGCCGTCGCCACCGCGAGGTTCCCGAGGTTGAAGGCCACATGTGCGGCAGCCGGTGCGACGAGCGAACCCGTGCGCTCGGCGAGCCATCCGAAGCAGCACGAGAGCACCGCGAGTGAGGTCAACGATGCCGCGCGCGCACCCTCGGGCACGCTGCCGACATGCATGAGCGTGAAGACGGCCGATGCAAGCAGCACGGCTGCCCACGGACCGAGCCCTGCACGACGGAGTGCTTGCTGCACGAACCCGCGGTAGACGCATTCCTCGAGGATCGGCGCGAGCACGACGGCACTGAGGCCCATGAGCCACCACCACGCATCGCGCGAGCCCTGCACCATCTGCTCGAGGGTGCTGTGACCGATGACCGGCGGCTCGATGCCGGTGGCCACGAGTTGGAGCTGACCTGCGATCCAGCCTGCCGAAGTGACCGCGGGCCACCACGCCGCAAGTGCGATCACGCCGAACGCGATCGACCGGACCGGCGAGATTGCGGTGCGTGACACGAGCTGCATCCGGCACATCCAAACGATCAATCCGATCGCCGCGAGCATGCCTGCACCCATCGCTGCGGCCGTCACGATTGCCGTCTCGCGCACGGTGAGCGAAGCAGGATCCGGGGTTCCACCAAGGCCGAGCGCACGAGCGGCGACCAGCGTGGCCACGCCGCCGGTGAGCCATGTCGCGACGCACATCACCATCAGGTGCATGGGCGAGGCGAGCCAGCCCAAGCCCGGTCGGCCATCGAGCGCAAGCCAGCGGCGGCGGTGGGCCACCACAGCCAGCACTGCCGCCATGACCAGCATGGCCAGCGGCAGGAAGGCCGCGCATGCGTTGACCGGCTCTGCCATCGATGGCGCAGCCGCTTCCTCGGCAGCGCTCGCCCGGTCGCCCATCGCGGCTACGCTCATGAACCACACCATGGCCAATGCCCTCGACAGGATCGTCGCGCGCAAGCGGCTCGAGATCGCCGCGAAGAAGCGCACCGCACCGGTCGAGGGGCTCAAGGAGCGCATCGTCGAGCTCGGGCGTCCGCGCAACTTCTTCCAGGCGGTCGTCGACCACGGAAGCACGAAGGGCACCCGCGTGATCGCCGAGGTCAAGCAGCGCAGCCCCAGCGGCGGGCTCATCAGGCCTGACTTCGATCCGGTGGACATTGCCCGACGGTATCACGCCAACGGCGCGGTGGCGATCAGCTGCCTGACCGACGAGGCCGACTTCGGCGGCAAGCTCGAGTTCATCCACGCGATCCGCGATGCGGTGCCCCTGCCGGTGCTGCGCAAGGACTTCATCATCGAGAGCTATCAGGTGTGGGAGGCACGGGCCTACGGCGCCGATGCGATCCTGCTCATCGCGGAGTGCCTCAGCGATGCGCAACTGATCGACTACAAGATCCTGGCGGTCGAACTCGGCATGAGCGTGCTCGTCGAGGTGCACGACACCGAGAGCCTCTACCGGGTGCAGCCCCACCTCTCGTTCCCGCACTCGGGCTATGCGCTCCTGGGTGTCAACAACCGTGATCTGCGGACGATGACCACGGACCTCAGCCACTCCTTCCGCATGGCCGAACTCGTCGACGACACGCATGTCATGGTGAGCGAGAGCGGCATCAGGACCCCGGATGACCTCAAGCGCCTGCGCGCGCACGGCATCCACATCGTCCTCGTGGGCGAGCACCTCCTGCGCCAGCCCGATCCCGGCACGGCGCTCGCCGAACTGCTCGGCCGCGAACCCCGCGAGCCG
>VGYB01000076.1 GCA_016873115.1 Planctomycetota bacterium | reverse complement strand
GCTCCCCCGATCGGTGCGTGCGTGAACGCGGTTGATGCTGCATACGGTGACAACGCGTTCGACACCGGCGTGAACAACAACGGCACTCAGGCTGTGCAGAGCAACGCCGCAAACACGACCCAAGTGAACTTCAACAAATCACTCTGGTTCAAGTTCACGCCGACGGCTACGGGGCCGTTTGCGCTCAAGACCTGTGGCTCGAACGGCGACACGATGCTTGCCATCGGCACGGCCTGCCCGAGTGCCGGTTCGCGGTTCAACTGCATCGCCTTCAACGATGATGCGCCGATCTGCTCCAGCGGTGGCACGGGCAACCTTGCCAGCTTCATCGATGCCACCAACAACGGGGCGACCGGCAACTTTGCCGGCTTCCCGCTGACGCAGGACCTGGTCGCTGGGACCACCTACTACATCTGCCTCGGCCAGTACAGCGCCACAGCAACGGTGACGGTTGCTGGCTCGCTGAACATCAGCGGTCCCGAGGGCAGCTCCTGCGATGGCGACTTCAACGGCGACGGCCAACGCGACGGCGCCGACCTCGGCGTGCTCCTGGCGTCGTTCATGGTCGATGCCGGCGGCGACATGAACGGCGACGGTGTCACCGATGGTGCTGACCTTGGCGCCCTGTTGGCGGTGTTCGGCACGATCTGCCCGTAACCCGCGTCAGTCCCGAGGAATCGAGTCCGGAGGGCACCCAACTGGGTGCCCTCCGGTCGTTTTTGGCCTCTTGCTGGCTCTACGCCCGGATTTCCCGATAATGGTGATGACGATTCGGCCTGTGTTCGAGTGTCGGGCCGTGATCCGACCACGGAAGGAACGCGCAGATGTACGGGATGGTGAATCAAGCACTTGAAGCGCTCGTCACCGAACGATTCGGTGCCGAGACATGGATGTCGGTCCGGCAGAAGGCCGGCATCTCCGATCCGGCATTCATCACGATGAAGCAGTACCCGGACGAGGTGACCTACTCACTCGCCGTTGCCTTGAGCGAGCATCTGCAGGAGCCACTTGCGGACTTGCTCCGGGCATTCGGCGTGTACTGGGTCGCCTATGCCAGGCGCGGACCATGGGGCAGGATCATGCTGGCCAGTGGCAGCAGCACCTACGAACTCCTTGCCTCACTTGATGCCATGCATGCACGCATTGCCATCAGTTTCCCTGAACTGAGGCCACCATCCTTCAAGGTGCGACCGGAAGGCCATTCGATCGTGGTCGACTACCACAGCCATCGGCCCGGGCTGGCGCCCTTCGTGATCGGCTTGATCGAGGGCATCGGTACGCTCTTCGGAGAGTCCGTGACGGTCGAGCAGGTGGCTTCGAAGGATGCTGGAGCAACGGTTGACTCCTTTCGAGTGTCGGCATGCAAGGCTTCGTGAGCACCGCCCATGGGTGACCTCATCGACGAACTCTTCCCGTTCCAGATCACGATCGGTGCCGCCGGTGAGATCGTGACGGTCGGGCGCAGCCTGCGAAGGGTGGTGTCGCAGGCCCAGGGGCATCCATTCCTCGAGCTGTTCGAGGGCGTACGGCCGACCTTGCGGTCCGTCGCTGACCTGGAGCAGGCCATCGGTCATGTGGTCCTGCTGCAGTTGCGGGGCTCACCGCTGCAACTTCGGGGGCAGTTCGTGCGGACCCCTCAGGGCCAGATCGCCTTTGTCGGAAGCCCGCGCGTCGTGGGGCTCTCCTCGATCGAAGCGTGGCCGGTGGGGATCGGGGACTATGCACCGCACGATGCCAGCGCGGACTACGCGATGGTGCTCGAGGCGATGTCGTTGCAGCTCAAGGATCTCGAGACGATGGTCGGTCGCTTGCAGGATGCCGAGCGCATCGAGCGGTCGCTGCGTGAGCGCGCCGAGGCGGCGAACCTGGCGAAGTCGAACTTCCTGGCCAACATCTCGCACGAGATCCGTACGCCGATGACGGCGGTGCTCGGTTACGCCGAACTGCTTCGTGATCCGGATCTGGGTCGCGAGGAACGGGCCGATGCCGTCGAGACGATCGTTCGCAACGGCAATCACCTGATGCGGATCCTCAATGATCTGCTCGACCTGTCGAAGATCGAGGCAGGCCGCATGGACATCGACCGGCGCGAGTTCTCGCTGGTCCGGCTGCTCCGTGAGGTCCGCGACCTGATGGAAGTCAACGCCAGTGCGCGCGGCAACTCGCTGGCGCTGCGGCTTGATGTTCAGGCTGCGCACGACCGCGCGATCGGTGACTCCACCAGGATCCGCCAGGTGCTCCTGAACCTGGTCGGCAATGCGGTCAAGTTCTCCAAGGGCGGATCGATCACCATCGATGCGGCCACCGGGCCACGAGGCGACAGGATCGCCCTGCGCGTGGCGATCACCGACACAGGCAAGGGCATCCCCCCCGACCAGATGGGGCGCCTGTTCGAGCCCTTCAGCCAACTTGACCGCGAATTCGTGCGCGAGCACGGCGGCACGGGGCTCGGGCTCGCCATCAGCTCACGCATTGCGAAACTGCTCGGGGGGCGGATCGATGTCACCAGCACACCGGGCATCGGCAGCACCTTTACCTTCCACACCGTGCTCGATGCCGGGCATCGGGTGGCCGGTCCGGATGCGGGCGATGCGGAGCCGACCGACCAGTCGCTTGCTGGGGTCAAGGTGCTGCTGGTCGAGGACAGCGACGACTCGGCTCGCCTGCTGGCGACGATGATGAGCAAGGCTGGCGCGACGGTCGAGGTGCGTGGCGACGGGCTGTCGGCCGTGGATGCAGTCGATGCGCAGCACAGCCCGGATGTGATCCTGATGGATCTGCAGTTGCCGGGGATCGATGGCATCGAGGCCACCCGGCGCATTCGTGCCAAGGGCTGCAGGTCACGGATCGTGGCCCTGACCGCTGCTGCGCTCGGTGCCGACCGCGAGCAGGCTCGTGCAGCTGGCTGCGACGGCTTTGCGCTCAAGCCGATCTCGCGTGCCGAACTGGTCCGTGTCTGCCGCGGAGAGACCTCACGGCATCCCGGCAGCAGGGGTCGCGACGACTGACGGTCCAGCGGCGGCCTACCCAGGCCACGCATCGTGGAGCGCGCGACACGGCTCGATGCGGACTGGGCATGGTTGGGGAAGGTGGCCTGCATGCCGAACTCGGCCTGGTTCACGAGACCGCCGACATGCTCCCGGCTGCCGCTGAATACTCCATCCTGTTATAGTGCCGGTATTCACGCGCCCCGGAGAGCCCGGGCCGCACGGAGCACCCATGCCATCAACCATCGATCGAGAGATATCCCGGGCGCGAGCCCAACTTGAGCGCCTGCAGGCCGAGCGCAGCAAGCACCGCGTTGCTTCGGTCGCGTTCATCCGCAAGGCGATGGGTGCGCTCGGGGTCGGCCTCGGAGACCTCGGCGGGGCCCCAGCGCGTGCCCGGCCGGCACAGCGTGGCGCCACCAAGCGCAGCGGGCGCCGTGACGGCCGGTCGGTGGTGAAGCCCAAGTATCGCGGTCCGAAGGGTGAACTCTGGAGCGGGCGAGGGAGGTCGCCGAGGTGGCTTGCAGCCCTGGAGTCGGGCGGTCGCAAGCGCAGTGAGTTCCTGATCGGCTGACGCTTCGTCGGGTCCTGGGCGGGCAGCGTTGAGGCCTTCGCGAAGGCCTGCGAGCTGGCCTCGGGGCATATGATTCTGGTTGGATGGCCCTTCAGTTTGGCCGATCAGGACCCTGGGGTGAGGTGTCCAGGGGACCGAGCGGCAAGGTCCTCGCTCGGAACTGGAAGTTCAGCGAGGCCGATGTCGCCCAGCGTGAGCACTGGCACGCGTCCACCCGTGCCGACGATGATGCGACTCGCCAGATCGCCTGGTTGCACGCGCCGTGGGGTGCGTGCAAGCGTGCATTCCGACCTCATGGAACTCCCACCGCACGCTGTGTATCGTGCTGCCGTGAGTTCATGTATCGCTCTGCAGCATCAGCCCAAGGTATGTCGAACCGAAGAGCCAAACTTCAGGAGGCCGATGTGTCCAAGAACAAGTCCTGTCATTCACTGCTGATCGGTGTTGTGATCATCCTGCTTGCCTGCCCGGCATGCAGCGAGGAGGACCCGCCTCCACCACC
>VGYB01000075.1 GCA_016873115.1 Planctomycetota bacterium | reverse complement strand
TGGCACGACGGGGCTGTTCAGCGGGGCCCGGGTGGCCAAGGATCACCCCCGGATCGAGGCCTACGGCACCGTGGACGAACTGAACGCCGTGGTGGGGCTCTGCGCCAGCGGGTGCGAGCCGGGGCGGCGCTTCGATGGGCGGCTCCTGACCATGTTCGGCCAGATCCAGTCCCGGCTCTTTGATATCGGCGCCGACTTGGCGACCCCGAAAGGATCCAAGCAGCAGGCCCGGATCGTCCGCATCGGCGACGCGCACATTCGCGAGGCCGAGGGTTGGATCGACGAGGTCGAGTCGGGCAACGACCCGATCCGCAGTTTCGTGATGCCCGGGGGCAGCGAACTTGCCGCGCGCCTGCATCTGGCACGCACCGTTTGCCGGCGCGCGGAGCGGCTGGTCGTGAGCCTGAACCACTCGGAACCTGTGGGTGATGCGATCCTGATCTATCTCAACCGCTTGAGCGACCTCTTCTTCGCGATGGCCCGCCGTGCCAACAAGGAGCGCGGCGTGGCCGATACGCCGTGGATTCCCGGGACCTGAGATCGGTCAGTGGGCGTTCGCCTTGCGGGGCGTGAGCGCAAAGAGTGCGGCAAAGACCACCACGAGGACGACCGGCAGCACGGCCACCTTCCCCAGTGCATCCAGACCGGCGCCGGCCTGGATCGACATCCACTGCGCGGCCTGCTCGCTGCCGGTTGCAGCGGACTTGAGTGCATCGGCAGTGACGCCTTCGGGAAGGCGAGCCGTGATCCCCTCATCGAAGAAGCGGCCGATCACCGGCAGCACGAAGCCAGCGCTGAGCATGCCGGCACCGCCCATGATCGCGAGGCCCAGTGCACCCGTGGCCGGGAAGCGTTCGTTCACGAAGCCGAGCATCGTGGGCCAGAAGAAGCAGACGCCGAAGGCAAAGACCGTGGCCGCCACGAACAGCATGCCGCCTGATGAACGGCTCATCAGGAAGAGACCGGCTGCGCTCAGCACGGCGCTTGCCAGCAGCATGCCGAGCGGTTGCAGCCGATGCACGAAGGGTCCCGCGAATTGGCGACCGACCGCCATGAGCCCGGTGATCCAGACGAGCACGAGGATGCCGGACACACCGGCGTTCTCGAGGATGCTGGGGATCCACTGGCCCGGCCCGAGCTCCGTCGCAGCGGTCATGAGCATGCAGATGACCATGAGCAGGAAGACCGGGTTGAGGCATGCGCGCACCATCGCACCGCCGGACAGTCCCATCGCCACGCGCTCGGTCTGTGGCATCGGCTGCCCGAGGAAGAGCGCACCGTAGGCGGCCAGTGGCACAAGCATCGAGGCGAACTGGATCTTCCAACCCAGCCCGGCTTTGGCCATCATGAAGGCGACCAGGCCCCCGATCACGATGCCGCCGGGGAACCACACATGGAAGTGGTTGAGCTTGGTGGTCTTGTCGTCGGGGTAGAGCGCGGCGATGAGCGGATTGCAGGCGGCTTCGACCGATCCGTTGGCGATGCCGAAGAGGAGCGTTCCCGTGAAGAGGCTCCAGTAGTCCCACGCGAAGATCGTGAGCAGAATGCCCGCGAGATGGCCCACGAACGCGATGCGCGTGATCGCCGCCATGCCGATCGCATCGCAGAGTGGTCCGCCGAAGACCATCGCCAGCGTGAAGCCCCAGAACGCCGTGCTGTTGATCCAGCCCACCTGCTCGTTGGTGAGGCCGAACTCGGAGGTCCATGCGCCCATGGCGCCACCCCGAAGGGCAAAGCTCATGGCCGTGACGATGAGTGCGAGGCAGCTCGCGTTGAAGAGCCGTGAGGCCTGGGGCATCCGGGCGTTGGTCATGGTCGACATGTCGGGATCCTGTCTGGAGCGAGGCGGCCACCCAAGAAGGACCCGGGCCGCGCGGGCGATGCTATCGGTGCGCGGGTACAACACGCCACATGCAGGCTCACCCGCAGCACCCGAACCTGTGGTTGGTCGATCATCCGCTGATCCAGCACAAGCTCAGCGTGCTCCGTGAGCGCACCACGCCGAGCAGCGACTTCCGCAGGTTGCTCGGCGAGATTGCCGGGCTCATGACCTATGAGGTGAGCCGTCGCTTCGAGACCGAGCCGGTCGAGATCCACACGCCGATGGAGCGCATGCTCGCGCAGAGGCTGCGGTGCGCGCCCACGCTCGTACCAGTCCTGCGCGCCGGCCTCGGCATGACCGACGGCATCCTGGCGCTCTTCACCGAGGCGCGCGTGGGCCACATCGGCATCCGTCGCAACGAGCACACCGCGCAGCCGGAGGGGTACTACCTGAGGCTTCCTGCCGATGTGCAGGACGGCCCCGTGCTCGTGGTGGATCCGATGCTCGCCACAGGCGGCAGTGCGGCGCGTGCGGTCGACGAGGTCAAGCGCACCGGTGCGCGCGACATCAGTGTGGTCTGCCTTGTGGTCGTGCCCGAGGGACTGGCCGCGATGCAGGCCGCGCACCCGGATGTGCGCGTGTATGCGGCGGCGCTTGACCGCTGCCTCAACGAGCGCTTCTTCATCTGCCCAGGATTGGGCGATGCCGGCGATCGGTGCTTCGGCACCTGAGCGGCGCGGCGTTCACATGCCTGCGCGAACGGGAACTGTTCTCAACCCAGAACGGCTCGTGGAACCTGACCGACGCGGGCCTCGAGGCCGCCCGCGAGATCCTCGCGCGGCATCGCGGCTGGCAGGACTTCCTGCTCGCGAGGACCGGGCTCGCTCCGGATCACGCGCGCGCGTCCGCACACCGACTCGAGTACTTCGGGGCGCAAGCGCAACTCCGGCTCGATCGTGATCCTCCCGCGGGTACAGTCCGACCGTGCCCTCGGCGCATGACCAGCGGAACCAGGCCGCGGACGGATCGGCCTTCGAGCCTGACGTCGTGGTCACATGCCTCAAGCGTCGATTTACCGGGGTCTCTGGAACCATCAACGCCCTGCTGCCCTGGCTGTCGGGCGAACTCCGGGTGGCATATGTCGGCGAGGACCTTCCGGGAGCCGAACTGGCCGCCCGGAGCAACCCGGACCGTCTCCGCCGCATGGGCCTCTGGCGGGCAATCTGGCTGCGGAACCACGGCCGGAAGATCGTCTGGCATGTGCGGAGAAACCACGAACTTCTGCTGGCGGTCGTCCTGCGTGACCTTCTCCGGCGGCCCATTCGCGTGCTCTTCACCTCGGCGGCGATCCGACGCCATTCGCTGCTGCCTCGGCTTCTCATCGCGCGAGCCGACGCCGTGATCGGCACCACCGAACAGGCGTCCGCCCTCGTGCCGCGGGTGGTCGCCACCATCGGTCACGGGGTCGACACGGATCGCTTCCGCCCCGCCGCCGACCGCGATGCGGCGTGGCGGGCCATGGGCCTGCCCGGACGCCACGGAGTCCTCATCTCCGGCCGGCTGCGCCGCGAGAAGGGAACGCATGTCTTCCTTGAGGCGATGCTCGAGCTCCTGCCGAAGCACCCCGAGTGGACCGCCGTTCTCGCTGGCCTCTGCAAGCCTGAGGATGAGGCGTTTCTCGCGCCGCTTCGTGACGCCATCGACCGCGCTGGGCTGAGGGACCGCGTCATCTTCCTCGGCCCCGTCGACGCCGAGGACATGCCCGCGTGGTACGCACGCTGCCTCGTGACCGTGGCTTGTCCTTTGTACGAGGGCTACGGATTGACGGTCATTGAGGCGATGGCCTGCAGAGCCGCCGTCGTCGCCTCGCGGGCGGGGGCGTTCGAGTCGATGGTCGACGAGGGGCGCACCGGATCCCTCGTGCCGCCGGGCGACGCCGCCGCGCTCGCCGCCGCGCTCGAGCCGCTTCTGGCTGATGCGGGCCGGGCTCGCGCGATGGGCGAAGCGGGACGGGCGAGGGCGATCGAACGGTTCTCGATCACGAGCGAGTCGCGCGGGATCGCGGAAGTGGTGAGGGGTTTGGGCAAGGCGTGAACCCTTGGCCGCTTGCCGCATACAGCCTGATCATTCCCTGATTCCGGCACCTTCTCCCAAACGCATGACTCATACCAGCCCGGATAGACTCTTCACGCGCAGCTTTCGGCAGCGACAAATCATCCATGTCCGCTCGAGTCGAGGCTTTCATCATCAGTATGCGGGACAGTCCGTCCCGGCGGCTGAATGTGGAGCGAATCGTTGCGGGATGCCCCGTGCCTTGCACCGTGGTTGATGCCGTCGACGGGAGAGTCCTGACCGCAGCGGAGCGAAGTGTGGTCTACCGACCCGGATTGCTGCGACCGA
>VGYB01000074.1 GCA_016873115.1 Planctomycetota bacterium | reverse complement strand
AGTGAAGACCGCGACGAACTGCTCATCAGCGATCTCGATCTTGGCATGATCGAACAGGTGCGCAGCGTGTGGCAGTTCTACCGCGACCGCCGCCCAGAGGCGTACGGCGAAATCTCGGCGCAGTAATTACTGCCGACAGTATCGACGCGGCTTGATTGCCCCTGTGCCCGACATTCAAGGCACGGAGCACCGCGTGCGCCCCGAAAGTGCTGATGGAGGCAAGGCCGAGAAAACAGCATTTTCGGCGGGGTTTTTCTTCCCCACGAGCTACGATCCGATCATGCTGGCGTCGATTGCGATGGTCCTCTGCTGCGCTGGCGGGGATGGACCGTTGTCCATGGCCGAGCAGGCGCGCCGACTGATTGCCGAGCGTTGCCTGAGATGTCATGGTGGGGTGCGTGAGCGCGCACAGCTCAACCTGCACGGCAGCGAACACGCGAGTCGACCTGCGGCGAGTGGGCTTCGAGCCATCGTGCCCGGTGATCCTGCATCGAGTGAGCTCCTCAGGCGCATCTCCGCAAGCGATCCGGACGAGCGCATGCCTCTTGATGGTCCGGCGCTGTCTGCCGCAGAGCAGGAGCTGCTCACGGCATGGATCGCTGCGGGTGCGCCGGAGTCGCCGCACTGGTCGTTCGTCGCACCCGTCGTGCCGACTCCACCGAGTGAAGCGAAGGATCCGTGGTGCCGACAGCCGATCGACGGGTTCATCC
This sequence comes from Planctomycetota bacterium, assembly GCA_016873115.1. Lineage (GTDB taxonomy): Bacteria > Planctomycetota > Phycisphaerae > Phycisphaerales > SM1A02 > SYIB01. The sequence continues at coordinate 3,558 of VGYB01000074.1, read as the reverse complement.
TGCGCGGACTGCATCAGGCTGAACTCGAGCCATCGCCGGAAGCCGACCGTGCGACACTGCTGCGCAGAGCATCGCTTGATCTGATCGGGCTTCCCCCAACGGAAGCGGAACTCGCGGCGTTCATGGCAGATGAATCACCCGATGCCTTCGATCGTGTGGTGGACCGTCTGCTGTCGAGCCCCCACTACGGCGAGCGATGGGCCGCACCGTGGCTCGATATCGCTCGCTACGCCGACACGCAGGGCTACGAGAAAGATGGCAACCGAACGATCTGGGCCTGGCGCGACTGGGTCATCGATGCGCTGAACGCCAACATGCCGTTCGACCAGTTCACCCGCGAGCAACTGGCTGGCGATCTGCTGCCCGATGCGAATGAGCGCATGCGCGTGGCGACGGCGTTCCACCGCAACACGCTCAACAACGCCGAGGGTGGCACCGACAACGAAGAGTTCCGCATCGCCGCGGTGATGGATCGCGTGGCCACGACTTGGAACGCTTGGATGGGACTCTCGATGCAGTGCGTGCAGTGCCACTCGCATCCGCATGACGACCTCACCCACGCCGACTACTACCGGTTCATGGACTTCCTGAATCAGCAGGCCGATGCCGACACGGACGACGATGCGCCGACGATGCCGATCACGACCGCGCACGGCGCCACCCAAGTGCCCGTCCTGCAGGAACTGCCAGACGCTGCGCGCCGCACCACGCATCGGCTCGATCGCGGCGCGCTGACCTCGCCTGCCGAAGCCGTGCAGGCTGGAACACCGGCATCGCTGCACGACTTCGGCAGCACGTGGCCGCGCGATCGCCGCGGCATGGTGGAGTGGATCGTGGCTCCAACCAACCCACTCACTGCCCGTGTCATCGTCAACCGAGCGTGGGAGTCGATCTTCGGCACTGGGCTGGTCGCGACGAGCAGTGACTTCGGTGTGATGGGCGACGCGCCGTCCAATCCCGCGTTGCTTGACGACATGGCGATCCGCTTCAGGGATGGTGGCTGGGACATCAAGCGCCTGATGCGCGAACTCGTTCTGAGCAGCACCTATCGGCAGGCTGCGGTGCGTGTTGGTGCGGGAGTCGAGCGCGATCCCTCCAACCGACTGCTCTGGCATGCTCCACGCCGACGGCTTGATGCCGAGACCATTCGCGACAGCGCGCTTCTTGTCTCCGGACTGCTCTCGCGCACGATGGGCGGTCCGCCGGTGATGCCCCCGCAGCCTGACGGCATCTGGAACATCGTTTACAACGGAGCCAAGTGGACCAACAGCGAAGGTGAGAACCGGCATCGTCGTGCGATCTACACCTTCTGGCGGCGCTCTGCGCCCTACCCCAGCCTGATGACGCTTGATGCAGTCGATCGCGCCACGTGCACCGTACGCCGCGTGCGCACGAATACGCCGTTGGCCGCCCTTGTCACGCTCAATGATCCGGCGTTCGTCGAGTGTGCCGTGGCACTGGCCCGTTCGGTCGATGAACTTGAGCCGACCACCGCAATCAACACCATGTGGCATCGCGCCCTCCTGCGCGCGCCAGTCGAGACGGAGCACGCCGTACTGCGCTCGCTCTTCGATGCGGAGCGAGCCCGCTACGAATCCGCTCCCGCCGATGCTGCAGCAGTGGCAGGCGAGGGTGAGAAGGCCGTGCGGCGTGCCGCCATGACCAGCGTTGCCAGCGCCATCCTGAACACCGATGAGTTCCTGAGCAGACCGTGATGCACCACGACCTTCCGAGCCTGCACGCGATCACTCGGCGCCAGTTCCTTGGTGCGGGGAGCTTGGGGCTCGGCGCACTTGCGCTCGGTGAACTTGGTCTAGCGGCGCCCCTGTTGGATGGGCAGATCGATCCCGCTGCGGTCCGAAGTCCACACTTCCCCGGACGCGCAAAGTCGGTCATCTATGTCCACTTGGCGGGCAGCCCGTCGCAGTTGGAGCTCTACGACCACAAGCCTGAGTTGGCACGGCTGCATGGCACACCGTGTCCCGACGAGTACCTGAAGGGCGAGCGATTCGCCTTCATCAAGGGGCATCCAGAGTTGCTGCGACCGCTGCACGGATTCAGCAAGCGTGGCCAGAGTGGCATGGAACTCGGCGATCTGCTGCCGCAGCTCGGTGGCGTGGCCGATGAACTCTGCCTCGTTCGCTCGATGCACACGTCGCAGTTCAACCACGCACCCGCGCAACTTCTTCTGCACACGGGCGAGCCGCGATTCGGTTCGCCGAGCATGGGTTCATGGGTGACCTACGGACTCGGCTGTGAGAACAGCAACCTGCCTGCGTTCGTCGTGCTCGTCTCGGGGCAGACACCCGATGCAGGCAAGAGCATTTGGGGCAGCGGCTACCTGCCGGGCATCTTCCAGGGTGTGCAGTGCCGTACGAGTGGAGACCCCGTGCTGTTCCTCAAGGACCCGAAGGGCGTGGATCGGGCGGGCCGAGCTGCGGTGATCGCCTCGGTCAACGACCTGAATCGGATCACCGCCGAGCGCTCCGGCGATCCGGAGACCGCGACACGGATCGCCCAATACGAACTCGCTCACCGCATGCAGCTCGCTGCGCCCGAGGCGATGGATCTATTGCGCGAGGACGCCGCAACGCTCGAGCTCTACGGATCGCAACCGGGTGTCTCGAGCTTTGCCAACAACTGCCTTCTCGCTCGGCGCTTGGTCGAACGCGGCGTGCGCTACGTTCAGCTCTTTGACTGGGGCTGGGATGGCCACGGCACGAACGCCAGCGATGACCTGCTGCACCAGTTGCCAACGAAGTGCGGACAGGCCGATCGGCCGCTCGCAGCGCTGATCACTGACCTGCGTCGACGCGGGCTGCTCGACCAGACGCTCATCGTGTGTGGTGGCGAGTTCGGTCGCACTCCCGTTGCCGAGTTCCGCGACGGCAAGCGGGACTTCCTCGGGCGCGACCATCACCCGCATGCCTTCTCGATCTGGATGGCCGGCGGCGGTACGCGCCGCGGGATCGTCCATGGGGCAACGGACGATCTCGGCTACAGAATCACACGCGATCCCGTCTCGGTACGCGATCTCCAAGCCACGATCCTTCACCTGCTTGGATTCGACCACAAGCGCCTGACCTACCGCCACAACGGCCTCGATCACCGCCTAACCGGGGTTCAGGAGTCTGCACGAGTGGTTCGTGAGATTTTGGTGTAGGACCAAGTTCGAAATGCAGTGTGCTCATTGAGTAGGAAGTCAACTGGTGCGCGGAGTGCGTTCAACATCGTGCTACTCTCCCGTGATTACTGCTCCCTTGATTGACGGTCATTCACACTCGAACGCAATGACGGCCGGAGAACATCAAAAATGATCGATCCTGAGATACCGCTTTCGCGTCGCACCACACTGAAGGGCATCGCCATCGGCAGCATGGGTCTGCTCGCGGGCGGGACCCTTGCGGCGAACGCGCGTGGTGCCTCGGCCGTGCAGTTGAAGCCCGTGATGGAGTCGAACGCTGAGTGGTTTGCGCAGCGAGCGTGGAGCGTGAGCGCCAACAAGCTGCTCACCCCTCAGGCCGGCCCGGGCGGCTCGGTGACATGCCTTGCCAAGAG
>VGYB01000073.1 GCA_016873115.1 Planctomycetota bacterium | reverse complement strand
CGATCCGCGCTGAAGGCATCGATGTCCTCGTGGAGCTCTCGGGGCACACGGGTGGCAATCGGCTCACTGCACTCGCCTCGAAGCCCGCTCCCGTCATGGTGACGGCGATCGGCTACCCCAACACCACCGGATTGCCCGCCATCGACTGGCGCATCGTCGACTCCATCACCGATCCGCCCGGTGCGGAGGCCTGCTGCACGGAGCGGCTGCTGCGGCTCGATCCGTGCTTTCTCTGCTACCGGCCACCGGAACTCGATGCTTCACCGACGATGCCGGCGGACGGCCCGCTCACCTTCGGCTCCTTCAACAACGGGGCAAAGATCAGCCCTGCCTGCGCCGCCCTCTGGGCAAGGGTCCTGCATGCGGTGCCGGGGTCGCGGCTTCTGATGAAGACGCAAACGCTTGCCGACCCGTCCACGCAACGCGAGCTGTCGCGGCGACTCTCGGCAGAGGGCATCACCGAGGATCGTGTGGAGATGATCGCCTGGTCCCCGACACGGGCCGAACACCTGGGGCTCTACGGACGCGTTCATGTCGCTCTCGACACCATTCCCTACAACGGCACCACCACCACCTGCGAAGCCCTGTGGATGGGGGTGCCGGTCGTCACCGTGCGCGGTGATCGACATGCTTCGCGCGTCTCGGCAAGCCTGCTGACGGCTGCTGGGCACCCAGAGTGGATCGCCCAGGATGCCGACGGCTTCGTCCGCATCGCCACGGGGCTCCTTGGCGACATGGACCGCTTGGCGTCACTCCGCTCGTCGCTGCGGGATGAACTCCGAGCCTCGCCGCTCCTGGATGCCAAGGCCTATTCGGGACGATTCCACGCAGCGCTTCGGGGCTGTTGGCGCTCGTGGTGTGAGGCGCACCCAAAGCCCGTGGTGTGAATCATCGGGGAACCCAAGACCCCCCGAACAAGACAAAGGGGGCAGTCCTTGCGGACTGCCCCCAGCGTTGACAGTTGTGGTCTCGCTCCGCCCGAATTCGAGAGGCGGGGCGGGATCCCAGAATCAGCGACGACGACGGCTGACCAAGCCTGCCAACCCCAGAAGGGCGATGGCGCCTGGAGCCGGAACCACAATCGATCCGCCACTGTTCTCATACGCAATCGTGACGAGGGTGCGGGTCGCGGCGTTGGCGCCAACCTGCATGGCACCCCATCCGTAGCGAACCTGACCAGCAGCGTTCGTGAAGCGGAAGCCGAAGTAGTTGATGGCGTTGAGGGTCCACTTCCCTTGGGCCGTGGTGGTGAAACTCGCGCTGCCTGTCCCGAAGGACGCGCCAGACGCGCCGCCGGTCAGCTGGGCCCCAATCGAGAAGCCTTGCGGAAGGCTCGACAGGGTCGAACCGCTCGTGGTGCCGCCAGCGACAGTGTTCAGGCGGACGCCAGCCGAGGCACCGTTGGTGCTGCCCGACCAGAAGAATGAAATGCCTGTCGTGCTGGTGCCATAGGGATTGAGGTCCCAGCCGGGCAGACCAGAGCCAGCGGTCGTAATGGCCTGTTGGGTCTCTACATTGACATACAGACCATCAATGGTCGCAGGGACAACTTGGTTGATGTTCCAAACGACGACGGCCGCGTTGGCCGCGCCGGCGGCGCACAGCGCAGCAGCAGCCGCAAAGTGCATCTCAAGCTTCAGGTTCTTCATGATCTTTCTCCAGATACTCAGGGAAGGAACGGGTGGTGGAGGCTTCCTTAGGACCGACCGCCACCTCGCAAGGCTCCGGCTGAGGGGCCGGACACCCCGAACACGACTTCGGGACGGGGTAGACTGCACCGGTTCCGAATCGTTGCAACTTTCCCACATAAAGTTTCCTGATTTTTCCCCCGCGCAAGATTCCTGGGCTTTCGTTTGAGGAGAACGACCAGTCGCGTTTTCAGGCCGATTCCGGCCCATACTGCTCCCGGCGTGCCCTCCACCACCCCCGAACCCCTGCCGATCCAACAGTGGCCCTACCCGGGATCAAGCGTGGATTCAGGGTCCAGAGGGGTCATTTCAAGTTCTGGAGGGATGCCTCGGCCCTTCCACGAAGCCGACCCCTGGGGGGAAAAGGCCCACACCTACCTCCGGGCACAGGGTTTTCCGGCAGCGCATGACGCCCACCCTGGCAAATGGGCCACCCAGCGCCAGTGGACCGTGGCCGAACTCGGGACCGGGACCGGCTGTTCCCTGGCCTGCCTCCTCGCCGCCTTCAAACGCCACGCCACCCCGAGCCAGCGCCTGCACTATGTGGGGTTCGAACGCCATCCCGCCATGCTCGACTGGTGGCGCGATCCCGCGAGCCATGCGCTGATCCCCGCCCCGGAGCGCGCTGCGCTGGATGCCATCCTCGCGCGACCGATCCGATCGACCCAAGGCATGATTCGCTGGCAACCGCTGCATGGCCACGCCACCATCACACTGGCCTTGGGCGATGCCGCCGCCTGGCTTCCGCATCTGAGCTTCGAGGCCGATGCGTGGTTCCTGGATGCCTACGAGCCAGCCGTCGAGACCCGACTCTGGTCGCCCGAGGTGATCGAGCATGTCGCTCGACTCACGAAGTCAGGCGGCACCGCATCGACCTTCTCCGCTGCGGCCGCTGTGCGCAACGGACTCCTCGAAGCGGGCTTCGAGGTCAAGCGCGTTCCTGGTTTCGACACCAAGCGCCACATGATCATGGCAACGCGGCGCGATCACCAGCCGGCCTGCGCCGTCGCACCATGGTTCGCCCCGCCACGCACCGTCCCTCCCGAGCGGGTGACGATCCTGGGGGCCGGACTTGCCGGGGCTTGGTGTGCCCGCGCCTTTGCCGAACGCGGTGCGCAGGTCTCGGTCGTGGAGCCTGCCCGCGGCGCACCCCGAGCCAGCGATGTGCCGCTCGCGGCCGCAGCGCAGCCCGATGGGTCATGGCAGAGCGAACAGGTCAGGGTGCACCATGCCGCTTGGCACCTTCTTGCCGAACGCTGCATCGACCTGGGCTTGCCGCATCGACTGCTGCCGATCACGACCGCGGCAGGACCAACCACGCGGATGGCACTCGTCGCCACGCCGCGGGAGTGGATCAAGGTGCTGCTGAACCATCCGCTGATCCGCGTGACCGACGGCGCATCGTGCGATGGGTTCGTGGTCCACGCCACGGCCCTGGCCACCGCGGCCCTCGATGGAACCGTCTGCACACACGCGCGGCCTGTTCCCAACGGCGGGTCGGTCGGCCAGGTCCGGCTGGCGACCGCGCTCGACACGGCGATCATGGACGACGGACATGCCCTGCCCTGCACGGATCTCGCGCACGCTTGGATCGGCGCCACGAATCATCCGGGCCTGTCGGCCCCAGCCACGGACGCAGATCCGAGCCATCCGATGCAGGCTGAACTCGAGGCTCGGTCGCTCGAGGCCATCACCGCGCGACTGCTCCCCCGACCGCATCGGTTGATCGACCTGTGGTCAGGCACCCGCGCAGCCAGCCAGGATCATCTGCCGATGATCGGCCCGATCGCCGACGATGGACAGTTCACCGAGGCGTACCGGGCGATCAGGCACGGGCCCAGGGCGCAAGCATGGCCGCCTTGCCCCCACGCGCCGGGCCAGTGGTGCTCGATCGGCCACGGTTCCCACGGCATGCTCACCACGCCGCTGGCGGCCGAACTGATCGCCGACCTTGCCTTTGGTACCCCGCGCGTGATCGCGGACGAACTGCTGCCGTTCCTGTTGCCACAGCGCTTCGCGCTGCGAGCGCTCAAGCGTGGAGTCGGCTGAGCCGCTGTGCTCGTTGGGAGGAATCCGAGCGGGTCTGCGACCGAGGCCGGGGCGAGTGGCCCGCGTGCATCAAGGCACTCCACCTACGCCATGATCGCGCTCACCACCTTGCCGTGGACATCGGTCAGGCGATAGTCACGCCCCTCATGCCGGAAGGTGAGCCGCTTGTGCTCGAAGCCGAGCAGGTGCAGCATCGTCGCGTGCAGGTCGTGGACCTCGACGGGGTTCTCGATGATGTTGTAGGAGAAGTCGTCGGTCTTGCCCCAGCTGATGCCGGGCTTCACGCCGCCACCGGCCAGCCAGACCGTGAAGCAGCGAGGGTGGTGATCGCGACCGTAGTTCTCGCGCGCCAGTGGCCCCTGGCAATACACCGTGCGACCAAACTCTCCAGCCCACAGCACCAGCGTGTCATCGAGAAGCCCGCGCTGACGCAGATCCTTGATGAGCGCCGCCTGCGGCTGATCGACCGCACTGGTCTGCGCGCGCAGTTCGCCCGGCAGGTTGCCGTGCTGGTCCCAACCGCGCATGTAGAGCTGCACGAAACGCACGCCACGCTCCG
>VGYB01000072.1 GCA_016873115.1 Planctomycetota bacterium | reverse complement strand
CTTCGTGCTCCGCGACCCCGGAACGACGAAGCGGAAGGCGCTGGGGCCTTCCGCTTCGGAGTGAGGAGTCGGGCTGGCGGGATTTGAACCCACGACCTTTTGACCCCCAGTCAAACGCGCTAGCCAAGCTGCGCTACAGCCCGGGAGATCGGCCAGTGTAGCGGCTCTCGCCGCTGGATGTCTGTCGAGGCTGCAACCCCACGAACATGCCGCTTCAGGCGGCCGCGGCCCTGTCCTGGGGCAATTCGCTCGAGCTCACTCGAGCCATCGGTGCGCGTGCGAAAAGCTCTTGTGGAACCAGCTGCCCTTCGTGAACGGTCGCATGTGGATGCCGCTGGGAATCCTGATGCCGTCACAGTCCCTGGAAGCGCCGCCGCCCGAGTCCATGACGAGAGGCGTCCCGTCAGGGCTCTCGCCGCACTCGCCCAGCCACATGATCACGTGCACCACATGGGTGCACTTGCCGTCCATGATGTAGAGCAGGTCGCCAGCGCGCAGACTTCTGCAGAGTTCCTCGTAGGAGTCTTCCCCCTCGGGGCGTCGGATGACTCGCGCGTGACGCTCGCCGAACTCACCACGGAGCGTGGTCTGGCGAGACTGCGTCACGATGTTCGTGTACATGTGGATGCCAAGTCCCCAGTTGTAGTTCCAACTGCTGAAGGTGCTGCAGTCCACGCCCTTGCTTTGACGACCGGTGCAGCACTTGTTCCATGGCCAATCCGCGGGCGGATTCCAGTCCGGAATGTGGTGGTGCTGGTAGTCGTATCCAAGGAACCTGCTCGCGCCCGCGATGATGCGCTCGCGCTTCCACTCAACTGACTTGTCGCGCATCTCTTCCGGGCAAGCGAACAGGCGCTGCTTCGGACCCCAACCGCGATATCGCTCGCGGACCGCTTCGCTGTACCACTCTCGCTCGGGAATAAAGCTCTGTACGGCCGGGCTTCCTCGTTCGGTGTCTCGGTCGGGGAGCAACTCCTCGATCGGGTGCTTGAACTTGAGTCGGTAGGGACTGCGGTATCCATCAAGGGCGACCTTGGCGTCGCCAGCTTCGTCGATCAACTCGCTCTCGCCGCCGTCGCCGGGCGCATCCTCCATCTCATCCTGCGAGAATTCGCGACGCTCTTGGGCAGGCGTCTGGCCGTCCGGCGGCGATTGTTGGATCGCGCCCATCGGCAAGGGCGCGAGTGCAAGAAACGCCGACACGGCGATGATGAATTGGGCGAGCGGCAACGATTGGAACATGGTGCGCCTCCGAGGTCAGTGAACGATTGCGAACGACCCCAACCGCGGCAGAGCGCAGAATAGTCACGCCGCATTCCGATCGAGCGCCCGCTCGAAAACGACAACCGCTGCGCGACCCGGGGTTCCGAGCCACGCAGCGGTCGCCAACGGACAGGGGGAGATTCGAACTCCCGATACGGTGACCCGTATACAGCATTTCCAATGCTGCTCCTTCAACCGCTCGGACACCTGTCCAAGGTGGGCTACTAGAGTAGCGGCATGAGCGCGCCTGCTGCGCCAGCTGACCTCCACGGCATCCTGGTGATCGATAAGCCGCTCGGCATGACGAGCATGCGCGTTGTCGAGCGCGTTCGGTACCGGGCCCGCAAGGCTCGCACCGGCCATGCGGGCACGCTCGATCCGCTGGCGACCGGTGTGCTGGTCGTGGCGATCGGCCGTGCGACCAAGTCGATCGACCGGCTGATGGCCGGCGAGAAGCGCTACGAAACCACCATCGATCTCTCGGCGTTCACCACCACGGATGACAGCGAGGGCGAGCGCACGGACGTGACCGCGAGTGCGCCATCCCGGGAAGCGATCCGCGACGCCTGCAGTCGCTGGGTGGGCGAGGTCATGCAGCGGCCGCCCGCCTTCAGTGCGATCAAGGTGCAGGGGTGGCGCTCCTACGATCTCGCACGATCCGGCGAGGCACGCGAGCTCGCGGCACGGCCCGTCATGATCCACGGCATCGAGATCGATGCCTACGACTTTCCCACGCTGTCGCTCCGTGTGCACTGCGGCAAGGGCACCTACATCCGCAGCTTGGCCCGGGACCTCGGGGTCGCGCTGGGCACGGGTGGATACTGCCGTTCGATCCGACGCACGCAGGTCGGCATCTACGACATCGGGCAAGCCATCCGCATGGAGGACCTCCCTGAGTCGATCGTGCAGGAGATGCTCCGGCCGCTACCGGCCTGAGCGCGGATCAGAGCGTCCAGGACGAGAGCATCAGGCCCAGATCGTTGCCATCGACGATGCCATCATCGAGCAGTGTGATGGCGACCACGACGCTCGTGGGGCACTTCTTCATGGTGGAAGATCCCGCGCAGGGGGGCCGTGCCGATCCGGGCTGAACCAGGTGTCGTCCATCGCGCGGGGTGCCACGCGCTCGACCACCATGCGCACGATCCGATTGCCTTCGGGCCAGTCCGCAACCGCGGATACCAGTTCATTGGTCCGGGCGTCGGCCACGAGCCGCACTCGACTTGGCGTGGGCGGTGGAGGCATGCCGCGGCGTCCCTTGCGGATCGACGGGCCATCGCGTTCCTTGAGCTCGATCGGGGGCATCACTGGCTGGGCCGCGGCGGCTGTCTCGGGCCGCAGCGTGGCCTCGATCACGATCAGCGGTTCACCCTCGGCTGTGCGCGCCTGTGCGCCGGTCACGACCGTGAGATCGAATCCGCTCGCAAGTCGATCGAGCAGCGGCTGGAGCGTCAGCAGCTCTTCATCATCGCTGTCGCTGTCCTGTTCGTTCGAAGGACCACTCATGAGCGGCATGGGATCGCGCATGCGCAGGGGATCCGTGCTGCGCGTCACGACGCCGGCAAGGTCGATCTGCCAATACTCGGTGCCATCGAAGCCCCAGGCGATGGGCGGTGCACCACGAGGTTCGCGGAAGTCCGGAGCATCGCTGCGCAAGCGGCCCGGACCGTCGGGAACTGGTCGATCGGTGTGCTCGGGGCCATGCCGGAAACGACCTCCTGCCATCGGCGGTGGTCCGCGCTCGCCGCGCATGCCGGGTTGGCCGGGCCCTTGGCCCTGTCGGTGGCCAGCATCGCCAAGCCCGCGCGGCTTCATCGGCAATGCATCGAGATCGATGGCGAGGACGAAGCGACGGCCCGTGCCGACATCGACCATCGCCTCGCGAAGGGACTCGGTGCCGTCCGGGTTGGCGAGCATGATCGTCTGGCGATACGAGCGATTGCCGGTGGCCAGGCGGTTCGAGATCGACTGCAGGGTGGCGTAGGCGGAATTGGTTGTGGGGCCGATCGACAGCACCACCGCGATCGTGAGCGTGGCGGCGAGCGCACCCGCAGCAGCGAACCGAGCCACGCCGAACCACCCCAGGCGTGCGAGCACACCATGGCGGCGATCGATCCGCGCCATCGCGGCACGCACGCGGCGATCCTGCTGGGCCGCGTGGCCCGCCGCGAGTGACGCAAGCAGGCCGTGCACGAGCCGCTCATTCGCTCCCGGCTGATCGGTCTGGTCATCATGCGGCGTCATGCTGGTGCTCCGTCGAGGAATCCCTTGATGCGCAAGCACTCCGCGAGTTGCAGCCGTGCACGGTAGAGGCGCTTGCGGAAGGTCTCGTCGTTCGTGCCGGCGGTCGATGCAGCCACGCCGCTGTCGAGCGACTGGCCGTACACCAGTTCGACCGCCTCGCGCTGCTCAGGCGAAAGGCGCTGCATGCATTCCATGAGTGGCTGCAACCGGTCGGTGAAGCGATCGGCGGGTGTCCTTTGGATGCGTGTGAGCTGTTCCTCGATGTGCAGCGTCGCGGACTCGCCGGCGATCTCGTGGCGGCGCTGCTGCTTGCGGGCGAGTCCGAGCAGCGTGTTGCGCGCGATCCCACGCATCCACGGCGCGAAGGGTCGGCTGCGGTCGAAGTCGGGAAGGCGCCGCCAGGCCACGATGATGGTCTCCTGGAACGCATCCTCGACCAGCGCATCGTTCCACGCCATGGCCCGCAGGTACGCCATGAGCATGTCGGCGTGTTCTCGCACGAGAATCTCGAAGGCTTGGCTGTCGCGGGGATCCATCGCGGGACATTGTCGCATCCGCCGCCGCATGGGACACGCAACCGGATGGAGTTCAGCCCATTTCCATGCTTCGGATCGCGATCAGGATGCCCTTTGCGACGGAGCCCGGTTCCAGGGGATCCTGCTGGGGCTCGCGTTCGCCAGCCCGCTGATCGTCCAGCATGCCAGCATCTTCGTGGGCCTGATGAGCCGCACGAGCACCATCATCCGGGAGACCTCCCAGGCCGACCTCCGGGTCACCGATCCCGGTCTGCTGTCGGTCGATGATGCCAAGGCGCTCCGCGAGACCGACCTCCAGCGCGTGCGCGGCATCCCTGGCGTCGCGTGGGCCGTACCGCTCTTCAAGGGCCTGCTCGGGGTGAGGCTCGGTGATGGACGGCGCACCGATGAGCGCGGCCCTCAGGCCGGGCGCACCATGCCCTTGGGCTGCACGACGCGGTCGTAGGTCGCCGCATCGACATGGCCGAGGGCAAGCGCCGCTTCCTTCAGCGTCGTGCCGTCATGGTGCGCCTTCTTGGCGATCGCACTGGCCTTGTCGTAGCCGATGTGCGGCGCGAGGGCCGTCACGAGCATGAGCGATCGGTCGACGAGGTCGGCCACGCGCTTCTCGTCGACGGTGATCCCCTCAGCACAGAACTCGCGGAACGCATCGCAGGTTCCCGTGATGAGTTCGCAGCTGTTGAGGAAGTTGTGGGCGATCACCGGCTTGAAGACATTCAGCTCGAAGTTGCCCTGGCTCGCGGCGGTGAGGATCGCCTGGTTGTTGGCCATGACCTGCACGCAGACCATGGTCATGCTCTCGGCCTGCGTGGGATTCACCTTGCCCGGCATGATGCTGCTGCCCGGCTCGTTCTCGGGGATCACCAACTCGCCGATGCCGCAGCGCGGGCCGCTGGAGAGCCAGCGCACATCGTTGGCGATCTTCATCAGACCGGCCGCGAGCGCAGCAA
>VGYB01000071.1 GCA_016873115.1 Planctomycetota bacterium | reverse complement strand
CAGCCTGAGTGCCGTTGTTGTTCACGCCGGTGTCGAACGCGTTGTCACCGTATGCAGCATCAACCGCGTTCACGCACGCACCGATCGGGGGAGCGGTCACCGCGATGCTGACCGGGCTGGTAACACCGCACGAGGCGCACGCGTTACCGACCACGATGTACACCGGAACGCCAGCAGCCAGACTGAGCGATGCCGACTGCCCATCCCCGGCGCAGGCGACGCTGCCGCAAGCGAGAACGCTGGCGGACTGATCGCAGCCCGACAGCACGGCCAGCCGCACCGCAGCGAAGCAGCCGCTGCACACGCAGCTCTGGAACGTGTGCGAGCCTGAATCGATCGGCGTGAACTTGTAGAAGTTCGCACCGTAGATCGTGCCGCACGACGCCACCGCATCAGCCGCATCAGCGCGGTAGTAGACGGAATTCGGTCCGATCGCAAGCGTTGGGTTGCCGGATGCACACGGGTCATACGCCGGCGGCGGGCCGCTGCCACCGACGGTGATCGGACCACCCGAAGTCTCGTAGGACACGCTCAGCAGCGTGCGGGTCGCGGCGTTGGCGCCCATCTGCATTTCGCCCCATCCGTAGCGGATCTGGCCGGAACTGTCGGTGAAGCGGAAGCCGAAGCGGTTCACAGCGTTGTAGGTCCACTTCCCTTGGGCCGTGGTGGTGAAACTCGGGCTGCTTGACCCGAAGGACGCGCCAGACGAACCGCCGACGAGAGCGGGCCCGATGACGAAGCCTTCCGGAAGGCTCGACAGGGTCGTACCGCTGGTGGTGCCGCCAGCGACAGTGTTCAGGCGGACGCCAGCCGAGGCACCGTTGGTGGTGCCCGACCAGAAGAAAGTCAGGTTCGTGGCGCCGTAGGGATTGATGTCCCAGCCGGGTAGACCAGAGCCAGCCGTCGTGATGGACTGCTGGGTCTCGATGTTGCAGTACAGACCGTCAATGGTTGCAGGGACGGCTTGGTTGATGTTCCAGGTGACGACATCGGCACTTGCAGCGCCAGTCAGGCAAAGGGCCGCCGTCGCGGCAAAGTGCAGTTCAAGCTTGAGATGCTTCATCGTGTCTCCAGTCTCCGAGTGTTGTGATCCGACCGCAGCCGGAACCGGCTGGCCCTCGGCCAGTCGGCTTTCGTTCCGCCAAGGCGGCGTACCCACGCCGATACCCAGTGTTGTGGAAGAGCACGCCTCTCCACGACATTTGGACCGGGAAACCTAGTCGTTCCCCCCGTCAGCCAAGCCAAATGCCAAGAAATCTCGAGTGGTGCACCTTCTTCCGGTATTGAAAGGTGCCGATAGCCTTGTCCCGACCCTGCGCCTCGTCCAGGCCACCCCTGCCCCGTATACTCGCCGCCCCGACCGACGGGGTGTAGCTCAGCTTGGCTAGAGCGCTTGCTTCGGGAGCAAGAGGCCGCAGGTTCAAATCCTGTCACCCCGATTCCTGCCCCGCCGAACCAGCGGGTGCCGCCAGGGCCTCCCCATGTCGCAGCCCGTGATCGTCGTCAGTGGCCTCCCCCGCTCAGGCACGAGCCTGGCGATGCAGGCGATCCATGCAGGGGGGATCGAACCCGTGACCGACGGTGAGCGCGTGGCCGACCCCGACAACCCACGCGGCTACTACGAGTTCGAGCGCGTGAAGGCGTTGCGCACGGACAAGGCCTGGCTCGATGGAGCCGCAGGCAAGGTCGTCAAGGTCATCCACATGCTCCTGCCGGAGTTGCCCGATGACCGCCTCTACCGGGTCGTGTTCATGGAGCGGGAACTCAGCGAAGTGCTCGCGTCGCAGTCGGCCATGCTGGCCCGCAGCGGCCGCTCGGGCGCCGCGCTGCCACCCGAACGACTGAAGGCGATCTACGCGCAGCAACTCCGTCAGGTCCACGAATGGCTGTCTGTGCGGCCGAACTTCGCCGTCCTGCGCGTGCCATACCGCTCGTTCGTCGGCGAACCAGCCGTGCAGGCTGCGCGCATGGCGGCGTTCATCGGGGTGCCGATGGATCAGCACGCCATGGCGAGCGCCGTCGATCCCTCGCTCTATCGCAACAAGGCCTGATTGACGCCAAGGTGCGCTGCCAGCGCTTCCCACTCGAACGGGAGCGCCGCAGGTTCAGCCAGCTCAGCGCCGGCGCGTGCCGCGCGCGCGCGGGCCATGAACGCCGCAGCATCGGAAGTCTGGCCTGCATGCATGGCGAGGACGGAGCGGAGCTGCAGTCCTGCGACATGCTTGGCATCGAAGGTAAGGGCCAGATCAAGGCTTTGCTCTGCATGCGCCAGATCGCCGTACCACGCCAGCGCCGCTCCGAGCAGCATGTGCCCCTCCGGCACTGCCTTGGACCGCTCCATCGCATCGAGGGCGGCCTGTGCGGCCGCCTCGAGTTGTGCGCTGCGGGCCTTCGGCTCGCTCGGGAGGTCGCACAGCAGCGCTCGTGCCACGCCAAGCAGCGGCGCAATCGCCATGCGATCCGATTCAAGCGCGCGACGCTGGAGCGATGCCGACTCCTTCGCCCTGCCCTGCCAGAGCAGGAGATCCGCAAGCGCTGGGAGCAGGGCAGGCTGTGATCGAATGGTGCGCGCCACCGCATCGGCCTCTCGCACGGACGCATCACGGTCACCAATGCCAAGCAGCCCGCGCGCCAGCATCAATCGTGCTTCGGCATTGCCCGCATCGCGCTCCAGTGTGCCCCGCACCACATCGATGGCACGCTGTGCCTCGCCCACACCGATCAGGCAGGAGGCCAGGCACGATCGGTAGCGCGGCTCATCGGGGCGGGCGGCGACGAGCATCTCGAAGTTCGGGAGCGCCGATCGCACCAAGCCCTTGGACAGCAGATGCGCCCCGATGTTGAAGGCGCTCTCGCGACGGACCAACTCCACCTGCGCCTTCGCGTCCTCGGGGAGGGCCGCCATGTAGCCCAGATCGACCAGATGCTGGATGGCATCGGCAGCCTCGTATGGATCCTGTCTCGCATCCTCAGGGTGCAGTCCCGATGGACCCTCGATCGCTTCCCAGGATTTGACGCGCTCCGGTACCGGGCACTCGACCGCCTCAGCCAGGACGCGTCCAGCGAAGTCCGATGCCGCAGGGAGCCCCAGCAAGGCCAACACCGTCGGCGCGATGTCCACGATGTTCGCGGCGGCAACGGTCGAGCCCGCCCGAATGCCAGGGCCCACCGCCACCAGGATCCCCGTCGGTCGATGCCAGCTCGCTTCCTTCTCCATGCGCCGCTCGGGCGGCAGGTCCTCAAGGTGCGGTCGCCCGGATCCGCTGTGGAAGCCATGATCGCTGACCAGGATCACGGTCGTGTCGGGACCTGCGCGATCGAGCAGTCGGCCAAGGGCAGCATCGTGCCAGGTGTACACGGCATCCATCACGCCGCCAAAGGCGCGAATGTCCGCGTCGGATACATGCTTCATCCGCGGCAGCCGGTACTGCATGAAGTGATGGCCCACCGTATCGATCGACTCGAAGAACACCATCGAAAGATCCCACGGTCCACGATCCATGGCCACAAGGGCCGCACGCTCCACGCTGGCGGCCACGGCCATCAGCTTGCAAAGCGTGGCAACGCGGGGATCGTTGGCGACCCCCGCGGGCAAGTTTGGCACGAGATGGACGAGACCCTCGGCACGCATGGCTGCGCGACCGACCCGTGATGCAGCAACGCCATCAGCCAGTGCCTCGGGATGCACGGCTCCAGCCGCAAGCGGCCACGCGCCTCCATCGCCTGGATCCCCCTCCATGAGAAGATTGCTCGTCACGCTGCCGTCGACGGGCTCCGCGGGGTGGCTGGCGTACCACCCAGTGACCTGCGAGCGAAGCCCCGACTGCGACGCGATGTTCCAGAGCGCCTTGACCTTCCGGCTCGTGCTGGACGCCACACGCAGTCCACTGCCGTCGGGCTTGGGCTCCACGAAGTTTGCGATGCCATGTCGATCAGGCGTTCGCCCGGTGGCGATGGTCGTCCACAGCAGCGGGCTCAGCTTCGGCTCAAGCGTGGACAGATCCGAGCGGATGCCCCGCGCGATCAATGCGGCAAGCACGGGCATGCGCCCCTGCTTCATGAGCGGATCGATCACTTGCCAGTCCGCAGCATCCCATCCCACGAGGAGCAAGCGCTTGGCCGCGCGCGTCGTCATGGCAGGATCCTAACGGCCCACCGAAAGCGACCCGTCGCGCGTAAGTCGTGCACCACGACGCAGGTATGCTCGAAGCATGGCCAGCGCAAGTGTGAAGCAGAGCCTCGGCGAGCGGGCCATGGAGTTGCAGGCCTCGGGCCAGCATGACAAGGCGGTCGAGTTGGTGCGGCTGCACCTGCGCATGCGACCGAGGGACTCGATGGCAGTCAGCATCATGGGGGTGCTGCTGCGAGGGGTCGGGGCACTGGCCGATTCGGAGCAGTGGCTGCGCCGGGCGATCGCCCTTGATCCGGCCAATGCCGCTGCCTACCACAATCTCGGCCTGACGCTCTCGCAGGCTCGCCGCGAGCGCGAGGCGATCGTGCAATGGGAGCGTGCCGCCACCCTCCAACCGATGTTCCCGTTGCCTTGGATCGCACTCGCCGCCGCGTATGCCGAAGTGAACGAGGCGGAGCGAGGGATCGAGGCAGGACGGACCGGGGTCCGGCTCGCGCCCCAGGAGCCAGGTGCCTACGCCAACCTCGCGCTCGCGCTGTGCAGGGCAGGCCGCATCGAGGAGGGATGCGAGGCCTACCGCGATGTCGTCCGACGAACACCCACGGATCCCAGGTTCCGGTCCGACCACCTGCTCACGATGAACTATCGCGTTCGCCCGCCAGACGAGGTCCTCGAGGCGCACCGGGACTTCGGCCGCGCCTGCCAACCACGCAGGCGGGCGGCATCGACCGATCCCGATCCCGACCGAACGATCAGGATCGGCATCATGTCCGGGGATCTTCACGACCATTCGGTGGCCTTCTTTGCCGAGTCCCTGGTGGCCGAATGTCCACCTGATGTGGAAACGATCGTCTTCCCGACCACGGTCTGCCCGTCGGATGATGCCGCGGGTAGTCGCATCCGGCAACGCTTCAACCGCATTGTGGATCTCTCGGTGCTCGATGACGATGCCGTGGATGCCGCGATCCGCGCTGAAGGCATCGATGTCCTCGTGGAGCTCTCGGGGCACACGGGTGGCAATCGGCTCACTGCACTCGCCTCGAAGCCCGCTCCCGTCATGGTGACGGCGATCGGCTACCCCAACACCAC
>VGYB01000070.1 GCA_016873115.1 Planctomycetota bacterium | reverse complement strand
AGTAGTACGAGAGCGAGATGTCCTTGAGGATGGGCTTCTTCTCCACGGTCTTGGAGATCCCAAGCATGGAGCAGATGATGCGGGTGGTGCCCTTGGTGGTGGTGACGGCGTCCTTGGCCATGGGACGCGAACTGTACTGCGAGGGTGGTGGGAATCGGCGCCTGCTGCGGGAACCCGCGAGTTCGAGCGCCGTAGAACGAGCATGGAACGATCGCCCATGATGCGCGTGCTGCGTCGGATTGCCGTGCTGGTTGGCGGCGGTGTGCTCCTGGCGATCGGCGTTGCGATGATCGTGCTGCCGGGGCCGGCCGTCGTGGTCATTCCTGCCGCCATTGGGGTGCTGGCGATTGAGTTCGGGTGGGCGCGCCGATGGCTTCGCTCGATCCGCGCTGGCGCCGCGCGGGCAACGGGCGCGCTCCGCGGGCGTATGGGATGCGGGTCAGCAGACATCGAGCAAGCGCGCTGATCGCGGCGGGATCGCTCCGTCGACGGTGGCATTGACGGCGAGCGCGATCGTGACTATGCTTTCGATCCACATTGCGGGGTAGAGCAGCCTGGTAGCTCGTCGGGCTCATAACCCGGAGGTCGTTGGTTCAAATCCAGCCCCCGCTATTTGAGGTGCCGCCCTCCGGCGGCACGAATTGAGGTGCCGCCCTCCGGCGGCACGAACAGCAGTTCAGAGTGAACGCCCCGGCCACACGGCCGGGGCGTTTGCGTTGTGCGGCGTGCGTACATCGTTTTGCGACAAGGGGTTGCGTGCATGGATCGGCTGGATCCCCCGCAGGGTGCAGGGGCGCGCTCGGCTATCGTCCGCGGGCAGCAGCATGACGACCCACCCGACGCTCCAACGCGCGCTGGAGGATGCGCGATCCGGCAAGCTCGACAAGGCCATGGCATCGCTGAAGATGCTGCTTCGGGCCCAGCCGAAGAACACCGATGCGATGCAGTTGCTCGCGCTCTTGCTGACGCAGTGCGGACAGACGCAGCAGGCCGTGATCCAGCTCGAGCGCGCCGTCGCGCTGGCCCCACAGGTGGCGGGCTACCGCAGCAACCTCGGCAATGCACTCACCGGGCTTCGCCGGTACCGGGAGGCCATCGCGCAGTACGAGCAGGCGCTCGCCATCGACCCCTCCTACCACCGTGCACACTTGGGGATCGCCAGCGCGCGCCTCGAACTGCTGGACACCACGGGAGCGATCGAGTCGTGCAAGCGCGGCCTCGCGGCGCGCTCCGACTGGCCCGAGATGATCGTGTGCGCCGCAGGTGCCCTGGAGGCAGCCGATCGCCTGGATGAGGCGCTGGACTTGGTTCGCGAAGCATGTTCACGAATCCGCGGCAACCCGATGCTGAACTCGAGGCTGGCCTTCCTGATGAACTACCGGTCGGTTGATGCGGCGGCAGCATTCGCTGCGCACCGTGCCTACCACGACGAGATCGTGCGTGAGCGGATGGATCCACCGCAGCTCGATGCGTCACCTGATCGCCCGCTGCGGATCGGCATCCTCTCCGGCGACCTGCGTACGCACTCGGTGGGCTCCTTCGCGGAGGCGGTGTTCCGGACGCGGCGCACCGAGGACACGCTCGTTGTCTTCTCGACGCTCCCGACGAACTCGAAGGACCCCATGCGAGTGCGCTTCCAGTCGCTCGCGTCGGCATGGGTGGAATGCTCCATCCTCGATGACCGGGGACTGGACGCAGCGATCCGGGAACAGCGGATTGATGTGCTGGTCGATCTCTCTGCACACACCGCGGGCGGCCGCCTGTCTGCGCTCGATCGCAAGCCCGCACCCGTGATCGTCTCGGCGATCGGGTATCCGAATACGACCGGACACCCATCGGTCGACTGGCGCATCGTGGACTCCACCACCGATCCCGCCACAAGCGATGCATTCGCGACCGAGCGCCTGCTGCGGATCGACCCTTGCTTCCTGTGCTACGGGCCATCCGAGGCAGCGCCTGAGCCATCGCTTCCCGACGAGGACGCGCCGATCACCTTCGGATCGTTCAACTTGACCACCAAGATCAGCCACGACACGATCCGCCTCTGGCGCCACGCGCTCGAAGCCACGCCAGGCTCGCGGCTCTTGGTGAAGTCGAAGTCGATCGCCGACGACACGACACGGCACAGCGTGCTGGCGCGGCTGCAGGCTGGCGGCATCGATCCCTTACGCGTCGAGATGCTTGCCTACACGGCCAGCTTGTCGGATCACTTCGCGCTCTACGGCCGCGTGCATGTGGCGCTCGACACGACCCCCTACAACGGCACGACCACCACCTGCGAGGCGCTCTGGATGGGAGTCCCCGTCGTCACGCTGGAGGGCAGCAGGCACTCCGCGCGCGTGGGAGCCAGCCTTCTCCGGGCCGCGGGCCTCGGCGAGTGGATCGCGCACACGCCCGAGGAGTTCATGGCGATCGCGTCAGGTCTGGCGCGGGATCGCGTTCGTCTCACCGCATTCCGCAAGGATGCTCGCTCCATGCTCCGCGCGTCGACGCTCCTGGACGCTTCGGCCTACGGCCTGCGCTTCCACGGAGTGCTGCGGTCCGCCTGGCGCGAGTGGTGCACCCGGCAGGCGAGCCCCGAAGCCAGTTGAGGCATTCGGGCGCCAAGCCACACGCGATGCGCACGGGCTCTCCGCGCAACACGGCTGCGCGCCCGTCCCCGAAGGGCGCTGAATGGAGCGACCGGGCCCGAAGGAGCGATGGCAGGAGCCGCGATGACCAGCCCGTCAGGGCTCGCCGACCCGCGCATGCACCTCAAGATCGAGGTGGGCGCGATCATCGGCTCGGCGTGATGCTCAGGAGTTCGCCCGCAGCTGCCAGTCGAGCGGATCGATCTCGGGCAGGCAATCGCTGACGCCGGGCACGGCCAGATGCCGAAGCATGTTGAGGCACTGCGCACGATGGTGCATGCCATGCGTGGCCACATGGACGAGCGCGGCACCGCGCGTGAATCGATGGGCCTGGCCTGCGAGTGTCACCTCGAACTCCGTTCCGAGTCCACGCGCCCGCGCACGCTCTGCGCTCGCAGCCAGCCCACTCGCCGCCGTGTCCAGCAGGCGCAAGAGTTCCGCAGGCGTCCGCTGCACACCGCTCTCGATCGAGGGGCGCAGCTCGGTCGGCGGTCCATCGATGCGATCGGCCCAGCGAAGCATCGCACCCACCACATGCGTCAGCGTGTCGTGCAGCGACCCGGGCCCGATCTCGAAGCGGCGGCGCCACTGCTCGTCAGTCAGGCGACTGCAGGCGCGAAGCACTTCGCGCGTGGCCCAGGCATCGTGGCGCAGCAGGATGTCCAGGGGATCGGAGTCGCGGGTGAGATGGTCCATCAGTCGGGGCCTTCTACCATGAAGCCGGGTGTCGATGGACGACGACCCCCTGCTTCGGCCTCAAGGCATGAGACCACCGGGCGCTCGACGCTTCGCCGTCGCCTGCTCGTACGCGAAGGCGAAGCCGAGGAGATCGGCCTCGGCGTAGGCACGGCCCATCCATGTGAGGCCGACGGGCAGGCCTTCCACATCACCCATGGGCACGGTCAGGCTTGGCGTTCCGGCCACAGCCGCCATGGCGTAGCCCGCGCCCACGAAGTGATCCCCGAGGATGGGATCGATCTTCCATGCCGGAGAGGTGCTCGGCGCGATCACGGCATCGAGTCGATCGCTCTCGAGCACAGCGAAGAGACCGTCCTTCCCTGCCAGTCGCTTCGCTTCGTCACGCGCTTGGACATACGCCGCATCGGTCAGCGAACCAGTGGACTGGGCCAGCTCAAAGAGCTCCTGGCCGAAGTGCGGCATGACGCGATCCGCATGCTCGCGGTTCCAGGCGATGAGCGCTTCGAGCGAGGCCACGCGAGCGCCGGACTGCTGCAGGTAACGATTGAGGCCATCCTTGAACTCGTAGAGCAGCACCGTGATCTCGTGCTCATTCCAGGCGTTGTAGGTGGGCACCGTGATGTCCATGACCTCTGCACCCTGTGCGCGCACGGCAGCGATGGCGTGCGTCATGAGCGCATCCACGCCGGGGTGGTAGCCCATGGCTTGACGCAGCACGCCGATCCGCTTGCCGGCCAGCGCCGTGGCGTGCAGGGCCGACGCGTAGTCGGCGGGTCGCTGCCCCGCGGATGCAGGTCCCGCAGGATCTGCAGGGTCAGCCGCCGCCATCACATTCAGCAGGAAGGCCACATCCGTCACGGTGCGGCCCATCGGGCCTGCCGTGTCCTGCGAGATCGAGATCGGGATGATGCCCGTGCGGCTCACCAAGCCCACGGTGGGCTTGAGGCCGACCAAGCCATTCATCGATGCCGGGCAGATGATGCTGCCATCGGTCTCCGTGCCCACCCCGACCGTCGCCAGGCTTGCGGCAATCGCCGCACCCGTGCCAGCACTTGAGCCGCACGGACTGCGGTCGAGCGCGTACGGATTCCTCGTCTGCCCGCCACGCGAGCTCCAGCCTGATGTGGCGCGCGTCGAGCGGAAATTGGCCCACTCGCTGAGGTTGGTCTTGCCCAGGATCACGGCGCCTGCCTCGCGCAGCCGAGCCACCAGGAACGCATCGGCTGCCGGGCGATGATCCGCGAGCGCGATCGATCCCGCGGAATTCACCAGACCCCCGACATCGATGTTGTCCTTGAGGAGCACGGGGATCCCATGCAGCGGGCCCCGCACCTGCCCTGCTGCACGCTCGCGATCGAGAGCAGCAGCCTCATCCAACGCGCGCGGATTGAGCTCGATGACGGCATTGAGGGTGGGGCCGGCGTCATCCACGCTCGTGATGCGGTCGAGGTAGGCCTGCGTCAGACTGCGTGACGAGCACCTGCCATCGGCCATGGCGGCTTGCGCCTGACCCACGCTCAATTCGACGACATCCACTCGCCCGGGAGCGGAACAGGCGCATGCAAGGCAGGTGAGCAGGGTTTGGACAATCACTCGGTGCATGGGCACATTGGACTGCCGATCAGCCACGAGTGCCAACACCCCCGTCAACGCCGAGGCATGTCCACCCGTGGATGGCAGGCGACGCAACCCCTTGAGACAAGGGGCCGCAGCGCATCGAGGTCGTTGCCCTCGATCGGCCGCAGCGTGACGGTCGGGCCATGAAGCGTGGGTTGCCGGGGAATCATGGCTTGGTCTCCCGAATGAGGCGGATCGAGCGGATGTTCGCGACCGCTTCGCCGGGCTTCGAGAGCGCACGAAGGAAGGCGCGGTGCGCACCAATGGGCAGCTCCACGCGGCCGACATCGATCGTGCGATAGGACTGCCAGCCGCCGGTCGCGGGCACCGTGAACTCTGGCGCCCCCGCACCACCCTCGATCTCAAGCCTCATGCGCGAACCGGCTGCAGCGTCGGTACACGCGAGGTCAACCTCGGCGCGGTAGTTGCCGCCCTGCAACGCACCGATTCCGA
>VGYB01000069.1 GCA_016873115.1 Planctomycetota bacterium | reverse complement strand
CGTGCGCAGTTCCTCGAGGAGCCGGGAAGCGACCGCTGATTCGTCGCGCTCCTCGATCGGGCGCACACGCGTTCCGAGGTCATACCACTGTCGCTCCGTGATCCGTCCATCCGACGACACGTGGAGCAGCCCACCCGCTGGCAACTTGCGAATCCCCCGAAACAGCGTTTGGGGTGCCGGGGTCGCGAGGAAGGACAGGTAGTGGTACAGCGCCGTGTGGTCGAGGGCTCGCTGCTGAGTCGGATCGGCTAGAAGCGCCTTGATTTCGCTGACGAACGAAATCCGATCACCATTGCGTGTCCAGTACAGGGGCTTCACGCCACGCCGATCGCGCACCAGCCACAGCTCCTTCGACCGCGTGTCCCAGATGGCGATCGCGAACATGCCGCGGAACCGCTCGATGCAGCCGATCCCCCAGCGCAGGTAGCCCTGCACGATCACCTCGGTATCGCTGTGATCAGTCTTCCAAGGCCCCATGCCCTCCGCCTGCAGTTCGCGTCGGATCTCGGCATGGTTGTAGATCTCGCCGTTGAAGACCACCACCACCGAGCCGGAGGCATCGCTCATCGGCTGTGCGGCGGTACTGCTGAGGTCGAGGATCGACAGACGTCGGTGCCCGAGGCCAACCCGCTTGTCGGCGGAGACCCACACGCCTGCGCCATCCGGACCACGGTGGACCATCGTGTCGCGCATCCGGCACAGCAGCTCCGGGTCGACGACGGCCCCGGCAGATGTTGAAACGATCCCTGCAATTCCGCACATTCCGTTGATTTTACCCGATGGCGCGAGTGATCGGGCCGCCCTTGGCGGTCCACTGTGGGGCGCGAGATTGAGCGCCGTGGCTGAACATTTCGATGATCTCTCGCCTGAGCACTTCTTGCCGAGCGGCAGCGGTGATGATCGTGCGTCGGATCACCTCTGCGATGGTCAGAAGTTGTAGTAGATGAACTTGGTTAGGGCATCCTGCTGAAGTGCGACGACGAGAAGCAGCGTCGCGATCGGAACGGCGCGCCATGTTCTCCCATCGGCAGCAGTTTGCGACAACCCCTGGAGCCCCAACAGCTCACCAGCTGGGCCTTCAAATGTCAGGTTGAAGGTCGGATCGGCCAAGAACCACCGCTGGCTCTCCGGGTCGAACACCTCAACGAGGACATGTGTGTCGAAACGGGCTGATCCGTCGGCGAATCCCTTTGTTGCCAAGTTCGCGATGCGAACGGTGATCCCGATCTTCTCGCAGAATCTGCGCGTGGCGTCGGCGAAATCTCCGCAGAGTCCGTTGATCTGTCGAGGCGGGTCGCTGATCCAATCTCGCGGGGCGCCGCTACTCATCGGTGACCCCCTACCGACATTGGAATGCTGGTACACGAAGTTCGTGATTGCCTTGGCCTTCGCGACGACACTATCTCCATCTCGAATCCCAAAGACCGCGTTCCACGAACCCACTGTTGTGGCGGACTTGGGATGGGAGGTAGCAATCATCCAAAAAAGCAGCGGAATGAGCGCTGCCGCGATGACGATGGACGTGATGCGAATTCCCGTC
Source organism: Planctomycetota bacterium (assembly GCA_016873115.1). Classification (GTDB taxonomy): domain Bacteria; phylum Planctomycetota; class Phycisphaerae; order Phycisphaerales; family SM1A02; genus SYIB01. The sequence continues at coordinate 4,246 of VGYB01000069.1, read as the reverse complement.
ACGGCAACTCCTGCTCCAAACGCAGTTCGGACCAGGCGACGCGGGTACGGTCGCCGCCGCTCCGCACCGTCAACGGGTGGCACCCATCAGCTTCGCACTGCATTCGATCCGAGACACTCATCGCGCTGCTTCCTTGTGCGCCACCACGATCAGGTACCAGCCAAACCACCCAAGCACCCGCTCGAGGGTCGCCCTTCGCATCCTGCGGGCGATCACCTGGAGGTGCAGGAAGTCATCGGGCATCACCCCTGCCGTTCGAACACTCTCGACCCAGAACTGCCCGAACAGCCTCCGCAGCCCGGGTCGGGTCAGCACTCGGACGGTCGGCACGTACTTGTCGCCCGCCCCCGCTTCGATGCGGGCGAGCGTTCGCGCCCAGCCGTCTCGGCGGAAGCCACCTTGGGCAATGCCGTTCCAGGCTACGGTCCGAAGCCAGAAGAACACGCTGTCACGGTGGTACACGCCGATGATCGCCCGGCCGCCGGGCCGCAGCACCCGTCGGATCTCTGCGGCGGCTTCTTCCATGTGGTCCGTGTGGTGGAGGACACCAAACGAATAGACCACATCGAAGGACGCATCGGCGAACGGCATCCGCTCCATGTCGCCGTGCACCGCGGTGGTCGAGAATCCCCCGAGCGACAGGTGCCGCTGGGTCAGGCGAAGATGCTCGCGGCTCAGGTCCAATGCCGTCATGCGATTTCCGCCTGATGCCAGCGTGAAGTGGTCGGAGCCAAGTCCCACGCCGATCTGGAGCACATCTTTATCGCGGACATGCTCGATGCCCGTGGTGGCCCGCAGCCATGGCGCGTACTCGTCGTACCGGACACGCCGCGTCTCGCGGAACTACTCCAGCGACTCCGGATCGATGCCCCGCACGGTGGACGCGCCGCACGGATTCGCCTCCCACTGCTTCTGGGCCTCGCGTCGGGCAGCGGTTCCTTCGGCTGCCTGCGCCGTGGAGGGCTCAGCCATCGACGGCCTCTCGCTGCATGAGGCGTCGTTCCGACTCCAGCGTCATGCGCGAGACCTCGATCTGCTCCGCGATGAAGCCCTCAGGCGCGCCCTGGCGGATCATCCGCGCCAGCGCGGCGAGTTCCGCGGCCTGTCCCTTGTCCTGTGTCACGCTGCTCCAGCCCTTGCCGCCGCCCGTCACCGTCATCGACTTGTAATCGTTGAGCGTGAACACGCGGCCGTCGCTGAATACCTCCATCCGTTCCTTCGGGTACTGCTTCGAACCCATGGCGGTGTAAAGGAGCGAGCACACCGAGCCGTCCGCGAAGGTGATCGTCGCGGAGAAATTGTCGTTGCGTGCCCATTGCCGGCCACGGGGCGTGACTCCCGACATCTGCACGTCCACGCAGTGCGATCCGGTGAGTGCGTGGAACAGGTCATAGATGTGGCAGGCCTCGCCAACGTTGCGGCCGCCGCCCTCGACGCCGTGTACCCAGTGATCAAGCGGGATGTAGCCGGCGTTCATGGTGTAGTGGGCCACCAGCGGCGAGCTTCGTCCGCCCAGCATCTCCTTCATGCGGCGGAAGGCCGGCGACCAGCGGCGATTGAATCCCACCATCAGCACCGGCTTGCCAGTCGATGATCCCGCGTAGAAGTCGGCGATGGCGTCGAGCTCCTGGTCCAGCAGCGCGAGCGGCTTCTCGCACAGCACGTGCTTCCCGGCGCGCAGCGCCTCCAGTGCCATCCGTCCGTGCAGGTCATGCCGAGTGCAGAGGATCACCAGGTCCACGTCGCGGTCGGCGAGGACTTCGTTGAAGTCGGTGGTTGCCTTCGCGACACCGTGCTGCTTCGCGGCGGCAAGCGCATTGGCACCGGTGCGGCTGCAGATGGTCCGGACCTGAAAGTCGCCCTTCATCTTCGCAAGGTTCGGCAGGTGCATGCCCTGCGCGAAGCCGCCTGCGCCGACGATGGCGACGCCGATGGTGCCGCTTCGCGACGCGGTAGCACCCGCCACGCGCAGCGTGCGAACCGGTGTCTCGTTGCCGCGTGGATACGCAAGCACCACAAGCATGGGCTTCTTACCCGGTGCGCTCAGCGCCTGATAGGCCTCGGGGGCCTGCTCGAGCCCGTACACCTTCGGCTGCATCGCATCGAGCCGCACGCGGCCATCCGCCATCAGCCGCAGGTACTCCTCCATGTTGCGGTTTTCCGTCCAGCGGACGTACGGCAAGGGGTAGTCCTGGCCTTCGACCTCGTAGACGGGGTCGTAACGCCCCGGTCCGTAGGACGCGGAGATCAGCACATCGACTTCCTTGCTAAAGAACTCATGCCGCTGCAGGTTCAGCCCGACGTCCCCGACGATCACGACGCGGCCCTTGCGGCGGCAGCAGCGCATAGCCACTGCCATGATCTCGTGGTTCTCCGAAGCCGCGGCCGTCACGATCACGCCGTCGGCTCCGTATCCATCGGTGATGCGGCGCACTGCTTCCGCGATGTCGCCGTCGGCGGAGGTGAGGCCGTGCTGCATGCCGCAGCCACGCGCGATCGTGATCCGCTCGGCATCGAGGTCCGTACCGATCACGCGGCACCCGTGGGCCCGCAGCAGCTGGTCGGTGATCTGCCCGAGGATGCCCATGCCAACCACGACGAAGGTCTCGCCGAGTGTCGGGGTCGCGCGTCGCACACCCTGCATCGCGATGGCGCCCAGAGTGACCGTGCAGGCATGCTCCGTCTCGAGCCCTGCCGGGATGCGGACCGCCAGGTTGACCGGCACATCGATGTACTCGGCGTGGTTGGCGATACCCGCACCGGCGCACGCGGCCAGATCCCCGACGGCGAATCCATCGACCTGCTCGCCAACCGCGACCACTTCACCGGCCGCGGAGTAACCCGTGGGCGTGCCTGCAGCGAGCATCCCAGTCACGCGATCCCAGACGCGCTTGGCCCCCTGGTCGCGCATCAGTTGCACGACCTTCTTTGCGTGGTGTGGCTGCTTCAGCGCACGCTTCCAGAGCGGCATCGCGCTCATGCGCACACCTGCGACCTCCGTACCGATCGAAACGCAGGAGTGGCGCAGGCGCACGAGGATGTTGCGTGCGCCCACGGTCGGCGCGGGAACCTCGGAGACGAAGACGGCCCCCTTCCGAACAAGCAATTGTTTCATGCTTTCGCTAGTGTATCTATCTACCGCGCCGAAGGGATCAGCATCTTGACGTCTCACGCATGCATCGACATCATCGCTGGAGCCCGTCCGAACTTCATGAAGATCGCGCCGATCATCCGCGCGATGGAAGCTCGCATGGCTGCTGGCGCACCGCTCGCCTACCGGCTCGTGCACACCGGGCAGCACTACGACTCCAAGATGTCCGGGGACTTCTTCACGCAGCTGGGAATTCCCAAGCCGCACTGCAATCTGGAAGTCGGCTCAGGTTCGCAGGCCGAGCAGACTGGCTTGATTATGTCCCGCTACGAAGCTCTGCTCCTGGAATCGCGCAGCGCGCTGTGTCTCGTGGTGGGTGACGTGACGAGCACGATGGCGTGCGCCATCGCGGCGCAGAAGCTCTGCGTTCCGGTGGCCCACGTCGAGGCCGGCATCCGCAGCGGTGACTGGAGTATGTCGGAGGAAATCAACCGCGTGGTGACCGACTCGATCACCAACTTGTTCTTCACGACCAGCGAGGTCGCCAACCAGAACTTGCGCCGCAGCGGCGTATCCGAGGATCGCATCCACTTTGTCGGTAACACGATGATCGATACGCTGCTGGCGAACCAGCATCGATTTACGAAACCGCGCTTCTGGTCTAATCTGGGGCTTGAATCCGGCGATTACTTCGTCACGACATTGCACCGACCCGCAAACGTGGACCATGGCGGCACCTTCGCCGAACTTCTCCTTGCGATTGCCGAGGCGGTACGTGGCATGAAGGTCGTCTTCCCCGTCCACCCGCGCACCGCAAAGACCATTCGCGACCTCGGCGCGTTGCCGCCGAACCTCTTGCTCGTCGATCCGCAGCCCTACCTCGAGTTCAACTTCCTTGTGAAGCATTCCAAGGGCGTGATCACCGACTCGGGGGGTATCACGGAGGAGACGACCGTGATGGGAGTGCCGTGCATGACCCTGCGAACGACCACCGAGCGCCCGGAAACTGTCACACTCGGCACCAACGAGCTTCTCGGCGTTGATCGGAGAGCATTGCAGCCGGCAGTCGAACGACTTCTCGCGGGGCAGTGGAAGAGAGGCAGCATCCCGCCGCTGTGGGATGGCCATGCGGGAGAGAGGATTGTGAAGGTCTTA
>VGYB01000068.1 GCA_016873115.1 Planctomycetota bacterium | reverse complement strand
CCTTCGACGAACTGGACAATCCTCAGTGGCCAGGCGAAACGGTCGCCGCTCTTGAGGAGCTTGGCCTGAACAAGCTGCGTCTGGAGCGCCTTGAGTGGGACCCCTACATCGCTTTCGCGCACATTGAGTAAGTCAGCCTTGGCGCATAAACCACCAACCGATTCTCGAACACTCGCCCATCGCGTGCGACTGCACGCCCTCCATATGACATCCAAAGGGCGTTCGAGTCACATCGGGTCCGTTCTTTCGTGCGCGGACATTCTGGCGACGCTTTACGGGCGTGTCATGCGGATTCGGCCGTCGGAACCGCGATGGATCGACCGCGACCGTTTCATCATGAGCAAGGGCCACGCTGGTGCCGGTGTCTACGCAACGCTTGCCGAGTGTGGATTCTTCCCCGTCGAGCGATTGGAGGAACACTGTCGGAACGGGTCCGTGCTCTGCGGACACGTGGCTGCGCACGGCGTTCCTGGAGTGGAGTTCTCGACAGGTTCGCTCGGGCATGGACTGCCCGTGGGTGCGGGAATGGCCTATGCCCTGAATGCAAAGAGATCGACGAGCCGAACATTCGTGCTCTTGAGTGACGGTGAGTTGGATGAGGGATCAAACTGGGAGGCAATGCTCTTTGCTGCCCATCATCGCTTATCAGGTCTTGTCGGCATCATCGATTACAACAAGATCCAAAGTCTTGCACCGGTTGCCGACACACTCGGATTGGAGCCTCTCGCCGACAAGTTGCGAGCCTTTGGCTGGACTGTCCGAGAGTGTAACGGTCATGATCATGCAGACATCGAGACCGCATTGCAGGCTCCGCTTGGGCACGCACCGCTGATGATCATCGCGCACACCGTGAAGGGGCGTGGAGTCAGCTTCATGGAGCACTCGGTGCTTTGGCACTATCGGAGCCCACAGGGTGATGAACTGGCGGCAGCCCTCGCCGAACTCGGGGGGTCTGGCCATGCGTGATGCCTTCGTTGCCGAACTCACCGCTCTTGCGGAACGTGACCCCTCGATCATGCTCGTGACTGGCGACCTTGGCTTTGGGGTGCTCGCCGAATTCGCAACGCGATTCCCAGACCAGTATCTCAACGCCGGAGTGGCCGAGCAGAACATGGCGGGGATTGCCGCTGGACTTGCTCTTGAAGGTCGAAGGGTCTTCACCTATTCAATCGCAAACTTTCCGACACTCCGCTGTCTTGAGCAGATCCGGAACGACATCTGTTATCACGGCCTCCCAGTCACCGTGGTCTCAGTCGGAGGCGGGTTCGCATACGGGCCACTTGGATTCAGCCACCACGCGACGGAGGACGTGGCTGTGATGGGTGCGTTGCCCGGTCTTCGCGTCATGGCACCAAACGATCCTATAGAGGCCCGCGCGTGTACCCGCCTTGCAGGAGTTTCCGCTGGACCCTCCTACCTTCGGCTGGGACGAAACGGAGAGCGGCGACTCCACGCCAATGGCGTCTTGCAGCTCGATGAGGGACGAATGCTGCATGTTGCAGGCCCTGCGTCCACCGAGATTGTTCTGATTGGGGGCTGCGGAGCAATTGATCTTGCCATTGAAGCGGCGGCACTTCTGACGAACTCAGGTGTGGCGACGGCAGTTTGGTCAAGTCCATTTATCACTCCGTTCGATCGTGCTCGGGTTGTACAAATTGCAACTGAGGCAAGTCTGTTGATCACCGTGGAGGAGCACTCGGAAGTAGGAGGTTTGGCGAGCCGGTGCGCGCAGGTGATCGCTTCCAGCCCCGCACGAAGTGCAAGACACATTGCATTTGGTATTCCTCCAGTGCCGCAACATCATGTCGGCGACCAGCACTTCATGCGCGCACAAGTCGGCCTGACCGCTCAGCGAATCTGTGATGCGGCCACTTCCATTGCGGGCAGTCCGAGCAGTAAGTTGCACCATAGAGTTTCAGTTCGCTGAGTCATCTATCGTTGGTGTCTACGCTCGCTTGGTGCGCTGCATAGTTTCCTGAGACACCCGCCTGGGACTCGAGGGCACAATGCACGACACCATGGGGAAGCCACGACACAAGACGCCTTCGGCGATGAAGCGAGCGCGGAGCGCGAGCGGAGCCGACTGAGGCGACCGCCAGGACAAGGGACGATGGTCCAGCCGCCGCAAGACCGAGGTCGTCCTGCGGCTCGTCCGCGGAGAGACGCTCGACGCCCTCAGCCGAGCGCTCGGCGTCACGCCCGGCAAACTCGCCGAGTGGCGTGACGAGGCGCTTGCCGGCATGCAGGCCGGGCTCCAGTCGCGCGAGCCCGACCACCGCGACGGCTTCATCCACGACCTCAAGGCCAAGGTCGGCGACCAGGCCATGCAGATCAAGCTCCTCGAGAAGAAGATCGAGATCCTGGAGGACGGACTCCGCCCTCCGCCGCGGAGGCCATCGCTTTGAGCCAGGCGATGTCACCCTCCGCGAAGAAGCCCTACGGCATCCTGCGCGTCTGCAGGACATGGAAGCTCGCCCGCGCCACCGTCCAGCGCCACAAGGCGCTGGCGGATGATGCGCCGAGGATCCCCCGAAACGCAGCCCGAGGACCTTTCTCTCCGACGGGCAGCTCCTCGCGGAGATCCGCGCAGTGCTCGAATCCACACCGTTCGTCGGCGAAGGCCACCGCAAGATCTGGGCGCGGCTCCGGCAGGCGCGCGGCGTACGCACCTCGATGCCCCGCGTCCTCAGGATCATGCGCCAGCACGGCATCCTGGCCTGCGACCGCCCGACCAGCGTGCGCGGGCCAGAGACGCACGACCGCACGATCACGACCAAGAATCCCGACGAGATGTGGGCCATCGACGCGACCGGCTGCCTCACCGACAAGGGAACGCCGCGGTCTTCGTGATCGTCGACCACTGCACGGGCGAATGCCTCGGGGTGTGCACCGCGCGGCGCGGCACGCGCCTCGAGGCCATCGAGTGCCTCCGCGAGGCCATGCACCTCACGAAGGGACGCTACGAGGACAAGATCGCAAAGGACACGAAGCTCCGCCACGACCATGGCAGCCGGTTCATCTCGCACGCCTTCCAAGACGAGCTCAAGACCCTCAGTATCGAGTCGAGCCAGTCCTTCGTCTGCCAGCCCGAAGGCAATGGCTGCGTCGAGCGAATCATCCGAACCCTGAAGGAGCAGCTGCTCTGGCTGCACCGTTTCCGCACCGCCGAGGAGCTCAACCAGGTGCACCGCGACTTCACCCATCGCTTCAACAACCACTGGATCATCGGGCGGATCGGCTAGCGAACGCCCGCAGCGCCCCGACGCGTCCTCCTCGGGGAGGCCGCGTGAATACCAACTTCAACTTGGCTCAGAAATTAGATGCGGTACAAAACATTGCTGACGTTCCCCTGCCACCACACGATCGACGAATCCAGCATGCGCCGATATGCCGAGGCCGCAGCCAACATGCTTGCCGGCTGCCTGAGCGGCCAGCCGGCCTGAGTCAGCCCCCTCAGTTCGGTGCACGGCGCTTGATCGCTCGACGCGCCGACCTCGTCGATGGGCCCTGCTCGGGCCGCTTCACGCCCGCGGTGCGCTCCACGATCGCGCGCACGGCCTTGCCATCCCGCTGGCTGACCGCCGCCTCGAGCCGCTGCAGGGTCTCCTCGAACTCAGCCCACGGCACGAAGCCCTCGCGCGCGGTCATGATCGCCGGGTGCGTGGTGCGGTCGACATCGCCACCGATGATGAGCTCTTCGTAGAGCTTCTCGCCGGGGCGCAGGCCCGTGAACTGGATCTGGATCTCGCCGGTGGGGTGCTCGGCATCGCGCACGCTGCGCCCGGCCAGGCGGATCATGTTGCGCGCCATGTCGGCAATCTTCACGGGCTCGCCCATGTCGAGCACGAAGACCTCGCCGCCATGGGCCATGGCCCCCGCCTGCAGGATGAGCTGCACGGCCTCGGGGATCGTCATGAAGTAGCGCGTGACATCAGGGTGGGTGACCGTGACCGGCCCGCCGCGCGCGATCTGCTCGCGGAAGATCGGCACCACGCTGCCGCTCGACCCGAGCACATTGCCAAATCGCACCATCGTGAACACTGTGCGGCATGCGCTGGCCTGCTGGTCATCGTTGAGCCCCTGCCTGCGGGCACTCCAACGCTGCGCGCGCTGCTCGAGCAGTCCGGCGACCGATGATCGGTGCACGCCGGAACCGGTAGCACGGCCCGAAACCGCCGGACCCGCACCAACGCCGGCGGGGTTGCCAAGGTCGCCCCGATGGCTGCCGACCCCCGCCGCATCCAGCTCCGCCTGCAGGGCCTGCAGCACGAGCTCGCTCAGGCGCTTGGTGGCGCCCATCACGCTTGTGGGGCGCACGGCCTTGTCGGTGCTCACCAGCACCACCTTGGCCACGCCATGGCGGATCGCTGCCTCGGCCACACGCAGCGTGCCAAGCACATTCACCTCGGCGCCCTCGGCTTCGTTGTCTTCGACGATCGGCACATGCTTGTAGGCCGCAGCGTGGTAGATCGTGTCGGGCAGATGCTGCGCCATGAGCTGGTCCATGCGCACCGCATCGGTCACGCTGGCGAGATGACGGTGCAGCGCCACACGCTTTGCACCCGGCGCACCCTGCGAAAGCTGCCGACTGAGTTCGCTGTCGACCTCGAAGAGATTGAACTCACCGTGATCGACGATGATCAGGGACATGGGCCCAAGGGCGGCGATCTGCCTGCAGAGCTCACTGCCGATCGAACCGCCGCCGCCAGTGACCATGACAACCTTGCCAGTGACATCGGCACCCAGCAGTGCGCGATCGGGCGTGACGGGCTCGCGACCAAGGAGATCCTCGAGCGCCACCGGGCGCAGCTGGTCCACACGCACCTGACCACCGTGGATCTCGGCGAGCGTGGGCACCACCAGGACGGGCACGCCCATCAGGTTGACCTGCTCCAGGATCGCGTGCTGCTTGCGCCGAGCGCCCGGCGAAAGCGCGATCAGGAACGCGTCGATCTTGAGGGCGACCAGCCGCTCGGCCAGTCGATCCGTATCGAAGATTGGTACGCCGCGGATCGCACCACCCGACCGGCTGACGCTGTCATCGAAGAAAGCAACGACCTGCGTGGCGGCATCTTGCGCCATGGCGATCATGAGCCCGGCGCCGGCATCGCCAGCGCCATAGATCGCCACACGACGCTTGCCGACCACCGTGGCGCGAAGCAGATGCCGCACGAGCAAGCGGATGCCACCGCTGGAAAGGAGCACGATCAGCCCGGCGATCGGCACCGCCGTCCGGGGGAACCCACCACCACGATCCGGGCTCACGAAGAGCAGCATCGCCATGGCGATGCACGCGACGACCGTGCCCTGCCCGATCGTGAACGCCACCCGCGGCCCCACATACCGCGTGATCTCGCGGTAGAGCCCAAGGAGTTGGAACGCAACCGGCACCAAGCATGCGAAGGCGGCAACCTGCCACCACGAAACACTCTCCCATGGCGTGGCCGTGCCCAGACGCAGCGCCACAGCACCAAGCAGTGCGAGCGCCGCCGAGGCGGCATCCCAGCCCACCATCAGCCATTGCTTGGTGCGACGCGATGACGCGTCAAGGATTCGCGGTAAACGCCGTGGCATGAAGTACCCGAGGGGCCGATCAGTGTATGAGGAGTCGCCACAGGGTCAATGGTCGGGGAAACTATGGAGGATCTCTGATAATCGGCTCGATGATGCGCGGTCAGCGAAGGTCTGGCGCGCAACAAGCTGTGTGCCTCTCAAACGATCCCTGGCCTAGACTCATCCCATGGCCACGCACGAGCCCTTCAGTGGCACCGAACATCTGGATGCCTCCCCTGCCAAGGCGTTTGCCTTCCTCACCGACCTCGATGCCTTGAGCAAGGTCGTGCCCGGCATGGTGAGTGCCACCCGCACCGGCCCCGACAGCGTGCTCTGCCAGGTCAAGCCGGGGTTCAGCTTCATCCGC
>VGYB01000067.1 GCA_016873115.1 Planctomycetota bacterium | reverse complement strand
ATGTTGCAGAAACTTCGACCAGAGGGCTTCACGGTGCGGATCGATCCCAGCCCGGCAAAAGACGAGCGGCCTCGCAAAGCTGCTCGAAGTGTGGCCGGATGCCGATAGTCCGTATTACGTGGGTGTTTCCCAAACATAACGGGGGCGTACTCAATGGGTCGATGCACCGTGACAGGAGGAGAAGATGTCACGCATGCAGCGCAGCCCCTTGACCGCCACGGAAGAGACCGAGTTCTGGGTTCGATGGAAGCGCGGGGAATTGCTCCCGGCGATTGGCCGAGCGTTGGGTCGTCAGCGGTCCACCCTCGTGGGGTACGTGGCGGGCCACGGCGGTATTCCACCGCCGGTGCGGCGGCGGTCGGCCCGTGTCCTCAGCCCGGCGGATCGGGAGGACATCTCGCGCGGCCTCGCCGCGCAGATTCCCTATCGCGTGATCGCGGAGCGCTTGGGCCGTGCCCCATCGACCATCAGCCGCGAGGTCGCGCGCCATGGCGGACGCGCGGCCTACCGCGCCACGACGGCGGATGCGGCTGCGTGGCACGCCGCCCGTCGGCCCAAACCCTGCCGGCTGGCCACCCACGCCAGGTTGCGGCAGGTCGTCGCCCGCCAACTCGCCAGCCAGTGGTCGCCGGAGCAAATCGCCGGCTGGCTCAAGGTAACCTACGCGGGCGATCCCACGATGCAGGTCTCCCATGAAACGATCTACCGCAGCCTGTTTGTGCAAAGTCGTGGCGTCTTGAAGCGGTCGCTGCTCCGACAGTTGCGGCGTCCGCGGGCGACGCGTCGGTCCCGCCACGCCACGATCCGCGGCCAGGGCCGCGGCCAGATCGTCGATGCCGTGTCGATTCGCGACCGCCCCGCTGCGGTCGAGGACCGCGCCGTCCCGGGGCATTGGGAAGGCGATCTCCTGGCCGGCGCACGCCGTTCGTATGTCGCCACGCTCGTGGAGCGCCAGTCCCGCTACGTGCTGCTCGTCCGCCTGCGCGGCAAAGATACCGCCACGGTCGTGCACGCCCTCGCGCGCCGCGTCCAGGCGCTGCCGCGTGGGTTGATGGCCTCGCTCACGTGGGACCGTGGGCTGGAGCTGGCCGCCCATCGGACCTTCACCATCGCGACCGATGTCCAGGTGTACTTCTGCGATCCGCAGAGCCCGTGGCCGCGCGGCTCCAACGAGAACACCAACGGCCTCCTGCGGCAGTACTTGCCGAAGGGCACCGACCTCGCCCTGCTGAGTCAGACGCAGCTCGATGGCATCGCACGACGGCTCAATGGCCGGCCGCGCAAGACACTTGGCTACCAGACCCCAGCTGATAGACTGGCCACCATCGTTGCATCGACCGGTTGAACCCACCACGTTATGTCATCGGAACAGCCACTTCATACGGACTATCGGCCCCAGACCGGGCCTTCGAGCAAGTCACCGGTGATCACAGGTCGCGGGCGCCTGGGATGCCGTTCAGGTACTTCGAGTTGCGCTGCACCCGAAGCCCCAGCGGCGCCCACACCCGGTCGGCGTCGTCTTCAAGCGCTGCGTCGTACTTCAGCTCGACGACAATCTCGGGATGTCGAATCGGCGTCAGCCGCGAACCCATCGCAGGCGAGGCCAGCCCGTAGCTCTGAATGTCGCGATCGATCGTCAGGCGGAAGCGGCCGTCCCGCGATCGGAAATACTGTCGGCGGTACGAGGTGATCACCGCTGGCCGCAGCTCGCGGAACTCCACAAGCGCGGCGGGATAGCCCTCAAAGCCCTGCACCTGGCGCGCCAGAGCCGTCAGGTCGCGTGTGGCCGGCACCTCGAACGGTTCAAGCGGAACCGTGGTCTTGAAGCCGACCTCCCCCACCTTCTTCTTGAACTCCAGGGCCGCGGACGACACGATCCCGACGAGAGGCCCGTACCACCGGGCGCGAATCTTCATGCGCTCCACGGCACCGATGAGGTTCGACGCCGCGAGCCGACCGTCGGCGGTATCGAAGTAGACCGTGGTGACCATTCGCTCAGGATGAGCGGTGACAAATAACGCCGGATGTTCGCGGACCGCGCGCTCCAGCCACCCGTCAGCGGCTGGGGTGACGACCCCCTTGCGCTCACGTCGGGGGGCGTTCGTACGCAGTGCGTTCGAAATCGAGATCATGCCGGGTGGCTCCATCCACGTTGAGTTCGTTGGCCAGTTGCACGTAGTACTCACGCGTCACGCGTTCGAACGTCACGTTGGTCACATACGCCTTGGCGGGGCCGTACTCGCCCTTCTTGATGTAGATCGCCACACCGATGTGGGTCTGCCCCACCAGCAGGTTGGTGACAATCGCCACCGACGAATCCTTGGACGCGATGCCGACATCGGCGTTGTGCACCGTGATGGCGTGGAGCGTGATATTGGTGGACTCGCCGACGCTGATCCCCTTGTCTCCCGCACCATCGACATCGACCTCGGCGAGTCGCCCACTCGACCCCGACAGGTCGAAGCCGTCTCCGCCCATGCCCAGAAAGTTCGCGTAGGTCACCTGCAGGTTGCAGAAGTCCGCATCCCACCCATCGGAGGGCGCATTCACGAAATACACAAACTCGCCCTCAACTGCGGTGTTCACCGTGTGGAGGGAATCCTCTGATCGGTTGTTGTGGAATCGCGCGTAGTTGAGTTTCAGCGGCGATCGGTAAAACGTCACGGCCCCGGTGAGATCCCAGTCGAGGTCGCGGGGGTTCGACAAACCATCAAACGTCACGTGGGTCAGCGTGGAGAGTGCCTTCGCATCCATCACCACCACACCCTGCCCCGTCCCGTCGTCGGAGGAAATTTTCACCGGCACTTCGGCCGTGCCGGTCAACTCCAGTGGTGAGAACGACACGATCTTCGCAAACCGTCGCAGCCGGATATCAATCGCGCCACTGCCGACGACGCGATAGCCGGCGGGGATGACGAGGCTCTCGGTCAGCGTCCACTGACCAGGCCGCACGAGAATCACCTTGGCGGCCTCGTCGACCTCGAGAAACGCGAACGACCGAACGTTGCCAATCGTGCGGGCGCGGTCGTCGAGTCGGGGGAACGAGACCGCGGCGGTCCGCCAGCGAGTGACGCCATAGTCCCGATACCGGAGCTCCAGGCGCCGCACGCCCGGATCGGCGATGGCGCCGACGGTGAGGCCGGCGCGCAGCGTAAAGGCCACGACGACGCCTTCATCCGCGCCGACCACTGGCGCGTCAACGTTCGCCTTCGCTACAACTCGACCATTCAGCAGCAGCGCGTCAACCTCCAGCGACAGTCGGGCCTCACTCGCCACCCGCAGCGCCACCTCCCGCCGTTCGACATCACTCGATTCGAACGCCGCCGTCACGCGGTCGTCAATCCGCAACAGCCTTCGGATCGCCACCCGGTTGCCATAGAGTTCCTGCACGATGGCGGGATCATGACCCGGCAGATCCTCCTGGAGATGGGCCAGGCGCACCGCCGCTTCGGGTCTCACGCGGTCGATGAACCTGTCCAGCACGGCTTTGTCGGTAATCTCGTCCACCGCTGACCGGTAGGCCGCGAAGAACGCGGGATTCAGGAGCATGGCGTCGTGCAGGTACTCGCCCTGCGTCGCGTCCTCCCAGTAGGCTCGGCGCGTACCGAAGGGCTGCACAATGTTCTCGATCGTCCCGTTGTCATAGCCAATGGGTTCCAGCCGCGATGTGAAGGGGTTGAAGTAGTACTTCGAGTTGGTCACGTACGCGGCGTGCTCCTGTCCGGTCATGTCCAGCACGGCGTAGAACTTCGCCATCTTTTCCAGGTCGAAGACATCGGCGTAGTTAAACCCCGCTGCGACGGCACGGGAGGGCGTGCGAGGCAGGCGCGCCACCAGCGTCTTGACCGTTTCAAACTGTGCCGCCAGCCGCGGGTCCTCCGCCACACGCTTGGGGTTCACCACGGTGACCTCATAGCGCGCCGAGTCCGTGTGATTCAGTTCGACGACCAGCCCCGGCGTGAGTCGCTCCCGTTCCAGATACCAGGAATCCGCGACCTCTTCGAGTGCATACGTCGGCATCGGACGACCGTTCACGGTCAACGCGACGAAATCGTAGGTCTGTCCCAACAAGCCGTAGTGGCGCAACAACTGGTGGAAGTACCACTCGTCCAGATAGTTGCGTTGCGCCGGATGCTGCAGCGAAAAGCGGCGCATGCCGTAGATGCTGGTGCCGTCGCGCACTTCCACCCGCCAGGAGGGGAACTCGCCCCAATGATCGGACCGAGTGCCCTTCAGACGTAACCGCACGAGATGCGTGCGTCCGTCAAAGCTCATCTGGGCCTCGACCCACTGGTCGGCTTGAAGGGTGCCTGCCGCCAGCGACTTCGAGCGTTGATCTTCGAGGCGGAGCACGCCTTCGTCGGGAATGGTCAGCACCACTCTCGCACCGTCGACATTCAGCGGCGCCGGAACGACGGCATCGTTGGTCCGCCGCGACCACCAGGCGCTCGCGTCGCGACGCGCTCCCCGGTACTCGGCCGCCAGTCGGTCCGCGGCGCGCACGGCCAGCCCGTGCACCGTGGCCACGCCCGGCAGCGTGCCGCCGCCCATCAGAAATCCGGTCGTCAACAACGCCAGCGAATACAGGACCAGCACGCGCGCCGAGAAGGGGCGGCTGGCACCCGGCTGCATCAACACCCTACGCGACTCCCTTGTTGTCAATCATGGTGACGCCCACGGCCGGCCCGAGGCTTCGCAGTTCGCCCAACATGCCGTCCAGGCGCCCCGCGTCCTTGAGTTCCACCAGGAATGCGGCTTCGGCGAAAGACGTGGCGGTGTCCACGCGGCGCAGGTCCACCAGATCGCAGTAGCGACGGAGAATCTCGGTCGCGCGGGTCACCAGATCGGCCGGGGCGGACTCGTCGTGCCGGATGTTGATGTAGAGATTGTCGAACGGTGCCGCCTTCCGGCCCGCCAGATGCCGGACCAGCAGACCGGTCACGATGAACACGAAAGCCACGACCGTAATCAGCGGCTGCGAGGCCCCCAGTCCGAGACCGAGCATGATCGCCACAAACAGAAAGGACAGTTCCTCTGGTTCCTTGATGGCGGCCCGGAATCTGATGATCGACAGCGCACCCACCAGCCCCAGCGACAGGGCGAGCGAGGACTTGATGAGGGTGATGATCACCAGCGTGCAGGTGGTCACGACGAAGAAATTGCTCGCGAACTTGCGCCGGTTCGAGAGCGACTGCCCACAACGCACATACACGCCGGCGAGCGTGAGGGACAACACCAGCCCCAGCACCAGGTGCATGACGAACTGCAGGACCGTGACCTCGTCTGTGACGCCGATCGACTGCTGGAGAGAATCGAGTTGCGACATACGCGGTATTGTACCGCGTGCCTGCGCCGCCGTCACCCACGATCTGGCTCACCCGCGTGCTCGGGGCACGAGACGCCTCGCAGCTGGCGGCAGTGCCTGCGGAGATCTGGCCGGCGGTCGTGGAACGCGCGAGGCTTCACGGCGTCCTCCCCCTGGTCGCCGACGCACTCCGGCGCGCCGGTGGACACTCCGGCGTTCCGGTTGCCGTCGTCGATGCCGCGCGCGATGCCGAAACGCGGACCGTGCGCCGGTCCCTTGTGTTTCAGTCCGCGCGGGCGGCTGCGCTACCCCGACCGGCTTCGCCGCCCGCGCTGGCGCCCAAGCCAATCATGCACTAACATTCAGATCGGACCACCCGTTGGGGGCCGATCAACGCCGCGAGCTCGGTCTCCCTCAGGTCAAGCTGCTCCACGACCGTCGCCTCCTTGCCCCCACGCCCTGCCCGCTCGTACCGCACAACCGCCCGCCCCGCAGGACCCGTAGGCCCCGAAGGACCCGTAGCACCTGTAGGACCCGTAGGACCCGCAGGACCCGTAGGACCCGGCTCCATGCCGAGCGTCTCTCGCAGCTGTGCAAAGGGGTTGTGCTTCATGGTGCCAGTGTAAATCCGAACGTGCGGCAGGCCTTCGGCCCTGCCGATCTGCTCGTAGTAG
>VGYB01000066.1 GCA_016873115.1 Planctomycetota bacterium | reverse complement strand
CCGAGCGCTTCAAGGGACTCGGCGGCCGCGAGATCCCGGCATGGCGTCGCGGGCTTCGCTCGGGGGTCATCGGGTTCGCGACCATGGGCATCCACCCCAAGTGCCTCTCGGTCTCGATCGCCGCGGGGCACCAGGCGATGCAGATCGCGGGCGAAGGCGACCGATCGCTCGGTCTCGCGCTCTTCGCCGCCGTGGCACTCACACCATCCTGCACGCCGCTCATCGTCGAACTCGTGCGCCCCGGCGGCAGCGCGGCGATCAAGGCATCGTGCGAAGCCTTCATGAAGACCAATGGACGCTGGATCGCCGCCGCACTGCTGCTGGGGGCCGGCGCCTTTGTCGCCTGGAATGCAGCACACTCGATGCCCTGAGCGCATCGGCCTCAGGATCAACCGGAGGATCCTCATGCGCACCACTCGACGCAACGCAACCCGGCACGCAGCCAGCGCCACCCTCCTCTGCGCGAAGCCTTCGAGCGACTCGACCCGAACTTTCCCTTCGGCTGCCCGATGCCTGCCTCCCGCGCCACGCGGATCAAGCTCGACGTCTCGAGCATGAAGACGCTGCTGGCGCCGTGAGTCGGCCAACCGCCGCGTGACTCATCGCGGCGCAGCGGGCAGCCGATAGCGCATCACGACCGACGACGGCATCGGCGGGTACGGCACCGTGGCCCGAAACGCCACGAAGTCGTGCAACGACCAGCCGCCGCGCTCCACGACCATGGTCGCCAGCTCCGTCCGCTCGGGAAGATCCTCGGTGTCCAACGAGTCCTTTGCCAGATCGAGACGCTCGATCTCGCCTGCGATGGGCAGCCGGAACTGCTCGCGCGACGCGGCATCGGTGTCGAAGCCGCCGAACGGCCTTCCGTACACCCCGAACTCAGGCTCGAACTCATGCAGCATCGATCGATGCACGAGCACATCCATCTGCACCAACTCGGTCGGCAAGGTGACGAATGCGACCACTTCGCCGTACTCGGGGTCGCGTGACGCCGGATCGGCGTATCGCCCGAAGGCCCCTCGCTCGATCGAGCCGAAGACGAAGGACACGGCCCCGCGCTGGCCGATCGGTCCATCCACGAGTTCATGACGGATGTCGCTGCCCTGCCGCACGCTGCGGACCTCGGCGCCGGGCGGCGAACAGAACGACCGCACGATGAGCGCAGGCTCATCGGCATCCGATGGCGGCTCGATCGGGATGTACTCGCGCGGTCGGGCCGATCCACCTTCATCGATGCCGTAGTGATGGAACCGGAAGATCGGCCATCCTTGGACCGGTCGGAGCCGCAGAATGTCGTGCAGGCCTGCCGCGACCACCTCATCGAGACGGTCGCTTCGGCCAGCGGTGGGCGCAAGCACCTGCAGAGATGACCGCACGCGCGCCTGCAGGCCCCACACGCCGGAGTTGCCGCGGAAGGCGAGCTTCCTCGACACCTCGAGCGCCCGCGATCCCTGCGCCATGCCATCGATGAGCAGGTCGAGCGTGGCCCGATCCCCGGCATGCGAGCGCATCATGGCCTCGAACGCGTCGAAGTCGCTGCGGACGGCGTCGACCACCGCACCCGGCGCGCCCTCGCGCTCCATCGCACCAAGGAGAATGCCGATCCCTTCGGCGCCCGGAACATTGGCGACGGCCTCGAGCTGGTCACCCTGGCCGAGCAACTTGGCGATCTTCCAGGTGAGATTCTTGTTGAGACCGAACTGGCGGGCCACGGCCTGCGGCCGCGCGGCATCCGCCCCGACCGCTTCGTACAGCGCACGGAGCGAACGCCGAAGATCGCGCACGCACACACCGCAATGGGTGACGAAGTCCTGGGCTGACGCGGGAGACACCTCCGCCGCAGCGTAGCCGGGCCGCCCATCGTGGGTCACGACCGCGGAATCACCCGCGATGGAGGCGTTTACGGGCACGGCCCCCACGCCACCAGCATCGTCCCAAGGTCCGCGCCATCGATGAAGCCGTTGCCATCAAGGTCACCCTGCCCCGACTGGCCCCAGTTGCTCAGCAGCACGCCGAGGTCGGCGCCATCGACCACATCATTGCCCGTGAGGTCGGCAATGCACGGCGGCGGCGGCGCATGCAGATCGAGCACGAAGATCACCTGCTGGTTGAGCTCGTTGCGGCCGGCACCAACGATCGTCTTGCCATCAGCCGAGACATCCAGTGGCAGCGACAGCCGCAGACCGGTCGGGACATCGATGCCGTTCTCGGTGGCCAGCGCCTCCAGTGCCACGAAGCCCCGGCCGTTGATCCAGGCATAGCCCTCACCACTGATGGCGGGAGGACCATATCGGAAGAAGCATGACACGACATTGCCGTCAGCGCTGCAACCGGTGGCAAAGCCCGGCGCGGCTTCAGGGTCTGGGCCAAGCGGAACAGCCTTGGTGGCATCGGTCCATCGGTAGGGAACCTGGCCGTTGCCATCATTGAAGTTGCCGAAGCCGAAGAAGGTCGAACCATCGGCCGTGCAGCACCCGACCTCGCCCATGCGAATCATTGAAGTGGTCGCGAGCCGGGTCTGCACATTGCCAGTCCAGAAGCAGCCCTGACGGAACCCTGTGTCGATGTCCTGCCAACCGTAGACGATCGAACCGTCCTGGTTGGCACCATTGGCGCGTGTGGTCCACCCAAACCACGAGAACAAGGTGGACATCGTGCCACCCTGGGTCCACTTCATCGCCCGGTGCGTGCAGAAACTCGGGTAGACGCCGCCGACCACCGTGAGGCCGTCTCCCGATATGCCCCAGCCGGTGGATGAATTGATGTCGCAGCTCGAGCCGAGGTTGCCGATGGGTTGCCAGTCCACGCCGCCGATCTGCCAGATCGCAGCCTCGACCTTGCCATCGTTGTTGAGCACGTTGCCGACCACGCGCGTTCCGTCGTTGGAGATTGCCGCCGAGCCTCCGGCCCCCTGGACTCCCGGTGGGATGCCGCCGATGAAGATCGAGCCCGTCTTCTTGGTCCAGTAGAAGAACTGAGCGCCGTAACCCGCGACGACGGAACCATCGGCGCTCACACTGGTCATGAAGCCACCGGTCGCCTGGATGACGGTGAGTTCAGCGGCGGGAGCCGCAGCCGTCACGCAAGCGATGGTGAAGGTGGGAAGGATCGATCGTCGAACTATGCTGTGGTGTTTCATCGTGGAGTCAATCCAGATCGGTCGCTGACGGGGCGCAACCGTGCGCCCCGCGAGCGGCAACCTCAGGGGCAGGCACCCCACGCGCCGAGCAGGATGCCAAGGTCAGCACCTCCGACCAGGCCATCATCGTCCAGGTCAGCCGCGCAGCCCGCGCACGCACCCCACGAACCGAGCATGATGCCAAGGTCCGCTCCCTCGACGAGTCCGTCGCCATTGAAGTCGGCCGCACACACCGAGCCGCCGCCGAAGACGCGCGCACGCATGACCATGTAGTCGGTGCCCGTCGCCGTATTGGGGTTGGAGTCGCTGGCGTTGGTCACAAACCAGCCGGTGTCGCTCAGGCCCGTCGAGCCACCTGTGCCATTCTGGCCCGCACCGCCCATGGGGAAGAAGCTCTTGAGCGCGAAGCCCGTGACACCTGAAGAGCCGGTTTGCAGCAAGAGCCGAACGCCAGTCGACGCACTCCAGGCGTACAGCGACGAGTCATCGACACCGGCCGTCACGGCACCTTGGAGCGGCATGCGCACGACCATCTCGCCGTTGGCGTTGATGTTCGGGCCGCTCGAACCGGCAAAGCTCGTGGAGT
Organism: Planctomycetota bacterium; assembly: GCA_016873115.1. Classification (GTDB taxonomy): domain Bacteria; phylum Planctomycetota; class Phycisphaerae; order Phycisphaerales; family SM1A02; genus SYIB01. The sequence goes on along the minus strand of VGYB01000066.1, from coordinate 2,632 downwards.
AGAACACGCCATCGGGCAATCCGACCGCCTGCGCACCGCCACGGAAGATCGGAGTGATCGCGTTCGTGGCCAGATCAAGATCAACGCCGACATTCGACGACGTTCCGCCAGTGCTGATGCCTGCATTGAAGATGACGTGATTCGTGGCCGTCAGCGCAAGACCGGTGCTGTTGACGTTGCTGAAGGTGCCACCGTTCCAAACGGCCGAAGCGTCGCCTTCGCGGAGGAGAACGCGCGAGCCGCCAGTGGGCGAGTACAGGCAGAACACCGAGTCGTCGGCGGTGGTGACGCCCGCACCGGCGATGCTCGCCGTGAAGACGAAGCTTCCATCAGCTGCCACGCCACGACCGTTCACGGTGAAGGTCCCAGTGAAGGTTGCGCCGCTGATGCCGTACGCAGCTTGGCCTTCGCGCACGGCGGTGCTCTTGATGCCGTCGCGCGAGACGATCACGGCCGCGTCGTTCGCGGTGGTGACCGTTCCCCCGCCGAGCGTCGCGGTCGCGACCACGGTGGTGTCGTTGACGAACGCCGAGAACGCGCTCATCGCCGAGAGATAGGTGCCGTCAGTGAACCCAGGCGCCGCCTGACCACGACGGAAGACGAGTTGGGCGCTCGACGGACCTGCCGTGCTGAGCATCCAGAAGCCATAGTTGTTGGCCGTTGCGCCGCTGGTGATCGTGTCACCCCCTGCCGTGCTGCTGTACCACAGCATCTTGCCGCTGCTGGTGACGCGGGCAGTCGACGAGGACAGGTTGGTCGAGCCGAAGTTGTTGGTCAGGTATGTGCCGGCCGCTGCCCCCGGTGCCTGCATCCCGACGATGGCGAGCAGGTTCGCGGCGCCATCGGACCCGACCAGCCAGAGCGCACTGTTGTTCTGGGTCGGTCCAGCCGTGTGGATGATGTTTGGACCATTCAGGCTTCCAGCAACCACCATGTGGCCGGCCTTTGATGTCGAGTAGGTGGTCGTGATGCCGTTGATGCCCGTCGACGTGTTGAACACGGAGCCCGCGGGCGCACCCGTCAAAGCAGCGCTGCCATTGCGCGCCACCAAGTTCATGGCACCCGGAATACCACGCAGCAGCACGCGGTTGTTCGCGTTGGTCAGCGAGCCATCGGGAAGTTGGATCGTGTTGCTCACGATCACGCGGCCATCGTCATCGATGCATCCGTTGTTGAAGGCACCAGGAACCCAGATCGCGTCCGTCACGCCGCCCACGTCAACATCGGTGGACTGGCGGGACAGGAACTCCCACACGACCGATTGCGCGGAGACAGCGCATGACACGCACGATGCAGCGACAACGACGATGGAATGGTTCAGCATGACGAGTTACTCTTGGGGTGGTTCAAACATGGGCGTAGAGCACCGGCCATCGGTGATCTGCACCCGCTCCTGAAGGGATCTTTCCTTAGGGAAAGTGTCAGCAGCGCGACGAGAGTCCAACGAGCCGCCAAGATTGTCGCGAGAATGGGTTATAGGAACTCAAGCACCCCCTTGGGGGCGATACTCGGATGACCCACCGCGGATCGTCAGTTCGCCTCGCCCAACCCTCGCACCACCAACCGACGCTGACCGCTGCCCGGGTCCGTGATCACCACCGCGCCGAGCTGTTCGATCGGGCGAGGGAACCAGAATGTCCGGCACGAGCGGATCCTGCGGCCAGACCACCTCGGGCTCATCGAGCACGGCGATCGACGACCCGTCGGCGCTCCAGCGCACGCTCGACGATCCGATGCCAGCGTTATCCAGATCCATGCTGACTGGATCGCGCTCCACGACCGCAGGTGCCACCACCTGCACGCGTGGTGCATCGAGCCCGGTCACACCTGAGCCCGGCGCACGATCACTCTGCGAACCATCGGTCGATCGATCCACTGGGTGCAAACCAGACCCAGTCGCAGGGCACGGGCTCGCCCGAGCGATCACGCGGAGCTCGGGGCAAGGTGGTCGCCGAAAGCGCCTTGCCATCCCTGGCGATCGCTCCATCGTGGTCGATCTGGTCGTCCCCCACGCTCCACACGCGGAACTCGCTGCCCTCGCCCTTCATCTGCACAGGCTGACCAGACCACGGATCCTTGGGAACCGAAGCAAGGAAGGCGGGAACAAGGTCGGCCGTGCGCGCCGGCCATGCTCCATGCGCCAGCTTGAATCGCACGCATGCCGCAGCGGTGTCCACCGCTTCGCGCTGCGCACGATCGGCTGCAAAGCTCCAGTTCACGCGTTCCAGTGCCGGCATGAGCAGCGCCGCGATCAGGTATCGCGACGTCACCACCCAATCACCCGAACGCAGCGGAATATCGGTCTGCGTCGGCGGCGCATCGTGGAGTTCGCGCAAGGTCCAGGCCTTGCGTGCGAGCAATTCATCGCTCCACGCGTCGTAGAACTCCATGAGTTCGCGCCGATCCGCCACCCACATGGCGGCCGCGGGCCCCGTCAGCACCAGCATGGAGGTTGCCACGGCATCATCCCGCGAACCGTTGACGGAGCCATCGCCGAAGCCTCCGAGCATCATCAGGTTGGCGGCTGAGGGATTGAACCAACCGCCACCGTGGCCGTCGTCGGTGTACATCCACTGCACGGCATCCTCGAACCCGATGCGCTCGCTCTGCAGATCCATCTCGGTCAACGCCT
>VGYB01000065.1 GCA_016873115.1 Planctomycetota bacterium | reverse complement strand
CATCCTGCTCTGGCTGATCGGCACGGGATGGGCGAAGGATGGGTTCGAGGCCGTCCTCAAGGGTTCCTGCGGATGCTTCGGCAAGTCGGGCATGAATCCGCTGTACATGCTCCTCATCGACGGCACGCTGCTGGCCGGCGTGATGCTCACCCGCAAGGCATGCGGTTGCAGCCAACGCTCGTGGACCGTGGGTGGCGGCCGCGCCGCGATCGTCGCTGCGATCGGCATCGCCGTGGCCTTCGGCATGCCCGCCCGATCGGTGCAACTTGAGGATCCCGCGTCGACCACGCCGACCACGCCGCCCGTTGCGCCGCCTGTGACTCCTCCAGCCGATCCTCCGGCCAATCCTCCGGCCGATCCTCCAGTCAATCCTCCAGCCGTCGTACCAACCGTGCCGACGTCGTCATGGCCTGCGCGCCCAAGCCAGGTGCAGCCGTACTACCTGCCTGACTTCGCCACCTGGGTCGGCAAGCCGCTTGCCTCGCAGCCCGAGATGGCCCTGCTCGATGCTCCCCCGCCGGCCACGATCGCCAGCGGCACATGGATCGTGATGCTCTACCGAGCCGACTGCGAGCACTGCCACGAGGTCCTCGAAACACACTTCGTGGGATCGCTCAAGCGCCCGGCGCTCCTGATCGGCATCCCGGATCACGACCCCGCGAACGAGCAGCCCATGCCCTGCACGGAGTGCACGATCCGCACGTTCCTCAAGGGGCCCAACTACGTCGTGCAGACGCCGGTCCTGATGCGCGTCAAGGACGGCATCGTCGAGGCCGTCTGCACCGACCACGAGGATGGCGCGAGCCTGGCCGACGTCCTGGAGGGCGGATCGTGAGCGACGAATCGTCCCACGATCATGCTGCGGGCCTCGACTACCGCGAGGGTCACCTGCGGGCTGCGGTCGCCTGCCTGCTCTTCGCTGCGGCGATGTTCCAGTGGAACGGCGGCACGTCGTGGCTGCCCACGTGGCTTGCAAACGTGGGCCTTCGCTTCGAACTCGACAGCGTGGACAGCTTGCGTGTGCTCATCGGGCTCGAACTCACGGGTGCAGGCCTGTGCTTCTGGCTTGGGCGCATCGGGGCCAAGGTTGCCTGGGGCTGTGCGCTGGCTGCGGCCTTCGTGTCGCTCGCCGAACTCGCGGCGCTGAATGCACCTGGAGCCGTCGCCACCGGTGCCGGCGCTTCAGCCATGCTCATGCCGGCGATCGTGCTCGCGGTCGCCATCCTCTTCCTGGTGGCCAAGCCGTCGCCATCGACGGCAGCACCGCAGTCGGCGCTCTCGGTCGTGGTCACGTCGATCATCGCCTTCACGTTCATGATGGGCATGGCCACGCGCCTCTCCATCGAGAACACGGTCAAGACCGAGGCGCTCGCGAATCAAGGTGTCAAGGCCGTCGATCTCGCCTTCGAATCCTGGAAGGGACGCACGTTCGCCGACGCGGGCGTCGCGAAGCACCTGCCGCGCCTGACCGCCGAAACGCTCGAGGGCCAGGCGATCGTCGTCTTCTACAACCCCAAGTGCGGACAGTGCCACGAGGTCTTCGACCGCTGGCTCGCCTCGGGCCGCAGCGAAAAGATCATCGCCGTCATGGTCCCCGCGGCCGAGGGCGCGATCGAAGCAGCGGGCGATGGAGACATCGGCGACATCAACTGCCCGGACTGCATCCGGCTTGAGCTTCCCACGGGCCCGACCTGGCTCATCACCACCCCGAGCGTGGCCGTGCTGTCGGAGGGTGTGATCCGCTGCACCGCGGACAAGGACTTCACGTCCTGCCTGGGCGCCCCGCCCGCTCCGTGAACTGCGCCTCGCCGCCCTGGATCTGCAGTTCCCAGTCGGGACCAGCGTCGTACACCCTCGGCTCGGGGTCGTTGCGAAGGAGTTCCTCCGCCCAGAATCGGCTGTCGCCTTGCGCACTCGGCGGCTGCATCAGCTGGATCAGGTACGGAAGCACCTCGGGAATCGCGCGTTCCATGCCGCCAAGTTCGAATCGGTAGTCCTTGCTCTCAGGATCCGCACGCTGCGACATGCGCAGTGCATTGCCCATGCCGTCGATCACCTCGGCCGTGTGGGCCACATGGATGGCGGCCTTCGGCCAACGCTCGAGAAGGTGCGGCAACACCTTCGTGCGCAGCATGCCGCGCGCCGAATCGGGGTCATCGTTGGAGGCATCGTGGTGCCACGGCACGCCGAGCCCTTCGACGAACTCGACCAGTCGTGCCTTCGGGATGTCGAGCAGCGGCCGCATGAGCACCACCTCCTCACTCAGGCGGCGGCTCCACCGCATGCCTCCCACGCCGAAGTTCGCGCCTCCACGGCAGAGTGACATCAGCACGGTCTCGAGCTGATCATCGGCGTGGTGGGCCGTCAGGACGGCCCCCATCCGCTCCTGGGTCACGCACTCCGTGAGTGCCTCGTACCGCAGGCGCCGTGCCGCAGCCGCAAGGTTGCCGGGTTCCTCGGCCGGATGCACATCGCGGCGAAGGAACGGAACGCCCAGCAGATCGCAGTGCGCTCGGACCGATTCGAGTTCGCGATCAGCCTCCGGACGCAGGTGATGATGCACGCAGCAGGCGGCGATCCGCGTCGGTCCGCTCCCCCGCTCCTGCAACGCCGCCATGATCGTGAGCAAGGCCATGCTGTCGGCGCCGCCGCTGACGGCCACCAACGCATCCACCATCACGGCCGGATGGCGCGTGCACCACAGACGGAGGTTCCGCTCGACCTCGTGCGCGAGGGGATGACGACCGGCCTGAAGCAAAAGCGCGCCGCGGGACTCCACGGCGCGCATCGTAATGATCTGGATCGGGCCCGGTCAGGCGACCGCTCGGGCACGGCGCGGCGTGCGCGCAGCCGGCGTGGTGCTCTTCGTGGCGCTGGCGGGAGCGAAGAGCGATTCCATGCTCTCCACGAGTTCGCGCGGGGTCCGTGCCACCACATTGGCGCCGATCTCCTCGGCCAGGCCCGGCACCCGGTTGAAGATGCCGCCGCCGCAGACGATCTTCATGCCGGCGTGGCCGCCGTTGTTGCGGAACATGTCGATCAGCATGCGGAAGCCAGGCGTGTCCTTGCCGCTGGCTGCCCAGAGCAGCAGCACATGAGGCTTCCGGTTGGTGCACTCCAGGTAGATCTCGTCGTTCGCCACGCCACCGCCGGCGAAGAAGACATCGAAGCCAGCGGCCTCGAGCATGTCGGCGGCCATCTGGCTGGCCAGATCCATGCTCTCGTCGACGCCGCCGAAGATGCAGATACGCACGCTGCGGCGTGCACGGCGGGTGTAGTTCGCCGCGACTTGGTCCACGACTTGGCGCAGCGTTCGGATCGCGTAGTTGTGGGCCAGCGTCGTGAGCTGGTCGTTGCGATAGTGCGCGAAGATCATCTCGAGCACCGGCCAGGCGACATCATTCATCGCGCCCTCGGGCGTCAGGTCCGAGCAGAGTTCGTCGGCGAGCGTGCGGGCCGCCGAGCGGTCACCGGTCAGCAGCGTGTTGAAGAGGTGTTCGATGGCGGTGTCGGTATGCATGGTCAGGTCTCCTTCTTTGGTTCGCGTCAGGCTTCGACCTGCGCACCCTGTTCATCGGGAGGAATCCGCGCGACTGCACAACGGGTGCCTTCAGGGGTGTCATGTGCGATATTGGACGGCCCAAACCCGATTCCCTGCGCCGGAGCGCGCCTAGACTGGCCGTTATGCGTCAGCACGAGTCAGTCGATCCTGCCTGGACCGCCAACGACCTTGAGCGGAATCCCCACGCCGCGAGCGACAAGGCGATCCGCGTGCAGCGCATGTTCACCGCAATCGCGCACGCCTACGACCTGAACAATCGCCTGCACAGCTTCTGGCGGGACCAAGCCTGGCGCCGCGCCGCCGTCCGCCTGACCGAACCGGTCAAGGGCGCTCGGGTGCTCGATTGTGCCTGCGGCACCGGCGACCTGACCGAGGCCTTCGCCAACGCAGGCGCGAGTTCGGTGACCGGACTGGACTGCACCGCGGCGATGCTCGATCTGGCCAAGGCCAAGTCCATCGATGGGCGCCGTCTGGCCGTCCAGCCTGTGTATGTGGAGGGCGACGCCCAGTCGCTGCCATGGCCCGATGCCAGTTTCGACATCGTCTCGATCGCCTTCGGCATCCGCAATGTCGATGACACGCTCAGGGCGTTGCGTGAGTTCCACCGCGTCCTCGCCCCGGGCGGGCGGCTGGTGGTGCTTGAGTTCGGCGAACCCGGATTCCTCCCCCTGCGCTGGTTCAACCGGCTGTACACGCACCACATCATGCCGCTCACGGCAAGCCTGATCGCGCGTGACCGCAGCGGTGCCTACCGCTACCTGCCGCGAAGCGTCGAGACCTACCTGAGCCCCGAGCGCCTGCGCGTCCAAGTGGACCAGGCGGGGTTCGTCGACATCCGCCAGCAACGGATGACCTTCGGCATCTGCGTGGGTACCGTGGGCTTCAAGCGCTGAGGACGACGAAGCCAGTCGCCGAACGGCCGTGGTCACCGCCGCGCAGCGTAGGATCCCGGGTACGGAGATCCACCCATGTCACAACTTCCAGGACAGTCCTTCCCACCACCGCCCATGATCACCACTGGACAGCAGCCGATCATCGTGAGGAGTTCCATCACCCGCGGGGCGCTCGGCGTCATGGTCGGCGTGGTGGCTGTCTCCGTCATCTTCGGGTTCGGTCTCCTGATCGGCTTCGGCGGCGGCGCAGCGGCCGTCTCAAGCGGAGTCCGGCTCGAGCGCAGCGAACTCCGCGCTGGATTCGGCGGCGAGATCCTCGTGGTGCCGGTTGAAGGCGGCATCGATGATGGCATGGCCGGCTTCGTCGCCGAGTGCGCGCGAGAGATCGATGCGGGCAACACACCCGATGCGATCATCCTCCGTGTCGACTCCGGTGGCGGCGGCGTGTCGCCGAGCGACCGCATCTGGAAGATCGTGCAGGATTGGCAGGCCAAGGGCATCACGGTCGTCGCCAGCTTCGGCGGAACGGCAGCCAGCGGCGGCTATTACGTCGCGTGCAGCTGCGATCAGATCGTCGCCGAGCCCACCTGCATCACCGGCTCGATCGGCGTGATCGCGCAGATGTTCACCCTGCAAGGCCTGACCGACAAGGTGGGCATCGCGCCCATGACCATCGTGGCCACCGGCAGTCCACGCAAGGATGTCGCCAACGACATGTTCCGTACATGGACGAATCAGGATCGTGAAGTCGTGCAGGGCATCCTCGACGATGCCTACGACACCTTCACCAAGCGCGTCCTCGATGGGCGGGCGACCCAGTTCAGCGACCTCAGCGATGTGCAGCAGGTCGCCGATGGTTCGATCTACACGGCGCAGAAGGCGCTTGATGCGGGACTGGTCGATTCGATCGGCTACCTCGAGGATGCCATCGCGGTCGCCGAATCGCTCACGGGCCTCGCGGCCGGCGGCGCCACCGTCAGCCGACTGTCGCGCCCGATGGGCCTCTTCAACAACCCATTCGGTGTGCGTGCGCCGGCGTCTGGCGGCACGGCCCTCGGCCTGCTCGGTCAGCGCGACCTTCGCGACCTGGCGGCGGAACTCGCCCAGCCGCGCGTGATGTACCAGATGCACTGGTGAGCCATGCACGGGATCCGGGGGGCGATCGATGCGCTGCGGGCGCGGCGGCGGGCGCGTGCGCGTCGAGAGCTCTGCGCACGCGGTGAATCGCTCGCGGCACGGCATCTTGCCGAACAGGGCTACACCGAGCTCGCCCGCAATCTGCGCATCGGCCATGATGAAGCCGACCTCGTCATGCTGTCGCCCTGCGGCACGACGCTCATCGTGGTCGAGGTGAAGACGCGCTCCGATCCCGGCGCCCGTCCCGAGGAGCGGATCGACCACGGCAAGCGCGCGAGCCTGACGCGCCTGGCACGGACGCTGGCCGAGCAACCCGCGCTGTGGCCGCTGCTCGTTCGGTTCGATGTCCTGGCCATCGTGCTGGTTCCGGGCCTTGAGCCCGAGCTCCGTCACTTCATCGACGCCTGGGAACCGGGATCGGCCTGACGGACCGGGGCCACGCTTGCGCGTGCCACGCCGGCTCGACTTCAGCGATCCGTCACGCCCCCGGCACGTAGCGCTGCACCGCGATCGACTGCAGGCGCACGCGCATCTGGTCGATGTCCGCCGCCACCCACCGATCACGCAAGCCCTTCAGATAGCGGGACTGCTCGACCATGCGGCGGCGTCCGGCGATCTCGGCACGAAGCAGGAGCTGCACGCCCGGGTCATAGATCGATGCAGCAGGTCGGCTGTCCTGGGCCATGACCGCGTACCAGGTCACCGAGTCGCCCTTGGCCACTTCCTTCGATGGACTCCCGATGGGCAGATCCTTGAGCAGGCCCTTGAGTTCGTCGTTGAGGTCCGTCGCGGCGATGTCAGCCAC
>VGYB01000064.1 GCA_016873115.1 Planctomycetota bacterium | reverse complement strand
TGACGAGCATGGTCCCGATCGATCGGTCGAGGCCCTCCGCCATCAACTTGTATTGAATGCGGAACCCGGGATCGTTTGGCGAGCATGAGACTTGACTCATGGCCGGTCCAGTGAGCATCGGCGGCGGTGGCTGAATTGGGGTGTGCGCGGACGAGTGGGTCGAGAACGCAAGCCACGGCTTGCCCGCAGCGTGTGTGGACTCGATCCACTCGACACTGCGGCGGCTGATGAAGTTGGTGAGGTACTCGCGCTGGGGCGTGGGGAGTGCGTTGGCACCCAAGGGCGACGTGATGACGCGCGACCAGACGTAGTAGCCGTTCGTCTGCGAGTAGTTGATGGAAGCGCACTTCGCATCCTCGCATGACGTGGCGAGCGTGCCGTCGGCCGCGAGCATCGGCGTGCCGCCGATCGCCATGGCGTTCAGGGGGTGAAGGCCGTCCAGGCACGAGCCATCGGGGAAACACGCGGCGCAGGTGATCCCGATTCCGCCCACGCCGCCGCAACTGAAGGTGCCGTCGGGCGCTTGCCCGCCGAGCGTTGTGTCGATGTCCGGCGGAAGATCCCAATAGCCGTCGTAAAAGTCGAGTCCAGTTGTTGAACATGGTGCCTCGTATCCAAATCCATGCGGCGTGTTCTCGGGACCGCCGGCGAGGTGGTACTTGCCAAACATGCCCGATCGATAGCCCGCCGGACGAAGCAGCTTCGGAAGCGTGATCTCGGATGGGTGGAGCTGGACGGACGGCAGCATCGGATCGACGATCGCTGTGACAACCCCCGTGCGAAAGGCGTAGCGACCCGTGAGCATTGCCGCGCGCGAAGGCGAGCACTCCGGCGTGGCCCAGAAGTTCCGGAAGCTCACGCCTTTGGACGCAATCTCCGCGAGGACCGGCAGCGATGGCGCGTTGGGCGCCGCATTCCAACCGAAGGGGGGGAATGACATCTGGTCCATGCCGATGTCATCGAGCACGATCACGAGGATGTTTGGCGGGTTGCCCGCGCCGCGCGGCTCAGTGTCGCGCGCGCGTGCGTCAGAGCCGATCACCGTCGCGCAGAGCACGAGCGAGAGGAGCGCCATCGGACGCAGGCGGGCGGGATCCCACCGGGTTCGGACGGCGGTGGTCGGGCCGTCGCAGGCCTCGAGCCTCGTCGTCGTGTGGGTTGAGTTGAGCATGTTGTGATCGTTGTGTTGCGTTGGACTCAGAAGGTCCAATTCCCGAGCATCAATCCCAGATCGCTCCCTTCGACAAAGCCGTCGGCATCCAAATCCGCCGGGCAGCCCGCGCACGGACCCCATGCACCGATCAGGATGCCCAGGTCGCTACCGTCCACGAGTCCGTTTCCATCGAAGTCGCCCTGCAGCGGCGGGTTGCCGATGGTGCCTTGGTCATTGACGCGACCGGCGTAGATGTCGCTCGAGCCGCCCGCGGCACCTTGCCACGCGAACGCGGTGGCGCCACTCATTCTGCTTGCGCCGAAGCGGTACTTGATGCCCGAGTTGCTCGCCAGCGTCGTGCTCCAGGTCACCGCGCCGTTCGCGTCCATGCGGCAAGCCTTCGCTACGGCGTTGGTCGCTGACGATGAGTTGGTGTAGGAGCACCCCGCGGAAGTTCCGAACAGGCATGCGGCGCCGATGCCGCGATCGTACACGCCGGCTTGGGAGGATATGTAGTCCTCGACCATCACGCCTGCGTCCGTCCACTGGCGGCTGCCGCTCGCATCGAAGCACTGCGCTCCGATGCCATACCAGACGTAGCCGGAGATCGAGCCGGTGTAGGCCCTGTAGAACATGTAGAGGCGGCCGTCGCCACCAACGACCGCCGACGGATTCGTGCGGTTCAGCGTCGTCGTCACGCCACCGACGGTTCCCGAGGTGTTCGGGGAGACTGGGGTGCCGTCGGCGCCGAAGAGGACCGTTCCCGCGGCGTCGATGCGCTGCACTCGGCAGTTGAGCGGGCTCGTCGAGTACCAGGGGAAGTACGCACCGCCCTGGCCGTCGCTGATGAAGTCGGGGAAGTTGCCCGTCTGGACCGAGCCCGTCGAGAACACGGGGGTGCCGAAGGCACCGCCCCACCCATAGGAGCCGTCCGAGTTGATGCGACGCGCGCGGAGCGTCTTTGGGCTGGTGAAGGTCGTGTAGCGGATGGTGCTCAAGATCACGCCACCGTCAGTGGAAGCCTGAAGGCCCGAGCACATCTGCTTGGTGGTGCTGTTCTCGTTCAGGAAGATCGAAGTCGCGACCGCGCCGCTGTCCGGATTGACGCGCGCAATGGAACTGTCGAAGCCGATTGCATATGCACCCCACACGAATCCGTCGGAGGCAACCGCGGCGCGTCCGTTGCCCAGGCTGGTCGCGCCGAGCGTGGAGGTGTAGAGGACGGTCGACCAGCGGATGCTGCCGCCGGGCGCCACCGAGACCATCTTCACCAGCGCGCCCGTGCCGTTGGCGGGGTCGGTGGCGTTGTAGACCACATAGGCATTGCCCGAGGCGTCGCTCACCATGGCGTAGTCGGTGGTCGACGAGAAGGCGCGGTCCTCGATGAGGAGCGGCGCGCCCCACGCGCTGTTGCCGCTGACGCTGCGCAGATCGAGGTAGATGTCGTAGCCGACGCCTGAGAAGTACGAGATGTACTGTCCACCGTTCGGGGCTGCGGCGATCTTGGGCTGGACATCGTCTCCCGCGCTTGATGCGATGGCGAGCGGCGTGGTGGGGTCCGATGCATACTGGGCGAGTGCGGATGCCGTGCATGGCATGATGGTTGCGGTGATCAAGACTGTGAGTGTTGTGCGCATCGCGCAAGTCTGCCATCGTTCTTGTTGGGCGCACGATGATTCTGACATCACGCCTGAGATTGTTGGCGTTTCAGGGCATCGCCGACTCTCGGCGTGCCAGAAGCGCTGGATCGAGGATCCCATCGGTGATGAAGCGCGCCAGCCGGTCATGTGGCGAGCCGTTCATGGCGGGTGCCATCCCGGTTCAGGCCAACAGCGCCTTCACGACCCGCGCGGGTTCCTGAACCCCGGTCAGTCGGTGATCGAGGCCATTGTGGCGATAGGTCAGCCGCTCATGGTCGAAGCCGAGCAGGTGGAGAATCGTGGCCTGGAGGTCGCGAACCGAGACCGGATCCCGGGCAATCCGATAGCCCAGATCGTCAGTCGCCCCGTGGACAAGCCCGCCGCGCGTCCCGCCGCCGGCCATCCAGATCGAGAAGGCATGGGGGTGATGGTCGCGCCCGAGGAAATCGCGCTTGCCATCGCGGAATTCGGCGACGGGGGTTCGGCCGAACTCGCCGCCACACACGATGAGCGTCTGGTCAAGCAACCCGCGTCGACGCAGGTCTGCGATCAGCGCCGCAAGCGGGCGATCGGCCTGCCCGCACTTGGCCGGCAGTTGGTGCAGCAGGTCATCGGTGGTGTTCGTGCCGTGACCATCCCATCCCCAGTCGAAGAGCTGCACGTAGCGCACGCCGCGCTCGACCAACCGTCGAGCCAGCAGGCAGTTGTTCGCGAAGCTTGATGCACCCGGCTGTGCGCCGTAGAGCTCGAGCGTGGCGGCATCCTCGCGGGCGAGCTCCATCGCTTCGGGCGCAGCGAGCTGCATGCGGTGGGCGAGTTCGTACTGCGCGATGCGCGTGGCCGTCTCAGGATCCCCCGAGCGCTCGGCCGTGATCCGGTTCAGGTCGTTCACCGAGGCAATCACTGCAGCTCGGCCCGCCCTGTCCACGCCCTTCGGATCATTGAGGAAGAGCACAGGGTCGCCGCTGGTTCGGCACTGCACACCCTGGAAGATGCCGGGCAGATAGCCACTGCCCCAGATGCCCTTGCCAGCGTCGGGCGTCTGCCCAGACACCAGCACCACGAACGCCGGCAGATTGCGGTTGTCGCAACCAAGCCCGTAGGTCACCCACGACCCCATGCTCGGCGAGCCGAAGCGGGGCTCGCCGGTATGCAGCAACAGCTGCGCAGGGGCGTGATTGAACTGCGAGGTGTGCATGGAGCGAACCAGGCAGAGTTCATCGGCGACTCCACCAAGCTGTGGCAAGAGGTCGCCCAGTTCCATCCCGCACTGGCCACGCTGGCCGAATCCGTGCAAGGGGCGCAGCAACTCCGGATGCCCCTTGATGAAGGCGAATCGCTCGCCCTTCAGGTATTCGTCCGGGCAGGGCGTGCCATGGAGCCGTGCCAACTCCGGCTTGTGGTCGTAGAGCTCCAGTTGCGACGGGCTGCCGGCCAGATGCACATAGATGACCGACTTGGCTCGTCCTGCGAAGTGTGGGCTTCGGACCGAAGCAGGATCGATCTGTCCATCCAGGAGTGGTGCCGACACGCCCAGTTCACCGAGCGCCAGTGCGCCGAGCCCCAAGCTCCCAGCACCAAGGAATTGGCGCCGGGTGATCGCGTTCAGGCTGGGAAGGTCGTGTCGCATCACGGTCTCGTCAGGAACTCGTCGGTGTTCAGGATCGCGCTGGCAACGCTGGTCATGGCGGCGCGCCGCACGGCGTCATCAGTCTCGCCCGCCACGGCTGCAGCGTCGGCAGGGGCGGACTCGTAGCGCGCCCGCTCTGCATCGAAGAGCGATCGCAGCACGGATCGTTCCGCTTCGACTGGCGCTCGCAGGAGGGCACGATGCCACATGGCATCGATCGCCGCGCTCGGCTCGATTCCATCCACCGAACGCGCCAGCGCCACCGCACACTCGACGAACGCCGGATCGTTGAGCGTGACCAGCGCCGCCAGCGGGGTATTCGTGCGCACGCGGCGCACGGTGCAGGTGGCGCGGTCGACGGCATCAAGGGTCATCAGGCTTGGGTAGGGGGCGGATCGGCGCCAGAAGGTGTAGATCGCACGGCGGTAGCGGTTGTCGCCCTCGCTCGTCGTCCACTGGGAGGAGTTGTAGACGATGTTCCAGATCCCGTCTGGCTGCGGGGGCATCACCGGTGGTCCGCCCATGGTGCGCGAGAGCAGTCCCGACACGAGCAGCGCACTGTCGCGGATCGCCTCGGCATCGAGCCTGCGCCGCGGTGCATGCCAGAGCAGTCGGTTGGCGGGATCGCGCTCGATGCCGGCACCGGCGCGCACCGCCGCCTGCCGATAGGTGCTGCTCAGCACGAGCTCGCGCAGCAAGCGCTTCATGTCCCAGCCGCCATCCCGGAACCGGATGGCCAGGTCATCGAGCAGCGCTGGATTGGACGGTGCATCGCCCATCACCCCGAAGTCGTCGCTCGTGGCGACGAGTCCTGTGCCAAAGATCGACTCCCACGCGCGATTGGCGATGACACGCGCGGTGAGCGGATTCGTCGGTGCCACGAGCCACTCGGCCATGCCGCGACGATCGCGGAGCCATGCGCTGTCGAAGTTGTGCAGCGATGCGGGCACCCCGGCCTGGACCGCCTCGGCGGGCGAGGTCAGTGCGCCGCGATCCAGCCGATGCGTGGTGCGGCGCTGATCGGCGGGCAGCTCCTGAAGGACCGGCACCTGCGTGGCACCGTGTGAGGTCGTGATGGGAATCGTGGGCGCCTCATCATCGGTATCCGCATCGGCCTGCTGGTTCAGGAAGTCCATGAACCGGTAGTAGTCCGCGTGGGCCAGGTCGTCGTGCGGGTGCGCGTGGCACTGCACGCACTGCATCGACAGCCCCATCCAGGTGTTCCAGGTCGTGGCGACGCGGTCCATGACCGCGGCCATGCGGAACTCCTCGTTGTCGGTGCCGCCCTCGGTGTTGTTGAGCGTGTTGCGGTGGAACGCCGTGGCCACGCGCGTGCGCTCATCCGCATCGGGCAGCAGGTCGCCGGCCAACTGCTCACGCGTGAAGCGATCGAATGGCATGTTGGCGTTCAGGGCATCGATGACCCAATCACGCCAGGCCCAGATCGTCCGGTTGCCATCCTTCTCGTAGCCCTGCGTGTCGGCGTAGCGTGCGATGTCCAGCCATGGAGCGGCCCACCGCTCACCGTAGTGGGGACTTGCGAGCAGTCGGTCCACGACACGCTCGAAAGCACCTGGTGCCTCATCAGCCAGGAACGCGGCGAGTTCGGCTTCCGTGGGCGGCAGCCCGATCAGGTCAAGCGATGCGCGGCGCATGAGCGTCGGCCGGTCGGCTTGCGGCGATGGCTCGAGCCCCGCCTCATGAAGGCGCTGCAGAATGAACCCATCGATCGGCTGTCGGCACCACGGATCCTGCGCAGCAGCGGGGCGGGCCGGCGCAACCGGTGCCACGAACGACCAGTGCGGGGACTCCGGTGCGCCTGCAGCGATCCAGGCATGAAGCAGGTCACGCTCGTCTGCGGTCAGCGCAGGGCCATCGGGCGGCATGCGCTCGTCCGGATCGCTCGCGGCGATGCGCCGCAGGAGCTCACTCGATGCAGGATCGCCGGGTACGACGGCGTGACGACCGCTCGCTGCCGGTCGGCTCGCGCGTGCTGTCCCACGCAGGTTGAGTTGGCCGCGCTCGCGCACGCCGCCGTGGCACTTCAGGCATCGCTCGGCGATCAGCCGACGGGCTTGCTCGGCCACGGGTAACGGCCCATCCGCTCCAGCGCAGCACAGGACCATGGCGAGCGAAGCCAGCACGCCTCGATGGTAACTCGTGCCT
>VGYB01000063.1 GCA_016873115.1 Planctomycetota bacterium | reverse complement strand
CAGGGGGCCGGCGTGAGCCGACCCCCTGGTGAACGAATCTGCGTTGAACGAACGGATCAGTCTTCGCTGCGTCGCTCACGTGCGTCAGCCCAGAGGCTGACGTCATCGAGGTCGACCATGCCGTCGCCGTTGAGGTCGGCGAGGATGGCATCGGCTCCCGCGATGGCCGCGAGCTGATCGACGGTCATCGCGCCGTCAGTGGCCAGGCCGCCGGTGAAGGCACCGCAACCGCTTGCGCCGGTGCGCAGCAAGTTCGCGACGATGAAGTCGCCATCAGCCTGCGTCACGGCGCCGTCGCCGTTGAGATCGACGTGGAAGGCCGCGGTCTTGCAGTCCACATCAGCAGGCTGCATCGAGCCGATGCGCGTGACCATCACGCCCCAGTCTGCGACGTTGACGAGGTTGTCATCAGTGACATCCCCGTTCACCAGCGCCGAGGTTCCCGCGAGCGCGAGCACATAGCGGGTGCCCTCGATGACGACCGTGCCGGTCGAAACCAGCGAGTGAAGGTCGTCGTCGGCAGTGGCGCAACCGTAGTTGCCCACCGGCACCTCGATCGTCGTCATGCCCACGCCATCAGCGAAGGTCATGGCTACTGCGGCTTCGACATCACCGAGGTCGATGTCGATGCAGCGTCCCATCGACGATGCGTAGCCCGAGCCCGCATATGCAAGGCGCAGGTCGAGCAGGTGGTACGACTCGACGGTCACCGTCGTCGCGGCGGTCGCGACGCGACCGCAACTGTCGGTCGCCGACCATGTCACCGTCGTGGCGCCGCATGGCCACGGCGCGCCCAGCGACTGACCGTCGCTGCGGGTGATCATCAGGTCGGCGGCACCGCAGTCGTCGACCACAGTCGGAGGCGTGAGCTCGCGCGATGCGAAGCAGCCGCTGCCGGCGTCCGCAGGGACGGTCAGGTCCGCAGGAACGCCCGAGAGGACCGGGCCCAACGTATCGACCACGAACGGAGCAGGCTGCGTGAGCGGCAGGTCTGCCGTGACGGCGCCGTCGTTGGCGATCAGCACGGGGGCGAAGCCCTCGTCGAGCGTGGCATGCACGCCGCCGTCGCAGTCATCGGCCACGACGCGGAAGCGGAGGCTCGCCACGCGAAGATCGGCGAGCGTGCCCGTGCCGCCGTTCGGGATCGTCGAGATCCAGAAGACCGATCCGGCCGACGCATCGTGGTGGCTCACCAAGATGTCGGTGATCGGGGCGTCGCCGCCAGAGATCCCCAAGTACTCCAGCACCGCGCGGTCATAGACCACGTTGAACTGGCCGGCGACCGTGACGATCGGCGGGTTGAGGACCAGGACGTCGAAGGTGACCTTGTCACCGATCGCGCGGCACTCGCCAGGACTGGAGTTGCCCGGACCAGTCATCGTGACGCCAGGATCAGGCTCACAGCTGTTGGGGATGCCGTCGCCTTCGGGGTCGGAGCTGTGGCCGCTGGCGATGTCGCAGCTGTCAGGGATCGAGTTGCCGTTGCAGTCCTTCGACGTGCCGCTGGCGATGTCGCAGCTGTCGGGGATCGAGTTGCCGTTGCAGTCCGGCGACGTGCCGCTGGCGATGTCGCAGCTGTCAGGGACGCTGTTGCCGTTGCAGTCCGGCGCGCCGTTGGCGAGATCGCAGCTGTCTGGGATCAGGTTGCCATTGCAATCGACCGAGAAGCCAGTGGCGATGTCGCACGAATCCTGAATGCCGTTGCCGTTGCAGTCCGGCGCACCGTTGGCGAGATCGCAGCTGTCAGGGATCGTGTTGCCATTGCAATCAAGCGAGGAGCCGTTGGCGATGTCGCACGAGTCCAGAACGCCGTTGCTGTTGCAGTCCGGCGCACCGTCGGCGAGCTCGCACGAATCGAGCACACCGTCGCCGTCGCAGTCGGCTGCACCGCCGGCGATGTCGCAACTGTCAGGCTGGCCGTTGTGGTTGCAGTCTGCAACGAAGCCGCCGTCGACTTCATAGGCATCCGGAATGCCGTTGCCGTTGCAGTCCGGCTCGCACGAGTCGGGAATCCCGTTGCTGTTGACATCGTTCGCGCTGCCGCTAGCGATGTCGCAGCTGTCAGGGATGTCGTTGTGATTGCAATCGTTGGATGTGCCGTTGGCGATGTCGCACGAGTCAGGCTTGCCGTTGCTGTTGCAATCCGGTGCGCCACCAGCGATGTCGCACGAGTCAAGCACGCCGTTGCCATTGCAGTCGGTCGCCGAACCACTGGCCAGTTCGCACGAGTCGAGAACGCCATTGCCATTGCAGTCGGCAGCGCCGCCCTTGATCTCGCACGAGTCTGGCGTGCCGTTGCCTCGCACGAGTCGAGCACGTTGTTGCCATTGCAGTCGGCAGCGCCTCCCTTGATCTCGCACGAGTCTGGCGTGCCGTTGCCATTGCAGTCGCTGGACGTGCCATTGGCGATGTCGCAGGAGTCGAGCACGTTGTTCCCGTTGCAGTCATTGCCCGGCAACTGGTCGTCATCGCAGATGCCGTCCTTGTTGCAGTCGCCTGTGTTGCAGGGGGGACGCGTCAGCGCAGCCATCTGCAGCTTGACCATCGCCACGCCGTTGTCGAACGGCGACAGCGTGTCGCTGAGGAAGCCGTTGACGATGACCTTGCCGTTGCGGGCGCTCATCACGTTGGACTGGCCGCCGCGGATCTCAGCGGTGCCACCGCCGATCGTGCCGGTGTTCCAGATGACCCAGCCGATGTTGACCGTATTCACCGGGGCCGAGGTGGCCACCGTGCTGCCGGGCTGGAAGCTCAACGCTCCGAAGACGTTCCAGGGCTGGTTGTGCGTGAAGCCAAGCGCGGGGAAGTAGGACGCCGCGCTGGTATTCTTCCACTCGGAGACGAGGATGCCGCAGCCCGGATCCGCGGCGTGGTACGTGACGAGCGCCTGCTGGAAGGTGCCGGAGTTCGAATACTTCTGGTTCGCGACCACGATCAGGTCCCACTCGGCGCCGCTGGCCAGAAGCCCGGCAAAAGTCGTGGGGCTGCTCGTGAAGGTCACGGTGCCGAAGGTGCCGCCCTGCAGTGCGGCCTCGTAGGCGCAGCTGCCGATGGCGTAGTCGCGGTAGAAGAGGATCTGCGATGCTTCAGTGCCCGCGAGGCTTCCGCCCCAGTGGCCCTCGGCTGGCGGCTTGCGGTCGCTCGGCGTGGCGGACTCCGGCGCATTGCGCTGGATTGAGCTGTCAGACCGCTTGGCGCCGCGCACGGACAGCCCGCCGTCGGCGAGCGCGGAAACGGAAAGCAGCGTGCTTGCGCACGCGGCAACGATGCAACAACGGTGAGTCTTCATTGCTTTCTCCATGTTCAGAGGCACAACCCGGATCGAACCCGTGGCCCACTCTGGGCTTGGATCGCTGCTCCCACCGTAACGGGAACTAGGTTGCAGATCAAAACGACGAAAGCAGGGTGAAGGGCAGGCGGGCTCCGGGCGCGCGCTCTCATGGGGCATAAGTCACTGTCACTCAGTCAGTTACATCAGCGCAGTGTTTTTTTGATGAAGTCCAGTCCATGGCGCTCGTCTGATGAGTCACCCCAGCCGCTCTCGCGCCCACAGGATCCAGCTCGAGTCCGGCAGCGCGTGGCCCATCGATCGGAACATGAAGCTCAACTGCGCGTTGTGGTAGAGCGCGTGCGTCGGCACTTGCATGCACGCATCGGCGACCGTCTGTCGATACGCGCGTCCATCGCGCACGCGCTCGACCACGCGCGCGCACTCCTCAGGCGTGAGCGCATCGAGGAATGCATCCCACTCACGACGCGTTGCCGGCCATGCTGCCTCGAGCGCAGCGAGCGTGGGGCACTCGGCCGCGGTCGGCATCGTGAGCGCCGCGGCGCTTCTTGTGACGACGCCGATCCAGATCCGCTCCGCGCCGTAGAGATGGAGCAGCGTGGCGTGCACGCTTCCCAAGCCAATCTGGAAGTCGCGATGGAGTTCCTCGTGTGTCAGCGATCGGCATGCAGCGAGGCTGCGCCCGGTCATCCATCGGAGCCAGGCGTGGGCGTCGAGGATCGTGGTGGTGGGGTTCATGCAGGGACGGTAGCCTCTCCCGGTGAGCGACACCTTCGAAGCACTGGGACTCGGCACCGAACTGGTCACTGAACTTGCGTCCCTGGGCTACGAAGAGCCCACGCCCATCCAGAAGGCCGCGATCCCGCCGCCTGTTGCTGGTCGCGATCTGCTTGGCCAGGGGCCACCGGAACCGGAAAGCCCGCGGCGTTCGCCCTGCCGATCCTGCAGCTCGTGGGAAGCACCAAGCCTGAATCCCTGAAGCCGCTGGCCTTGGTGCTCGTCCCCACGCGCGAACTCGCCGTGCAGGTCTGCGAAGCATGCCACCGCTACGGCAAGGGGCTGGGCATTGCCGTGGCGCCGACCTACGGTGGCCAGGAATTCCACCGCCAGGTCGTGGCGCTGCGTCGCGGGGTGCACGTGGTCGTGGCCACGCCAGGTCGCGCGCTCGATCACATGCGCCGGGGAACCCTGGATTTTTCGGGCCTGCGCATCGTGGCGCTCGACGAGGCCGACGAGATGCTCGACATGGGCTTCGCAGAGGATCTCGAGCTGATCCTCGAGGGCACGCCCGAGGCGCGTCAGACCGCGCTCTTCTCCGCCACGCTTCCGCCGCGCATCGCGTCCATCGCCGAAAAGCACCTGCGCGACCCCGAGCGGATCCTGATCGCTCGCGATGCCGCGACCAAGGGCTCGGTGCCCAAGGTGCGCCAGACGGCCTACATCGTGCCGCGCCCGCACAAGATCGCCGCGCTCGGCCGCGTGCTCGATCTCGAGTCGCCGACGCTGGCCTTGGTCTTCTGCCGGACTCGGCTGGAGGTCGATGAACTCGCGGAGCGCCTCGTGGGCCGCGGCTACCGAGTCGCTTCGCTGCACGGCGGCATGGGCCTTGCCTGCAGGCCATCTCAGGCTAACCTTTCGTTGAAGAGTGGTGAAAAGGGCCCGGCGGTTTACCGCGGGGGACACCCTCTTAGTTCTTCTTCGAGGGTTCCATGCGATTCATCATTTCATCGTGCCTTGGCGTGGCCGCGCTCTGTGCGCCTGTCTCGGCTTCATTCATTTCTTCTGCTGTCATCGATGACTTTTCCGGCTCCGCCGGCCTGGGCTTCAATCGCACTGAGCAGGGCGGCGCTCTGCTCAATGCTGGTTCTGGCTTCTTGACCGGCAATGCTGGACTCCAGTACATCACCGACTCGCCGGGCTTCAATGCGTCTGGGTACACGGGCTTTTCGCTGAAGGTTGACGGCTCGCTGGGAACGGGAGGACTCTACCTGGGCGTGCTGGGGGCAGACCTCAACTTCATTGCCCTCGACGTCGACTTCGGCAGCACGATCAGCAATGGCTATGCATGGATCACGTTCGCGCAGATTGACGCGGCAGTCGGCAATGACCCGGGAACGCTGCAGGCTGCCTTGAACGAGGGCATCGGCTTCGTCGGCATCGGTCTGTACACGACGGGCAACGCATCGATCACCGTCGACGACTTCGAGTTCCGCACGTCGGCCGTTCCTGCTCCGGGGGCGATCTCCCTCGCTGCAGCGGCCGGACTTGCCGCGTCGCGTCGGCGCCGCTGATCAGCCAATCCACTTGAATCGTGGGCAAGCCCGCGGTCGGAGCAATCCGCCGCGGGCTTCCTTGTCTATCGCCGTCGGCTGCGCACCAAGCCGCCTGCTGCGAGCAGCGCGACCGCACCCGGCGCGGGCGTCAGGTTGAAGCCGGTCATGTCGAACGAACCAGTGATGTTCTGGCCCGCGAGCGCGGCCGGCACCTGGAAACCCAACTGGATGTTGCCGATGTTCGAGAAGATCGCCGAGTAGGTGCCGCCGCCGAGCGAGATGATGTCGCTGCTGCCCTGCGCCACATTGAAGTTGATGTAGGTCCAGGTGTTCGCGGCGATGGGTGCGAACGACACGACCGATGCGCCCGGGCTGTTGGTCGGCGTGGCGAATCGACCGGTGAGCACGATCGACTGCGAGAGATCGTGGCGGAACCAGAATCCGACATTGGTCACGCCTGCATCGATCCAGTTGCCGACGTAGCCGCCGTTGGACGAGCCGTAGCTGGCCGCTGCCCGCATCACGGTGGGAGGGAACCCACCCACGGTCGTGTTGGCAAGGTTGAACTGCCCAGTCACGAAGGCTGCGTCAGATGGTCCGCCGGCGGCAGTCCAGCCGAGCGTGGCGGTGCCGTTGAAGTTGCGCCAGTTGGCGGCGCCACCCGCGAACGACTCGTTGAAGCCGTTGATGGAGGCGAAGGTGGTGCTTGACAGCGCGAGGGCGGCGCACGACACGGCGACGGAACGGAACATTGAAGAAGTCCTAGAGAGGGCTGCGGTCGGGGGAGGGAGGCGGAGAAGCGTAGCCCCGGAAGTCCGGACGGACAAGGGACTTCTGTGGAAAACGGAGTGCCTCTGGCGGCGGCATGCGATGCAGAGCGCTGCGACCGGGCAGTCGTATAGTGGATCCACATGCAGGGCATTCGGCATGGCGTGTTTGGCGCGGTTCTGGCGGTCACCCTTGGCGTGGCGGCGTGTTCGGGGCCGGATCGGCTGCACGAGAACGGAGCACCGCAACTCGAGCCCCCGGTCGCCATCGAGCGCGTGACGATGGTCACCAGTCCGCACGGTGAGCGCCGCGATGAGTACTACTGGCTCCGCGACGACCATCCCGAGCGCAAGAGCGACGAGGTGATGAGCTACCTCCGGGCCGAGCAGGCCTTTACCAGCGCCATGCTCGCGCGGCTGGCCCCGCTCCAGGCGCGACTCGCCAGCGAGTCTCGCGCGCGCATCGCCGAGGACGACTCGACCCCGCGCCAATTCGATCACGGATGGTGGACATGGACCGCGTTCTCGCCGGGCGACGAGCAGCAGCGATGGATGCGCTCGCGCGACGATGGCGCCGGGCAGGTGATGCTCGACGGCAATGAGCTCGCGAAGGGCCACGCGTACTTCCGTGTGGGCGATGTCGAAGTGAGCCACGATGGTTCACTCGTCGCCTGGACCGAGGACACGGTTGGGCGCCGCGGTCACGAGCTGCGCATGCGCGACCTGTCGACCGGCAAGGACCTTCCCGACCGCATCAGAGGCACGCTGGAGTCGGTGGTCTGGGCCGCCGACGG
>VGYB01000062.1 GCA_016873115.1 Planctomycetota bacterium | reverse complement strand
AGCGAACCGTCGGCGCGCTCAAGCTGCACGCTGCCATTCACCGCTGCCAAATAGACGCTGAACTCGTCCGGACCATGGGCGATCACCGCGTGCGTACCCGGGTCATTCGCCGCAGCCGCCAGCCACTGGGCTCGCGTCGGACCCTCGCCGCCTGCAGGCAGCCCTGTCGGGCGGGCGAAGAACGCCGTGCGTGCATCGCCACTGGCCGACTCACGCAAGCGCGGCGAGGCATACGCGGTCACCAACGCGGGCTCGGCATCGACTGGATGCAGCGACAGTCTAGAAAGCGATGCATCAGTGCCGCCCACGAGCGCATGAAGCACATCGATCGTCGGGATCGTGGGTGCGCGCGAACCCACCAAGGAGCCCGCCGTCGGTGCCGGCTGCTCACCGGACATGAGCCAGGGTTCGAGCGTTCGGCGCAGGCGATGGAGCGTGGTGCGATCCCCGGTGGCCGCAGCGAGCGCTGCACGGGAATCCATGCGCTCGGATGCAGCAGTCGATGCTGCCGGCGTGGATGCGATGGGGGCCGATGCGGTCGGCGCTGGACCGGCGGGCGCTTCTGGGGCCCCAGCGGGCTGTGGCACCGCAGGCCGTTGCCACGGCACCCGCACGAGTTCCCGATCAAGAAACACTGCCCCGGCCTTGTCGACGAACTTCACGCCCAGCGTGGCGTCACCTGCATCAAGCCGCGCCGTGAGCAGCGCCATCATGTTGGGGTGCGGGAAGTGCTCCTTCACCCAATCGCTGCGCGACCAGAGGCTCGAATCATGCACGCGTGCATGCATGGGGCTCGACACGACCTCCCAGAGATCGCGTCCTGCGCTCCCCTCGGTCGGATGCAGCAGCAGGCGACTGGTATGCACATCACCGCTCACGAGCACCACGCCGCCCGGGACCTCTCGAAGGATCCGCATCAGTCGCGCGTACTCCTCGGGATACATGCCCCAGTAGTCGGTCTTGAGGGGTCGCACCGAACTGTTGAAGACCATGCTGCTGACGATCACCTTGATTCCAGCGGTCGACGCGGCAAGGCCGTCGCGCAGCCACGCCCACTGCTCACGGCCCAGGAGCGTCCATCCCCCGGCGGTGGCGGCATCGGCCGTGCCATCGATGACAGGATCATCGGCATCGAACGGGGTACAACGCGCAGTCCGCGCGAACCACCGCGTGTCGAGCATGAAGACTTCCATCGGTCCGAGGCGGAAGCGGTGGAACACACCTTCGGTGCCTGTGCCGAAGGAGGGATTCACCCGCCATTCCCGGAACGCCTGCAGGCTTCGCTCCCTTCCCTTCAGCCGGCCATCGGTGTCGTTGAGGCCGAAATCGTGGTCATCCCAGACGGATGAAAGCGGCGTGGACGACAGCCACTCAGCCATGCCGGGCTGCCCGAGGAACTCACCATGGCGCTTGCGCTGCCGAGCCAGATCCGTCGTATCGATGTAGGGCGTATCACCGATGAACGCCACGGCATCGGGATGGAGCGCGGCGATCGTGCGCAGGAGCTGCTGGGTGTCCTCCTTCTCGTCGGCGCAACTGCCGACGGCGAGCGTGGCCATGCCTGCATCCGCAGCGAGCATGCGGATCGTGCCGTCGAAGCCCTCGGCATCCCTCGATGCGCCACCCTTCACGCCCGTAATGCGGTAGCGGTGCGTGCTTCCCGGCACGAGTCCCCGCACCGACCACACCAGGATGCGCGGCGTTGGACGCTCGGCGGCCGTGGCGTCAAGCCGTTGCTCGATCGCCGCCCCCGCCGCATCGAGCACCTCAAGCGCGACCTCGCTGCCGGGTACCCCATCCAAGCGAACCCAGACCTGCATCGCACGGTCATCGAGTTCTCCCAGAACGGGTCCATGCGTGATCCGTGTGGCGACGCGACCATCCTCCTCCGACTCGGATGCCGCAACCGAACCATCGACCCCCGAACCCATGAGGCTTCCCGCGCACGCAGCGAGTCCCCACGCACCCAGCGCCAAGAGAAGACCACGAAGCATGGCCAACGATCGATGAGGCAGCCGCATGGGTGCATTGAACAGCAGAGGGCCTCATCGTGTGAAGTCCGCTGGCTGCGCCCTCCGCGCTAGCCTGCACGGATGGCCAAGACGATCTGGGTCACCAGCGACACGCACTTCTGGCACGAGGAGGCGCTCACGCTCTACAAGCGGGAGTTCGGCGGCGTGGAAGAGATGAACGATGCGCTCATCGGCCTGATCAATGCCACGGTGGAAAGGGGCGACGAACTCTGGCACCTGGGCGACTTCGTGGCCGGGCTCACCTGGAGGAAGCACCCACGCAAGGCGGTCAAGCTCGCGCGCGACTGCCGTGAGCGGATCCGCTGCTCGACGGTGCATCTGGTCCGCGGCAATCATGATCCGCGACTGCCGGGCTACGAGCGGCTGTTCGATTCGGTCCATGACATCGCCAGTTGGAAGGGCTGGGAGCGTGGCAAGCACCGCATCGTGCTCTGTCATTACCCGATGCTCGCTTGGCAAGGTCGCTGGAATGGCGCACTGCACCTGCACGGACACCTGCACGGTGGCCTTCCCAGCCAGAGCCGATCAGCCGATGTCGGCGTGGACTGCCACCGCTACCGACCGGTCGCGATGGAGTCGATGCTCGCGCGCTGCGCGCGACAACCGATCCAGCACCTCGACGAATACCAACGCCCACGCACGCGCTAGCGCATCACTCGGGTATGGCGCTCGGGGCGCCATCGGAACCGGAACCCAAACCCTTGGTCGCACCATCATCACCCTGTGATGCACCCCCCGGCGCGGCACCGTCATCGCCGCCCTTGCCGCGCCCCTTGCGTCCGGCCGCGCGCGCCTGCTCGAGCAGTTCCCATTGGCGCCAGGCCTCGCGCACGCCATCGGCCCACGCAAAGGTCGGGCTTGCCGCAGGATCCCATCCGGCTAGGTGCTCCTGGCCTGCGCGCGCATCGGCACGGGTGTACGCCCATGGCTGCCCATAGACCTCCATGCAGAGTTCCCAGACCGCGGGGTCGTACTCCTTGAGTTCCACGACCGTGTCCACATGATTGTGCTGGTGGTCGTTCTCGCGGTTGGTGTCGAAGAAGGATTGCGTGGCTTCGGCCCAGTACTCCATGCGGTTCTCGCTGGCATACGCCCCCTGCCACAGTCCCTTCTTCATCGCGGCGTCGTAGGCCGCTCCGAGTCGGCGATCAAAGGTCGGATCAACCGACGACAGGCCCATCTCGTGGATCGCGTGCGCAAACTCATGGATGAAGATGCTCTCGGTGGAGTAAGGATCGCCGGGATAGGTCAGCAGGTTCTCCTCGCCAGCACTGACGGCCGGCCGGTGCGGCGTCGCCCCAAGCCCGCGCGCACGCATGTCCCAATAGCCCTTGGGTTCGAGATCGCTGTGCTCGGGTACATCGGTCGTGACCTCGCCCAGATCCATGATCGCCACGCGCACATTGTTCGCACCCATCGCGCGTGCAATCTCGGGCCGGCTGCGCAGCATGCGTCGTGCGAGCCAGACCGCTTCCTGGAGCGCGCGCGGATCGACCTTGGCGCTGGCCACGAACGGGAGCCCCTCCCACACGATGCACTGCTCGTAGAAGGGCTTGAGTCCGAAGCGTTCGCGCACATCCGCCGGGATCGGCCCCGGGGCAGCGACCACGCGATCCACCAGCGTGCTCCCGGGAACCGATGGTGCCACGACAGCATCATCGACCGTGGCGATGAGCAGGAGTGCGCAGGCAAGGTGAAGCATGCAGATACGGTACCGAGCCCATGGGCCGCGCCATGCAGGCGTGATGTCCAGGATCGATCACCGTGGCCGCGCTCGGACCGTGCAGTCCGGCTGCATGGCCACGATGCGCACGGCGCACGCGGGGATGGACACCGCCCGAGCCCGGATCCCGCTCAGTGCAGGCCCTCTTCCTCGTGCGCCTTGAGGATCGCGCGGAAGGTCGGCAGGTTCTCCATGAAGAGATCCACGATCTCGGGGTCGAACTGGCCTGAGCGCTCGCTGGTGATCAGGTCGATCACGCGATCCTCGGGCCATGGCTCCTTGTAGCAGCGCCGTGCGCTCAGCGCGTCGTACACATCGGCAATGCCGACGATGCGCGCTTCGAGCGGAATGGCATCGCCACGCGGCGGTCGCATCGTTCCATCGGCCTGCGGCACCGACGGATAGCCCTTGCCATCCCAGCGCTGGTGGTGATGGAGCGCGATCCGCTTGGCCACGAGATCGAACTCACGGTCATCACCGAAGAGATCCGCACCGATGGTGGCGTGCCGTTCCATCACGGTGCGCTCATCCGGGTCGAGCTTGCCCGGCTTCTTGAGGATCGCATCGGGAACGCCGACCTTGCCGACGTCATGCAGCGTCGCGGCCAGCGCGAAACGGTCCACATCGCGCTCCCACTCCGTGCCGCTCCGGGCGCGCCGGGCGCCCCATGCCTCGAGGATGATGCGCGAGATGCGTGACACGCGCTGGACATGCGGCCCGGTCTCGCTCGGGTCACGCAATCGCGCCATGGCGATCGTGCGATCGATGAGGCTCTTCGTGAGCTGCGCACGCTGCACGCTCATCGACACGGTGGCGGCAAAGCGCGCTGCCACCCCGATGTCACCGGGCTCGAAGCCGGTCGTGCTCGCGCCATCGGCGCGATGCGGGTTGATCAGCTGAAAGACCCCGATGCAGCGACCGCTCTCGCCGAGCAGCGGCACACCCAGGATGCTCCGCGTGTGGTAGCCCGTGCGCTCGTCGACCGAGCGGTTGAAGCGGTATGGCGCATCGGGCGGCAGGTCGTAGACATCGGGCACATGGAGGATCTTGCCGGTGACCGCCACATACCCCGCAATGCTCGAGGTATCGAGCGGGAGCACCACCGAACGCACGAACCGCTCCGCACTGCCGAGCACGTCGTTCTGCGCATAGACCATGCGCAGTTGGTTCCCCTCGCGCACAAAGACGCCGCCCGCCTCGCAGCGGGTGAACTGCCGCGCATCCGAGAGCACGCGCGTGAGCACGGTGTCGGGGTCGTTGAGCTGTGCAAGCTCGTTGGCGGACTGCTCGAGCGCACCGAGCCGTACCTCGCCATCCATGGACTCGCGCCGGGAGGCGTGCAATGTGATTCCGGCATCGATGTTGGCGATCAGGATGTCACGCAACTCATGCGGCTGCGGCATCTTCACGATGACCCCACGCGCGCCCAAGTCCTTGGCCTGACGGCTGACGACTGGATCATCGCTTGCCGTCAGCGCCAAGATCGGGATCGTGTCGCCCCGAGGCAGTTCGCGGATCGCGGTGATCGCATCGAAACCGTTGATCCCCGGCATCATCAGGTCAACGATCACCAGATCGAGCTCCACCTCTGCAAGACGCCCGCGCAGTTCGGTCAGCGCGATCGCGCAATCCGTGAAACCATGCACCTTGATGCATGGGTCATCCGCAAGCACACGCCGCACGAATTCAACGACCATCGGCTGGTCGTCGATGACCACGACATGGATGTCATGACCGGCCTGCGCTTTGTTCGAACTCGTCTCCATGCGTACCGGGCCGGATGCTAACCATATCGGTTCATGCTTCGATTGCCGAGCCGAACGGCGTCGCAGGCCGCGCTACCCTGCCATGCATGGCACAGGTACCGCTCGTCGGCGTGATCATGGGGTCGCAGAGTGACTGGGAGACGATGCAGCACGCCAGCGCGATGCTCGCCCTGCTCGATGTGCCGCATGAATGCCGCGTGGTCAGCGCGCACCGAACCCCTGACCTGCTCTTCGAGTACGCCTCCACCGCCCATGCCCGTGGCCTGCGCGTGATCATTGCGGGAGCGGGTGGCGCGGCACACCTCCCGGGCATGTGCGCAAGCAAGACGCACCTTCCGGTGCTCGGGGTGCCCGTCGAGAGCAAGGCCCTGCGCGGACTCGACTCGCTGGTTTCGATCGCGCAGATGCCCGCCGGCATCCCGGTGGGCACGCTCGCCATCGGCCGCGCCGGTGCCGCCAATGCCGGCATGCTGGCCGCGGCGATCCTCGCCCATACCGAAACTTCCGTGCGCACGCGGCTCGAGCGCTACCGGGCGCAGCAAACCGCTTCCGTGCTCGCGCATCCGGTTCCGCGCGCCGGGCATGTCGCTGCCACGATCGATCTGGCGCTCGCGCAGCCCTTGATCGAGTGGCGGGGATTGGGGGCGGCGGCGACCGGTTCCTCGCGTCGCTCGGGCACGCCGCGTTCAAGCGATCGCGCTGCGCGCACGGCCAAGGGTGTCCGGCGCGGAAAGGGCCGTCGATGAAGGTCGGCATCGTCGGGGGAGGCCAGCTGGGCCGCATGCTCGCGCTCGCCGGGGTGCCGCTGGGCATGCGGTTTCGCTTCCTCGAACCCAGCATGAGCTGCCCTGCGGCGGCACTGGGCGAGGTGGTCGGCACGCCGTACGACGATCCCGAAGGCCTGGTGCGGTTCGCCCAGAACCTCGCGGTGGCGACCTACGAGTTCGAGAATGTCCCCACCACGACCGTCGAGTTTTTGCAGCAATCGATCGGGGTCCATCCTGGCGCACGGAGCTTGCAGATCGCGCAGGATCGCATCCAGGAGAAGCACTTCTTCAAGGAGTGCGGCCTCGAGGTGCAGGCGTTCCATGCGGTCGGTTCGAGCGCCGACCTGCCGCGGGCGATCGAGGCGGTCGGCCCCGCCGGCGTGCTCAAGTCACGGCGCATGGGATACGACGGCAAGGGACAGCGCATGATCCGGAGCGGCGATTCACTCGAAGCCGCGTGGGTGGCGCTGGGCAAGGTGCCATGCATCTACGAGGCGTTCGTCGACTTCGAGCGCGAGGTGAGCATCATCGGTGTCCGCACGCGCGTGGGTGGCAAGCCGCAGGTGGCGTTCTACGAACTGTGCCAGAACGAGCATGTGAGCGGGATCCTGCACCAGACCGTGGTGCCCGCGCCCGAGGGTGGTCGGCTGGCCGCACTCGCGCGCGAGCAGGCGCATGCGGTGATGGAACGGCTCGATCACATCGGTGTGCTCACGATCGAGTTCTTTGCTCAGGGCGACACGCTCATCGCCAACGAGATGGCTCCGCGCGTGCACAACTCCGGCCACTGGACGATCGAAGGCGCGCAGACGAGCCAGTTCGAGAACCACCTGCGCGCGATCGCCGGCCTGCCGCTGGGTTCGACGGCGCTGCGCGGCCCATGCGTGATGACGAACATCGTGGGCACGCTGCCGACGACCGCGAGCGTGCTCGCACAGCCCGACACCCACCTCCATCTGTACGGCAAGGCTCCACGCACCGGCCGCAAGCTCGGCCACATCACCGTGGTGGGGTGAGGGGCGGGCTGGCACCGATCGCCGCTCAAACGGCAGCGAACTGACTCACCCCACCCTTCCCCGCGCCACCTCGACCGCGCGAGCATCGACATCCACGCCGATCGCGCTGCGGCCCAGCCGCGCAGCAGCGACCAGCGTCGTACCGCTGCCACAGAAGCAGTCGAGCACG
>VGYB01000061.1 GCA_016873115.1 Planctomycetota bacterium | reverse complement strand
TGCATGATCTGCACGCGACGATGCTTTACCTGCTGGGCATCGATCACGAACGCCTGACCTGGTTCTACCAAGGCCGCCACTACCGGCTCACCGACATCGCCGGACGCGTGGTGAGCGGGGTGGTGGGGTAGGGAGGTTCTTGTCCCGACATCGACTCCGTGTGACAATGCATCTGCCCAAGGAGCCACATGCACCAGACGAGACATGCTGACCCGTTCAGAGTCGCCGCCATCTTCACGACGGTGGTGGTCGCCCTTGGGCCTGTCGGATTCACTGCGCGGGTCGCTGCCCAACCCCCCATGGGTCAGCAGGGTGGGCCGCAGGGTGGGCCGCAGGGTGGGCCGCAGGGGGGGCCGCAGGGGGGGCCGCATGCGCCTGAGCGCAAGATCCTGAAGCAATTCGATGCCGACGGCAACGGGCGACTCGAGGGTGCCGAGCGCGATGCAGCGCGCGAGGAATTGAAGAAGACGCCATCGACACAAGGCAGGCGACCCGGTGGTCCGGGTGGTCCGGGTGGGCGAGGCGGTCGTGGTCGAGGGGCCGGCGGCCCCGATGGCCCGCCTGATGGCCCACCCGATCGACCGCCTGATGGTCCGGATGGTCAAGGCGGTCCAGACGGTCCCGATGGTCCCGGCGGCCCGGGCGGTCCAGGTGGCCCCGGCGGCCCGGGCGGTCCAGGTGGCCCCGGCGGTCCGGGCGGTCCAGGTGGCCCCGGCGGTCCCGGTCGCGCGACAACCTCGCCCGGACCGAAGCTCACGCCGAAGGATGTGACCGCGTACCCCGATGCGCCGCTCTTCGATCCGACCATCGTGCGCACGATCTTCCTCGACTTCGATGTACCCAACTGGGAAGAGGAACTCGAGCTCTTCCACAACACCGATGCCGATGTACCCGCGACGATGACCGTCGACGGCGTCACCATCCCCGGCGTCGGCGTGCATTTCCGCGGTGCGAGCAGTTACTTCGGCGCGCCGCGGGGGACCAAGAGGCCGCTGAACATCTCGGTCGATCACACCGATCCCGAGGCTCGCCTTGGCGGGCAGAACACGCTCAACCTCCTCAACTCCAACGGCGACGCCTCGATGATGTCGACGGTCCTGTACTCGTCCTTGGCCGCGTCGCACCTGGCCGTGCCGCGCGCGAACCATGTGCAGGTCGTCGTCAATGGCGAGTGCTGGGGCGTCTATGTGAATGTGGAGCAGTTCAACAAGGTCTTCGTCACGCGCTGCTGGCCCGACTTCAAGGGCGATGGTGCGCGGTGGAAGGTCTCGGGCGCGCCGGGTGCGACCAGCGGCCTCGATGATCGCGGCACGGAGCTTGCTCCCTATCGCGAGCGCTACGACCTCAAGACGAAGGACCGCGAGGAGGACTGGGACGCGCTCATCACGCTCTGCCGCACGCTGTCGAACACGCCCATCGACGAACTGCAGGCGAAGCTCGAGCCGATGCTCGATCTCGATGGCGTGCTCTGGTTCCTCGCGCTCGACATCGCGACTGCGAACAGCGACGGCTACTGGACGCGTGCGAGCGACTACTCGCTCTACCGCGATCCGAAGGGCATCTTCCATGTGATCCCGCACGACATGAACGAGGCGTTCAAGTCCTCGATGGGCGGACCCGGTGGCCGAGGCGGACCGGGCGGTCCCGGCGGCCCCCGCGGTCGCCGACCTGGCGGTGGCGATGGCCCGACGGACGGTTCCCGTGGACTTGGCGAACCCGGTGGCTCCGGTCCGCCGGATGGTGCACGCGGCCCGGGCGACTCACGCAGCTCGGGCGACTCACGCAGCTCGGCGCCGCCCGATGCTCCGCGTCGTCCTGGCGAACCCGGTGGCTCCGGTCCGCCGGATGGTGCACGCGGCCCGGGCGGCCAGGGTGGGCCGAGCAGTCGTTCGATGATCGAGCTTGATCCATTGACCGGCCTCGACGACGCGACCAAGCCGCTGCGCAGCCGGCTGTTGCAGGTGCCGGCGTTGCGCGAGCGCTACATCCGCTTCGTCAAGGAGATCGCGACGCAGATGCGGTGGAAGGCGCTTGGCCCCGTGCTTGAGTCACGCCGTGACCTCATCAAGCCGTTCGTCGAGCGCGACACGCGCAAGACCTATACGACCGAGTCGTTCCTGCGCGATACCGGCAGCAGTTCGGTCCAAGGTGGCCTGCGCAACTTTCTGGAGAAGCGCTCGGCGTTTCTGCTGGCGTGGAAGCCGTCTGCCGATTGAGAGGTGATCATGCCCGACTGGCTCACGCATGCCTTCTCCAGCGACGCCGACATCGCCCTCGGTGATGCCGCTGTCCGTCTTGTCGCGGCGCTGGCCATGGGGTGCGGCGTCGCCCTGATCCATCGATGGACCCGAGGGGCCGGCACCGATCGTCGGTTCGTCGCCACGCTGGTGCTGCTGACGGTGCTCTTGGCGGTGACCACCATCGTGATCGGCAACAATGTCGCGCGCGCCTTCAGCATCGTGGGCGCGCTGTCGATCGTGCGCTTCCGGACGGTCGTCGAGGACACGCGCGATACGGCCTTCGTCATCTGTGCCGTGGCGATGGGACTCGCGGTCGGCGCGGGGTATCTGATCATCCCGGCCTTGGCGCTGGTGGTGATCGCGGTGGCCGCCAAGTCCTTTGGTTCAAACCCTCGCGGCGGCGATGGCGCACTCGTGGTGGCGTATCGCCTCGTGGTCCGCGTGACTCCGGACTTCGCACAGCTCGATGCCTTGCAGCGCGAGATCTCGTCGGCAAGCCGCTCGCGCGAGCTCTTGGGCATTGAGTCCTCGCGCGGGGGCACCGCGAGCAAGCGCACCTATCAGATCGGCTTGGCGGGTGAGGAGAATGCCGGTGCCCTGATCCAGCGCCTGGGCGCGATCGACGGCGTGCTGTCAGTCGAGGTCATCCGCGAGGGGCGGTGATGGATCCACACACGCCGGGTGCCCGCGACCGTCGGAGTGCTTCGGTTCCATGGCGGCCTCGACGCACGATGGCTTTCGCTCCCAAGGCCCCAGCCGCTTCGGCGGTCGGGCGGAAGTCGAACTGACTGGCGGGGCCGTCGAGATCGAGTCACTCAATCCGCGCTGCACGGCCCCCACGAACTGAGCAGGATCGTCAGGTCGGCGCTATCGGTGAGCGCGTCGTTGTTCAGGTCGGCCACGCTCGGCCCGCCCCAGAACGAGAGCATCGCTGCAAGGTCGGCCCCGCCAACGGCACCGTTCATGTTGATGTCACCCACACACGGCGCCATGTCGGCGTTGAGTGCATTGAGCGCTGCCATCAGGCCGTTGTAGGCCGCCGTCTGCTCAGCGTTCAGCGGCGTGCCGCTTGCAAGCAGGTTGTAACCAGCGTTGTCGATGCCGCGGCCGAAGAGCACACCGGCAAAGGGGCACTGGAAGAGGTCGTAGAACTCGTACGCAGATGTTCCCGGGATCGAGACCGCGCAGGTCTCGAGCGTGTTGGCGATCAGCTTGTACCGACCGTTGGTGATCGCCTGCTGCGTGCCGTACACGACCGCGAAACCGCTGGGTTCATCGAGCGCCTGGTAGAGCTCGCAGCAGGTGTCCTGCGGTGCGCCGGTGACGACGCCGCCGGGTCCGTACCAGACGCCGCCCTGGCTTTCGCAGAGTTGCTCGGTCGTCAGGATCGTGTCGGTGCAGGTGGCACCGCTGGGCGAAGCGATCAGGCAGGGGTAGCACGGCTCGGACTGGTAGGGCTCGCGGTACTCCGAGAAGTTGAATGTCCGCAGCGGTTCCTGCACCGGGTTGTGCAGGTAGGGCATCATCGGGAACGAATCGAGTTGGCGCGTGCCCGGCATCGCATCATCGACATCGATTCCCGCCGCTTCGCCCCAGAGTTCGAAGAGATCCACGATGTTCACCATCGCATCGACCGCGCGGCCGGGCGCGATCACGGGGCCGCCCGCGATCACCAGCGGCACCATGATGCCGCTCTGGTAGGCCGTCGCCTTCGCGCGCACGGGATTGAACGGCGCCTTCACCGTGGTCAGGAACGATCCGTTGTCGCCGATGACCACGATCAGCGTGTCGGGCGCGGTGATGGTCAGGCCGGTCGGGCCAAGTGCAGCCAGGCCCGTCGCCAAGAGCACGCGCCTGATCTGCTGATCCATCGACTCGATGGTCCAGTCCGAGAGCAGCCGCTGCTGCAGGCCGGCGCTGTCGATGCCCGGCTCGACGTTGCACGCATACGGCAGGTTCTTCGGCCACTGCGTGCCCGGCGGCAGCAGGTCCGCCGGCGGCTGCTGCCAGGGATCGTGATCGCCAGTGAACGAGAGCGAGCACATCCACGGCGTGCCGGCTGAACGATGCTTGAGGATGAACGCGGTCGCGAGCTCGGCCTGGTCGGCGTCGGCGTAGACGCGCGCGGGGATCTCCTGGAACGCGACGCCACCTTCGTTCACGGTGCGCGGCCACGCGTAGTTGCCGCTCGTCGATGACCAGTCGATGCGCCCGATCGCGTCGTCGTCGCAGGTGGTGATCGGCGAGCCATCGGCCGCGGTCAGCGGCACGCCGCCGGCGGTCAGGCACTCGACCGCATCGATGCCTTCCTCGCAGGTGCCATCCTCGAAGGCGCACGCGCAGATCGCCGGTGCGTTGCCCAGGACGGGATATCCGCACGACGCCACGGCGCCCGGATCGGTGATCTGCCCGGCCACGGTCTCGTCGATGTAGGGCGGACCGCCGAGCAGCGTGCCGTTGAAGCGTGTGAACCCGACCGATGCGGGCGCGCCGATGCCGAAGGGGTTTTCCTCGTTCTGCGCGAGGTGGAACTTGCCGAAGAGCGCGCTCTCGTAGCCGGCCTTGGCGAGCAGCCGGGGTGCGGTCACTTCGAAGGGTGAGCACTGCGACTGGGCGAGCGTCGTCTGCGTGAGCGGCGAGCCCACGCCGGTGCGGGAAGGGAAGCGACCGGTGAAGAAGCTCGCGCGACTCGGCGAGCACTCGGGCATGGCCCAGCAGTTGGTGAAGTTCACGCCTTGCGACGCGATCGCCTCGATGGTGGGGGTCCGCGCGAGGGCGGGATTCGAGGGGTTCGTGATCGAGAGCTGGTCGGCACCGACATCATCCAGGATGACGAAGAGGATGTTGGCGCGGTTCGACGCGGCGAGCGGGTTGGCAGGCGCAGATGCGGGCGCGCGGGCTGGCGCGAGGGCGGCGGGCGCGGGGGTGAGCGCGCGCTCCGCGGTGTGCGCGCCAAGGGTGCTCAGTGCTCCGAGCGCAGCAAGCAAGGTCAGACCATCACGGCAAGGGGAGGTCATAGTCACGATCGGTGCTCCAGTCCCGGCGCGCGGCAACTGCGCCGCGAGACAGACCGATCAGCCTACCCTAGGATTCGTTTCGTGCAAGAAGGGCATGGAGCATTGCAACGCACCACGCGTCGCCGCACGCTGAGCTCCATTCTGCTGCTGCTGGGCGCGCTCGGTTTGCTCTTCGGCTCGGGCCCGCTCGTGGGCGTGATCGTTGCAGCGAAGATGGGCTGGACCGCCGACCCCAATCCCAACCCGGTCGGCTTCGGGATTCTTGCGTTCTTCACCTTCTGGCCCAGCGTGCTGCTGCTCGTGATCGGGATCGCGTTCCGTGTGGCGGGGAGGTAGAAGCGGAGGGGGGTAGGCGCACGCGGAGCTCGCGCGCGGATCAACGATGCCTGGCGCCGCAGGTGGGCAGTCTCCTCCCGCGGGTCGTCAGCGCCTGGATGGCAATGCGCGGGTGGCGTTTTGGGCAGGGTCGTCCTTGAGTCGCATGTTTAGATAGGACCTGTGTCCCTGAAACGCGCCGAACAACAGGGTCCCTCTTGATAGGGCGTAACGGGACAGTCAATCCGCGTCGCTAAGCTGCTCCCATGCCAGACCTAGCTTCCAGGGGCTGGGACTCCGACTTCCCCGACTTCACGGGTGCATCCCGCGACACCATCATCACATCGCTCCAGCAGCTTGTCCGCGATGCTTCCGAAGAGCAGGTGCGTGCGTGGCGCGAGTCCATCCCGCCGCTGCAGTCTGAGGCGGGCGAGGTGCTCGCTGACGACGCGCAGGCCAAGGGCTACGGCGCCGTGTTGGAGTATGTGCTGCCGCTGGATGCGCGCCGCCCCGACTGCGTCTTTCTGATTGAGGGCTCGGTGTTGGTGCTTGAACTGAAGGGTAAGGCCCATCCCACACAGGCGGACATCGATCAGGCCTCGGCCTACGCACGTGATCTGCGTTGCTATCACCGAGAGTGTGCCGAGCGGCCAGTACATGCGTTGCTCGTGGCCACGCAGGCGCGCGGATACTTGGGAGAGCGGCAGGGCGTGCATGTTTGTGGCCCCGATGCCATTGATGATCTGGTTCGGCGGCTCTCGCGGCCCGGCGGTGGTGTGGTGAATCGGGCTGCGTTCCTGGATGAATCGTCGTATCGACCGTTGCCGACGCTGGTGGCCGCCGCGCGCGAACTGATGCGAAGCGGGTCGCTTCGCCGAGTGCATAGAGCGGCTGCGGCCACCGAGCCCACGGTGGCGTTACTGAAGGACATCTGCGTAGAGGCAGCCAGAACGAAGACTCGTCGCCTGGTGCTGCTGACGGGCGTGCCCGGTGCCGGCAAGACCCTGGTGGGGCTTCAGACGGTGCACGCGCATTGGCTGGATGACCTGGCTGTGTCGCGAGGCTGCGAGAAGCCCACGGCGCCAGCCGTGTTCTTGTCGGGCAACGGTCCGCTCGTGGAGGTGCTTCAGTACGAGTTGAGTAAGGCCGGCGGGGGTGGTCGCACGTTCGTGCGTGGCGTGAAGGAGTACGTGAAGCGGTACTCGGTGGGTGAGTCGCTGGTGCCGCCGGAGCATGTGTTGGTGTTTGACGAAGCGCAACGTGCCTATGACCGTGCGATGGTGGCCGAGAAGCACAAGATTCCGCTTGATGCGGCACGTAGCGAGCCAGAGCACTTCATTGAGTTCGCGGAGCGCATTCCCGAGTGGTGCGTCGTGGTGGGCCTGATCGGCGGCGGTCAGGAGATTCACAAGGGCGAGGAGGCGGGTCTGGTTCAATGGCGCAAGGCCATCGAGAGCAGCCCGCGCATGTCCGAGTGGCAGGTGCACTTACCCCCAGCGGTGCAGCCTGTGTTCAACGGTTCGCCTCGACCGGTCCATGCCGACAAGCGTCTCAGCCTGGACACCGAGTTGCGTTTCCACCTGACTAAGGATGTGCATCGCTTCGTGGCCCAGGTGCTCGATGGTTGCCCGCCCAGCGAGAACGCCAAGGTGTTGGCTGCACTCGAACAGAGTGGATATCACCTGCGTCTCACCCGCGATCTGGACGTGGCGAAGGTCTACCTGCAGGATCGATACCGAGACCAGCCCGACGCACGCTTCGGGCTACTAGCCTCGAGCCGCGACAGGTTGCTGCCGCGGTTCCGCGTGTACAACGACTTTCAGGCAACGAAGGTCGTGCGATTCGGCCCCTGGTACGCCGATACCGAGGGCGATCCGTCTGGTCGCTCGTGCCGCTTGCTCAAGGACTGCGTGACCGAGTTCGGCGCGCAGGGCCTGGAGTTGGATGCCGCCCTGGTGGCCTGGGGCGCAGACTTCCGCATGGTGAGTGGCCGATGGGATTCGTCGAGTGCTTCGCGGTACAAGCGCGGTGTGGCGGCGGTGCGCGACCCGCACCAGTTGCGACTGAACAGTTACCGCGTGCTACTGACGCGCGGTCGCGAGGCATCAGTGATCTTTGTGCCACCGACGGGAGAAGTGGATGAGACGGCGGAGTATCTGCGCGCGAGTGGCGTGCTCGGGTTGTGAGTTCCACTGCGCGAACGTGTACCTGTCCCATGGACATGCAAAGCGATCGGATTTTGCCCCCCACGGCTGCCGTGAGTGCACGGTCACGCTCGCCATCAACCCCGGCGACCGCGACTTCCGCGTTGCGGCGATCGAGCGGCGGTGAGGGGGTTGCTCCTGCAACAATCCGCCCCA
>VGYB01000060.1 GCA_016873115.1 Planctomycetota bacterium | reverse complement strand
CCAGCGACCTGTGGATACCAGCTGCACCAACAGGCGCATCGATCGGCCGTGCGGTGGGGCACCGCACTCCTGATCTGGACACCATTCGTGCGGTCGTGGGCGGCGAGTATCCATTGCTCGCTCCAAGGCTCTATGTCTTTGACTTCAGCACAGCTGTGGCGGCCCCCGAGTACCCCACCAAGGAACAGATCGAAGATGGTGTGCCGCCCTTCCCCGATGCACCCGGTGCGGATGGCACCTCAGCCACCTCAACCACCGGCACTCCCAATGGTGGCGGCGCACCCTCGGGGGGCATCGGCGGCGGGGCGAGTTTCGTGATTCCGCTCACGCCGATTCAAGCCGATTTCGGCTTGGTGATCGGCACCGTGATGGTGACCAACGGCAACCAACTGCTGGGCTTCCAGACCGACGGTCGCAACGCACGGAGCAAGAGCAAAGCGCAGCCGATCGGCACCATTCCCGACGATTGGACCTACCTCGCGGCGCCCGACATCAATGGCGATCGTGGCGGCGATCCACTCTTCATCGATCGGTCCGTTCCTGCATCCCACAAGGCGCGCGCCTGGCTGCGCGACGGCCTCTCGGTGATCGGCCAACGCGAGGTCGCGGTGGTTCCTGCCGGATACCAGTACATGACCTTCGGCAAGCTGAATGATGACCAAACCGACGACATCGTCTGGCAGGATGGCGACGAGGTCGTGGTCTGGTTCATCGTTGATGGCGCCATCGACACAGAAGTGCGATTCCCGCTCGAGGGCGTGGATGAGCTCGATCCCTCCACGCTCAACGGGTGGGAGGCAACGATCACGGACATCGATACCGACGGCTCATCCGAGCTCGTGCTGCGCAAGGCTGGCATCGGCGCGTTCCTCTACCAAGTCACCGACGATGAAGCTGAACCGGAGCCGCAGGAACTGCCCGATCAGGGGCCCGGCTTCGTGCTGCTTGGCTCGGCCGACATGGACGGCGAGGGAGCCAACGATCTGATCTGGCACGACCTGAGCCGCGATGCGCCGTACTTCTCGTATCTGCGCGTGACGCAGGACAACCTCGGCAACGAGATCATCATCGAGGACGGCGGCCGCGACTGGCCGTTGAGCTTCGGCGGGATCACCCCCGTCGAAGTGCGCGACCTCGACTCCAACGGCACGGGCGACTTCATCCTGCAGGTCGGCGACGATGCCGTGGTCTTCCTCACCGAGATCAAGTCGAATGACAGTGGCTTCTCGTACCTCGGCACGGCGTACCGTCGCAATCTGGGGCCGGTACCCGGCGGCGGCAGGGTGCGCGGCTTCGGCGTGAGGTGATCCGCGTCAGCGGCGTCTGCCCGTGCGGCCCAGCCGTGATCTCTCACGAGAGCCTGTGCGCGTTCCTCAGGGTGCCAGCGTCTCGACGATGTTCTGGATGACCTCGTCGGTGCGCACGCCCTCGGCCTCGGCCTCGAAGTTCAGCAGGCAGCGGTGGCGCAGCGCGGGGAGCGCAGCCGTGCGCAGGTCCTCGACGGTGACCTGCGGCCGGCCTTCGAGCAGGGCGCGCACCTTGCCCGCCAGCACGATCGTCTGTGCTGCGCGTGGACTCGCTCCGAAGCGCAGGAACCGATTCACGTTGGGGGTGGCGAACTGGCCCTTGGGGTGCGTCGCCAGCACGAGCCGCACTGCGTAGTCCTGCACGCGTGGATCGATCCGCACGGCGCGCACCAGCTTCTGGTGCAACAAGATGCCCTGGGCGTCGAGCACCTTCTGGATCGGCTCCTGCGCGCCGGCAGTCGTGCGATTCAGGATCTCGGCAAGTTCCTCGCGCGAGCTGTAGCCGACCTCGAGCTTGAAGAAGAAGCGGTCGAGCTGCGCCTCGGGCAGGGGATAGGTGCCTTCCTGCTCCAGCGGGTTCTGCGTGGCCATCACGAAGAACGGCCGATCGAGTTCGTGCGTCACGCCACCCACCGTCACGCTGCGCTCCTGCATCGCCTCGAGCAGCGACGACTGCGTCTTGGGGGTGGCGCGGTTGATTTCGTCCGCGAGCACGATCTGGCTGAAGATCGGCCCCTTGCGGAACTGGAACTCGCGGCCGCGCTCGTTCTCCACCACGATCGTCGTACCGGTCACATCAGCCGGCATCAGGTCGGGCGTGAACTGGATGCGACTGAACTGAAGCGTGAGCGCCTGGCTCAGGCTGCGGATGAGCAGCGTCTTGCCCAGGCCCGGCACGCCCTCGAGCAGCGCGTGGCCATTGGCAAAGAGGCATGTCAGCACGCCATCGACCACCTCGCGGTGTCCCACCACGGCCTTCTGGATCTCGCGGCGCGTGCGCTCGAAGTCCTCGCGGAACTTCGCCATCAACTGCTCGGTCTGCGACATGCGCGGCACTGTAGTGCCCGCACCGACCGGGGGAGAGGGAAGCAGGTCGAAGCCCCCGCGGGTCGATGAGTCCGGCGGCGGGGTGCGGGGCGCATCCCGATGGAGCAATGCCCCGGCACGCAGCCGTGATCCGCGCGAAGCGGGAGATGGTGGTACGCTCGACCTGTCTCCTCCCGGCGGAGGAATGCGGTGCAAGTCCGCAGCGAACGCGTCACCGTGAGCAGGCCTGTCCTGCAAGTCGGGTCGACCGCCGGGTCTGGGGTTCGTTGCTCGCCTTGCATCCGCGCGAAACGGATGCGCAACCTGAAAGGGACCCATGCGTCCTTCCCTCCCTGCCTCGGCCGCGTTGGCCGTGGCCTGCCTCGCGTCGTCGTCCTCGGCCGCCATCCAAGCCACCTTCGACATCGGCTCCGGATCGAGCACCAGCTCGGTCCAGGTCGACTTCGCCAACGGCAATGGCTATCTCTTCAATGTCAGCTGGAACCAGCCCATGACCGGCTACCAGCTCCTGCAGACCATCGATGCGGGGCTCGACACCGTGTCGCACTCCGCACAGACCTACTCGTTCGGTGTCTTCGTCACGGGCATCGGCGTGGGTGCCGACAACGACTTCGGCACGGGCGACCTCTGGCCGATCGAGAACTACTGGCACTACTGGACGCAGGACAGCGGCTCGTGGCAACTGGCCTCGGTCGGTGCGAGCAGTCGCACGATCTTCGACGGCTCGTTCGATGCCTGGGTGTTCGGCAGTCCCGCGGTCCCGCAGGCCGTGCCGGCGCCCGGTGCGCTGGCGCTTTTCGCGCTGGGGCTGCGGTCACGCCGCCGCTGACCGCGCGAGGCATGCCGCACCCCAAGGGAGCGACGGCCGCTGAACGAGCCCCGAGCGTTCAGGTGGCCTTGGCCGGCAGCTTCGTCAGCACCTGGTCGATCAAGCCGTGCTCCTTCATCTGGGGCGCGGTGAGCCAGGTGTTGCGTTCGCAGATTTCGGCGATGCGCTCGGTGCTCATGCCGGTCTGCTCGCTGTAGATCGCGTAGAGCTGCTCGCGCATGCGAAGGATGTGCCGCGCCTCGATCTCGAGGTCGGTCGCCTGGCCTTCCATCACGCCGCCCAAGAGCGGTTGGTGCATCAGGTTCTCGGCGTTGGGCAGCGCGAAGCGGCGGCCCTTGGTGCCCGAGCAGGCGATGACGGATCCCATGCTCGCGGCCTGGCCGATGATGTAGGTCGCCACCGGGCAGGGCACGAACCGCATGGTGTCGACGATGCCCAGTCCGGCCGTCACGCTGCCGCCGGGGCTGTTGATGTACATGCTGATCTCGGCCTTGGGATCCTCGTTGGCCAGGAACAGCAACTGCGCGACGACCGTGTTCGCTGCCCCGTCGCTGATGCTGCCGGTGATGAAGATGATGCGGTCGTTCAGCAGGCGGCTGTAGATGTCGTAGGCGCGCTCGCCGCGGCCGGTCTTCTCGATCACGATGGGGATCAGGCTCATGGAGTCCTCGTCGTCGTCGTCATGGTTGGTGGTCGGATGTTGGCTCATGGCGCCACGGGCTCAGGCCTTGGGCGGGAAGGTGGCGATGTCATCGACGAGGCCGTAGGCCTTGGCCTCGGTGGCATCAAAGAACTTGTCGCGTTCGCCGTCCCTCGTCACGCGATCGACCGGTTGGCCGGTGTGGCGCGCGATGATCTCGTTCAGCAGGCGCTTGCTCTTGAGGATCTGCTCGGCCTGGATCTGGATGTCGGTGGTCTGGCC
Source organism: Planctomycetota bacterium (assembly GCA_016873115.1). Classification (GTDB taxonomy): domain Bacteria; phylum Planctomycetota; class Phycisphaerae; order Phycisphaerales; family SM1A02; genus SYIB01. The sequence continues at coordinate 4,312 of VGYB01000060.1, read as the reverse complement.
GGTCACGCCGCCAAAGGGCTGGTGGATCATGACCTTGGCGTGCGGCAGGATCACGCGCTTGCCCTTGTGGCCTGCGGACAGGAGCACGGCACCGCCCGAGTAGGCGCGTCCGATGCAGAAGGTCGCCACATGGCTGCTGATGAACTGCATGGTGTCGTAGACCGCGAGCGTGTCATCGACTGCACCGCCGGGGCTGTTGATGTAGAAGTTGATGTCCTGGCCGCGCTTCTGGTTCTCCAGGTAGAGCATCTGCATCATCACGCGCGCAGCGCTCGCTGGGCCGATCTCGCCGATCAGGAAGATCACGCGATTCTCCAGCAGCAGTTCGTCGATCGACATCTCGCGCGTGCGCTGGTAGCTCACGGAGTTGAGGATGGGCTGTGGCAAGCCGCTGGCCTGGAGGTGGTCGCTGGTGGCGGGCAGTCGCCCGGCTGCGCCGAGCAGGCTCATGTCAGGGATGCTCATGGAATGAGGACTCTAGCCGAGCGGCGCAGGGCACGCCGGGGCGCAATCGTCGACCACACGCCATGCGCCGCCGTCCGTGTGCGGGCATCGCCTCACGCACCGAAGTGCACGCCCAGATCCCCCCCGGGGATCGGTTTCGGTGCGCGCGTCTCGTCGGCGTCCTGTGCCGCTGCGGCCGGCAGGACCAGCACGAACGCCGCACCGTGCAGCGCGCGACCTGCTTCGGCGGTGCGCACCTGGCCTCCGAGCACCGGATGGGTGGACCACGCATCGCCGTTGCCTGCATGCTCGACCGTGCCGCCATGCAAGAGCGCAAGCTTGCGCGCCACCACCAAGCCAAGCCCGGTGCCGCGCTGGCCCTTGCTGGTGGCGAAGGGCTGGAACAGCCGCTCGTGCATCGTTTCAGGCACGCCCGGGCCATCGTCGCGCACGACCGTCGCCACGGCACCGATGGGCCACCGCGGGCAGGGCTGGATCCAGTGCGTGCTCACCGCCACGCGCGGTGCCTTCTCCGGTGCGGCATCGACGGCATTCATCAGCAGGTTCAAGAGCGTCTGGTGCACGGCCACCAGATCGATCGGGATCTCCACCAGTCCCTCGGCGCGCATCCGCTCGAGCGAACCCCCACGCCGCCGCAGCGCGGCCTCGGCCAGCGCGCACGCTTCGTCGACCACGCCGTCGAGCAGCATGGGCTCGGGATCAAGCGGTCGATCCTTCGCAAAGGCCAGCATGTTCAGCGTGACCTGCATGATGCGGTCCAGGTTGCGGGCCACGATGGGCCAACCCTTCTGGGCCATCTCCAGATTGTGACGCGTGAGCGCCAGCTCCACGGCGTCGGCGCCCGAACGCAGCCCCTGCAGCATGTTCTTGATGCTGTGGCTCACGGTCGCGACCGCTTCCCCCATCGCCGCCAGTTGCTCGGTGGTGGGCGGTGCGCCCAGCGTGCCATCGGCGCGCTCGACCAGGAGCACGGTCTCGCCCACGCGCACCCGGTCGCCTGCGCGCAGCGCGTGATGCCCATGGATCCGTGCGCCATTCACGAAGGTCCCGCCCTTGCTGGTCAGGTCATGCAACAGCCACAGGCCATCACGCGGCGTGAGTTCCGCATGGCGCCGGCTGACCGCGCGATCCGTGCAGGGCAGGGCTTCGGTGCTGCGACCCAATATCTGCGGTTCCTCGGGCGGCAACTCGTGCACGCGTCCCGCATCAGGGCCGGAAATCGTCCGAAGCCGCAGCATGCCCGCAGGGTACCTTGGGTGCATGCACGCTTCGGCCGATCACCGCATCGTGGTGCTCCACGGGAAGGAATCCTTCCTGCGCTCGGAGCACACCCGTCGCGTGCTCGCTTGCCTGCGCGAGCGGTGTGGCGCGGTCGATGAATTCAGCTTCGATGGCGCCTCGTGTTCGCTGGCCGATGTGCTCGATGAACTTCGCAGTTACGGGCTCATGAGCCAGCACAAGGTGGTCGTGGTCGATCAGGGCGAGCAGTTCATGCAGGGCGAAGACCGGCGTCGCGCCATGGAGCGCTACGCCCAGAGCCCCATGCCGGATGCCACGCTCATCCTGCGCAGCGCTGCGTGGCGGCCGGGCACCTTCGACAGATTGGTGGCGGCGGTCGGGGTGATCCTCAAGTGCGAGGCCCCGGGCCCTGCCGAGGCCGTGCGATGGGCGGTCGCCCGCTGCCAGAAGCGCCACGGGGTCGAACTCAGCGCGGCGGGGGCGCAGGCGTTGGTCGAGCGCGTGGGGCCCGATCTGGGCCGGCTCGACAGTGAACTCGGCAAGTTGGCGATCGGCGCGCTGTCGGCAGGGGCTGGTGAGCGCGTGGTCATCACGCCCGAGCTTGTGAAAGAATTCACGGGACCATCACGCGAAGAGCAGGCTTGGGAGATCCAAGGCGCGCTTGCGACTGGCGACCCGGCGCAGGCCTTGACCAAGGTGGACGAACTCTTGCGGATCAGCCGTGCGCCCGAAGCCGTGCTCGTCTGGTCCACGATCGATCTGGTCCGCAAGATGCACGATGCCGCAGCACTCGCCGCGCAAGGCGAGTCCGATGGTGCGATCGCCAAGCAACTCAAGCTCTGGGGCGATGGGGCGGCCGTGGTGCTGCGGTGTGCGCGTTCCGTGCCGCTCGCCCGCGCTGCAGCGCTGCTTCAGGCTGCCGTGGCAGCGGATCGGCGCATGAAACGTGGCCTTTCTCCCGAGCCATCCCGGGCCATCGAGGCCTTGGCGGTGCAGGTTTCGGCCGGATTTGGCCGCCTGGACCGCTCCCGGTGAGGGAAATGCATTCTGCGGGGCCGCCAATCTTCATAACACCATGATCAGCATGGACTTACATGCATCGATCGCACGCGAAACCGCCGGAATCAACCTTGATCTTGGCGCAAAAACCCAACCGAGTGGACGGATTTGCCCATCGTGGCTATAGTCCCGCCTCAAGTTGCCACCGACCCTCGGTCGATAGCAATGGAGTCCGGATCCGCCATGGTGGCGGGCCAGCCGGGTGTTCGATCCAGGGTTTCCTAGCGTCTCAATCAACTAGGGCCCAATCTCACTTAGGAGTAGAAGCGAATGAAGCTCACCACTTTCGTTGCCGCCCTCGCCGGCGGTTGCCTGGCGACCAGCGCCATGGCCCAATCCGATGCCCTCGCCCAGATCGCTGAACTGCGCGCGCAACTCGCCGCTGTTCAGGCTCAGGCTGGCAACAACACCCTGACCGAAGAGCGCGCCGCTGAGATCAAGTCGATCGTGCGCGACACCCTTGCTGATGCCGACACCCGCACCAGCCTCCAGGGCGGCGGCGCCATGGCCGGCTACGACAACGGCTTCTTCATGAGCAGCGCCGACGGCAACTTCAAGCTCAAGCTTGGCGTGCTCGAGCAGGTCCGCTATGTGTGGCAGTTCGACGACGATGACACCATGGGCTTCGAAAACCGCCGCACGCAGCTTGCGTTCGGTGGCAACATGTTCGATCCCAGCTGGACCTACAAGGTCGTCTTCAACTACAGCCCGTACACCACGCCCTACGGTGAATCAGAGGACGGCATGTTCCTCGCCGACGCCGCGGTCACCAAGACCATGAGCGGCGGTTGGGCGGTCACCGCTGGTCAGTACCGCGCTCCGTTCACTCGCGCGACGCTCGTCGGCGACGGTGTGCAGTTGGCGGCTGACTACAGCCCGGTTGATTACAACTTCTCGGCTGGCTACCAGCAGGGCATCATGGTCAGCCACTCGGCTGACATGTTCAAGGCCATGTTCTCCATTGGCAACGGCCTGGGCCAGACCAACGGCACCTGGTCGGAGGACGCCACCAACGCTACGAATCTCAACTTCGCTGTCCGCGCTGAAGTCAAGCTCGCCGGTTCGTGGGGCCAGTTCAGCAAGGAAACCAGCTTCCGCGGCGAAGAGTTCGGTCTTCTCGTCGGCGTGGGCTGGCTCGACACCGACGGGAATGCCGGCGGCAACTACGCCAATGGCGCAGATGGTGACAACAACGCCGTGACTGTCGACGCCACCGCACACTGGGGCGGCGCCAACATCTCGGCTGCGTACACCTACGCCGACACCAATGCCAACGCCGGTGACGATTCGTACGGCTGGACGGTGCAGGGTGGTCTCTTCGTGACCGACGATGTCGAACTGTGGGGTGCGTGGAACTACATCGATGGCACCGGTGGCTTTGCCAACGGCAACTGGGGCCAAGTCGGCGCCAACGTCTACTTCGCCAAGAACGGTTGCAAGTGGACGAGCCAGGTCAACATCCCGCTCAATGACAACGCTGGCGCTGATTTTGACCAATACCTCTACGATGGCGCATGGGGTCTTAGCGCGGGCGACGAAACCTCGTTCA
>VGYB01000059.1 GCA_016873115.1 Planctomycetota bacterium | reverse complement strand
ATGGCGGGATCCTCGCGAAGCAAGAGGGCGAGGCTTTCAACCCGAAGGTTCCGCCGGGGAGCACTGTGGTGATCATGACAAAGCCGCAGGTTGAAGCCAAATGACTCGTCTCGAGCAAGAGCCCCAGGTGCAGCAGACACAACACCAATCGGAAGAGCAGCTGCCAGCGGAGCAGATGGACGAGCCAGTCCGCTTGCTGCGGATCGTGAATGTGCTGATCCGTGCGCGGTGGTTCATCGCGATCTTCACGCTGTTGGCGGCAGGCGCAACTGCGGGCTATGTGATGACGCTCAGTCCGAGCTACACGGCGACGACCAAGTTCATGCCGTCGCAGAGTAAGAGCGCATCTACTCGGATGGGTGCGATCGCGGGCTCGGCAGCGCAGGTGACGGATGTGGTGGTTGAGAACACCGCACCCGAGTACTACACCGAACTTCTCACGAGCCGCGCGTTTCTGGAGGCGCTGCTGAAGATGACTTTCGATGCGCCGCAACAAGGGGGCAAAATGCGGTTCATCGACACGCTCGGCATCGACGCGCCCACGGAGTTCGAACGGCAGGAACGCGCTATTGCTGCGCTGCGGCTGATCGTGAAAGTCGACTCGGTCAAGATGACGTCCGAGGCAGCGCCGCCGATCTTGATGCTCACGATGACCGCGGCTGATCCGCAGCTCGCGGCACAGTCCGCAAACGCGCTGGTCGACGAACTGATCCGCTACAACCGTGAAGTGCGAGGAAGCAAGGCGCGCGACAACCGAACATTCATCGAGCGCCAACTCGCTGATGCAACGAAGGCGCTGCGTGATGCAGAGAAGGCGCTCTCGGAGTTCAACCGCCTCAACCGCAAGATCGCGACACCTGATCTGAAGGCGGATCAAGAACGGCTCGAGCGTGCGGTGACGGTGCAAGCAGAGGTGTTCATCACGCTTACCAAGCAACTTGAAATCGCGCGTATTCAGGAGCAGGAGGATCAGGTTTCCATCGAAGTCTTGGAGCCGGCCGTCGCGCCTCTCCAGCGATCTGCGCCGCGGCGCACCCAGACCGTCTTGATCGCTGCCATTCTGGCGGTCTTTGTAGCGTGCGGACTTGTTCTGCTTCGTGACAGGTTGCGGTCGGGCGATGGCAGCGACCCGGATATCGAAGACTTCAAGTTGAACATGCGCGCGGTCGCGCGTGAAGTCACCTTTGGGCTCGTGGGGCGCTCGGCGAAGTAGCGGAACGAGGCAACTACGCGGACACGGCTGCGCACTGCCACTTCCATGCGTCGCGGCACATATCGTCGAGGGTGCGCTCCGTTTTCCAGCCGAGCCGCTGCAGCGCGAGCGCAGGATCCGCCCAACATGCAGCGATGTCGCCAGCACGCCGATCCTTCAGCGTGAATGGCACGCGGACGGCGTTCACACGCTCGAACGCTTTCACCACATCGAGCACGCTGCTGCCATGCCCCGTGCCAAGGTTGATCGCCTCGCACCGCATGTCGCCAAGGCGTTCCATCGCGCGCAGATGACCGACCGCGAGATCGACGACATGGATGTAGTCGCGCACGCCCGTGCCGTCGGGCGTTGGATAGTCGCTGCCCCAGACGCCGAGTTCCTTGAACTGCCCCGCCGCGACTTTCAGTACGAACGGCATGAGGTTGTTGGGAATCCCGTTGGGATCCTCGCCGATCAGGCCGCTCTCATGCGCGCCGACGGGATTGAAGTAACGCAGGAGACAGATGCGCCAGCGGTCGTCGCTGCGAGCGAGGTCGCGCAGCATGAGTTCGATGGTGAGCTTGGTCTGCCCGTATGGGTTGGTGGCGCTCAGCGGATGCGATTCGGTGAGCGGTAGCCGCTGCGGATCGCCGTAGACCGTGCAGGAGCTGCTGAACACGATCGACCGCACGCCGCAGTCGTTCATAGCCTCAAGGAGGCGCAGCGTGCCGACGACATTGTTGTCGTAGTAGGTCAGCGGCATGCTCACCGACTCCCCCACCGCCTTCAGTCCAGCGAGATGGATCACGCGGCTGATGCCAAAGTCGCGAATCACCTTGCGGACAACTGCGCCGTCGCGAATGTCGCCCTGCACGAAATCGATCGGGCGGCCGATGATCCGCGCGAGCCGCTCGATCACGCCGGCCTTGCTGTTGCAGAGGTTGTCGAGCAAAACGGGTCGGTGCCCTGCGCGTGCCACCTCGACCGCAATGTGGCTGCCGATGAAGCCGGCGCCACCGGTGAGCAGGATGGAGTCAGGCATGAACGGCGAGCGTATCGCCGTGGAGGCGATAGACAGCGCCAGTATGGGAGCATTGGGACTCGCCTGAGCCTTTCAGCGGCAGTGGCACTCGCTCGCCGAACCTAACTCGTTCAAGCAATCTGACTTGGGTGCGCCAATAGTTTGCCCAGCGAGCTTTCTATGGCGGGTGACCACCGGACCAGCACTTCCACGAACCACAAATCTGGGTTCCTTATGACGCAATCCCAGACTCCAACGCCGCGACGACGATCCGTGCATGCCCCTGCTTCCCCCACTGTCCACACCTCGGCCAATCTGATCCGAGACCCTGACTCTGTTCAACATCTGTGCCTACAGAAAAACCTCGGCCGACGACAGCAGCGGCGCCGTCGCATCCTTGGGTGCAAGTCGAGGTTCCAACCCCTTGGGCCACGGCAGGGCCAAGTCGGGGTCATCCCAGCGAATCGACCGCTCTGCAGCAGACACCCAGAAGTCCGTGGTCTTGTAGAGCACCTCGGTACCGTCCACAAGCGACAGGAATCCGTGTGCAAAGCCCGCGGGAATCCAGAGCTGCGCTTGATTTTCCTCCGTGAGTTCTACCGCCACCCACTGCCCGAACGTGGCCGACGATCGTCGAATGTCCACCGCCACATCCAGCACCGCGCCTCGAAGCACCCGGACCAGCTTGCCCTGAGCATGGGGAGGAAGCTGGTAGTGCAGCCCACGAAGCACGCCCTTGGCAGATCGTGAGTGGTTGTCCTGCACGAAGCGCACCTCGCTCCCGAGTGCCTCGTCAATCGCTCGCTGGTTGTAGGTCTCCGAGAACCAGCCACGATCGTCGCTGAACCGACGGGGCGTGAGCCGCACGACCGCAGGCAAGTGCAACCGCTCGACCTGCATCAGTGGCCCTGTTCCGCCACCAGGCCCAGCAGGTATCGGCCATAGGCATTCTTGGCAAGCGGCTTCGCGAGCCGCTCGAGCGCTGCACGATCGATCCAACCATGTCGGAACGCAATCTCCTCGGGGCACGCGATCTTCAGGCCCTGCCGGTGCTCCAGCGTGGCAATGAACTGGCTCGCCTCGAGCAGGGACTCATGCGTGCCCGTGTCGAGCCACGCAAAGCCGCGCCCCATGGTCTCCACGTGGATGGCGCCGCGCTCGAGATAGAACCGGTTCAGATCCGTGATCTCAAGCTCCCCGCGCGCCGATGGCTTGAGCGCCTTCGCCAGCGCCACCACATCACGGTCGTAGAAGTACAGCCCCGTTACGGCATAGTTCGAGCGTGGCTGCTTGGGTTTCTCCTCCAGACTGATCGCCTTGCCCTGACCGTCGAACTCAACAACCCCGTACCGCTCAGGGTCCTGCACGTGATAGGCGAAGACAGTCGCACCAGCTGATCGCTCCATCGCGCGCGACAGCAAATGCGGGAAATCATGCCCGTAGAAGATGTTGTCACCAAGAACGAGTGCCGATGGGTGACCACCGATGAAGGACTCGCCAATGATGAACGCCTGGGCTAGTCCGTCCGGCGAAGGCTGCACCGCGTACTGGATCGAGACCCCCCACTGCGAACCGTCGCCGAGCAACTGCTCGAACCGCGGCGTGTCCTGCGGCGTGCTGATCACCAAGATCTCGCGGATGCCCGCGAGCATCAGCGAGGTCAGTGGGTAGTAAATCATCGGCTTATCGAAGACCGGCAGCAATTGCTTCGAGACCGCCAGGGTTGCGGGGTGAAGGCGCGTTCCCGCGCCGCCAGCGAGGATGATGCCACGTCGATTCACGTTGATGCTCCTTCAGTCAGTTCGTCCACGATCCGGTTCAGGTCTTCACGCCAGTCTGGGCAGCGAACTCCGAACACGCGCTGCAGGCGGTCGACGCTCAGTCGGGAGTTCCTGGGTCGCGCAGCAGGCAACGGGTACTCGGCGGTGGTGCATGGGGTGAGCCCGCCCTGGCACAGCTTGAACGCCACTCCACGGCTGCGCGCTCGCTCTAGCACGGCTTGGGCGACACCAAACCAGGTGGTTGACCCTGTGGGTGCTGCATGGAACACTCCGGACGGCGCGCCAGGTTCATGCTTATGGCGCTCCACGACGCGAGCGCTCACATCCGCTAGGAACGATGCTGCAGTCGGCACGCCGAACTGGTCATCGACCACGCTCAACCGTTCGCGTTCCGCTGCCAAGCGCAGGATCGTGCGCACAAAGTTCTTCCCACGGGACGCGTAGACCCAACTGGTCCGCAGGATCACATGTCGGCAACCGGAGCGGATGATCGCGTCGTCGCCAGCCAACTTCGTCCGACCGTAGGTGCTGAGCGGACCAGTTGGATCGCTCTCGACCCATGGGCGATCACCAGTCCCGGGATACACATAGTCAGTCGAAAGGTGCACGAGCAGCGAGCCCGCCGCGGCTGCGCATCGCGCAAGCACCTCGACTGACTCTGCATTCACGGCATGCGCTAGGCCGGGCTCCTCCTCGGCACGATCCACGGCGGTGTAGGCGGCCGCGTTCACGATCATGGCCGGAGAGACCGACGTCACGATGCCGGCGACGGTCTCCGGTTGCCCGAAATCAACGGCCGGGTGATCCAGCGCCACAACGTCGCCGAGCAAGGCCAGCGACCGCCGCAGTTCGTGGCCAACTTGGCCACCGGATCCAAGCAGCAGAATGCGCATCACGCGTACTGGGTGGCGACCCAGGTTCGGTACTCGCCGCTGGTCACCTGCCGCACCCACTCAGCGTGATCCAGGTACCAGCGAACGGTCTTCTGAAGGCCGGTCTCAAACGTCTCGCTCGGGCGCCAGCCCAGTTCGGACTCGATCTTCCGTGCGTCGATCGCGTAGCGGCGGTCGTGACCGGGCCGATCCTTCACGAAGGTGATCTGCTCTGCATAGGAACGGCCATCCGAGCGCGGGCTTTCGCGGTCAAGGATCGCGCAGAGCGTGCGCACCACCTCCAGGTTCGGCTTCTCGTTCCAGCCGCCGATGTTGTAGACCTCGCCGACCCGGCCGCCCTCGAGCACGCGGCGGATCGCGCTGCAGTGATCGCGCACGTACAGCCAATCACGGACCTGCTGGCCATCGCCATAGATGGGCAGCGGCTTGCCGGCCAGCGCATTGTGAATGCACAGCGGAATCAGCTTCTCCGGGAAGTGGTATGGCCCGTAGTTGTTCGAGCAGTTGGTGGTCAGGACCGGCAGCCCGTACGTGTGGTGGTACGCGCGGACCAGGTGATCCGAAGCAGCCTTGCTGGCCGAGTACGGACTGTTGGGCTCGTAGCGATTGAGTTCCGTGAAGGCGGGGTCGGTCGGACCCAGCGACCCGTAGACCTCATCGGTGCTCACGTGCAGGAACCGGAAGGCCTCCTTGCGACCCGCAGGCAGCCCGCTCCAGTAGGCGCGTACGCACTCCAGAAGCCGGAACGTGCCGACGATGTTGGTTTGGATGAAGTCCTCGGGGCCGTGGATCGAGCGGTCCACATGGCTTTCGGCGGCGAAATTGACGATGGCTGAGATCTGGTGCCGCTCCAGGAGTTCGGCCACCAGGTCCCGATCGGCAATGTCACCCTGCACGAAGGTGTGCTGTGCGCCCGGGGCAAGCCCCTCAAGGTTCCGCGGGTTGCCGGCATAGGTCACCTTGTCCAGGTTCACCAGCGGCCCACCGCCGGTCTCGAACCAGTCCCAAACAAAGTTGCTGCCGATGAACCCGGCACCGCCGGTGAGAAGGAGACCCATGGCGACGGACTATACCCCTGCTCGACGGATAGGTGCCCGAGTGTCCGATGCGCCCCATCGAATCGCCGGCGCTCGGCTTGCACTACGATCCGAGCGATGAAAGCCGTCATTCTTGCAGGTGGCTTGGGTACGCGCATCAGCGAAGAGACCACGCTGCGGCCGAAACCCATGATCGAGATCGGGGGGCGCCCGATTCTGTGGCACATCCTGAAGCTGTACTCGCACCACGGTGTCAACGACTTCGTGATCTGCTGCGGGTACCGCGGCTACATGATCAAGGAGTACTTCGCGAACTACTTCCTACACATGTCGGACGTGACCATTGACCTGTCCAAGAACGAGATGCAGGTGCATCACCGCAAGAGCGAGCCTTGGAGGGTCACCCTAGTCGATACCGGGGAGTCGACCCTCACAGGCGGTCGCCTGCGCCGAGTCGCCGACTACGTTCGCGATCAGGACGAGTTCTTCTTCACCTACGGCGACGGGGTTTCCAACGTCGATCTGACGGAAGAGCTCGCATTCCACCGACGCCACGGAAAGTTGGCGACGGTGCTCGCGGTCCAGCCGCCCGGCCGCTACGGAGCGCTCCAGATGGAGGGGACCAGTGTTCGAGGGTTCGTGGAAAAGCCACGTGGTGACGGAGGCCTCATCAATGGAGGATTCTTCGTACTTTCTCCAAAGGTGATCGACCTGATCGACGGCGACATGACCAGCTGGGAGGCGCACCCACTCACCGAGCTCGCGCGCACCGGACAGCTGGAGGCGTTCGAGCATCACGGCTTCTGGCAGCCGATGGACACCTTGCGCGACAAGAACCAACTCGAGGATCTCTGGTCGGGCGGCCATGCACCCTGGAAGGTCTGGTGATGCAGGCGGTTGCGCTCAGCGGTGCAAGGGTGTTCCTGACCGGCCACACAGGCTTCAAGGGTGGATGGTTGGCGCTCATGCTCGCTGAGCTTGGCGCAGAGGTGCATGGATACGCCCTGGCCCCTCCGACCTCACCCAGTTTCTTCGAGGTTGCGGCCGTGTCGCGACGTCTCTCGTCGCACGTGATCGCCGACGTTCGAGACGTCGATCGCCTGAGAGCCGCCATGCGCGAAGCAAAGCCATCTCTCGTCCTACATTTGGCAGCGCAGCCGTTGGTTCGTCGCTCTTACCGAGAGCCTTTGGAGACGGTCGCCACGAACGTGCTGGGCACCGCACATGTGTTGCAAGCAGCATCGGAAGTTGCGGAAGTCCGTGCCGTCGTGAACGTCACCAGCGATAAGTGCTATGAAAACCGCGAGCGGGCCGAGCCCTACTGCGAACACGAAGCGATGGGTGGATTCGATCCCTACTCTGCCAGCAAGGGATGCGCAGAACTCCTGACGGCAGCTTGGCGTCGCTCGTTCTTGGGGGGTCGGGGCGTTCACGTTGCGTCTGCTCGCGCTGGCAACGTGATCGGTGGCGGTGACTGGGCCGAGGATCGCTTGGTACCGGACTTCCTTCGTGCCATCGATGCGGGACAGGAACTGGTTCTGCGTTCTCCCGCCTCGACCCGCCCTTGGCAGCATGTTCTCGAGCCCCTCACGGGATACCTCGTTCTCTCGGAGCGCCTGCTGTCCGGTCAGGGTGAACGATTCGCTGAAGGATGGAATTTCGGCCCCGATTCGGCCGATGTCCGTTCTGTGCAATGGATGACCGAGCAACTGTGCGCCGGGATGCCCGGCAGCAGATGGCGCGTCGATCCCGCACTCCAACTGCATGAGGCGGTGCTGCTTTCACTTGACAGCGCCAAGGCAATGGCGAAGCTTGGCTGGCGACCGCGCTGGGACGCGGCCGAGGCGGTCAGCCGGACACTCGACTGGCACCGCGCCTGGCGAGCCGGCGCAGACATGCGCGCCTTCTCGATCGGACAGATTCGCGAGCATGCGAGCGTGTTCCCGGACAGCATGTGCTCTCTGGGATCGGCACGATGAGTGAGAGATTCGAGGTTCTGAGCACCCCCCTCAAGGGGCTCATGGTGCTCGAGCGACGGTCGCTCGGCGATTCGCGGGGGCAGCTCGAGCGCATGTTCTGCTCGCAGGAGCTCGCCCCGCACCTCGACGGTGCCTCGATCATCCAGTCGAATCTGACCCGGACCAGCACACGAGGTACCGTGCGTGGGATGCACCTGCAGGTCCCGCCGCACGCCGAGGACAAGATCGTCACCTGCCTGCGTGGCCGAGTGTGGGACGTCGCCGTCGATCTGCGGGAAGGTTCTCCGACCTTCCTGCAGTGGCACGCCGAGATCCTCGACGGGGAGGGACACCGATCGTTCCTGATTCCGCGCGGCTTCGCTCACGGGTTCCAAACGCTGTCCGACGACTGCACGATGCTTTACTTCCACTCCGCCGCGTACTCTGCCGCCGCAGAGATGGGGCTAGACGCGCTGGATTCCCGCTTGTCCATTGATTGGCCAGAGCCCGTGACCATCCGCTCGCAGCGCGATAGTTCACACCCACGCATCAACGATGCATTCCGGGGAGTGCGGATATGAAGTGCAGGCACTGCGGCGCCCCGCTTGCGCTCACGCTGATTGACCTCGGATCGGCTCCGC
>VGYB01000058.1 GCA_016873115.1 Planctomycetota bacterium | reverse complement strand
CTCCGCCTCGATCACCGCCGAGACGGGGCTCATCGGGTCCTCAGGGGAGACCACCGTCGTGGGATCGATCCCTCGATCGCGTTCTGGCGTGGGCATGGTCACGGCGTGCTGGCTTCGCCGCGATCAGGGCGTGGGGTTCGCGGCGGGCGCAGCGACTGGATCCACCGCGGGCGCGGCGTAGGTCGGTCGGGCGGCGGCAGCCAGGCCGATCGGTGCGCCGGGGATCTCGAACCGAGGCTGATCCCAGAAGATCATCCAGTCCCAGAGCTCGAAGTCGCGCCGGTAGGTCGGGTAGGTGTAGGCGTTCGCCTCGCGGAAACGGTCGGCCACCGGCTGCAACGCGTACCACTCCAGCCACTTCCTGCGGTCCGTGCCGTAGTCCCGGCCAGTGATGAGCCACAGGCTCTGCGATGCCGCCAAGTTCACGCAGAGTTCAGGTTGGTCGAGTGCGGCGATCAGTGCCTGCACCACGCTGTCTTCGGGGTACTGGCCGAGCGCGATGGCGAGTTCCGTCCGCACATCCGTCTCCTCGGTCTCTTCCAGCAGCCGGGTCCAGAGTTGGTCGATGATCTCTCGGTTGTGCAGCCGCTGCAACCCGCGCGCGGCGGCAAGGCGCACTGGAACCGCCGCGTCCTTGAGTTGCAGCGCAATGAGCTTGGCTTCGGTTGGCTGGGCGAATCGGCACAGGCTCTCGATGGCGGCTGCCTTCACGAGCGGGTCGCGCGATTCCGTCACATAGATCCGGTAGAGCTCGATGTAGGTCGGTTCGCCACCGAAGGTCGCGGTGCCCAGGAGGACGAGGCCGCGACGCTGCGCCTCGGGGTCGCTCGGATCGACGGCCCAAGCGGCGGCTTCCTGGGGCGTCGGCGGGCTGAAGGACTTACTCAGCAGGTCGAAGTCGCTCATCATCGAATCGCACGCGGCGAGAGGGAGGAGCGCAACGGCAAGGATGAGGCGGGAAAGCATGGTGGTGCAGCAGGGCATCGTGCCCGGCGTGCCGGGAGCGTAGCCGTTATCGTCGCTGCATGGCGACGCTTCGTGTCATCGGGATGCCCCTGGGTGCGTACCAGACCAACGCCTACGCGGTGTGGGACGGCGACGACGCATCGAGGAGCTGCTGGATCATCGATCCGGGTGAGCACCCGGCACGCCTGATCGAGCGCATCCGCTCCGAGCGCCTCGCGCCGGATGCGATCCTCTTCACCCATGCCCATGTCGACCACATCGCAGGGTTGCCCGAGGTGCTCGCCGCCTTCGGCGAGTTGCCCCGGTTGGCGCATCCTGCCGAGCACGACTGGTTCGGAGAGCCCGCCTTGAACCTCTCGGAGTGGGGTGATCGGCCAGTGTCGGTGGCGGCACCGACCGGGGCGATCGCGGATGGCCAAGTCCTGCGTCGCGGGGGCCTTGAATTCGTGGTGCAGCACCTGCCGGGCCACTCTCCCGGCGGCTGTTCCTTCCGCTGCGCTGCGGCGGGCGTGGCCATCGTGGGCGACACCCTCTTCGCTGGTTCGATCGGGCGCGTCGACTTCCCGACGAGCGACCCCAAGGCCATGCGGGCATCCCTCGCCAGGCTCATGGAGTGGCCTGATGCGACGACCGTGCACGCCGGCCACGGTCCATCGACGACGATCGGTCGTGAACGGACGACCAACCCGTTCATCATCCACCCGGACTCATGGTGAGTCCTTCGGTACGATCACCCCATGGGGTCTGACGAGAAGATCTTCCGTGAAGGCGCGATCGAGACTGCGGCATCGCCCAACCAGCTGAATGCCATCGCGCCGCTGGTCACGCCGCGCCATGTCCTCCTGATCTCCTCGGTCTTCCTGCTGGCGGGGATCCTGATCGGTTGGGCACTCTTCGCGTCGATCCCGATCACGGTCACGGGTCCCGCACTCATCAAGCATGATGCTCAGGGCAGGGCCATCGGGTGCGTGGCCTTCTTCTCGCTCAGCGAAGGCAAGCGCGTCGATGTGGGGCAGGTGGCCTATGTGGCGGTGGCGACCGTGGAGGAGGACCAGTATGGCGTGCTGGTCGGCTTCGTCGACACGGTCGATGAGCGGCTCACCTCGCTCGAGACCGTGACGGAACTCGCCGGCGACCCCACGCTCGCGCAGGAGATCCAGAAGCAGCTGGGGGCCACGCTCTTCGCCTCGATCATGTTCGATTCCGTGGACGGGCGGCTTCGGTGGCAGGGCGGCGTGATGCCCAAGCACGACGACCTCAAGCTCTTCACCCCGTGCGAGGTTCGTGTCGTGATCGACGAGAAGTCACCGATACAACTGCTCTTGCCCACGCTCTTCGCCGACGATGCCAAGGCCGGCAGCGGAGCGCGCTGAATGGGCGCTGACGCCGCCACGCCGGAGGGGGCCCCGAGGCTCGAGCGCATCGCGCCCGTCCAGGTGCCGGTGGTCCTGCAGATGGAGGCGGCCGAGTGCGGCGCCGCGGCACTCACGGCCGTCCTCGCCCATCACGGTTGCCACCGCACGCTCGAGGAGCTCCGTCGTGCCTGCGGCGTGAGCCGAGACGGCAGCAATGCCCTGCAGATCGTCGAGGCGGCGCATCACTTCGGCATGGAGTCCGATGGCCTGAGCGCCGAGCTCGATGAACTCGCCGGGGTCGCCATGCCGGCCATCCTCCACTGGGGCTTCAATCACTTCCTCGTCCTCGAGGGTTTCGACGGCACCTCCTGGCATCTCATGGATCCCGCGCTCGGACGCCGCCGAGTCTCGACCGATGACTTCCGCCGCGACTTCACGGGCGTCTGCATCGAGCTCAAGCCCGCCGTGGGATTCGCCCGATCGGGACAGCCGTCATCGCCGTGGCCTGCGCTGAAGGTGAGCCTTCGCGGCTCGGGTCCGGCCATCATCGTGGCGCTCATCGCCGGCGTGCTCATGTCGGTCCCGGGGATCGCGGTTCCCGTTCTGGGGTCGGTCTTCGTCGATGGTGTGCTCGCGCGGGGCCAGTCCAGCTGGATCATGCCGATCGTTGGATTTGCGCTCATGGCGGTCTTGGCCAAGGCGGTGCTCTCGACGGTGCAGGCCGGGGTGCTCATTCGGCTCGAGCGCCGCATGTGCATGACGAGCAGCGCACGGTTCATGGAACACGCGCTCCGGCTCCCGGTTGACTTCTACTCGCATCGGCTGCCGGGCGAGATGGTCTCGCGCCTGGGCAGCATCGAGCGGTTGAGCCAGTTGCTGGGCGCGAAACTCTTTCCCGCGATCGCGGGGGCCGCGACCGGCGTGCTCTACCTGGTCGCAATGGTGTCGATCGATCTTCGGCTCGCGCTGCTGTCGGTGCTTGTTGCGGCGATGATCGCCCTCATCATCGCGCGATCGGCCCGCACGCTGCGTGACCAATCTCGCATCGCCGAGCAGGAGTCCGGGCGGCAGGCCGGCATCGTGGCTGTCGGCCTGCAGGCCATGGAGACACTCAAGGCCTCGGGCCGCGAGAGCGATTTCCTCGCGCGCGTCATGGGGGCGCAGGCCCGTGCGCGTCGCAGCCGGCAGCATCTGGAGCACCAGGGCTTGGCCGTCGAATCGGTGCCGCCGTACCTCGAATCGTTGTTGTCGCAGGCCATCGTGCTGGCCTTCGGGGCAGCACTGGTCATGCAGGGCGACCTGACGCTCGGCGGGCTGCTGGCCTTCCAGACGATCCTGTACTTCTTCATGGGTCCCGTCGTCGACTTGGCCGGATTCACCCAGGAGTTCCAATTCGTCCACGCCGACCTGTCACGGCTCGATGATGTGCAGCGCCATCCCACGGATCCGCTCGTGGCACCCTCGGCCGAGGTTGGCGCGTCGCACATCGAAGGCTGCGTTGAGTTGCGTGAGGTCACCTTCGGCTACGCGGAGAGCCAGCCGCCCTTGCTCGAGGCCTTCAGCCTGCGCGCGGAGCCCGGTCGCCGCATCGCGCTCGTGGGGGGCACCGGCAGCGGCAAGAGCACCGTGGCCAAGCTCTTGACCGGGCTCTACCGCCCGTGGTCGGGCAGCGTCGAACTCGATGGGCGCGACCTTTCGGCGTGGCCCCGCGTCGAGCGCACCGGCGGCGTGGCGATGGTGGCACAGCTTCCGCAGCTCTTCGAGGGCTCGCTGCGCGAGAACCTCACGCTGTGGGATGCCGACCTTCCCGAGTCCTGGCTCTACGAGGCACTCGAGGACGCCGCCAGCGCCGACCTCCTGCTGCGTCGCGGTGGGCTGGGGCAGCGTGTCGAGGAAGGCGGCTCCAACTTCTCCGGGGGCGAGGCCCAGCGGATCGAGATCGCGCGCGCACTGGCCCGGCGTCCGAGCGTGGTCGTGCTCGATGAAGCCACGAGCGCGCTCGATGCCGAGACGGAGTTCCGCATCGATCGTGCCCTGCGCCGTCGTGGTTGCACCTGCATCATCGTGGCGCACCGCCTGTCGACCGTGCGCGATGCGGACGAGATCATCGTGCTCGACCGCGGCATGGTCGCCGAGCGCGGTACCCACCAGGAACTCATGGATGCAGGTGGTGCCTACGCGGCACTGGTCGAGGGGGGCAGCCTGTGATCCACCTCGTCGAGCACATGATCTCGCTCGGTGCGCTTCCGCTGCGGGCGGATCGCCGTGAGCCCATCGACCTCGTCGGCGTCGAGGGCGGTCTGGTGGTCGAGGTCGAGTGTGACCTGTTCGCCGTCCAAGCCAGCGGTGGCAGGCGACATCCACTCGGCGTGTTGCCATCGGGTGCGCTCCTTCGCGGCGTGCCCGAGTGCCGCGGCGTACGGGTGATCGCTGTCCCGAGCGGCGACGGCGCCATGGCGCGCGTGGCGCCCGATCTGCTCGCCGCCTTGTCGAAGGATCGCGAGCTTCGCCTGGCGCTCCACACTTGGGAGAACACGCTGGCGCTCATCGTCGGGACATCCGAGTCGATGGATCTTCCCGCTGCGTTGGCCGAGCATGCGGCGGGGCGGATCGATCGCGACACCAAGCGGTTCGAATCGTTGCGTGGCACGCGGGTCGAACGCACGAAGCAGGTGGGCGGGCGATTCCGCGGCATGCTCGGCTCGCTGTTCGCGACGCCCAACGAGATCCTGGCAGTCGACCCAAACTCGCCGGCCGAGCTTCGCGCGTGCCGCCATGTGGCGATCCTCGCAGGTGTTCCGGTCGAACGCATTCCCAGGCGCTTGCAGGAGTCGACCGACCGACCGCCGCAGCAGGTCTTCGCCATGCTCGCGGGTTGCGGCGTTCGCGAGGTGATCCTTGAGGGACGCTGGTGGGAACTGGATCATGGGCCGATCCTGGCCTTCTCGATCGACGGCGATCCCATGGCGCTCTACCCAGCGCCCGGTGGGACGATGGCGCAGCGCTATGTCCCGGGGCGCGGCGTCCCCGCCAAACTGGTCGATGAGGCGGCCGCGCGCACGATCCGGCCGAACGCGTCGGTCTTCCTGCCGGCCCTTCCGGATGAGGTGCGGGATGTCCGCGGTCTTGTCCGTTTCATGCTGGACGGCAGCGTGCCGGATCTGGCCCGGGCCGCCGGTGCAGCCGGCCTGGCGAGCCTCATCGCGCTGATCGTGCCCTACGCCACGGGGCTGCTCGTCGAGCACACGATCCCCAGCGATGACTTCCGTGGGCTCTGGTTCGTGGCGGCCATGCTCTTTGCCGCGCTCTCTGCCTCGGCCATCGCGCAGTATGTGAGCCGGCTCTACCTCCTCCGGACCGAGGGCCGAGCGGGCCAGCGCACGATCGGTGCGGTCGTGCATCGACTGCTCTCGCTGCCGGCGCCGTTCTTCAAGCGCTTCAATGCAGGCGATCTCGCGGACCGTCTGGGCTGCCTCGATGACCTGCAATCGGCACTGACGCAGGCGGCGATCGGCGGCGTGATCGGCGGGACCTTCGCCATCGGCTACCTCGGCCTGATGCTCCTGATGGAGCCCTCGGCGGCACTCATGGCCGCCATGGTCATGCTCGCCATGCTGCTCTTCACGGTGCTCGTCGTGCGTTCGCAGGCGCGACTGAGTGCCGACAGCGCCGATCGCTCCGGCAAGCTCTCCGGGTTCGCCCTGCAGCTCTTCGGGGGCATCGACACGCTGCGTACGGCCGGGGGCGAGGAAGCGGCCTTGATGCAGTGGCTGCAGCGCTTCCGTCGCCAGCAGCGCACGGAACTCGATGCGAGCAAGCGCAGCGCGGCGCTGCGCGTCGTGGCCACCTGCGTGCCGCTGGGTGCCATCGCGCTGCTCTGGCCGATCTTCGCAGCCAGTGGTTCGTCGCTCGGTGAGTACATGGCCTTCAACGCCGCCTTCGTCGCGGCGATCTTCGGCGTGATCCAGCTCGGCGAGTCGCTCGGCGATGTCGCCACGGTCCTGCCGCACCTGCAACGCCTCGAACCGATCCTGCAGGAAGAGCCCGAGCGGCTCGAATCGGCGCTTCAGCCGGGGCAGTTGCGCGGCAATCTCGCGCTCTCGAATGTGCGCTTCAACTATCCAGGCTCGGCCGACGAAGTGCTCAAGGGGGTCTCGATCGAGATCCCGGCGGGAGCATCGGTCGCCATCGTCGGTGCATCGGGCAGCGGCAAGAGCACCATCATCCGCTTGTTGCTGGGGCTGGAGCGGCCGAGTTCGGGGCGTGTGCTCATTGATGGCCAGGACCTTGCGCGACTCGATCCGGTGGCGGTGCGCCGTCAGATGGGCGTGGTCATGCAGAAGGGGCAGATCATCCCCGGCACCGTTGCCGAGAACATCCTGGGCTCGACGGTGCTGACGCTCGATGATGCGTGGGACGCCGCCGCGCAAGCCGGGCTTGCCAAGGACATCGAAGCCATGCCCATGGGCATGCACACCTACATCAACCACTCGACGCTCTCGGGCGGCCAGCAGCAGAAGGTGCTCCTGGCTCGCGCGTTGCTGGGGCAGCCGCGTGTGGTGGTGCTCGACGAGGCGACCAGTGCGCTGGATGAGCAGTCGCAGGCCACGGTCGTCGAGAGCATGGAGCGACTCGATGTCACACGCATCGCCGTGGCGCACCGGGCGAGCACCATCCGCACCTGTGACCGGATCTACGTGATCGAACGCGGGCTCGTGGCGCAGCAGGGCACCTTCGACGAGTTGCTCGCCCATCCCGGCGTGTTCCGCAGGTTGGTGGAGCGACAGTTGGCGGAACTCGAATCGGTGAATGTCGATGATTCGGCGGGGGATGAGGGCGACGATGGCACCGATGGCGCAGCGTGAACTGCTGGCCTGGATCGACATGGAGTGCCAACCCGACGACAAGGGACACGAACGCAGCGACCGAAGCATGCGACGCGGCGCATGCCCGCCTGGACATGCGCCGCGTGGTGACGATCACTCCGTGAACGCTGGGCCGCGCCTTCGAAGGGGGTCTGGGTGGCTCGGCCCCAGCGGTCCGGGGTCTCAGCGACCGCGTGTTGACTTGCGCGGACCGGTCCGGCCCACCGAACTGGTGCTGGTCGAACCGCTCTTGGCACCGCCAGCGACCTTCTTGAGGTCAGTCGCCGACAACTTCCGGGGCTTCTTCGCTTCAGCCATGGTCATGTCCTTTCACAGGGTCCAACGGAACCACGGCCCCCTTGGCCGTGCGACGGATGAGTATTCCATTGTGGGGGGATGCCTGCAAGCCGACCCATGGCAGAGGAGTCCAAAACCTTGCAGATTCTCGGCCGCTGGTCTTGTCCGGTTTGGCCGACAGCCGACAATGATGGAGGCATGATGCTTCCCTTGGCCATGGCGGCAATGATCCTCGCACAGGCTAAAGCGCCTCAGGCGATCACGCCGGAGCAGTTGAAGTTTTTCGAGAGCACCATTCGCCCGATCCTGGTCGATCAGTGCTACGGCTGCCACAGCGCGCAGTCAGGTCGCTCGCGGGGCGGATACCTGCTGGACACGCGCGATGGGGCTCGCAAGGGGGGTGGCTCGGGACCGGGCGTCGTCCCCGGCAAGCCCGACGAGAGCCTGCTCATCGAGGCCGTCCGCTATCACAACGACGACCTGCAGATGCCCCCCAAGGGCAAGTTGACGGATGACCAGATCAAGGCGCTCGAACGCTGGGTGACCATGGGTGCTCCGGATCCGCGCGAGTCAGCCACGGCCAAGCCGGCCTCGGGCAGCGGCGGTGCCGCTGCGGTCGAGGTGCCCGCCGGCGAACTCACCAAGGAGGACATCGAGAAGGGACGCTCGTGGTGGGCCTATGTCGCACCGAGGCCGCAGCCAGCACCGGTCGTCAAGGATGCCGCCTGGCCGAGCGATGACATCGATCGATTCGTGCTCGCGAGCATGGAATCGAAGGGTCTTTCGCCCGTCAAGGATGTGGCCGCGATCGACCTGGTCCGCCGCGTGACCTTCGACTTGACCGGCCTTCCGCCGACCCCGGCCGAGGTCGCCGCGTTCCTCCGCGACAAGCAGCCGGGTGCATACGAGCGCCTGGTCGATCGGTTGTTGGGGACCCGCGCCTTCGCCGAGCACTGGGGGCGTCACTGGCTCGATGTGGCTCGCTACGCGGAGAGCAGCGGGCGCGAGGGCAACTCGGTCTATCCGTACGCCTGGCGCTACCGCGACTGGGTCATCGACTCGTTCGAGCAGAACCTGCCGTACGACGAGTTCCTGCGCCAGCAGCTTGCGGGCGACTTGCTGCCGGTGGCGGGGCCCGATGACCACGCAGCCAAGACGATCGCAACGGGGTTCCTCGCGGTGGGCAGCAAGGC
>VGYB01000057.1 GCA_016873115.1 Planctomycetota bacterium | reverse complement strand
CCCACGCTTCTACGACTGGCAGCTCACCCAGACCGCCGAAGAGTCCTGGCGCGAGTGCCACCTCCACGCCCGCAACCTGCTCGGCGACGCGGGCTACCAGAAACTGCTGGCCGACATAGAAGCTGAGAAAAACGGCACCCAACCCGCCGCGGAGGCCGCCCCGCCCGACGCATCGAAAGCCGCGAAGAGCGCAGCACAGAACAGTCAACAGCTCAACCTTTTCTAGACAAGAACCCCCATGGCCCTGAACCCCATCGTCTACACCGAGAAGGTGGTCCGCAGCTTCCTGCGCTACCAGCTCACGGCCTATCCGTTTGCCGACGAGCGGCTGCTGGCGCAGATGCGCAAGCTCTTGTCGCTCGACGCGACGCGCAACTCGCCGCTCTTGAAGGGACCGTTCGTCAGTGTCTCCCGCCCGTTCCGACGCGGCTCGGCGGTGGATGCGCTGGTCAGCGAAGGTGTGTTCCACCCGCACATGCGCCAGCGGATTCCGGCTGAGATCACGCATGTGTACGGCCATCAGGACGAGGCCATCCGTGCCATCCGCGCCGGGCGCACGACGCTGGTCTCCACCGGTACCGGTTCGGGCAAGTCGGAGTGCTTCCTTTACCCGATCGTCAGCAAGTGCCTGTCACTGCGTGACGAGAGCGCCGCGCCGGGCATCTCAGCGGTCATCGTGTATCCAATGAACGCGCTGGCCGAGGACCAGCTCGGCCGTCTGCGTGGCTTGCTCGCAGGCACCGGCATCAGCTTCGGCATGTATGTTGGAAAGACGCCGGAGAAGGAGTCGGAGGTCGCGGGCGTCCGCCTTCCCCGTGGTGCGTCGCGCGCCGATTACGAGGCGAGGGTCAAGGCCGTACGCGACGAGAAGCGCAGCGACTCGGTCTATCCGCCAGAAGAGGTCTGCTCGCGCGAAGCGATGCGCCGCCCGGGCGGGCAGCCGCGCATCCTGCTGACGAACGTGAAGCAGCTGGAACTGTTGTTGACGCGCCAGCGGGACACGGAGCTGTTCAACGGCGCTCGGCTCGACTTCCTAGTCTTCGACGAGGCGCACACCTTTACTGGCGCGCAGGGTGCCGAGACGGCCTGCCTGATTCGTCGCCTGCGCGCCTTCTGCGGGCGCGGGGCGCAGGACACGGTCTGCGTGGCCACCTCGGCGACCATCGTCGACAAGGACACTCCGAATGCCGCCCGCGAGTTCGCCTCGCGCTTCTTCGGCGTGGATGCGGCCGCGGTGACGACCGTGGGCGAGGCCTACGAGCGCGAGGTCTGGGCCGAGTCGCGAAGCGTGCCGCCCGCCGCGAAGGAATCGCCGGCAACGCTGTTGGCCGAGGCGGTGGCCGCGGTCGAGGACGCCACCGGGGCGAAAGTGCAGGCGGTGTACAAAAAACTTGCGGGTGCGGTGTTGCCCTCGGGCGAATGGACGCAGGCGCTGTACGAGGGGCTCTCGCGCAACGAGATCGCCTGGCAATTGGCCGAACTGCTGGCTGTGCCAACGGAGTTGTCGGCGCTGCCCGCGCAGCTCCAAGAGAAGGTGGAGCGACCGGTGAGCGAGGAGGAGATCCTCGCGTGGCTCACGCTCGGCGCGGCGGCGCGCAGCGACAACCGTCCGTTGCTTCGGCCAGTGGTGCACGCCTTCATTCGCGGCATCTCCGGCGCGGTGGTGACTTTCCCCGAGGGCGAGCGTGGCCCGAAGCTGTGGCTGGCCGCCGAGGACGAGATCGCCGATGGCGGCGAGGGCGCGAAGCACGCGCACTTCCCCGTCACCACCTGTACAACCTGCGGCCAGCACTACTTCGTCGCGTTTCTCAAGGACTTCGAGTTCACGCGCAGACAGCCGGGCGGAGGCGAGGCCGCGGGCGAGGCCGCCTTCTGGGAGCCTCTGGCCGAGGCGAATGGCGGCAAGCGCGTTGTGCTGCTCGATCGCATCATCGGCGGTAGCGGTGACGATGACGATGACCAGGATGCGGACGACAACGACCTCGCTGCTCACGACCGCACCGCGCCAATCTTCTTTTGCCGCTCTTGCGGCGCGGCGCACCCAGAGGCCGGGCATCGCTGCCTGCACTGCGGCGCGCAGGGCGATTTGGCCAGGGTGTACGCCGTGCGGCAGAACAGGGACAATCCGGGGCACCTGACGAGCTGCCTGTCATGCGGCGCGACCGGGCGGCGCATGGGTAGCAACTACCGTGAGCCCGCCCGTCCCGTCCGCGCCACCAATGTGGCCGATGTGCACGTGCTGGCGCAGGACATGGTGCACCACTCCGAGCGCCCGCGCCTCCTGGTGTTCTGCGACAACCGTCAGGACGCCGCATTCCAGGCCGGCTGGATGAAGGATCATGCGCGGCGCTTCCGCCTGCGCGCCTTGATGGCTGATGCGCTGGAGGGCGGGCCGGTCTCTGTGGGCGACCTTGCGCGCCATGTAGATGACGCGCTGGAGCGCGACGAGTCGCTCTCGCGCGCGTTGGTGCCGGAGGTCTGGCAGGTGCAGCGCAAGGAAGGTGGCGGTGGTCGCCACGAACAGGAGCGACGCAAGTTCCTGCGCATCCAGGTGCTGCGGGAAGTGACGCTGTCGTCTCGCCAGGCCATCGGTCTCGAACCATGGGGCCGCATGAAAGTGGAGTACGAGGGGCTTGAAACAGGGCTCCCTTGGATCCAGCAGACGGCGGCCGAGCTGGGAATGCCGGCCGAGGACCTGCGCGACGGCGTGGCCAGCGTGCTGGACTACCTGCGCCGCAAGCGCGTGCTATGGGACGCCGAGCACGAGATCTTCACGCATTACTGGATGGATGGCGACCTCGAGATTCAGCAGGGATACCTGCCACAGCTGGGCGGACCGAGCGGTACTAAGTTGCGCCGAGAGCCCACCGAGCAGGCCCAGTTGGTCACGCAGTGGTTCAGCGAACGCGGCGATACCGTGCTGAAACAGGTGGCGAAGAAGTGGGGCGTGGACGGCGGCCACATTGAGGACTTCCTCGAGCGGCTGTTCAAGTTTCTGGTCGATCGCAAGCTTCTCCGGCCGGTCACGCTGAATGGTGCTAGGGGCAAACCGCTGCCCGGTGTGAGCGGCGTCTATCAGGTCGATGCTGACCGCCTGCGCATGCAGGCGAATCACGGTGTCTGGCGCTGCGCGAGCTGCCGCCGCCGCAATGCGCGGCGCACGCCGCACAACAAGTGTCCAGCGTGGCGCTGCGACGGTGAGCTGGAGTTCATCAGGGACGACCCGGACAACTACGACCTGCAACTGCTCGACGAGGGCTACTCGATGCTCCGGCCCGAGGAGCACACGGCGATGGTTCCGCACGAGGAGCGAGAGCGCCTCGAAAACCTCTTCAAGGGAGACTCCGATGCGCTCAATACCTTCGTATGCACCCCGACGCTGGAACTGGGCGTCGACATCGGCCAACTCGACGCGGTGTTGATGCGCAATGTGCCGCCGCTGCCGGCGAACTACTGGCAGCGTGCGGGTCGCGCAGGGCGGCGCCATCGAATGGCGGTGGACATCACCTACTGCCGGCCGGTGTCGCACGACCGTGCCTACTTCAAGGAACCTCCGAAGTTGCTGGCGGGGCGCGTTGATCCGCCGGCGTTCAACTTGCGCAACGAGTTGATGGTGGCCAAGCATGTTCATGCCACGGCCATCACCCGCCTGCATCAGTACACCCGCGATCCTGGGCGATCTGAGGCCGATCGGCAGTCGATCGACGGAGTGCTCAAGACCTGCCTACCCGACCGCATCGCTGCGTGGCTCTTTGACGGTGGCGCGCTGCGCACGACGCGCTTCGACCTATCGCCCTTGCGGCAGGTGATCGATGCCAACCTCGATGACCTTTGCTGCTATGTGCAAGGCGCCTTTGGCCAGGGCTGGCCCTCGGCGGATGCGGCAGTGGTCACGCCGGCGGAGTTGCGGCGTCACGTTGCCGATATGGTGCCGGGGTTGGAGCAGGTACTGGTGCGGCTCAACAGGCGGCTGCGCTGGGCGCGTGACCAGATCAGGCGTCTGAATGCCGTGCGCGAGGCGCAGGGGACGCTCGAACCCGAGGACGACGCGCTGTTCCGCCGCTGCGATGCCTTGGTCAAGCGCCTCAAGGGCACTGCGCGGCGAGGACGCCGAGAGGCCGAGGGCTACGACGACGTGAACACTTTCGGCGTGCTGGCGGCAGAAGGCTTTCTGCCGGGGTATGGGCTCGAGATTGGGTCGGTGCTGGGCACTGCGGAGATCCCGTTCTGGCGCACGGGCGCGAAGGAGTTCACGCTGCCGCGGCCGCCGAGCGTCGCGCTGCGCGAGTACGTGCCGGGCAACCTGATCTACGCCAACGGTAATCGTTTCGTCGCCCGGCGCTTCCATCGCGACGCCGACGAGCAGACCGCGGAGGTGCCGGTGTTCGAGGTGATGGTCGAGCGCCAAGCGGTCAAGCCGACCAACCTGACGGCGACGTCGGCCGGGCTGGGCACGCAGGTCGTCCAGGCCATCTCGGTCTGCGATGTGGACCTCATGCATCAGTCGCACATTTCTGATGACGAGGAACTGCGCTTCCAGTTGCCGGTGGCGGTGTTCGGCCTCGAGCGCGAGCAGCACAACGGCGGCCGGGCCTATGGCTGGGGCGAGCAGCCCGTGCACCTGCGGCATGGCGTGCGGTTCCGCCTGGTCAATGTGGGTGCGACTCGCGCCATCGAGCGCACACCGGGGCGATTTGGTTTTCCCGTCTGCACGGTCTGTGGCCAGAGTGTGTCCCCGCTTTCAAGCGACAAGCAACGCGATGAATTTGCGCAATCGCACGAGGAACGCTGTGGTCGGAAGGTGCTGCCGATCGGCTTCTACGCGGATGTGGTGGCCGATGCCATAACACTTCCGGGCTGCCAAGACCAAAGGACCGCCTACAGCGTGCTCGAGGCGTTGCGGATGGCCGCAGCGCAGGTGCTCGACATGACCCTAGAGGACCTGCAGGTCCTCGTGCTTGGCCATGTGGACCGCGACGAAGTCGACGCGGTGCTCTGGGACCCCATGCCAGGCGGCTCCGGCCTGCTCGACCAGCTCTGCGCGCGCTTCCCCGAAATTGTGGCGGCGGCCCGAGCGATCGTCGACGGCTGCCCCTCGGCCTGCGACGCATCGTGTGTGGACTGCCTGCAGACCTTCCGCAACGGCTTCTATCACAAGTATCTCGACCGAAAGCTGGCGTTGGAGAAGCTCGCCGTCTGGGGCGAGCGCCTTACGTTGGCGCATGACATTCCTCCCAAGCAGCCATCGCAGGCGCCTACGGAGGGCTCGCACCCGGTCAATGAGGCTGAGCGACGCCTGCGTCACCTGCTGCTTGCGGCTGGCTTTGAGGAAGGCATCCGCGGCGAACAGCTACGGCTCGATCGCGCGATCGGCACCACCACTCCCGATGTCATTTACCGCACGGTCGACCACGCGGCTGACGAAGGCGTGTGCATCTACATGGATGGCCTGAGCAAGCACATTCATGGCAACCCCGAGACGGCCGAGCGCGACCGCCGCATCCGCGACTGGTTGCGCAATAACGGCTACGAGGTGATCGAGATTCCGGCAAGTGAGCTTTACGACGAAGGTGCGATGACCCGGCACTTCCGCAAGCTCGCGGGCTATCTCAGTAAGCCCGAGTTGAAGGAGCGGTTGCGGTCCGACGCGACCTGGTACGGCGCATCGGCGCCCGAGGTATATCCAACCGGAGGTACGACATCTGCGCCTCAGCCGAAGCGGGCAGTACTGCGCTTCGTGCAGCCATCGGCCACCGAGCGCTATGTCACCTGCCTCCCGCTCATCCCCTTGAAGGCGGCGGCGGGAGCGTTCAGCGACCCCCAGCGAGTGCCCGAGGACTCAGAGTGGGAGGATTGGGTCGCCGTTGACCTCGGCCGAAGGCTGCGTCGTGGCATGTTCGTGGCGCAGGTCGTCGGCAAGTCGATGGAGCCTCGGATCCCCAACGGTTCCTACTGCGTCTTCGCCGCGCCGGTCGAGGGCACGCGACAGGGCAAGACCGTCCTCGTCCAGCTCCGCGATACCACCGACCCCGAGACCGGCCAGCGCTTCACCGTCAAGCGCTACGAGAGCGAGAAGGTCGAAAGGGGCGACTCTTGGCGCCACGAGCGCATCACGCTCATACCAGTCAATCCGGAATTCGAGCCGATCCCGCTGAAGGGCAAGGACGAGCTGCAGGTGATTGCGGAGTTTGTTGGAGTGTGCGTTTAAGTGAGCAGCATCTGAAGAATGCGATGGACTAGCGGCCCTCGAGCAAGCGTATGTGTGCTTTGGCGGTCTTCATGGTTGCAGGGCGAGTCTGTGCAACTCCAGCGAACGGCGGGAATGACTTGTAGCCCACCGTCATCGAAAGCCGACACTTTGTTCTCCGTCACAAAGATCATCGTTAGAACTGTGTGCAGAAGTATGAGGTCAACCCAGTCTGCGAAACCAAGTCGGCGTGCCGTTGGCTGGATTCCCGATCCTAAAGCCGCATTTAACCCGCGAGGAAGATGTGGGTGCCGTGCCAGTCGAGCGCGTCGGCGCTAGGGCGCTGCGCCGCATCGTCCGGCAGTTTCGCGAGTGGGCGACCGTCGAACGGGTAGTACCGCCGACCGTTGTTGAACTCCGCGCGCAATCTCGGTGATACGCGGATGTTGAAGTCAGGCGTGACCGTCACATAGCCGCGGTCGAAGAGTGCGTGGAACTCCTTGGTCAGCAGCAGCCCGTTCTGAATGTGATTGCTGCGCCGTCCTAGGTACGGTTGGATGTGCGCCGCATCGAGCACTGGTCTTGTGTGTTCGCCTGTGATCGCGCACTGACTCCCGTATGCATCGATGAGCCGCAGCCGAAACGATGCTTGGCCTTCGCGCACCGCACTATCCGCCTGCGCGCGCCATGCGCGCTCATCCGTATCCACCAGTCGGAAGTGTTCGGCAAACTCGGTGTCATTCATGGCACCAGAAGTGCCGATCGCCGAAAGGAGTCGTGCCTCGTTCGCTTCGTTGCGTTCGTACTTACCGGTGACGATGTTGTCTGCGAACCCCTGCGCACCGCTCCATGGCAGCCATCGCTCCTCCTCCCAGAATTCGACCGAGCGAAGCACCATGCACGCGAGCGGGCGTTCAAGCACTTCATCGCCTACCGCTGTGCGCTCGCGGCCCAGGCTCCTGTTGCGATACCCGCGGATGCGTTCGCTGAATTGCATGCGGTTCGGATCACCGTTTGCGGTACCGAAGTATTCCCACGCATCATCGAGCGACAGCATGCAGTACGACGCGAAGAAGCCGACGCCTGCGATCGCTTTAGCGGGGCTCTTCAGTCGAAGGAAGACGGGACTCCCAGCGGTTGTCCCGGTGAGATGCGGTTTCTGGGCACTCGGGAACCAGAAGTTCGCCTCGGGTACAGCTGGTCTGTCTGGCGATGCGACTCGCGCGAGTCCCCGGAGGAAGTCGAACCATGCGCGGTCGGTGTTGGCGATGTAGATCGGAAGGCCCATCGTGCAATACGCCATGAATGTGCGCGGCAGCGGGGAGGGTACTGGTGCGCGATGACGTCATCGGGGAGGTATCTTGCACGATATGGGGTGTACCGATGACCTGAGAAATCTCTGGCGGGAGGCGATCGAGCAGGAAGTCAGGGCGATGGTGCAGGAGGGTTGGGAGGCGCAACAAGACGACTTTCGACCGTCGGTTGTGCGTGCCCTAGGTACTCCGCGTGGATTTCGAGATCCGTGCGCCCTGACATGGACACGTGCTCAAGGAACAGTCAGTCGTGCGATTCAGGTTTGTGATCGTGGGCGGCTCGCGAAGGCGCTGTTCATCTGCTTCACAAGCAGCCATCGCCCACTCTGTGCAAATTTCTATCGTCTGCTCGGCTTGAGTAACGCAACCGATACCGACGAAGATGTTCTGGAGAGGACTGATGTTCCGCCGACTGACACGCAGTACTCAAAGGCGTTTGAGTCTGCCCTACCCGAGGATCGGGTTCGCTTCATCCTCTTCGTTGCCACAGTTGCAGATCGAGGCATCCAAGAGTGGCAGGCGGGAGCCCGAAGGTTGTTTGTTGAGACCATACTTCCGTACATCCGAGCAACGGTGCAATCAGCGACGGCTCTGGAGAGTCCCCGGAACGGACAAGCCGATACAGCCGCGAGCGTTATCGAAACCAAGGGGGATGGGGAGACAGAAGACCATTGTGAGCCCGACTTTGAGTCGTACGAAGATGAGGATTTCCTGCCCCCGCCCCCAGCAAGACAGTCCCGCGTGCTACTGTCACCACTTGATCATGCGATGATCGATCTGATTGTCCAGTCGGTGGCAGCGCAGCATGGCGTTCCGAGCCCCGACATCGTGCGGCTGATCACTGATGAGTTGGTTCATCTCAATTCAAAACGAGTTCAGTCGCGTTTCCATCTCGGACTGTTGGCCGCACTGAGTGACGAGGAGTTGCCTGCACGAAAGGGGGATGAGAACGATCAGCGCCGTGCATGGCTTCTTGCTGGGTGGCTCATGGGGCATCATCGGCGTGATCCAAACGCATCAGTCAGTAAGTTTGATGATCTGTCATTGGCCGATCGCGAGTCGCTCCGTAGTGTTCCAGATGCATTCCAAGATCTTGCCGATGCGATCACGGTCCACTGCGTCACCCATACAGTGTTGGCGCAGCGGTGGTCTGACTGGGTTGATCATGCGGGTTACATTGGGATTACGGCGGTGGTTCGGCACGGCTATGAGATGCTGGCTGCGAAGGATCTTGCGGGAGCCCTGCTTGTCGCCGATCGGGTCAGGAAGCGATGCGCGGCTCTTGTTAGCAGCGGCGATGTTTCTAAAGTCGCGAAACTACTTCCGATGGTGACACTGCTTCGTGCACGTGCGCTTCGGCTTGGCGGAAGCTTTGAGCAGGCCAAGTTGGCACTTGAGGATCCTCGCACGGTTTCGATGTCTCATTCATCCACTTCTCGCACGGAAAAGGGTTCGACAGTTTCGATGCCCTCCGTATTGGGCGGCGCACAATCGCCTGAGTTTGCGCCGATGTATTTGGAGTATGCGCTATGTGAATTGCGCACAATCAACGTGACAGACTTGTGGATTCCAGATCGTTCAACCAATCAGACAACCCTCCAGCGTCTGGTACAGGTAACGCCAGCCCTTCAGGAGGCTTTATCTGCAAAGCCGCTTCTCGAGACCGCGTACCTGCTCGCCCTCGGGTGTCTTTTGGGGGGCGATGGCAAGCGCCCCGCGACACTTACCGCTCTACTTCCTCAACTGTCGGATGCTCGGAGTGCGCCCTGCGCTACCCTGACTGTTGAGGAGGAGCAGGTCGTGCGCCAAAGACTTGAAGTACTCCTCACTCTGTTAGGCACGGATGATGCGAGCGTGCTTCCAACAAATGCAGTGGCCACAGTCGCAGACTACGAGAACCAGTTTGGGCTGATTCCGTTTTATGCAGTTCGACCACTGCTTGAGCGAGCGCTCCTTGAGCCGACGCAGGAAGCGGGTCGTCTCGCCTTGCCGAGGTTGTCAGAGTCGTTGATGGAGCTCGAGAGGGCAGGATTCGTGTCCATCTGCTTTGACAATCCACAATTGGTGCAGAAGTTGGTGGATGAGCGAGCAACGTTTGGTGACGCGCTCGGTGGTCGCCAACGCATTGAACTTATGAGCCAGTTGTTTTCCGCGGCGGTGCGGCAACCGCTGCACCGCGATGTCCTCGTTGAGTTAGCAGATGAGTTGATTATGCGAGTGAATGAGTTCACAGACGGGGCAGCATGTGCTCTTGATGCAATGCTTGCCAATGAGGGATGGCAGCGTGTGTGGGATCAGACCGCCTTCACTGCGGTGCGCGTAGGGCTTGCGAGATGGTGTAGTGAAGACCGGAGGCTTGTGGAGAGGTCTCATCTGATGCAGAGGGCGCGTGCCCTTGCAGAGAGCAACCCAGACGAGAGCCTTGAGCTGCTGGATTGCTGCGAGATTCTCGGGGAGCCGTCGGAATCCACGATCGAGCCTCGCGCCCTTGTTGAGCGTCTGGCGCGTGCGGTGACGCCAAAGACGACACCGTCCGCGGTCATGTCTCGCCGAGTGCGAGTTCTGTTTGTGGGTGGCGATGAGCGGCAAAAGGCCTGTCAAGAGTCGGTCGTGGAGCGAGTGCTTGCATCAAGGCCAAATACAACACTGG
>VGYB01000056.1 GCA_016873115.1 Planctomycetota bacterium | reverse complement strand
GCGATAAGCAGGCACGGGAAGACAAGCAGCCACCAACGACTCACGACGGGATTCAGTTCGGGAAGCCCCGCGGAGGCCAGATTCCCCCAGCTGGGCAAGGGCTCGCGCACGCCAAGGCCCAGAAACGAGAGAAAGCTCTCGCTGAGAATCGCTGATGGCACCGCCAGGGCCGCGTACACGACGATCGGGCCCGACAGATTGGGAACCAGGTGCAGCCAGAATCGGCGCGCGCGCCCCATGCCGATCGCCGTGCACGACTCCATGAAGGGACGCGCCTTCAGGCTCAGCACCTGCCCTCGGATCACGCGAGCCACCGTGAGCCAGCTCAATCCCCCGATCGCCACGACGAGGATGGCCAGATCGATCACCTGCCGCGCGACCGGGCCCGGCTTGGCGCCGATGCGCTCGAGTGCACCATCAGCAGCCACCGCGATGAGGACCACCAGCAGGATCGTCGGGAGCCCGTAGAGCACATCGACGATGCGCATCATGATGCCGTCGGTCCTGCCCCCTGCCTCGGCGCTGGCTGCACCCCAGAGCGTGCCGACGCCCACACTGACTGCCGCGGCGCACAGTCCCACGAGAAGGCTGATGCAGCCACCCACGCAGCAGCGCGCCAGGAGGTCACGGCCCAGGCGATCCGTGCCGAGCGCGTGCAACGCGCCTGACGCATCGCGCTGCATCGGTGCGAGCAGCGCCGCCGAAAGGTCCTGCGCTTCATAGCGTGCGACGCCCGGATCACCCACAGGCATCACCCCCCAGGCGCCACCGAGCACACACACCAGAGTCACGCTCACCAGCAACACGGCACCGACCATGACGGCCAGCGATGCCGGAGCGCGCTGCGAGGACTGGACTTCGCAAGCAGGTGACGACGCCACGCAGCGATCGTAGTACGGAGCATGTCCACCCGCAGCGATGTGCAACCGCCACGATCACCGCCCTACGCGATCGAACGAAAGACCCGGCTAGGCGCGACCCACGGTCCGTCAGCGAGCCGCCTGGGCAGCATCCGAGGGTCGACGGCCACCCAGAGCGGCCGGCTCACGGCCGTCACGCAGCGCCTCGACCCAACGCTCAACGGTATCGGTGCGCTGGCGGGCATCACGCTCGAGGTCCACACGCAACTCCCGCATCATGGAATCCAGCGAGGCGAGCTCGACCGCGCGCGAACGCAGGTTGGAGTCGACGAACGAGAGCAGGAGCGGACGAAGCCTGGCTTCGAGCCGTTCGGCATCATCGGTCCGGCCAGCAGCGATGGCGCTGTGCACTTGCTCGCCGAGCGCCAGGACCTGCGCTTCCAGCCGGAGTTCCTCGATGCGGATGGCATACAGTTCAGGCCGCCGCTCACGCAGGACAGCCAGCGAACCCAGCCGCTTGGCTTGCGTTCCGAGCGCCGTACGGAAGGTCTCGGCGTCGCGCGCACGGGCTTCGTCAAGACGCGTCGCCAGGTCCACCGACAGGTCGCGGGCGACCGCGATGATGCGATCCATCTGCTCAGGCGAGAGCACACGCCCCTGCGGGAGCGACGGCCCCGACTGCAGGCTCGGCTCGAGCGACAGCAGTGCATCCGGGCTCGATGCAAAGGACGATTGGTCGGTCGAAAGACGCGCCAGCAACACACCGACGACCGTGCCGGCAATGAGCGCGGCCGCGACAGGACCGAGCCGCTTCAACGGGAACCTCCGGCCACGGCAACGATGCCTCGCACTTCCTCGGCCAAGCCCGCCCAGTCACTGTCCATGGTGCGCAGTTCGCTGCCGAAGGGATGATCATCGAGCATGGCTTCGTCGCTGCCGGCCAGGAGCGAGACGAGCACGGGCTCGGCTTCAATGGACTGCGAAGCGGCCACCGCCCTCACGGGTGCCGGCCGCATGAAGAGCATGCCCGCCACCATGGCCGCGCAGACGCTTGCCGCGAGCGCGATGCGTACGGTGCGCCGATCGCTCCAGGGCACGCCCGCCCGGCCGGGCGCAGGGGCCGGAGCGGCCGCGACCACGCGATCGACGAGGCCCGGACGATGGGCAAGCCGACGCGCGTAGGCATCGAGCAGGGCTTCCACCGCCGGGTCGACCGGAGGCTCATCGTGGTGCTGGTGGCGCTCGTTCATGGCTTGGGTGGAACGGTTCGGCGGCCGTGTCATTGCAGCTCCTCGAGGGTGATTCCTGAATCTTGCAGGGCTTGGCGCAGCTTGGCCATGGCCCGGTGGTGGCGGGCCAGCAGCGTGCCGAGCGGTTCGCCGTGAAGCTCGGCAATGGCTTGGTAGGACATGCCAGCCATGTGCCGCAGATGCACGACCTGCCGTTCGGCCTCGCTCAGCACGCTGAGCGCCGCGGGAAGGGCCTTGAGTGCTTCAGGAGAAACGTCCCCATAACCCAAGGTTGCCATTCCGCTGAGCGCGTCAAGATCCTCTGCACCCCCGGCAGGCTTGGCGTGCCGTCCACGACGGCGCACCTCGTCACGCAGGCGATTCATGGCAATCTGGAAGATCCACGATCGGAAGCGGCCGAGATCGCGATACCCCGCGAGCTTCTCGGCGACCGTCACGAACACCGCCTGGGTGATCTCCTCCGCCAGATCCTGGTCGCGGCACCGGGCAAGCATCAGCGCGTACACGCGTGGCGAGAACAGCGTGACCAGGTCCCGCCACGCGACAGCATCACCCCGGCCCGCACGCCGGACCAGTTGCTCAAGGCGATCAGCGGGGAGTTCCTGCACGCAACGCAGGATACGCCGACCTTAGACAGGGAGATCGTCGATCGGGCGCGGCTCGAACACGCGTACGGGTACGCCCGGCGGCGCCGCCGGGCTCCATGCGCGGAAGGCCGTCGCCTTGCTGTCCCACACCAGATTGACCGTGCCGGTCGGCCCGTTGCGCTGCTTCGTAATGATCAGTTCCGCAGTGCCGACCCGATCCGGGTTCGATGCCGCCCAGTCGGGATCCTGCAGGTGATAGTACTCCTCGCGATGCAGCATCATGATGACATCGGCATCCTGCTCGATGCTGCCTGACTCGCGGAGGTCACTCATGCGCGGACGATGGCCTTCGCGCTGCTCCGCCGCGCGATTGAGCTGCGACAGGCAGAACAGAGGCACATTGAGCTCGCGTGCGGTGGCCTTGAGCCCACGGCTGATCTCGCTCACCTCGGTCTGGCGGCTCTCCACCCGTGTACCCGAGGACATGAGCTGGAGGTAGTCGACGAAGATCGCCTGGATGCCGAAGCGTTCCACCATGCGGCGCGCCTTGCTGCGCAGGGCCATCATCGACAGGCCTGGCGAGTCGTCGATGTAGACCTCGGCCTTGCGCAACTCGTCACAGGCCGCAAGCACGCGGCCGTAGTCCTCGGCCCGCAGCGTGCCGCGCCGCAACCGTTGGCTGTCGATGCCGGCCTGTGCGCACAGCATGCGCTGCACCAGTTGCTGGCGGCTCATTTCGAGGCTGAAGAAGGCCACCGGCTGGCCGGCAAGCGCCACATTCTGCATCACATTCAGCGCGAGGGCCGTCTTCCCCATCGACGGTCGTGCGGCAAGGATCACCATCTCGCCGCGCTGGAGCCCGCTGGTCAACTGGTCGAGATCGTCGTAGCCGCTGGGCACGCCGGTGGTGGTGCTCCCGTCGTGCGACTGGATGCGCTCAATCGCCTCGTTGAGCAAGGTGGCCAGGTCGCTCGCGTGCGTCGACTCGCGGCGCTGGCTGATCGCGAAGATGCGGGCCTCGGCCTGCTCAAGCACGCCCTGGGCATCCTCGGCGTTCGTATACGCCTCGTGCAGCGTGGTACCCGACGCATCGATGAGTTCGCGCAGCGTCGCCTTGTCGCGGACCTCGCGAGCGAACTCCATGACATTCGTCGCGCTCGGCACGCTCTCGGCAAGCGACACGAGGTAGTCGAGCCCGCCGACTTCGTCGAACACGCCTCGATCGCGCAGGAGCTGCTGCAACTGCACGATATCGAACGCGGCCGAGCGCTCGTAGAGCTCGCACATGTGCGAGTAGATCGTCCGGTGCGCCGGACGCGCGAACTCCTCGGCGCTGCGGACGACCTGCAGCACATCGCCGGTCAGCCGCGGGTCATGGAGCAGTGCCCCGAGCAGCGCCGCCTCGACCTCGGGAGCCTGCGGCGGCAGCGCATCAGCCAGCCGCGCGAGAGCGCCGCGATCGAGTTCGACTCGCTCACGCGGTGCGCGCGAACGCCGTTCCTTTGCACCTTGGGGCATCGCGATCGGCCGATCAGGTGTTGGCGATCACGGCCACGGCGGCTTCCGCATCCACGCGGTCGCGCATCACGCGACCGACCTTGAAGCGGACCGAGCGCTTGGCAGGAACCTGCACCTGCTCGAGGGTCTTGGGGTTCTGCGCCGTGCGCGCTGCACGAGCCTTCACCTCGAAGACACCGAAGTCACGGAACTCGAGCCGGTTGCCATTTCCCAGCTCATCGATCACGGAGTCGAGGAAGAGTTGAACGACATCCCGCACATCGTTCCGCTTCAGGCCGGTTCGTTCGGCGATGCGGTCCACGATCTCCTTCTTCGTCGTCGTTGCCATGGAGTTGCCTCGTTCAGTCTTGGATCTCACCCGGGACCCGCTTCACGGCGGGACTCCCCACGCAATGAGTATCGCGGCATCGAGCGCTCCAAGTCAAGGTGCGAAAGTTTGTCCACGGACGCTCAACTTCTTTGGAGATTTGGCTTTACAACTTGCAGAATCGTGCTATGCAGCGCGGCTTCGCCCGACGCAAAGTGCCATCCGGCGCGCACAACCGCGATCGGCGGCGCAAACGGCGGGATCCGTCCGGCGAGTTTTGGCCAGTCTTTTCCAGTGACAACGATCGCATCCACACCCTTGGCCTGCTCAAGCAGCTGCCGGAGGAGGGTCTGGTCGTAGGGGTGGTGATCGCGCAGGCGCGGCGCGGCGCGAATGACCGCCCCCTGCGCCCGCACGGCACTCACCACACGCTCCGGATTCGCAAGGCCCGCCCAGACGACCACGCTGCGACCCTCGAGCCAGGCGAAAGGCTGCTCGGCCACGGTCGAGCCACGATGCATCGTGAGGGTGCGCGGTTCGAGGCGGCACCATGCGATCGGCGCACGCCCCGCGATCGACTCGATCCTGGCCGACAACGCGTCGTCCATGCCCTCGGCCTGCGTCACGACGATGGCACCAGCCCGGCGCAGTGCCGTCACCGGCTCGCGAAGCCACCCAGCGGGCAGCAGCCAATCATCCAGGCACGGTCTCTGGGCATCGATCAGGACGACATCGAGATCACGCGCAAGCGAGCGGTGCTGGAAGCCATCATCGAGGAGCACGGCATCGAATCGCTCGCCGCCGGCAACCGCGGCTGCAATGCCTCGTCGACGCGATGGATCGACCACCACCGCCGCACCGGGCACCAGTGCCTTGAACTCCTCGACCTCGTCGGCGATCCCCTGCACGGCGCCGTAACCGCGCGTGGCCAGAAGCGGCCGGACACCCGCGTCGAGCATCCACTGTGCCACCAGACGCGACATGGGGCTCTTGCCCGTTCCACCCGCGACGATGTTCCCAACGCTGACGACCGGCTTCGGCGCGCGACCCACACCAAGGCCCATCGACCACACCAGGTTGCGAGCCCGAACCACGGTGCCATAGGCGATGCTGGCCGGCACCGCCACCGGCATGGCCCAAGCTGCGACCGGGCGAATGGCCGTCAACGCTTGTCCCTCCGCCCGGAGAGTGCCCGCAGGGCAGCATCGCGTTCGTTCCGCAACTGCTCGATGTCCCGACGATGCGTCAGCCAACTCAGCCTCATGTCGATGGCCGTCAGGATCACGATCACGAACAGCAGGAAACCGCTGGCAAGCCAGACCAGGGCATACGGCCGGGGCGCGGTGTCAGGGTCGATCAGGGAAAACCCCTCGACAAGCAAGGGCAGCATGAGCAGCCCGAGCACCATCGACGACTGACGGAGCGCGCGGCGCCAGCGTGGGACATCGGCTACGGCAAGGCGCCGCAGGTACACGATCATCGCCAGGGCAAGCATGGCCGCGACCGGAATCGTGAACGCCGGGGCGAGATGGATCGCCGCAACGGTCAGCATCGCGGCTCCGTGGCGACGACCAGGCTTGCCAGGATCGGAGCCAAGCGCCGCATCGGCAAGCCCATCACCGTGCAGGGATCGCCCTCACAGGCCAGCGGCCAACCGGCTTCAAGCCGGTCGGCGTAGTTGTAGGCCCCCGCCTTACCCTGCCACGCCCCAGAGTCGAGGTACTCCTCAAGGACATCATCGGCAAGGTCGCCCAGCGTGACACTGGCTCGGTCGGCGAAGATCCACCGACGGCCAGTCAGGGGCTGGAGCAGGGCCACGCCCGTCCAGACATCGTGGGCGCCACCACGCCACCTCGAGAGCATCTCGCGCGCATGGGCCCGGTCGCGCGGCTTGCCGATCAAGCCCGATCCATCGTGGGCCATCGTGTCGGCAGCAAGCACCCATCCATCCCCTTGGGCCGGCTGGACCTGCGCGGCCTTGAAGAGCGCCATCGCCATGGTGAACCCGGCAGGATCATCGAGCCGTTCCGGCAGTACGGCATCATCGATGGGCGGCAGCGAAATCACATGGTCGATGCCGGCCTCGCGAAGCATGCGCTGGCGCCGAGGCGAAGAACTGGCAAGGCAGAGTGGCATGGATCGGGGCAACGGGCACGCCGCGCGGATCGAATATAGTCCCCGGGCTCCGATCCTCAATCCATGACCGACCTGGGACCACAGCAACCTCACTCTTCGACCAGCCCAGCCGCATCCTCCTCCGGTGCCTCGGGGTCGTTTGCCGGTAACGCCGACACCATGTGGGCTCGTGCCGTCATCGAGCGTGGGTTGGCCACCCGAGAAGAGGTGGCCGACTGCCTGAAGGAAGCCCGGGCCGATCCGGCCAAGCCGCAGGCCTTGGTCCAAGTGCTGATGGCGAAGCAACTCGTGACCATGAGCCAGCTCCGCCGCATCAAGGCGGATACCGAAGGCGAACGGGCCACGGCAGCCAGTCGAGGCCTGCCGGGCTACCAACTCGTACGAAAGCTCGGGGCCGGTGCCATGGCCGTGGTCTACCTTGCGCGTCAGGTGAGCCTCGATCGCATGGTCGCGATCAAGTTCATCGCCAAGAAGCATCTCTCCGACCCGATCTTCGTGGAGCGCTTCTACAAGGAAGGCCGCGCCGCCGCCAAGCTCAACCATCCGCACATCGTGGGTGCCTACGACGTGGGCCAGTCGGGCGAGCAGCACTACTTCATCATGGAGTATGTGGACGGCGACACGGTCTTCGACCGCATGCACGCGAAGAAGCGCCTTCCCGAGAAGGAAGCACTCACGATCATCCGGCAGGTGGCGCTCGCGCTGGAGCATGCGCACGAGCGTGGCTTCGTGCACCGCGACATCAAGCCGAAGAACCTGATGATCACCTCGACCGGCGTGGTCAAGCTCGCCGACCTCGGCCTTGCCCGCGCGATGGGCGATCAGGACGCAGCAGCAGCCGAGATCGGCAAGGCATTCGGCACGCCCTACTACATCAGCCCTGAGCAGATTCGTGGCCTTCCGGATATCGGGCCGCCAGCGGACATCTACGGGCTCGGCGCCACGCTGTACCACATGCTGACCGGCAAGGTCCCCTTCGAGGGCAAGAACCCCAACGAAGTCATGCAGCGCCACCTGAAGGATGCGCTTGTTCCGCCGGACCATCTCGTTCCGAGCATCTCCAACGGCTGTGCCGAGGTCGTCGAGATGATGATGGCCAAGCCGGCACGTGACCGTTACCAGACGGCCAAGGAACTGCTCGAGGACATCGATCTGGTGCTCAGTGGCGAGCCCCCGCACCACGCGCGCAAACCACTCGATGTGGGGTCACTGGCTTCGGCCGAGACCGATGCGTCGGCATCACAGGAGTTGCGCCACGCGGGACCACCGAGCATCTTCGCCAACCCAGTCACGCTCGGCATCACCATCTGCCTCGTCGCCAGCGTGCTCATCAACGCGCTGCTG
Source organism: Planctomycetota bacterium (assembly GCA_016873115.1). Taxonomy (GTDB): domain Bacteria; phylum Planctomycetota; class Phycisphaerae; order Phycisphaerales; family SM1A02; genus SYIB01. The sequence goes on along the minus strand of VGYB01000056.1, from coordinate 2,233 downwards.
CTCTACCTCCTGCTGTCGAAGTGAGCGCACGAGCCTGATTTCGCTCTTCCGCGGTCGCTCCTTGGGGGGCCGCGACGGCCGAAACGCCTGGCGCGTTCACTCGGTCAACGGACCTCGACGAGCAGTTCGACCTCGACGCTCGCACCAAGCGGCAGGGCAATGCTGCCGACCGCGGCCCGGGCGTGGCGACCCGCTTCACCGAAGATCTGCTGCAGCAGGTCACTGGCACCATTGGCCACCTTGGGCTGTTCAGTGAAACCCGCATCGCTCTGCACGAAGACGCCCACACGGAGCACGCGCTCGATCCTATCCAGACCACCCGCGGCATCGGCCGCGACCGCCAGCGCATTCAGGGCACACTGCCGGGCCGCCTGCTGCGCCGACTCGATCGAGCACACGGACGGTACCGGCCCGGTCGTGGCCAGCGAGCCGTCACGGAACGGGAGTTGACCCGAGACCCACACCAGATTGCCCGACCGCGCAGAGGGCACATAGCTGGCGACCGGCTTCGGCGCGGGGGGAAGGACAAGGCCCAGGGCCGACAGTGCTTGGGACGGGGTGGACATGCCCCCACGGTACCGGGTGCCCAGGGCGTCCGCCCGGCGAGCGCGAGCGCACAAGAAACGGCTCCCCTCGCCCATCCAGCGCTTCGATCCCAGCCTGCTCTGACGAGAGCCCCGACATCATGATTTCTCGACCCTCCTGCGACCTGGGTGGCTTGACCATCGTATGGACTCATGTCATACTCCCGGTGTGGCCTTCGGGCCACAGGTCTGCCGCGGCTCGTTTCCGCACTCGTACTTCTTTGACCGGTTTCGGTCACCCCTTGTTTCGCCGCAGCAGCCGACAACCTGGCTCGAACCGCTCCGGCCATCCCCGTGATGGTCCCAAACGGTTCCGCTGTGTGCCTTGAAGCCTTGAGTCCAAGTTTGAGGTCGGTCCGTGTGCGCGTGTCCCGCGGGGCAGTGGCCTTGCGTGTCATCAGTGCTTTGCGGTCTGATCGGCGGGCGTCGCCAGTGGTCGCACGCAACGCGGCATCGGATGTTCCGATGCTCGTTCCCTTACGGTTCAACGGTCGATCGCCCTGTCGGGCGGCTGGCCGGGCCCGGTGGCAATCCTCCACCGCGCCAAGCTAAGGAGATTCGCAGTCATGAAGAAGACCCCCCGTGCCTTCACCCTGGTCGAGCTGCTGGTCGTCATCGCGATCATCGCGGTGCTGATCGGCCTGCTCCTCCCCGCGCTGGCCAAGGCCCAACGGCAGGCCAAGTCCGTCAAGGACTTGACCCAAATCAAGGGCATCTACCAAGCCTGGCTCACGGCCGCCAACGAGTTGGAGCGCAACCGCCTTCCCTGCCCGGGCTACGCCAACCGTCTCGCCTTCAACGGCGTGCAGGTTCCTGGTCAGGGCAACGAGGATGTCACCAAGAACAACACGAAGAACCTGTATTCGCTCTGCCTCGCGAGGCAAATGTTCAACACGGAGATCCTCATCGGGCCAACGGAAGTGAACCCGGTGGTGAAGGAGTACACTGGAACAGCGGCGAACAACTACGCTGGCTACGACTTCACGCAGTACGACCCCGCCGCGGACAAGTATTGGGACGATGGCTTCTCAGCCCAGATCGCTGGCACAAGCGGTGCGCAGTGCAACACCTCGTACGCACACTTGGCCATCATCGGCATGCGCAAGACGCTCGTGTGGTTCAAAGCCTTTGCGCCGGATGGTGGACAGCGCGGCATGATCGGCACTCGTGCCTGGCAGTACACGGAGACCAATCCGCTAGCCGGAGACAACTTCAAGCTGAGCCCGACCCTCCGCCTTCACGGAGATGACAGGAACTGGGAAGGCAACATCGTCTACACCGACGGCCACGGCTCGATGGCCGAAGGTCCATACGGCGAGACCCAGTACCGATGCGGCAACTCCGAATTGAAGAAGGACATGCTTCACCTTTGCGAATGGGGCAACGACGGTGTCGGGTGCTACGCCTCGAGCGGTCCGGGCGCGGGCGCCGGCACCCCCAGCGGCGCGACCGGCGGCGATACCTGGCTCGGGATCTTCCCGAACGCTGTGACGATTACCGCCATGATCCCCGCGTATGACGTACTTCTCACACCCTGATCAACTCCATCACTTCGACATCCTCAAGATCATCTTCACACACGGAACACCTATGAGAACAAATCGCGCATTTACGCTGATCGAATTGCTCGTGGTCATGGCGATCATCGC
>VGYB01000055.1 GCA_016873115.1 Planctomycetota bacterium | reverse complement strand
GGTCCTTCTCGGTGTCCTTCGAACCCACGCCTGAGATCAGGGGCCAAGGCCAAGGCCAAGGCCTCGATGGCCTGGCAGGCCTTCTCGCTGGGTTGATGTCGACGTTTGACCCGAACACGGCGAAGCAAGAAATGATTGCCATGGATTGGTCACGGATCGGAACGGGCTCGAAGACGGAGTTGCTGCGGGGACAATTGAACATCTCGGCGCAGACTGGCGGTGAGGATGTCCCCAGTTCAATGACCGTCCTTCACGCAGCGGCAACGAAGTGGGCAACGGAACAGACGGTCGCTTGGAGTGGTTTCCGCGCCGCTGCGGAAGCTGCGCTCCTTGACCGTACGAATGCCCTCGTTGGTGAAGCTACGACGACCACAGACGTCCGAATTGCAGCCGAAGTGGCTCTGGCAACTGTGCGTGCGGCGGCTGTCACGCCGCCGCGGTGGATCGTGTCAGCCATCGCTTCGACAGATCTTTCGGCAGCAGGAATCGGCAAGACATGGGCCTTACGAATCGTCGCGTCGTTTGCCGCCGCTGTGGCGGTCATCGGTTTCGCCATTGGATGGTCACATGTTGCTTCGGCGGCACATGTACAGTCGGTTTCTGAGCGACGATTGCGCACTTGAGCCTGCCGTCGGCGTGCGTTAGCGTTCCCGCCCCATGCCGTCGCTCTTCGATCCGCTGCCCGTCGGCCGCCTCAGGCTTCCCAACCGCGTCATCATGGCGCCGCTCACGCGTTGCCGCGCGGCCCAGCCGGGCGATGTGCCCACGCCGCTGATGGCCGAGTACTACGCCCAGCGCGCGAGCGCGGGGCTCATCATCAGCGAAGCCACCTGGATCGAGCCGCAGGCCAAGGGCTATCTGTGGACGCCAGGCATCTTCACGACGGCCCAGCGCGATGCGTGGCGACAGGTGACCGATGCGGTGCATGCCGCGGGCGGCCGCATCATGTGCCAGCTCTGGCATGTCGGTCGCGTCTCGCACGCCAGCGTCCTTCCCGAAGGCATGGTGCCCGTGAGCAGCATGGCGACCGAGCACGAGGCACACACCTTCGCGCTCGATGCCGAAGGCAAGCCCGGCCGCGTGCGGTGCACGCCGTGCCGTGCACTGACATTCAAGGAGCTGATGAGCGTGCCGCAGGCCTACGGACATGCAGCGACGCAAGCCATCGATGCAGGGTTCGATGGCGTCGAGATCCACGCTGCCAACGGCTACCTGCTCGAACAGTTCATGAATGGCGTGCTCAACACACGCGATGATGCGTTCGGCGGCTCGATCGAGAACCGGTGCCGTCTCGTGCTGCAGGTCGTCGATGAGGTCGTGCGGTTGATCGGCGCAGACCGCACGGGCATCCGGCTCTCGCCGCATGGGCAGGGGATCGGTCCGCGCCCGGATCCCGAGTGGGAGCCGCTGGCCATGCGGCTCATGCGCAACCTCGCTGCGCGACGCGTGGCGTTCGTGCACATCAGTGATCACACCTCGAAGACGATCGACAGTCCGCACCGCGAGCTCTGGCGCGCCATGCGAAGGGAGTTCGGCGGTGCCTTCATGGTCTGCGGCGGCTACACCCACGAGACTGCCGAGCGTGAACTGGCCGACGGCGTTGCCGACGCGGTTGTCTTCGGCAAGCCGTTCATCTCGAATCCCGACCTCGTCGAGCGACTGCAGCGCGGTACCGCACTCGCTCCGTGGGACCAGGCCACCTTCTACGGCGGCGATCATCGCGGCTACACCGACTATCCACGGGCGAACTGAAGCTGCCCGCGTCGAGCGGCTTCCCCAGTCATGCTCAAGCCGCTCCGTTTGCGCGGCAGGACCGGGGCCAGGCAGTCCGCGTGCAGGCCGACACGCCTTCGTGACCTGCAGCCCCGCGGCTACGCTGCATCCATGCACCTGATCGCTCGCTGCGCCGTCGTTGCCCTGCTCGTTTGGCCGGTCCAGGCTCGCGAGGAGTCCACCACCCAGGGCTGTGCAAGGGCACTCGAACTCGCGGGCTCCAATCGCACGGAGCTGGAGTCAGCACTCGCCCAGTCCAGCCCAGTGCTCCGTCCGCATGTGGAGTGGCTCATCGCACACATGCCCGAAGCCGACCTGCGTTCGGTGAAGGGGGGTTTCCTTGCCCATGATGCCCAGCAGGCGTTCAGTGCATGGCAGTCAGCACCGTGGCATGCAGAGGTCAGCGACGAACTCTTCCGCGACGCGATCCTGCCCTACGCGAGCGTGGATGAGACGCGCGAGGCGTGGCGGGAGCGGCTGCGTTCGATCGCGCTGCCGCTCGTCGGCGATCGCACCTCCCTTGCCGCTGCAGCGACCGCGGTGAATCGCGGACTCTGGCCGGTCGTCAAGGTGCAGTACTCGACCAAGCGCCGCAAGGCGAACCAGAGCCCAGCCGAATCGATGGAGACCGGCCTCGCGTCCTGCACCGGGCTCAGCATCCTGCTCGTCGATGCGTGCCGGAGCGTTGGAATCCCCGCGCGATTCGTGGGCGTGCCGATGTGGGTGGATGGCTCGGGCAATCACTCGTGGGTCGAGATCTGGGATGGCAGCGCGTGGCGCTTCACCGGCGCGGCTGAGGCGACCGGCGAGTCGCTCGATCAAGGCTGGTTCACGGCGCGCGCGGCCGAACAGCGCAGCGACGATCCCAAGCATGGCATCTACGCCGTGACCTGGCAGGATTCGCCGCTCGCGTTCCCGATGGTCTGGAACGCGGCGGGCCCGGTCTCGCGTGCGCGGGATGTGACGGATCGCTACCGCTCGCTGGGCACGGCCGTTCCGGCGGGGCAGGTGCGCGTCTATGTGAGCGTGGTCCGCAGCGCGCAGCGCACGGCCGAGCCGGTCGTCGTCAGCGATTCCATGGGGCGCGAGTTGGGCCGCGGCACCACCAAGGACGAGCGTTTCGATGCCAACGATCACTTCTCGGTGCTGGTTCCGGAAGGCGCCGCGGTGCTCGTCTCGGTCAATGGCGGCGAGGCCACGATGTCGATGACGGCAGCGAAGGACCCGACGATGGCGCGTTTCGTGCTCAAGCCTGCGGGCCTGCCTGCCCCCGGTGTGCTCGGCGACGAATCCAAGCGCTCCGCCAAGGGGCCTGCCGGCAAGGCCGTGACCAAGGCCGCGGCGGAGAAGCTCGAGCGTTCGCTGTGGAGCGCGTATGCCTCGAAGAACACGAAGGCTGCGAAGGCGGAACTCGAGTCCGGTGCGATCACGGCCGATGGCGTCACGATGCCGATCTGGTTTGCGATCCACGGCGAGAAGCCAGAGGGTGGCCGAAGCCTGTGGATCAGCATGCATGGCGGCGGTGGCGCGCCCAAGGAAGTCAACGACCAGCAGTGGGAGAACCAGAAGCGTCTCTACGACATGCCGGACAAGGGCTTCGTCGCGGGCGAGGGTGTCTATGTGGCACCGCGCGCACCGACCGACACCTGGAACCTCTGGCACCAAGGCCACATCGATGCGCTCTTCGCGAAGCTCATCCGCGACATGATCCTGGTGCACGATGTGGATCCTGATCGCGTCTACATCACTGGCTACAGCGCCGGCGGCGACGGCACCTACCAGCTTGCCCCGCGCATGGCCGACTGGCTCGCCGGTGCGGGCATGATGGCCGGCCATCCCAACGAGACCCAGCCCGATGGCCTGCGCAACCTGGCCTTCACGCTGCACACGGGCGGTAACGACGGCAACTTCAACCGCAACGGCATCGCCCGCGAGTGGTCCACGCGCCTCGATGACCTTGCTGCGAAGGATCCGGGCGGCTATCCGCACTTCGTCAAGGTGCATGAGGGCAAGGGCCATTGGATGGACCGTGCCGATGCCGAGGGCATCGTCTGGATGGCCAAGCACACGCGTGTGGAGCGCCCGACGAAGATCGTCTGGCTGCAGGACGATGTCACGCATGACCGGTTCTACTGGCTGAAGGTCAAGGCACCCAAGGCCGGCAGCCGGGTGGTCGCGAGCCGCGCTGGCAATGCGATCACGATCGAGTCCTGGCGCGACCTTGATGAACTCACGATCCGGCTCGATGACGGCATGGTCGATCTCGACCAACCGGTCATCGTGCGCACGCCCACGGCTGTCCTCCACGACGGCCCCGTCACGCGCAGTCGCAAGGTCATGGAGGTCACGCTCGCCGAGCGCGGCGATCCCAAGGGCATCTACTCGGCCGAACTCACCGTCACGCTTCCTGCGATGTCGTCGGAACCAACTCCCACAGGCGACGCCGCACCCGTCACGGCACCCTGAGTCGGTGTTGGCCGCGGAATCGGTCACCTCGCCTCCCCGGAGGACCGGTGCCACCGCACCCGGCCAGCGCGGCATGTCCGGACGCTGATCGACAGTTCCTGACCTGTCGCAGCGTTTTCCCGGTCGGCGCGTGCGCGGTGCTGGCCTACACTTGTTTGTCCTCCAAGGAGACCAGCTCGTGAACCCAGCCATCATGCCCGACGCCGCTGCATCGACCGCCACCTTCACCGCCGCAGAGAAGGCGAAGCTCGAGGCGGATGTCGAGGCCTACTGCCAGGAGATCCGGCCGATCGAGGAGATCGCGTACCTCGAGCGCCGCTTCAATCCTGCCATTGGCGACCTCGCGAAGAAGCACAACCTGCTCGGCATGAGCATGCCCAAGCAGTACGGCGGCCGCGGCGCCGACAGCCTGACCTACACACGCGCGCTCGTGCGCATCAACAAGGAAGGCACCGGCGTCCGGACCTTCTTCAGCGGCCACTGCTCGATCGGCCAGTTCCCGATCCTGAAGTACGGCACCGACGAGCAGAAGCAGCGCTACCTGCCCAAGTCCTGCCGCGGCGAGTGCACGCTGGCGTTCGGCCTCACCGAGCCTGAGGCCGGATCGAACCCGCTGGAAGGCACCTGCACCTACCGCCGTGAGGGCGACAAGATCATCATGAACGGGGTCAAGTACCTGATCTCGAACGGCTCGGTCGCCGACGCGGTCATCGTCTTCGCGTTCCCCGAGGGCGCGACGGGTGCCGACCGCCGCATGAGCGCGATCATCGTCGACACGGCCGGCGACACCTTCGAGAAGGAGCAGCTGCACTCGAAGCCCGGCATGTACACCAGCGACACCGCCATGTTCCAGATGAACGACCACCCGGTCGACGGCCGCAACATGCTCGGCAAGGAGGGCGAGGGCTTCCGCATCGCCATGCACACGCTCGTCTCGGGCCGCCTGAGCGTGGCCGCGGGCTGCCTGGGAACGATCGAGGACCTGCTCGATGAATGCGTGCGCTACTGCAAGGAGCGTCACCAGCACGGCAAGGAGATCGGCAAGCACCAGCTTGTGCAGGACCACCTGGCCCGCATCGAGATCATGCGTGCGACCTCGGATGCCGTGGTCGAACGCGCTGCGATCGCCAAGCAGGTCAGCGACGAGAACCCCGGCAACAAGGAACTCCTCGCGAAGGCCGACCTCCTCGTGGCGCAGGCCAAGTACTGGGCGAGCAACGCCGCCTGGGAAGCCGCCGACCGCGCCGTGCAGATCTTCGGCGGTCGCGGCTGGAGCGAGCTCTACCGCCCGTTCCGCCACCTGCAGGATGTGCGCGTGTGCCGCATCTATGAAGGCACCGACGAGATCATGAAGCTCAAGTTCGGCGCTGCGCTGCTCGGCAAGGACTTCGAAGCCTTCAAGTGATCATCGTCGGGCGCTCGGCCGATGACCAAGCCACTCCACGCGGGCCCCGGATTCCGGGGCCCGTTGTTCTTCCGGCACGCGTCTGACTCACGGCTCGCACGAACCGAAGGCCGTGAGCATCAGGCCGAGGTCAGCACCGTCCGTGATGCCGTCGCCGTTGAGGTCACCCAGCGGCGTGAGCTCCCAGGCACCGATCAACAGACCCAGATCTGCGCCATTGACCTGGCCATCGCCGGTCAAATCAGCGGGGCAGGTGGGGACAGGTGCGCTTCCCATGATCGAGGCGCCGTCGCTGTGCGCGACGACGGTGAGTGCGCCAGCGATCGCCACCCCAGTGGGTGCGCGCGAGAGTGTGGGCGATGGCCCCATGCGCCAAGCGCTGCCATCGCTCACGAAGGTCTGCAGGCGCTGCGAACTTGGCAGCGCGATCATGTCGGATCCCGCGGCGATCCAGCTGGCGGTGGATGGACCGGTCAGGGCCTCGCGCCAGATGCCGTCGGCAGTCGGGCTCCACGCGGCGAGCGATGAGCCCGGGAACGCCAGGACATCGGCGTCCATCGCGAAGTCCAGCATGGTGGTGGGAGCCGGCAGCACGGTGGTCTCGGTCCACACCGAACCAGCGCGCTCGAAGATCGTGACCCATGCCGAGTTGCTGCCGATCGCAAGCCGATCGCCCGAGAGCTGCACGATGCGGCCGATCCGGCCGTTGCTGACCGCAGGGTTCTGCACGAGTGTGGCTTCGCTCGTCCAGGTGCCGTTGACCAGTCGCAGCACATTCACCCGGCCGGCGTTGAACACCGTACCGGTCGAACCGCCCGCAGCATTGGGTTCGCCGATCGCCAGCGTGTCGCCGCGGAGCGCGAGCGTGCTGCGGCGTGACTGTGTGCCCAACGCCGGCACGAGGTCGATGACCTGCTCGGCGTTCCAGATGCCGCCCGATCGCACGAAGGTGACGACATCCTCGCCGTCCACCGTGCGTGTGGCGATGCGCTGGCCATCGGCGGCGACGGCCAGGCCGACTTGGCGGCCATCAGGCGAAACAAGCGTGGTCTCGAGGTACCAGACACCGTTGACTGAGCGGTACACATCGACGCCGCCGTTGGTGCCGGGGCAGCCGACGGCATAGAAACCATCGCCCACCGCGATGCCGCCGTTGGAGAAGCCACGCGTCGCGATGCTGATCTGGTCGGGGACGAACATGGCCACAGGAGCATCGCCACAGATCGCCGGTGGGCCGGCACCGATCGGTGCAGTGGCCAGGAGCAGATCGCCGCCGCAGGTCACCAGGTGGAACTCTCGGCCAGTGCCGGGTGAGCCCGCGATGGTGCAGGCCGGCAGAGTGCCGCCCCACGATCGCGCGATGCGCCACACAGCATCGGGCGACGGCGTGCCCATGACCTGCAGGGCGACCATCGTCGAAGCGGGAGTGATCGTCATCGCCGGTGCACTGAAGGCAAATGACTCGCTCGGCACCGCATTGAGTTCCACGGTGATCACGTCGTCGGCGTTGTAGCGGGTGATCGAGGTGGTGGATTCGATCGATCCACCGTTGCGCACGATGGTGGTGCCAAGGCCATCCCGACCAAGCGTGATGAGGCCACCAGCGCGCACAGAGCCTCCCGTCACATCCAGGGTTCCGCTCGACAGGGGCAGCGTTGGGCTGCCGACATCAGGGCCACGCTCGGCCACCGTCACTGGGCCACTGGTCGACATGATGCCGGTGAGGGTGAGCGCACCCTGGCCCTGCATGCCAATCACGGCCTGACCGAGGACATCGAGATTGACCGCGTAGAGCGTGCCGCTGGCCGTCGGGTTCTGGCCCAGCACAAGCATGCCGCAGAGGGTCGTCGTGCCCGTTCGCGCCAGGCCGCTGCCGAACTTGCCGATCGTGAAGGTTCCGTCGATCGACACTGGACCTGCAGGGGGGAAGGAGGAGCTTGATGAGATCAACCCCGTCAGCGAGCCGACGCCGGTGCCGAGCGTGCCCAGCTCAAGGTTCCCCGCGGTGAGCGTGGCCGAGCCCGTGTGCTGCAGGCTGCCGGTGCCAGCGACGCCGATCCGCAGCGCACCATCGATCGTGAACGTCGAGAACCCGTTCAGGCGCGCCTCGCCCTGCGCGTTGCTGACCGTGGCCAGGTCGAATGAACTCGCATGGATCGAGATGCCGCTCAGTGTCAACTTGCCGATGTATCCCGGGGTGTCACCGATGACCAGAGCAGGCGAGAACGAGCTCGACCAACCCAGCTCGAGCGGGCCACCCGAGCCGAAGTTGATGGTGCCGTTGCGGACGATGAGCCGAAGTGCACTGCTGCCTGACAGGGGCATCCCGACCGTGGGGGCACCGAGGTTCGAGAAGATCGCCGTCGAGGTCGCGTTCGGTACGCCGGCAGACCATCGCGCCGGGTCGCTCCACGAACCACTTGTGGTCCCGGTCCAGGTGGTGTCAGCGGCGCTGACGATGCCACACGCGACGAGTGCGGTCAGCCATGGGGTGGCACGCGCGGTGTTGCGAGCCATGGTGCCACCTCGGCAAGCAACGATCGATGCGTGACCGTGGCGTTCGCTTGATCCGACAGTGAGGTTGGTCGGTGTGTGATGTCGCATGGTGGTTCACTCACTTGACCGAGAGCAGGTCACGGCCAAGGATTCCCTTCGTCGTGAGCACGGAGTGCGAGGTGTTCGAACCGTCGATTGACAGTTGACCGTAGTAGCCGAAGCTACCGAGCGGCGTGTCGCGGCTCCAGAGTCCATCGAGCCCCCGCTGGATGAGTGAGGCGTCGTCCGCGATCGCATTGGCGTTGGGCAGCAGCCAGACATGACCGTCGTAGAAGAGGGTGGCCGGGGTCGATGCGGCGCTTGCGTTGTACAGACGGTTGGTTGTGGTTCCGAAACTGGTGGCCGGGCCTCCTCCACCTTGGCACCAGTTGTGCTCAAAGGTGAGCGACTTGAGTTCGGGATACGCCGCGCCGAAGAGCGATTGACGCTGCCAGGCATTGGCGTACGAGCTGGGGTTGCGGAAACCGCCTTCTGATGCCGGTCGGAAGACACCCGGATCCCACATTGCCGATGCCGCCATGGCGTAACTGCTCCATTGCGGCAGGCCGGTCACGAAGGTGAACTCACCCGGGTAGTCAAAGTAGCCACGCACCTGCCGGTACAGGTTGCGGTCGTTGGGCGCGAAGTACACCGGGTCATACAGGCGACCATTCAGGTACTGGTGGAACGAGCGCACCGAGAGCAGTCGCCACGAGCCGAAGTAGCCCGTGGTGCCACCGAAGTCCATGGGTTGGTAGATCGCCCAGTTGCCGCAGTTGCCAGGATAGTTGGTTGGGCAGATACCGCCGCCGAGCCAATACCCCCACAGGCCACCGCTCAGGTCCTGCCCCAAGATCACCTGCGGCGGGCACTCCAGCTGCAGGTACTGGCTGCAGTTCCCGTTGGTCAAGCCGAACTCGCTGCGGTGGTTGCACCATTGCAGGCCATTGTTGTCGCCGGCGTAAAGCGCGTGCGCCGTGCCAAGCTGCATCAGGTTCGAGAGCGACACCGCCGTGCCGCTGCCCGAGCGCATGCTGGCCGCCGCAGCGCCGAGCACCGCCACAAGCAGCGTTGCACTGGCTACGCCCACGGCAACATCAGCGATGGTCATGGCACGGCGGAGCCCGCAGTGGGTGATCTTGGTCATGGAACTGGCTCCAAGTCAGGTTGTGGGGCATCCGGAACACATGGATGCATGAAGTGAAGAGATGGCCGGCCGCGCGCGACCGGTGCAGGAACATTGTGACCCGGCCGCCGGGGCGAGTCAAGAATCTTGCAGGGAAATCAGGGAGTTGCTAGGTGCCTTGCCATCAGGGCCCACGCGGATTGCCGCGGCACAGGTGACCATGGCGGCCAGCATGATCTGGAATGTCCCCCGCTGCGTGGTGGCGTTCGCAAAGGAGAACAGGCACCAGGCAAGCAGGCTTGCCGCCAGGACGAGGTTTCCCGGTGGCCGCCATGCCGCGCGAGCGATCATGGCCAGACAGGCCACGAGCAGGCTGAGCCCTAGCACTCCCCGACACGCGAGTTCGTCGAGGAATCCGTTGTGGGCCGTGGTCAACTGCGTGAAGCGTTTCACGCGTTCCTTCGGCAGGCGAATGGATTCGGGGCTGTTCGTGACGATGCGGGTCAGTTCTTCCTTGAAGGACCCCGAACCCGATCCGAACCAAGGATGGTCGCGCCATATCTCAAGTGCGGCTGCGGCCAGCTGGTACCGATGGCTCGTCATCCGTGCCAACTCGGCATCACTCAGTGCGCGATCACTTGCGGAGCGGGCCAGGGAGCTACTGGTCGAGAGTTTCGTTGGCGGTCGTACGATGAACACAACAGCCAGCATGGTCAGGATGATCGCTGCGGCCGACCAGCGCCGCCACTCCGGTCGGATGGGGCTTACGGCGATCACGAAGATGGCAGCGATCACGGCAACGACTTGCGGCGTCCGCTGTCCCAGCAGGTACATGCCCCAGACCAGGACAGCCAGAACCACCACCCGGAGCCAGAGGCCGAGGCGCATGATGCGATCCGGCACCGCGGCGGTGATGACAAAGCTGCTTGCATACGCCACGCCCAGCATGTCCAAGTCCTTGCCTCGAGTCACCACATTGCCGATGCGAATTCCGTCTGCTGTGGCGTTCGTGATGGTCAGCAGAAG
>VGYB01000054.1 GCA_016873115.1 Planctomycetota bacterium | reverse complement strand
GGAAGCGTGTGCCCGGCACACTCAGCATCGGTCAGATGCGCAAGCTCGTCGAGGCCCCCAATCCGGAGACCTGCGGCACCCTCTGGCTTCGCGACCGGTGCATGCTCGAGCTGATGTATGCGGGTGGGCTGCGTGCCAGCGAGGTCGGCGCACTCAAGATCAACGACTTCAACGAGACGCTGGGCTCACTCATCGTCCTCGGCAAGGGCAGCAAGCAGCGCGTGGTGCCCGTCGGGCTGCCGGCGATCCAGTGGACGCGGCGCTACCTTCGCGACCTGCGTCCGGAACTCGCACGCTTTCCGGATGGCCGGGACCAGCACCGGCTGCTGCTCTCCTTCAGCGGCAGGCCGCTCGAGCGCGTGGCGGTCTGGCAGCTCGTGAAGAAGTATGCCGCCATGGCCGGGTTGCAGGATGTGCACCCGCACACGCTGCGCCACTCCTTTGCGACGCACATGGTCGTGGGTGGCGCCAACCTGCGCGTGGTGCAGGAATTCCTGGGTCACGCGAACATCGCGACCACGCAGATCTACACGCATGTTGATCGCGAGCGCCTGCGCGAGGTGATCTGGCAGTTCCATCCGCGCGAGGCCGTGTCGCGCGCACAGGCGAAGCGGCGCAAGGCGCGTTGAACGAACCCATCACTGCAGTGGTGGACCCGCCGGCACGCGCGGCGCCGAGGCCAGCCTGATCGCGAGCTCGATCGCCGCGCGCATGCTGCGATGGTCGGCCTTGCCCTGGCCGGCGATGTCGAAGGCCGTGCCGTGATCGGGACTCGTGCGCACGATCGGCAGGCCGAGCGTGACATTGACGGCGTCCTCCCAGCCGGTGAGCTTGATGGGGATCAGTCCTTGGTCGTGGTACATCGCCACCACCAGGTCGAACTCGCCCTTGAGCGCACGGATGAAGACGGTATCGGCGGGGAAGGGGCCGCGGGCATCGATCCCGTTCTGCACGGCGATGTCGATCGCCGGTTGGATCAGCCGGCGCTCCTCGTCGCCGAAGAGGCCGCCCTCGCCGGCATGGGGATTGAGTCCACAGACCGCGATGCGCGGCTTGTCGATGCCCAGCGTCCGGCAGAGCCGATGGCCGAGATCGATCGGCTCGACGATGCGCCCGATCGTGAGCGTGTCGCGCAGTTCCATCAGCGGGATGTGCGTCGTGGCGAGCGTGACCTTCAGCCGCTCGCCCACGAAGCCCATGCAGTGGTGGCGCGTGCGGCACCGGTGCGCGAGCAGTTCGGTGTGGCCGGGCCACTGGTAGCCCGCCATCGACCAGCTCTCCTTGCTGATCGGTGCGGTCACGATCGCATCGGTGCGCCGTGGATCGCCATGCGGTCGCAGCGCATCGGTGATCGCGTCCTCGACCCACACCTTGCTCGCGAGGCCGCCTTCGCGGGTGCTCGCCCTGCGCGTGGCATCGAACTCGAGCTCGGCATGGTCGATCACCACCACATCCTGTCCGAACGACTCCAGCGCACGGTCGCTCCCGGCTCGCACGCGGAACCAGGTTGGCACGATCCCGCAGCGTTCGGCGACCCGCGTGAGCGTGGCGTTGTGGCCGTGCACGACGAATCGCGCCGCGCCGCGCAGCGAGGCATCGGCAAGCGCCTTCAGCGTGACCTCGGGACCGATGCCCAAGGGATCACCCATGCTGATCGCGATCGTCGGACGCGTGTCCATGCAGGCATCCTAGGTTCCATGAACGACAGCGCCGCGCCCCATCAGGAACGCGGCACCGCCAGGTGTCGGAAGCGTCCTCTCCGCGTGACTTCAGGGCACGATGACGATCGTGCTGTTGGGCTCGGTCAAGGCTTCGTAGATGATCTCGACATCGGCATCCTTCAGTCGCACGCAGCCCATGCTCGCCTGCTTGCCGATCGATGAAGGGTCGATCGTGCCGTGGATGCCGTAGTTCATCGCCTTGCTGTTCCCGGCATCGACGCCCTGCAGCCCGATCCAGCACTCGCCGATCGGGTTCTTCGGGTCGTCGGCCTTGAAGAACTCGCCCGTCCGTGGGTTGCGCCACTCGGGGTTCATGAGCTTGCTGCCTGGCTTGAGCATGAACGCACCGGTGGGCGTGCTGTTGAGTTCGCCCAGACCGACCGGGTAGCTCCCCACGAGCACGCGATCAGGTCCCTCGCCTGCATAGAGATAGAGGCGGTAGTCCGACTTGTTCACGACGGCGTGGAAGGTGCATGTGGGCATCTTCAGGACCTGACCCACGCGGATGCGTTTGGGATCCTTGATTCCGTTGAGCCGCATGATCATGCGCCAGTCAGCAGCCACGCCTGCCTTGCGTGCGATCTTGGTCAGCGCATCGCCGCTCTTGACGGTGTAGGTCGTCATCAGCGCATCGGCCGGGTTCACGGTCGATGAGAAGAAGAGCGAGGCGTTCACGGTCGTGATCGCGTCGATCGCCTGGCGCTTGGCCTCGGGCGAGAGCGTGCCGGAATCGATCAGGCGCGTCAGTTGCAGCCGAGCGGCGATCGGGTCAGTACCCACCATGCCCAGCGCGGTCGGAAGATCGACCGTGGGTGCGGCGATTGGCGCGGTGGCGAGTGGGTCGCGGGCAGGCTGCGGCGCGGGTGAGTCCGGTCCCTTGTCACCGATCGTCTCGCCCGTGGCGGGAGCGCTCACGATGACCGGGTCGGCGTTCACGCTCGTGCCTCGGGTGGCGGGCGTGAGGGAACCGGAAGGTGTTCCGCCTGCATCGGGCGCCTCGAGCGCGGTGACTGGCTGCCCCGGTGCATCGCTGGTGCTGTTCGTGCTCGGTGCAGTGGCTGAGTCGGTCGTCGGTGCAGTGGCTGCAGCATCGGTCGTGGGGGCAGTCGTGGTCTCCACGACCTCCCCAGCCGATGCCTGCGTGTCCGTGGTCGGTGCTGGCGTGGCCTTCGTCTCCGTGGTCGGCGCTGGCGTGGCCTTCGTCTCCGTGGTCGGTGCTGGCGTGGCCTGTGCCGTCGTCGGTGATGAACCCGACATCCACCACAGCACGCTCGCCACGAGGAAGAGCGTGCTTGCGCCTGCGATCACCCAGGTGATGCGGCTCGGAGTCGAGGGAGTGCGGTTGCCCGATTGGGCGGAGCCAGTGAACGGCATGGCGGAGTCCTTTCCGGTCGAATTGGTCAACGGCCGCGCGACCATGCGCGGCGACGGCGGGATCCTACATCGAGAGCGACGATGTTCGAGCCTGAAGTCTGCCGAACCACCAGATCCGAGTCGGGGTGACCACATACTGCAGCTGCCAGTCGTGGGGGTCCGTCGGGACCAGGTCGACGACCTGCTCGTCGAACGAGACGCCGACCGTCACGACCTGGCGGCGAAGGCGGGGGAGGAACTGGTCGTAGTGGCCGCCCCCCCGACCAAGGCGGTGCCCCATTGGGTCGAACGCCAGACCCGGCACGACGACCAGGTCGACTGCCTCCGTGGCCACCGTTGCGCCGTCCGGGGCGCGGACGCCGCTGGCATCGAGCGAGAACGAGGCATCCTTGCGCTTGAGGAGGACCGGCGCGATGCCCGATCCGGCCACGACGCGGGGGGCCATGAGCGGGCGTTCGGCGGCCATCCAGGGATTGTGCAGGAGCGTCATGTCGGGCTCGCTGCGCATGTTGAGGAAGCTCATGACCCCGCTGGCGCGCCAGGCGGTGGCGATCAGGTAGACCGCTTCGGCAATCTTGGTGCTTCCTTCGGCCCGCCGGGCGTCGGTCATGCCCCGTAACAGGGCCTGATTCCGCTCACGAAGCCACTTCTTGGCCTTGATCATGCTTGTGTCTTCGCCTTCCATGGATTCGTTTCGTAGGCTACCCCGGCCGGGCGAGCGCTCGGCCAGAGGACCAACCACCCCATGTGCGGCATCGTGGCATACATCGGGCGCCGGCAGGCGCTTCCCATCCTGCTCGAGGGCCTCAAGCGCCTGGAGTACCGCGGCTACGACAGCGCGGGTGCCGGAACGCTGAGCGGACCCGGCCTGCAGGTGGTCAAGTGCATCGGCCGCGTGGCGACCCTCGAGGAGGCCATCGAGCGCAAGGGGGGGCTGGAGGGCTCGGTCGGCATCGCCCACACGCGCTGGGCGACCCACGGTGGCGTGACGGACCTCAACGCGCACCCGCACCGTGACGATGCCAAGCAGGGGCACGGCATCGCCATCATCCACAACGGCATCATCGAGAACTACGCCGCACTCAAGACCTGGCTGCTCGAGAAAGGCCATGTCTTCGAGAGCGAGACCGACACCGAGGTGCTCGCGCACCTGATCGGGGAGCTCTACGAGGGCGACCTCGAGAAGGCCGTGCAGTCGGCCCTCCGTGAGGTGACGGGTGCCTACGCCATCGCGGCGATGTGCGCCAAGGAACCAGATGTGCTGGTGGTGGCACGCAAGGGCAGTCCGCTCATGGTCGGCGTGGGCAACGGCGAGTATGTGGTCGCCAGCGATGCGAGCGCCATCGTCAGCCACACCACGCAGGCCTTCACGCTTGCCGACTACACCGTCGCTCGTCTCACGCGCGAGTCGTTCCGCACCACGACCGTCGACAACCTGCCGATCACGGCCGAGGTCCGCGAGCTCGAGATTGACCTGCAGGAGATCGAGCTCGGCGGCTACGACCACTTCATGCTCAAGGAGATCCACGAGCAGCCGCGCGCCCTGCGCACCTCGCTCAAGGGTCGCATCGACCTGCGCATCGGGGATGTCAAGCTCGGTGGCGTCGGTGACATCGCGCGCCAGCTCGCGCGCGCGCGCCGCGTGGTCTTCGTCGGCCAGGGCACGGCGCTGCACGCGTGCATGGTCGGCACCTACCTCATGGAGGAATTGGCGAAGATTCCAAGCGATTTCGACTTCGCGAGCGAGTTCCGCTACCGCAACCCGATCGTCGAGGAAGGCACCGTCGTCGTGGCGGTGAGCCAGTCGGGCGAGACCGCCGACACGCTCGCTGCGTTGCAGGAAGCCAAGAGCCGCGGCGCGACCGCGCTGGGCATCGTGAATGTGGTCGGCTCGAGCATCTCGCGCGAGACCGATGCCGGCGTCTACCTGCGCGTGGGCCCCGAGATCGGCGTGGCGAGCACGAAGGCGTTCACGGGACAGGTCATGGTGGCCGCGATGCTGGCGACCTTCGTCGGCCGTCGCCGGTACCTCAGCCCCGATGCGGTGACGCACCTCCTGCACGAGATGGAGGCGATTCCCGCGAAGATCGAGCGCGTGCTCGCGCTCAACGACCACATCCGCACCGCGACGGCCAAGTACATCGAGCGTGAGAACTGGCTCTTCCTCGGCCGTGGCGTGAACTATCCAGTGGCTCTCGAAGGTGCCCTCAAGCTCAAGGAAATCTCCTACATCCACGCCGAGGGCATGCCTGCGGCCGAGATGAAGCACGGACCGATCGCCCTGATCGACGGCGGCATGCCGGTCGTGTTCGTGGCGACCAAGAACAGCCAGTACGAGAAGGTGCTCTCCAACATCGCCGAGGTCCGCAGCCGCGGCGGCCATGTGATCGCGGTCGCGACCGAGGGCGATGAGCACATCCGCACGGTGGCCGAGGATGTCTTCTATGTGCCCGATGTGACGGAGATGCTGCAGCCGCTGGTCACCGTGGTGCCGCTGCAGCTGCTCGCCTACCACGCGGCCGTCATGCGCGGCAAGGATGTGGACAAGCCGCGCAACCTGGCCAAGAGCGTGACGGTCGAGTGATCCTGCGGTGGGGGCCCGGAGGCCCTTCCCCGGCGAGTTGCACCGTGGCTGCATCCGGCAGGGCCCGGTCGGCGAAGATGGCATC
Source organism: Planctomycetota bacterium (assembly GCA_016873115.1). Lineage (GTDB taxonomy): Bacteria > Planctomycetota > Phycisphaerae > Phycisphaerales > SM1A02 > SYIB01. The sequence continues at coordinate 5,406 of VGYB01000054.1, read as the reverse complement.
ATGCTGAACACCATTCGTCACGCTGTCGTCACCGGAGCCCTCATGATTGCGGGAGCCGCCTGCGCGGTCGATGCGCCGCAGTCCCCGGAACTCTCGGCCAAGTGGTCCGGCCGAACGGTGCTTGACCTGAAGGTCAAGGACATCGATGGCAAGGAGGTCTCCCTCGCCGACTGGAAGGGCAAGGTCCTCGTGATCGTGAATGTGGCCAGTCGCTGTGGCTACACCTCGCAGTACGAGGGACTGCAGAAGCTCGCCGAATCGATGAAGGACAAGGGCGTGGTCGTCCTCGGCTTCCCCTGCAACGACTTCGGCGGGCAGGAGCCCGGCACCGAGGCGCAGGTCAAGGAGTTCTGCTCCAGCAAGTACGGCGTGAGCTTCCCCATGTTCTCGAAGGTGCAGACCAAGGCGGGCACTGGCCAGAGCGAACTCTACGAATGCCTCGGGACGCAGACCGGCAAGCTGCCGGGCTGGAACTTCTCCAAGTATGTCGTCGGCAAGGACGGCAAGCCGGTCGGCTTCTTCGGCAGCAGCGTCAAGCCTGACTCGAAGGAACTGATGGAAGCGATCGATTCGGCGCTCAAGGGCTGATCGACCCTCGCCCGTGCACGGGCGCGGCGGCCCGCCTCATGCGCCATCGTCGGCTGCACGGAGCGATCCTGCGGCAGCGAAGCGCAAGGTGCCCGTGATGTCCATGTAGAGCGCGCCCAGCACGAGCATGGCGATGCCCCAGGCCGGAGCGGCCATGGCGAAGGCCAAGGCACCCACGAATCCCAGCTGTGCCGCCGTCGCGCCCTGCGCAGCAAGCGCCGTGCGCGAGGGTGAGCCGCCATCGAGCGCACCCGAGCTGCGGGCGCCGATCCATGCGCCAAGCCACCGGCCATCGCTCGAGGCGATCACCACCAGCCCGGTCGTGATCCAGTGCGCCTGCGAGCGCAAGTCGATCGGCACCATGAGGAGCGCCGTGAGCGCAGGGACGACGATGACCTCGGCCATGCGCTGCAATCGAGCGGCGGCACTGCCTTGGATGAGCAGGCCACCCAAGCATGCAGCGACGGCCATCCAGCTGGCCCGCTGCGCATCGGCTGAACCACGCGAGGCCATGCACAAGCCGACGACGAGCGGTACGAGCGCAAGGAGCGTCGCGAAGCGTGCAGCCTGTGCCAGCGGTCGGGTTGTCTCTTCGCGGTAGACGAGCGCGCGATCGGTCCCGGCAGCGACGGCAGCGCAACCGGTGCAGGCCGCGAGCGCGAAGGCGATCGGCGTGCCGCGCTCGGCCTCGACCAACGCCAGGCAGAGGAGCGTGGCGCTCATGGGCACGACCGCCAGCCACGCGCCCTTCGCAAAGGCCGTGGGTTGCCAGAACGACTGGCGCGGTCCCGGATCGGCCATCGCGCCCAGGATCGCCATCGCAGCCAGCCCAAGCACGATCCAGCGGCGAGGCGCCGCGAAGTCGATCTGCGCTTGCGTCAGCGCGGCCTTGGAGCGTTCGACGGCCTCGCGTTCGGCGGTGGCGGCTGGATCGGTCATCGATGGGGCCTGGCCTGCATGCAGCATCGCGGCACGCCGAGCCTCGACCATTCGCTGCGCATCGCGCAGGGCCACCCGCTCGGTGGCACCACCATCGATCCAGCGCACGAAATCCGTGGGGGCGCTCGGCCCGAGCACCATCGGGCCGAGCATGATGCCGGTCACGACGCCGGCAGCGACGGCAGCGTGGCGGAGGCCCGTCCGGCGCAGGAGCCAGGCGAGGGCCACGGCGACCGCCGCGACGGCCGCTGCGCCCAGCAGCGCATCGTTCGTCTGTTGGCCGAGCGAGTTGTGGTCCTGAACCGTCATCACGGTCGTACAGTAGCCCCGTCATGCCCATGCCACACACCGCCTCGTTCATCCCGTCGGTGATCCTCGTGCTGCTTGCTGCTGCGCCGTGCGCTGCCGGCAACGCCGAAGCGGCACTCGCCCATGTGCCGCCGCAGGCGATCAGCTTCGTGATCATTCCGGATCTCGCACGCGCCGGTGCCGATCTCTCGGAAACGCTCGCACGCATGAACCGGCCCGAGACGAGCGTGCTCGGCAGGCCCGTCGAGCAACTCAAGGGTTGGCTTGGCGTGGGCGAGGGCTTCGACGAACGGGGCTCGATCGTGGCCTACAGCACGGCGATCGCCGATGCGAAGGCCGGCGAGCCGCAAGCCGCATGGACCCTGTTGCTTCCCGCGAGCGATCCGAAGGCACTCGCGACCTCGCTCGGCATGGGCGCCGACGGTGCGCTGACCTTCATGGACCAGCCCGCGTTCGCGGCACTGGGCACATCGCATGTGATCGTGAGCCAGACGGCTGCGCTGGCCACAGGCCATGATGCGAAGGGTGGCAGTGCGGCCGCCTTCATGAAGCTCGTGGGTGATGACCTGCGCGTGCGCGTCGACGAGGCCGAGGTGCTCGCCTGGGCCGGTCCCGTCGCGCTCGGCCATGCCAAGACGATGGGTGAGCAGGCGGCGGCGATCGCCGAGCAGCGCGCGGCCGAGCAGGGCATGCCGACCGGCGGTTTCGCCGGACGGACCGAAGACCTGCAGCGCCTGTCGAGCGCCTTCGTGGGTTCCATCGAGCATGGCATCCTGCTCGTGGACATCGATGCGCTTGGTCTGGCCTTGCGACCGATCGCGGTGCTTGCGCCCGAGGGCGCACTGACCAAGGCGCTCACTGGCGGCGAGGCGGGGCCCGCGCCGTTCTCGCTCCTGCCCAAGGCCGCGCTCTATGGTGCACTGTCCATCGATGTGCGCGCGGTCGGCGGCGGTGCGGCCCTCAAGGCGCTGGCTGCGGCGATCGATCCGGCGGGCGCGGTGCTTCCAGCGTGGCTCCTCGATGCGGCGGATCTGGTCGATGGCGTGCAGCTCGGCGCCTACCCGAGCAAGCTCGGTGTGATGGCCGGCGGCCTGCTGAATGACAGCAGCCTCGTCGTGGTGACCAAGGATCCGGCGGCGGTCGAGTCGATCTTCAAGGATCGCCTGATGCAGATGGGTGGCGTGTCGGGCGGTCTCAAGCTCACCCCTGCATGGGAGGTCGGGCGCACGCTCAAGGATGGCACCACCGCGGCGGCGTTCGAGCTCAAGCCCGAACCAGTCGCCGATGATGGAGAGGGGCGCGAAGCCGCGGCAGGAGCGATGCAGATGCTCGCCACCCAGGCGATCTTCGGCAATCGCGGCATGCATGGCTTTGCCCGCGTTGGCCCTGGCGGGCTCGTCGTCACCTACAGCCAGCGTCCCGATGTGCTCACGCGCGCCACCGATGCCCAGGCGGGCCGCGGTGCCACGCTGGCCGACGATGCGGTCGTGAAGTCGATGATGCAGTGGATGGTGGCGAAGCCGGATGTCGTGGGTTTCCTCGGCGTCGGGCAGTTGTTCAAGGCGGCACGCCAGATCGCCGGTTCCTTCGGTGCCGGCGCTGACATGCTGCCGCCCATCCCGAGCCGTGCGGAACCCATCGGTGTGGCACTCGATGTCCGCGGTGGTCGCATCGAGGGTGCCGTGGTGGTGCCGACGGTGCTGCTTGCAGCGATGGTCGAGTTTGGTGCCGATCGAGCCGGCGGACCCGATGGGCCCGATGGAGAGGGTGCCGCGCCGGCATCCGATGATGGCGAGCCGATGCCGTGACCAGATCGATCGTCCAGATGGCCCCGACGCGCCCATCGGCGCGTTCGTGGAGGGTGCGCGATGGTGATGTGCGGCTCGAGCCGGCGCCGCTCCTGATGGCGGTCCTCAACTGCACGCCTGATTCCTTCAGCGATGGCGGGCTCTGGAGCGGCGGCTGGGCCGTCGAGCATGCGCAGGCCTGCGTGCGAGCGGGTGCGACGATCATCGATGTGGGTGGCGAGAGCACGCGGCCGGGCGCGGAGCGCATCGATGCACCCGAGCAGATCCGCCGCACCGAGGGCGTGATCCGTGCGCTCGTTGCGTGGCTGCGCGCCGAGGGTCGATCTGATGTGGCGGTCTCGATCGATACCACGCGGGCAGCCGTGGCGAGGGCTGCGATCGACGCAGGCGCCCGGATCATCAATGATGTGAGCGCGTGCACCGAGGATGCGGAGCTTGCGCCGCTCGCTGCCGCCGAGGGCGCTGGCCTGGTGCTCATGCACCGCGTGCTCGATCCGACGCAGGATCGGTGGAGCCACGAACACCGCGCATCGCTGGTGGAAGGGGACATCGTCGATGCGGTCGCCGCTGCGCTGGCGATCCGCGTGGCATCGGTGGTTGCATCGGGCGTGCCGATGGAATCGATCGCCATCGATCCCGGGCTCGGGTTCGGCAAGACCGTGCAGGAGAACCTCTCGCTGATCGCCGGCACCGCACGATTCGTGGCGATGGGACACCCCGTGCTGGTGGGAGCGAGCCGAAAGAGCTTCGTGGGTGCCATCACCGGGGAACCCGATCCCGCACGACGGGTCGCGGGCTCGGTGGCCATGCATCTCGAGGCCGCAGCGGGTGGAGCGCACCTCCTTCGGGTGCATGATGTCGCCGAGCACGCGCAGGCTCTGGCGGCCTGGCGCGCGATCCGCGACCACCGCTGAATCCACTGCAATTGCTGCGGGATCCAAGACCACGGGCAGGGCTACACTTTCGCCTCCCCCAACGGACCCATCGACCAAGCACGGAGTACATGAACCATGGCCGGACAGAACACGCAGACCTTCACTGACGCGAATTTCCAGCAGGAGGTCCTCGACAGCGACACGCCCGTGCTCGTCGACTTCTGGGCCGAGTGGTGCAGTCCGTGCCGCATGCTCGGTCCGACCATCGATGAAGTGGCGAATGACTACGCCGGCAAGGCCAAGGTCGGCAAGCTCGATGTTGACTCGAGCCGCGACTGGGCGATGAAGCTCGACATCCAGACCATCCCGACGGTCATGATCTTCAAGGGCGGCAAGCTCGCCAAGAAGTTCGTCGGCCTCGTGCGCAAGAGCGAGCTGGCCGCTGCGCTCGACAGCGCGATGTGATGGCGTTCGGCTGCGCGTTGGCTGCGTCCACGCGTTGTCCATCACGCACCATCGTTGACGCGCGCACCTCACGATCCACCGACCGCGGCATCCAGTCTGGGCGTGGCGGTTCAGTTATGAGCGCTTCATGATGGGAGTGAAGGGGGAAGTCGCACCGCCGCTTGCCGCACCACGGGTGAGGTGCTACCTTCTCCGGCCCGGTGCGTTGCGCCGGTGTGTGCAAGCTGGGCCCGTAGCTCATTTGGTAGAGCGCTTCCATGGCATGGAAGAGGTGGTCGGTTCGAGCCCGATCGGGTCCATTCGCGATTCCCGCTGGACTGGCAAGTCCTTCCAGCGTGCTCAATCGCCCGTTCCAACCCAGAACAACCCTTGGAACATCCCGGTTGGTGGGCTATGGTGTGTGCACAGGAGCACACCATGAA
>VGYB01000053.1 GCA_016873115.1 Planctomycetota bacterium | reverse complement strand
GAGTCGCCTGCGCTGGCGCTCAAGAGGTTTGAGTCGGGCATGGCGAAGATCGACGACGACACCCTCAAGGACACCGAGCTCGAGGTGCGTCGCGCACTCTGCTCCTTGGCCTCGCTGTGGCGTGATGCACGCGCCGCAGCCAAGAATGACAGTGAGGTGGAGACGGCCATCGTCGAGGGTGTGCGTGGACAGCAAAGGCTCGACGAGAAGCAACTTGGGCCCGTCCGGGAGTGCATTCGACAGCTCAGGTTGGTCGATTGCGATGCTCTTGAACGGGGCAGGGACGACCCCAGTCGCCGCCTGCTCAGGCAGGAGCTCGATCGACTGCGCGACGAGCTCGATCGGCGTGCCCGACAGAAGCGTGAGGATGCACCGTGAAGTCGATCCGATGCCCCGCATGCGGCCGCTCGTGGCTCGTCGCCCGGACCGATGCCGCGCCGGATCGCTGCCCGGGCGAGGGTTGCGGTGCATCGCTGGGTTCGGGTGATGGCCGGGCAGCCAAGCCACTCGACTCGTGGGCGATTCCACGCGAGCGCCGCCGCCGTGTACGGGCACCGGTGGTCACCATCGACCCGGCGTCACCACGCCGCGCACGGGGTTGGATCGGCATGGCTCGTGGAAGCGGGATCGTGTTCGGAGTGATCGCCCTGGGCCTGCTTGCGGTGGCCATCCTCGGCATCGTGCTTCGTGAGATGCCCAAGGCGGCCGACCCGGGCGGCGTGGGCATCGTGATCGAGTCGGTCGATCCTGGCGTGCAGCACGAACGGATCGCCGGCGTCGTGGCTCGGATCGATGGCAGGCTCTTCGCGATCACCACGCTGTCGAATGTGCGCGATCTCCGTACGGCTGGTGCCTCTCGCGTGCAGGTGATGCCGGGCACTGCACCGCAGGATCGCGAGCCGTGGTCGCCCATCGAACTCGCCGTCGATGAGTGCATGGTCCGCGCCGAGGCCATCGAACAGTGGATCGAGGGTTCGCCTGCGGGCAAGGGCGAGGAAGCGTGGGGTGCCGTGGGACGCGGCAGCGTGATCGACTTGGCGTGGTGGCCGCTGGCGGACCAGCCTGGACTGACGGCCGTCGAGCTCGGCTCTGCACCGACGGAAGGCGCGGAACTCATCGCGCGATCGACCTCCGGGGCCGAGATCGTGGCACGCTGCCGGTCGCTGGCACCGCAGCCTGCGGTCATGGCGTTGCAGGCGTCAGCGGGAACATCGATCCTGGACCCCGGCACGCCCTGGTTGGATCCTGGCGGCGCACTTGCCGCGCTCACCGTGGAGTCGCCGGGCATCGAGGAGCGAACGCGCCGGGGCGTGGCCTCGCCGGCGACCTGGTCGGACCGGCATGCGATCCCTGTCGAGAGCCTGCGTCGGCTGGCGGATCCGATGTCGCCTTCGGCAAAGCCGATCGTGCGAGTGGTGGATGCCATCCAAGCGCGCGCGATGCAGCCCGGAGCCCCCGAGCGCTCGGCGCGGTTGCAGTGGCTCATCGCAGCAAGCGCGGCGGAGGGCTTCGCGGCCCTTGCACCATCAAGCGATCGCATGGCGACGCTACCCGCGGCACCGACGACCATCGAGCTCCTGCCGCGTCCGGTCGATGGCGAGGCACGGGTGATCGTGTGGGCCGAACTCAGCGACATGATCGAGCTTGATGTGGTGTCGAACGATCCATCGATTCGTGTGGTGGCTGTGCCTGGTGTGCAGGGGCGCATGCTGGAGGTGCGCGATGGAGGTGGGCAGCCTGCGGTGCTGCCGGCTGGTCGGCCGGTTTCGCTGTCGATCAAGATGTCGCTCATGGGCAAGCCCATCGGTGGTGCGGTACGCGCCTTGCTGCTTGGTCGCGATCCTGATGCCTCGGCATCGCAACGGCGCATTCCGGGCGGCGCACCGTTGGTGCCGGCCGCACCACCAAGCACCACGCCCTCGGCCCCGGCAGCCCAGCCCGCACCAACCTCGCCCACTGCACCCCCAGTGCCTCCACCCACTTCGCCCTCACCCTCGGCCCCGTCCACGGCACCCTCACCTCAAGGCGCGCCAACTGCGCCCGAACCCGCGGCCCAGCCAGGGCCCGCCGCACAGCCAGGAAGCACACCATGACCACGACGCTCCGTCGCACGCTGCGACCCAACACCACCTGCCCACAGTGCTGGTCGCAGTTCCCGTCGGCCGATGTGCGGTTCATTGCCGAGAGCCCAACCCTCGTTGGCGATCCGGTCGTGGGCTCCGACGAACCATTGAGGTTCCTCCCCACACGGTTCGATCGGCAGGGGCGTGCGCTTGATCCCGGTGGCGCGGTCTGCATGCGCATGGCGTGCCCGGTGTGCCACTTGGAGATACCGCCTGCACTCCTCGAAGTCGGTCAGACCGTGGTCTCGGTCGTTGGAGCGCCGTCGAGCGGCAAGTCGGTGCTGCTTGCCGCCGCCACCTTCACGATGCGGTCTGGTCTCGTCGTGCCGGGGCTTGACTTCGCGGACATCGATCCATCGCTCAATGACCTCACGATCGATCTCGAGGGAACGCTCTTCAAGAGCGCGACCCCTGATGTGCCGACCATGATCGCCAAGACGGAAACTTCGGGCCGCCTCTACCGGTCCTATCGTCGGGGCGACCTGCGCATCACGGCGCCCAAGCCGCAGCTCTTCGGTCTTGCACGAGGTGGCATGCGATCCGTGCTCGCCCTCTACGACAATGCCGGTGAGCACTTCCTGCCCGGCGCCGTGCCGCCGTTCGAGCAGGCGACGCGGCACCTCGGCGTGTCGTCGGCGATCGTGCTCGTGATCGATCCGACACAGGACCCCCGCGTTCACGGTCCGCTCGGTGGGCGGGAGCATGTGGCGGCGCTCGGAGGCAGCAGCAGTGCACCCGGACGAGCCGACCTGGTCCTCCTCGAACTGGTCAACCGTGTGCGACGCCAGCGCGGACTGTCCGCCAATGAGCCGCTTCCCCTGCGCGTCATCGTGGCACTCTCCAAGCACGATCTGTGGTCGCCCTTGGCACCCGAGATCGAGGATGCGCTCCGCGGTGCATCGACGGCACACCCCATGCGTGCGCCGCATGGGGCCACGCTGGCGCATGTCCATCAGGGCGGCGTGGCGTTCCTCGAGCGTCACCTGCCTGAAGTGCTCGGTGCGGTCCGATCGGTCGAGCCGGGATTCAAGGTCGTGCCGTTCAGTGGACTCGGTCGCGCACCGCAGCGCGATGAGGCATCGGGCGGCATGAGCATCGTGCCATCGCATGTTCGCCCCACCTGGGCTGCGGTGCCCTTCGTGGTGGCCCTGTCCGAGGCCCTGCCCGAGGCCTTGCAGGAGTACCGATTCGACGCACGCGCATGAGTTTCGAGTTGATCCATACCTCGGTGCCGCGTGACCTTGATGGACAGTCAGGGTTCGGGGTTGCCGCCATGACCCGCGGCCTGCCGCGCCAACTGCGCGACGCGCTGGTGGGCTGGAGCGATGGCTCCGAACTGCAGGACACCGCTGATCGCGCGATCTCCTACGCCGTCTGCCAGGTCGGTGGAACGGCGTGGCCGGTCTTGACCTGTGTCACGCGCTGCGGGGTCGATTGGTCGGGGCGCGCCAATCGTGTGGCGCACCATCTTGTGCTCGAGCCGGGTGATCGATGCATCGAGGGCCCGATCGCCCTGGCGCGGGCCTTCGCCTTTGCTCGCGATGTCCCTGAGGTCGGGCTGCGTCCGGCGCCATCGCTGCCGGAGCCGATGCAGGATCGCGGCATGCCATCGAGGGTTGATCCTGCGTGGATCGATGTCCTTGCCGATCGCATGAGCACCCCCGATGCATCCGCGGTGGCGGTGCGACTGCCACGGGGCCTCGATCCCCTCGCCCTGCTCGCCGCAGTCACGGCGCGTGTGGAGCCCGGGCGTCGATGGGCCGTGCAGTGGTCCACCGCGCCCGACTTCCATGCCGGGCATGGCCTGCCGTCGATGGTCATCGCGCGGGAACAGGATCCGTCCGCACTCGACCTCGGTCTGCCCGTACCGAGTCCGCGTGTCATCGAACCCGTACAGCGTTCGGATTCGACCGCTCTCAAGCCTCGAACCCGTGCAGTGGATCGGACTGCTCCACCTGTCAGCACCTCCAACCGCGAACGCAGTTCGTCTTCATCCACGGCCGAACCGAGCCCGGTGTGGCTTCCCGAAGAGACCGCACACGAGCCGCCTGAGGTGTCTCCCGCCAGGCCATGGGTGTCGCTCGTGCTCTTTGCCGTCGCTGGCGCGATCACGCTCGTGGCGTTGGGGCTCCTGATATGGTGACGATGTCCACTCAATCAGGGATGAACCCATGAGCCTGACACCGACCATCAGGGAAGTCCAGCAGGCGCTCGACTCGATGCCGACCCATGATGGCGATGCCTTGCAGCGCATGCAGGTCGCTGCCACCGTGCGAAGCTTCGCTGCGGCCTTGCGCCAGTCGATTGGCCGGGCGCTCGAGTACGCCGATGAGGGGCTCTTGAGCGAGGCGCATGGCGTCATCGCCGATTTCCCGGATCTGCTCAAGCAGTCCGTGGCGTGGAACGGCGTCCTCGGTCGTCAGGACGGCGTGGGTTCGTTCGCGCGTGCATCGTGCGACGGAGTGGGTGCCGGCAGCGAGGCAGAGCACGATCGCATCGAACAGGTGATGCTGGCCTACGGCGAGCGCGAGCCCGCACTCCGTGGCTTCCGACGCGCCTGCATGGAGGGCGAGGGACCGGCCGCCATGCGCCAACGACTGCGTGCACTCATGGCGGCCGAGGGTGGCTCCGGCCCCTGGGTCTCGCAACTTGCGACGATCGAGCGCGAGTGGATCGAGGACATCCGGCGAAGCATGCAGTCCTCCATGGACGAGGTGGAACTCATCGCCTTCGCCGACGAGGTTCGGCGCGGGGGATGGGCAGCCCGGATCGACCCGGAGTTCGCCAAGCTCGTCGAGTCGCGTGCGAAGCCCTTGCGTGCCAAGGTCGCGCAGGTGCGGTTCGCCGCGCTGGCGGGTGAACTCCGCGCGGCTCAAGCGGCCAACGATCTGACCGAGGTGGATCGACTCGAACGCAGCTGGGCCGACCTGCAGCGCTCGTCCGGCGTCATGCCGACCGACGATGTCGCCGCCTCCGTCGCTCCTGTCTTTGCGTGGTCGGCCGAGACGACGGCTCAGCGCGAGCGCGAGTCCCGCCACGCGCGAGCACTCGAAGAGCTGGATTTGCTGCTGCTCGACCAGGCCAACGCGCAGGCCGTGCACACAGCGTGGACGCGCATCAGGGATTCGGCCATGCCGGTTCCCGACGGCCTTGAGTTGCGCGCGGTTCGCTTCATCCAGTTGCACCAGGAGGCAGAGGCACGGCGATACCGCCTGCAACTGGTCGGGGGTGTTGCTGCCATGCTTGTCCTGGGCGGCGTGCTGACCGTTGCCGTGGTGTCGTACCAGCGCAGCACCGAACGCAGGGCTGCGGTCGATGCCGTCACCGCTGCGATCGATGCCAACGATGGCGACCGCGCCGTGTCGCTGGCCGAGGGGATTGAGAAGGCCCATGCAGGCAATCTGAACGCCGCGGAACGCGGGGTGCTGGATGCGGCTGTGGCGCTGCGCGACCGGTTGGCCGCGTTGGAGGAGCGCACTGATCGCGAACTCGCTGCCGTGGATGAGGTGCTGGCTGCGCAAGCGCCGCTCCCACGCGTGACGCTCCTCGAGACCTCGCTGCGCGGCCTGCTGGCCGAGGCTGGTCTGTCCGATGCCTCGAAGGCCAAGATCGAGCTTGCGCTGGGTCGCTGCGCAGCGCGCCGCGACGAGATTGCTCGAGGACACGATGCCATCGTCCGAACCGCCATGGCGGACGCCGATCAGGTGTTCCGTGCGTGGCCGCCACCGTCGCAATGGTCGGCGCACGAACGGGTGGATGTGGAACGGTGGCAGCGCTACATGTCAGCCCTGGAGAAACTCGGCCCCACGCTTGCCGCGGCGAAGTCGCAGGTCAGCGAGACCGAGCGGGCCAGCAAGCGGCTCGAGCCGGACCTGGCTGCGGTGAAAGACCGGCTGGACGAGGCGACCGAGCGGATGGCGGCGCTCGATGCCGCACTCCGGCAGATCGCACCGAACGAGGTGGCGCGCGAGATCACGAGTGAGCAGCAGTTCATCGATCGGATCAAGTCCATGCTCAAGGGCCAGACCGGTGTGGTGCTGGGCGATCTTGGGCTGCGGACGGCGTTCGAGGAGACCGACCAGACCGATGACGCGATGCTCGCCTTGGCCGAGTGGCGCGAGACGCTGCGACCGAGCCTGCTGGCGCACCTGGGGCCGGAGTTCGAGGTCGCCGAGGATCCAGCAGTTGCGCAGAAGGTTCTGACCGAGATCGAGGCGCACCTCCGGAAGTACCCGGAGTCGCCGCTCCGGATCGCGCTTGAGGCCCTTCGCGACCGACAGGATCCGGCGAAGCGACAACTCGTCACGACGGTCGACGATGTGGTTGCTGCCCTCGAGCGCGATGGTTACGCCGACTTGCAGGTCTTGAATCTCCGGCAGCAAGGCCGCTTTTTCTACCGTCGTGCGTCCGTGGTCGGCGGGCCCACCAAGGGTGCACTCGTGGATGCCCTGCATCTCATCGAACCGCCCGACAAGTTGGGCACCGCCACGGCGATCAATGCTGATCAGGTGCGCGGGGAGGCGGTTGCGTCGCCGGTCTCGGTGGTGTGGGCCGATGGACTTTCGCGGCTCCGCGGCGCACGCATCTCGGCTGTGGTGCCGGCCATCAACCGGATGCTGATCGAAATCGCCGAACTCAAGCCGAACGCACCTGGCCAGGATGCCTTGATGCAGCTGGCTGCACTCGCCAACCTCAGTGAGATCGCCATCGATGGCCTCGGCCAGCCGGTCGACGCCGATCGATCGCGCGAGGTGCGGGCGTGGATCGAACGGATCCGCAAGCAGAACGCCGGACTGCTGAATCTGGATTGGGTCAAGGTCGCCCATGCGCCCGAGCAGACCACGCCGCAACAGCGTCGCGAGGCAGCGGAACTCGTGCGTGCCTTCCCGCTCAAGAGGGGCATGACGCTGGTGTCGAGCTCGCAGCGGCTCGGGGGACTCAGTACCTATTCGCCCATTGGTGTCATGATGGCCGCTGATGAGAAGCGTGGTACGCGACGCGTCGAACTTTGGCGTCCGGCGCAGGATGTCCTTGCCATCTCCCAATCGCTCGGTCGAAGCGCCCTCGTACCGATCCGCGTCACCAATGGCACCGCCAGCGATGCCGGTCTGGCGCTGAGCCGAGGTCCCATCCTCCTGTATCGCGACGAAGCAGCGCAGAGCAAGCCATGACGACCATCGACCCGACCAACCGTGCCGCACGCCGGCTTGATGCCGCTGCCGCGGCCTACCGCTTCAAGACGCTCGATCCCGAGGCCCGTTGGGGCTTCAAGGCCGGCGCCGGGACGACACCGAGCCAACTCGCGTGCCTGATCGCCACCGTGGTCGTGGCAGGCGGCGCGTACCTGATCGTCGGCATGCTCCGCGGTACGCCGTGGGGTGCCTTCCTCTGGCACGAGATGACGTCCTACCAGTACATCCCGATTCCCGTGATCGTGTTCACGGTCTGGTGCCTGGCCTTCCTCGTCCTGAAGAGCCTGAAGATCAAGGCCCAGCGCGCCGTACTGGCCGCGCCGGTGCTGCCGACCGCCAACACCTTCACCTTGACGGCCGAGACAGCCGACGCGGTGGTGGACAGGATCGACGCGATCGCTGACGAGCCGGAACGGTTCCTCTACCTGTCACGGGTGCGTGGGGTGCTGCGCATGATGCGCAACCTCGGCCGCGTCGGTGATGTTGACGAACTGCTGGCCTCGCGCGCTGAGCAGGACGAGGCATCGAACGACTCCGGGTACACGGTCCTCCGGGGGTTCGTCTGGGCGATTCCGGTGCTCGGCTTCATCGGCACGGTGCTCGGATTGACCGAGGCCATGGGACAGTTCGGTGCCACCCTCGGTGCGGTGCAGGATGGATCGGGATCGTCGCAGGTCTCGGCGCTCGTGCAGAACCTGACCGGCGTCCTGGATGGACTGAAGACCGCGTTCGTGACGACCGGCCAGGCCCTGGTCGCCGTCCTCATCATCCAACTCATCATGATCGCGGTGAAGCGTGCCGACGAGCAGCTGCTTGATGACATTCAGGGCACCTGCACCCGCACGATCGTCGCGCGTGTGCGCCTGAGCGGGACCGGATGATGGCCCGGCGCTCCACCGGGGCACCAGTCACGTTCTTCTCCTTCCAGGACGTGCTGCTCTCGCTCATCGGGATCACCATCCTGGTGACGGTGCTGCTCATCATCAGTTCGATGGTGCAGGCGGTCGAGACGGTGGAGCGTGCCGTGTCGGCAGCCAAGTCCGATGGGTCAAGCTCGGCCAGCGTGACGGCGCTCATGGAACGGCGGGACCAGTTGACCGAGGCGCTCCGCCGAGCGCAGCGGCGCCCCGACGAGGATCCGACGGCGCGTCGGGCGACGCTTCGCCAGGAGGTGCTGGCTGCACGCGAGGAACTCGACGATCTCAAGCGGGAGATCGAGCAGCTCGAGAAGTCCTTGCGTGACATCCTGCTGCGTCACCCTGAGGCAGGTGCGGCACGGCGATTCCAATCCCTGGAGGAGCGCCGTCAGGAGCTCGAGTCGGAACTCGAGCGCGAGCAGCGCCGTCGTCAGGTGACCTACCTGCTCGGGGACTCGCCCAAGGGGATGCCGGTTGGCGTCGAGGTCAGCGCCCGCGGCTTTCTTGTCTTTGCCGTCGAGAAGGGCGGCGGGGCGATGATGGTCTCGGCCGACGGTTCGCTCGGTGCGATCACGGACGCGGCAGCCGTCATCGCGGGCGGCAAGCCGTTCTACCTCCTCTTCGTGGTCAAGCCTTCCGGGATCGATCACTACCGCGGGATCGTGGCCGAGCGCTCCGCGATGCCCGAGAGTCGTCGTCCGGGCATGGGGCTCGACCTCGTGTCCGAGTCCGCCATCCTCGATGGGGCCATGCCCGGTCGGCAGGAGCAGGCACCATGAGTCGCCGTCGACGCGCCTCGGGTGATGACGGAGGGAGCCTCGAACTCCTGCTCGATCCGATCTGCAACATGTTCGGCACGATCATGTTCGTCATGCTGATCGCCGCCATCATGGCGATGGCCAAGGCGAGCCAGGTGACGGCAGAGGGGATGCGCCGCGCTGCGGAGAGCGCTCCGGCGGTTCCAGCGGATGCGGCGGTGCTCCAGAACGACATCGCGGATCTTGAGCGTCGGCTCCAGGAACTGCCCGCGCCGAAGATCGACCCGACCATGGCCGAGCGCATGGAAGATGTCGAGCGCGCGATGGGCGAGATCGCGCGCCGGCGCAAGCTCCTCGCTGCCTATGAGCGATCGATCGAGGCCGCGGGGCGCGACATCAGCACGATGGCCGAGCTGGTGCAACCGCTCGAGGCCGCGATCTCGCGGCTCGAGGAAGACCTGAAGCTCGCAAGACAATCGAAGTCCCGCGCCGCCCGTCCACCGATCGAGCGGCTCATCACGCAGCGGGCCTTCACGGTCGTGGTCTGGGGCGACCGGCTCTATGCGGTCTGTCGTTTCCCACCGGGACCGCGGCCGCGGGAGCGCTGCAAGTGGTATTCACTCTGGCACCCACAGCACACGGTCGCTTCACGGTGCATGGTTCCCGTCGAGAACTGCGAGCGCGGTCAGGAGCGCATTGAGCGTGATGTGGTGCTTGCCACCGGCAAGGGCATCGACCTCACCGCGGGCAACGCCATCGAGTCCGATCCGGCCTTCCTCGATCTCCTCGCCACGCTCGATCCGAAGAAGGACTTCATCGACTTCGAGATCGCGCCAGACTCCTTCGACACGTTCTTCCTTGCCAAGCGGCTCTTCGTCGATCGAGGTTTCGAGTACGGCGTCAGCGTCAACACGCAGCCGTTGCCGGAGTACCGCGATCTGGTCGTGCCCGGCCAGCCGCGCGGGCTCTGAGCGAGTCGCGTTCGCGGCGCTAGCGCACGAGCCGGAATTCGCCGTCGTTCTCGTCGGCGATCTGCTCGAGGATCGCGATGGCGTCAGGCGAGTCGTCGAAGCCAAGCGTGTTGATCTGCGTGATCGTGGCGCCGTCGTTGAGCTCGCGGATCCGGTCCGGCACATCCGTCGGGATCAGGCCATCGGTGAGGATGAAGACGCAGTCGGGGATCGGGTCCATCGACTCGAACGCGAACTGCAGGGCCGGCAGGGGATCGGTCCCACCCATCAGGCCTTGCTGACGGATGCGCTCGACTGCTGCCTTGGTGTCGACGCCGGCCTCCATCCATTCGTCCTTGAGCGCACCCGCGCCATCGGTGAAGAATGCCACGCAGAACTCCGTGCCGGCCGGGAGTGCCTCGATCGCCTTGATGAGCTCGGCCTTCGCATGCTCGAACTTCGTGGTGTTTCCCCAAGAAGCGCCCATCGAACCCGAGACATCGATGATGTACATGAACCGGCTGCCGCCGCCCTTGACGCCCATGAAGGTCGAGACCTTCGTGGCGCGCTTGGTCTCGGGCGCCGCGGCTGCGGCCGCCTGTCGTGCTTGGCGCGCGCGCTCGGCCGCTGCCGGATCAGGGCCATCGCGCCGGAGCGACTCGAAGCGCGAAGGGTCGCACGGGATGTAGCGCTTTGAGGCGAGCTGGAGTGCGTTGGCTTCACGCTTCCATTGGAGTGTCCAGGGGCCCGCGCCCACTGGACCCGTGAAGGGTGTACCACCGACCGTACCGCCGCGTGGGGGGAATCGACTGGTGAGCGAGGCATCGAGCGACAGCGTGCATTCGCCATCGAGTGCCCCTGAAGCCCGGGCCGCGGAGGCGATCCGGAACTCGCCAGGCATGACGACGGGCGCCGTGCCAGAGACCACGCGCAGCACCGTGACCACGCCGCCAATCATGTCGATGCTCAGCATCGATTGGCTGTAGCCACCGATGCCGAAATCAGCGCTGGTGTCGGGGGACTCCTGGATCCATGTCCCGTGCAGGGGGTGCTGCACGACCTCGCCACGCTGTTCGCCAGCACGCTTGAGCGCCTCGGCATCGCCATCGAGGCGATCGACCTCCAGCTCCGGCAGATCGGGATCGCCCTCGGGTGCGTTGCCGGTCGCGTCGCTTGGATCGGCAGGCGCAGGAGCCTTCTCTTGGACTGGTGCCGCCGCAGCGGCGGGGGCGGAGCGCGTGCGCTCCTTCGAGCCCTCGTCGACGCCGGTCGGCGTGCTGGTGTCGGCTTGCTTCGCCTTGGCGTCGCCCAGTCCCTCGCCGCGGGTGGAGCCCGTGGCCTTGTCCTTCGATGTGGTGGTGGTCGAGTCGCCGGAACTTGTCGAGGTCTTGTCGGTGGTGGCGTCAGCAGTGCTCGGCTTCGACACGCCCTTGGATGGCTTCGAAGTGTTCGGATCACTCGAACCGTCGGTCGCGCTCTTCTTGCGCGCGCTCGGATCAGTCGGATCGCCGCCCGGTTCGTTCTCGTCGGAACCGCTGCCATCGGCAGGACCGGTCCGGCCGCGCCGCTCGAGCGAGCGCTCGTCGCGAGGCTTCCGATTGGGATTCGAGCCAGCCTTCACCAAGTCGTCGAGCCCGCGACCGATGCCGCCGCCACCGGTGCCTTGGCCTTGCGAACCCGTGCCCTGCACGGTGGGCACACCGGAGCGACCTTGGCTGCTGCTTGAGGCATTGTTGCCGCCGCTCGAACCCGATCCCAAGGCTCCGCCTTGCGAACCACCCTGCGAACCACCTTGCGATCCACCTTGTGATCCACCCTGCGATCCACCCTGTGATCCACCCTGTGATCCGCCTTGTGATCCGCCTTGTGATCCGCCTTGTGATCCGCCTTGCGATCCGCCTTGCGAACCACCTTGCGAACCGCCTTGTGATCCGCCTTGCGAACCACCTTGCGAACCGCCTTGTGATCCGCCTTGCGATCCGCCTTGCGAACCGCCTTGTGAACCACCTTGCGAACCACCTTGCGAACCGCCT
>VGYB01000052.1 GCA_016873115.1 Planctomycetota bacterium | reverse complement strand
CGGTGTCCGCCAGGCATCCCGCCGAGGGATCGAGCTCGGCCAGCGGCTTCGCCTTCAGGGTCGCGATCGATGGCTCATGGCAGTTCGCGCAGCCCAGCGCAGTCCACTTCGACTTGCCGACGGCAATCAGTGCCTCATCGGGTCGAGCGACTGCAGGCCCTGGGGTCAGACGCACGACACGCGTGGTGAAGGCTGCGGGCGGGACATCGCCGCGTGGCGTTCCGGGACCCGACCACTGCAGTTTGAGTGCTGCGTCGCCTGCTGCCTCGAAGTACTGCACCTTGAGGTCATGGGTCCCTTGCAACAGCTGGACCCGCGCCGTCTTGTAGCTGGCTCCATGGATCCCGCCATGATCGATCAGCAGCTGGCCATCGATCCACAGCGCCGAGCCGTCATCGCTGCCCAGATGGAAGGTCCACATGCCGGACCGGGGCATCTCGATGGCTCCGGTGAAGCGCAGTGCGAAGTTGTCGTTGCGTGCGTCCTTCGGGAGTTCGATGCGCTCGGCGGCGTACTGGCGCAGCGGTACGGCGTTGGCGTCCGGGCCGATGCCGTCGAAGGCGCCCTCGAAGTACTCCGCATCCAAGCCGTTCCCGGTCGAGACCGCAGGCGCATCGAGACTTCCGGACTGTGCACGCAGCAGCCACGCTGCAATGTCACGCGCCTCGTTGCGCGTGAGCAGCATGCCCGGCATGTGGCCGCCGGGCCTGGCCTTGAGCGGATTCTCGAGGAAGTCCGTGAGCGCGGCGAGCGAGGTCTTGCGTGCCAACTGCGGGGCATCGAGTCCATCACCGTGGCAAGCGAGGCAGCCGACGGTCTCGTAGAGCCGCTTGCCGCGCAACAGCGATCCGTCGCTGACCGACACTGGATCAGAAGCGAACTGCCCGCGAGTCGAGAGCCATGCCGCGATCGCCACGGCGGTCCGCTCGCGTGCGTCCTTGTCCAGGCCATGCATGAGGTCGGGCATGCGCGAGCCGAGCTCGCCGACATGCGTGCCCTTGGCGATGAACTCCGCCATCCACGGCCCGTAGGCGCGCGTGCCGACCTCGTCCATGGTGGGCGCACCCATCGGCCGCAGGCGATCGATCGTCGATGCCGGTGCAGCGTGGCACGCCGTGCAGTTGGCCCGTGAAGCGAGCGTCTCGGCGGTGACATCGGACCAATTCGCGCTCGGTGCAGGACCTTGTCCGCAGGCCGCGAGCATCACAGGGAGCGAACCGAGCAGCGCGAACGTGCGGCCAAGTGTCATGCGATTGAGCCTACCTCCGCGGCTAGGCTGTGCGCATGGACCAGCCGACGATCAGGGACCGCGATCCGAGCCCGAGTCGCCCCGCGTGGCGCGAGGATGGTCCGTTCGCAGGCGGCGGCCTGGGCGTGCTGCGCGTGGCTCTTTCGGTGGTGGTCGGCTACCTGATCATGGCCATGTTGGTCATGAGCACGATGTTCCTGGCGGTCCAGGCCATGGACCTCGACGCCATCTTCGAGCAAGGGTTCTGGAAGGCCACATCGCGATGGAACACGATCAGCATCATGATCAACCTGCTCAGCGCCGTGGCGGGCGGCGCGGTCTGCGAGCGAATCGCACGAAACAAGATGGGGATCCGGCTGTTGGCGATCGTCTTCGCTGTGGCGACCATTGGCTCGATCGTCACCGTGCTGCGTGCGGGGCCGGATCCCGAGCCTGTGCCTCGGCCGTCGCTCGAAGCCCTCGTGGCTGCCGCCGCCGAAGCCAAGCAGTCAACGACCCTCTATGCCATGACCGAAGCCGGCAAGCATGCGCGTGAACCGAACTGGATGAAGATCGCCAATCCCGCGAGCGGGTTGGTCGGTGCATTGCTGGGCGCGATGCTCGCGCGCCGCCAGGTCCCCACGCGCTGAATCTGCCGTACAGGATCCGTGACCGATGTGCACCGCGCGCCGTCGCGCATCATCGACGGCCATCGATCACGATTGCTCACCGTCGTGCCGCTCGGCGGCGCGGCGATCCCTGTTCACGCCCGCTCGGGTGCGCTGAACCGTCCGCTCTGCGACAGGAAGGTGCGAGGGTTGTCGTAGCTCACCTTGCGGATCGTCTCGAGCAGATGGCCGCGGCGGCGGAGTTCATCCTGGCACTTCGGCACGGCAAGTGGATCGCTCACGCCCCAATCGCCTGCCGAGTTGATCCAGAGCCGGTCAGTGCCGTGCATCTCGAAGATGTCCGCGGCACGCTGAGGGGTGCACTTCGTGTCGGGGTAGAGCGTCATGCCCGCCCAGAATCCACGGTCGAGCACCGCACGCACCGTGTGCTCTTCCACATGATCGATGAGCACACGACCCGGATCGGCACCCTGGTTGCGCAAGGCATCCATGATGAGGTGCGTGCCCTTGAGCTTGTCCTCCAGGTGGGGCGTATGGACCAGGATCAGCAGGCGGTGCTTCATCGCCAGCGCGATGTGTTCCTCCAGCACGGTCATCTCGTTGCGCGAATTCTTGTTCAGCCCGATCTCGCCGATGCCCAGCACGGTCTGGCACTCGAGGAAGGAGGGGATGATGGACAGGACCTCGCGTGCCAGACCGACATCCTCGCTCTCCTTCGGGTTGATGCAGAGCCAGGTGTGGTGGAGGATCCCGAACTGCGCAGCACGGCGCGGTTCGAAGTCGGTCAGCATCCGGAAGTAGTCGTGGAACCCCTGCGTGGTCGAGCGGTCGTAGCCGGCCCAGAAGGCCGGTTCGGTGATCGCCACGCATCCGGCCAACGCCATGCGTTGGTAGTCGTCGGTGGTGCGGCTCACCATGTGCACATGTGGATCGATGTACATCAGCGGCGATCCTTGGCATCGATCGGCATGGCACCGAGCGCGCCCTTCATCGGGGCACGCTCGATCGGCTCGGTGCTTCGGTCGCTCCACAGTTCGAGCACGCGCCGGGCGCGATCGGGCTGGCCATCAAGGACGAGCCCGAGTGCCGCCGTCAGGGCCTGCACGCGGAAGTCTGTTCCGCCGGGCTCGCTGGCCCGGTCAAAGCGATCGAGGAAGGCCGCCAGGTCGAGCACCTTGGCTCGATGCTCGAGGAAATACAGATCGGCCACGGCCTGCTTGGTGAGGGGAGTGCCCATGGGCGCGGATGGTAGGCCGTGCCACCCCGCGTCGTGGCATCAGCCGTTCGTCTCGAGGAGTTCGGCAGCGGACTCCTGCATCGCCACCCGGTCGATTTCGTGCACTTCGACGGGGTGCCCGATGTCCCGCACGAGCGTGATCGAGAGCATGCCGCCCAAGTGCTCACGGAACTCCTCGAGTCCCCAGAGGACCTCGTCCATGGACGCAAGCATGGGATGCGATCGGGCCAGCCCGAGGCTCGCCAGCACCCGCAGGATGCGCGTCGCCTGTTCCGGTCGGAGCAGCCCGATCCGCCGCGCATACACGGTATCGAGCGCCAGCCCGATGCCCACCGCCTCGCCGTGCGGCAACTCGAATGCGGTCATGCTCTCGAGCCGGTGTGCCGCCCAGTGGCCGTGATCGAGCGGACGCGCTTCGTGCGTCTCGAAGGGATCACCGCCATCCATGATGTGGCGCGCGTGGAGCTCTGCCGAGCGCATGATGACCGGCCATGCAACATCCATGGAACGAGCACGGATCGCCGCACCATCGCGCTCGAGCGTCTCGAAGAGCGCGGCATCCTGGAGCAGTGCGATCTTGACGGCCTCGCTGAAGCCACCGCGCCAGACTGCATCAGGCAGCGTGGCGAGGAAGGCCCGGTCGCACACGACGGCGTCAGGTGGTGCGAACGAGCCGATGAAGTTCTTCTTTCCGCCCCGGTTCACCCCATTCTTCACGCCCATGGCGCTGTCATCCTGCGCCAGGACCGTGGTGGGCATGCGGACATGCCGCACGCCACGATGGGCGATCGCAGCACCGAAGCCCACGGCATCGAGCACGGCGCCTCCGCCGATCGCCAGCAGCACGCTGTGCCGGTCGATCTTGACATTGTTGACGGCATCGAGGACATCCTCGACGCAGGAGGGATCGTTCTTGCACGCCTCGCCGCCCTGCATCGCCTCGACCCACATGAGTTCAGGCAGGCCATCGTGTGCAAGCAGATAGCGATAGAGCCGTTCGGTCAGATCTGGCCAGGCAGCCAGCACACCTGAGTCAACGAAGGCAGCCATCCTGCTGGGAGCTTCGCGGTCGGGACAGGCACAGCGCAGCGCGTGTGCGAAGGCGGGGTTGGCGGGATCGAGCGCGCCGTCCGTGAACCACACCCGGTGACGGAAGTGGACGGTGACCTCGCGGTCCCAGGCTGGTGTGGCGTCATGCGGGCGCATCGTGGAACCTGAAGGATAGCCCCGACATCCCTTGAGCCACCGCGGTCGTCGTCCACGGTCGCCGGCGGCGGTCCATGAAGCGAAACAGCCGCGGTCTGACCGCGGCTGCCCCGCACTACGCATGCGGAGATCGTGTGGGCGTGGCCTGCGCTCAGCGGCGCAGGATCACGAAGCGCTGTTCGCCATCGCGCACGACCGTCAGGCGCAAGGGCCGTCCTTCGGGCACGGCGCTCACGGCGTCGCGCATCGAATCGGCATCCCGCACATCACGGCCGTTCACCTTGGTGATCACGTCGCCGGCCTGGAGTCCACGCTCGGCAGCGGGACTGTCATCCTTGATCGAGGCGATGACCACGCCCTGTTCGAGATTCATCGACTTCAGCATGTCCGCATCGGCTTGCTCGACCGTGAGGCCGAGCCGTGCGAGCTCTTCGCTGCGCTGAGGCAAGGCGGGAGCACCGGCGTTGACCCGTTCTGTGGTTCGTTCGATGAGCGTGGCCTGCTTGGTCATGCGCTCGCCCTCGCGGATGATCTCCAGGTTCACCTCGGCATCCGGGCGACGGCTGGCGATGATCCGCATGAAGGCTGCTGTGCTCGGGGTGGGCTTGCCATCGATCTTCACGACGATGTCGCCGTCCTGGAGTCCGGCCTTCTGGGCCGGCGTGTCGGGCTGCACGCGGGCGATCAGCACGCCATCGCTCGGCTTGATGTCGAAGCTCGAGGCGGTCTCTGCATCCATCTCCTGCAACTGCACGCCCAGGTAGCCACGGACCACGCGGCCACCATCACGGAGCTGGCCCACGATCTCCTTGACCATCGAACTCGGGATCGCGAAGCCCACGCCATCGTTGCCGCCGTTGCGGCTGCTGATGGCCGTGTTGATGCCGATCACATTGCCTTCGAGGTCAGCGAGCGGGCCACCCGAGTTGCCGGGGTTGATGGCCGCATCGGTCTGGATGTAGTTCTCGAATGTCGCGAGGCCCACGCGATCGCGGCCCTTGGCGCTGATGATGCCTGCCGTGACGGTGTGGTCGAGGCCGAAGGGGCAACCGATCGCCACGACCCAGTCGCCGACCTCGAGCGATTCGCTGTCGCCGAAGCTCGCTGCGACCAGATCGGTGGCCTCGACCTGGATCACGGCAAGGTCCGTGTCCCGGTCGGCACCGATGACGGTGGCTGCGACCTCACGGCCATCGTGCAGCACGACCTTGAGTTCATCGGCGCCACGGATCACATGATTGTTGGTCACGATCACGCCGGTCTTGTCGACGATGACGCCTGTGCCTTCGCCCATGCGCGGCGGCATGCGACCACCTCGCTGCTGCGGCGCATTGGGCATGCCCGGCATGTTGGGGAAGAAGCGTCGGAACTCTTCCGGGATCTCGGGCATCTGCGGGCCACCCTGGCCGCCATTGGAGTCGGCGCTGTACGGCGGCTTGTCGATCGACACGATGCTCACAACGCTCGGATCGAGCTTGCGCGCAGCAGTACGGAATGCATTCGAGAGCGCGCGGGCGTGCTTCTGGTCGGCCTCATCCCGCGTGGCAGCGAGCACGGGTGCGGTGGCAGCGAGCGAGAGCGCAAGGCCGAACATGGCGGTGCGCGACGACAGACGGATGAAACTAGGCATGATGCTGGGGGTCCTCCACGGCCGAGTGGCCGACCGCTGCACGGTACGGCTGGTTCACCCCCGCGGTTCAGGCCGTTCTGGCCGGAATTTTGCCCGCCAAGGTCCCATTTCCGTGCGCGAGGTGGAAGAGCGCCACCGCACCTGCCACGCTGACATTCAGGCTGTCGATCCCTGCCTGCATCGGGATGAAGGCCAACTGGTCGCACACGGCCTCGACCTCCGGGGAAATCCCGCGGAATTCATTGCCAACCACGACCACCATCCGCTCAGAGCGCTTGATGGTTGGCAGCGGCTGGGCGCCAGGACGGCAGACGGTCCCGAGCACGGAATAACCATGGTCGCGTCGCAACAAGTTCAGCGTCGACGGCAGGACGCAGTGCAGAAAGGGCACGCTGAGCGTGTACCCCATGCTGCTGCGGATGCTCTTGCGGTAGAGGGGATCGTGGCAGTGCTGGCCGACCAGCACGCCGCTGGCACCGAACGCTGCGCTGTCGCGGAAGATCGCCCCGATGTTGTCGCGGTCGCCGACGCCGTCGGCGGCAAGGACGAGCGCCGATCCCGATGCGGGCGCGATCTCGTGCAGCGACCTGCCCTGAAGTACGCGCCGGTCGCCGCTGGCGATGGCACCGCGGTGCATCTGGAAGCCAGTCAGTGCCTCGACGCGGCGGTCGGGCGTGATGAAGACGGGGATCTCGGGCTGGCCATGGTGTGCGAGCAGTGCGTCGATCTCGGCAAGCCGACGCTCTGCAGCGAGGATCGACCTCGTGGCCCCGGGCAGGGCGAGCATGCGTTCGATGACGAGCAGTCCCTCGCCGATGAAGGTGCCGCTGCGACCATCCTCGCCGACGAGTTCCCGATCGCGCAG
Organism: Planctomycetota bacterium; assembly: GCA_016873115.1. Taxonomy (GTDB): domain Bacteria; phylum Planctomycetota; class Phycisphaerae; order Phycisphaerales; family SM1A02; genus SYIB01. The sequence continues at coordinate 5,830 of VGYB01000052.1, read as the reverse complement.
GGCGCGATAGTCCGCCAGCCGCGGATCGTCGAAACTCTCGATATCGATGCGCATGCAACCCGCCGCGCAGCATCACAGCAGCGACGACGGTTCCTCGAGCAGGCCGACGACGGTGTTCAGGAAGCGCGCGCCCTCGGCGCCATCGACGACACGGTGGTCGCACGACAGGCTCAGGGGCAGCACGAGCCCGGCGTAGAAGCGGCCATCCTTCACCAGCACGCGCTCCTTGGTGCGGCCGACGGCCAGGATCGCCACCTCGGGATAGTTGATGATCGGCGTGGCGAACATCCCGCCGTAGCTGCCGACATTCGAGAGCGTGAAGGTCCCGCCCATGCTCTCCTCGCGGCTGATCGTGCGGTCGCGGCAGCGGCCTGCCAGCACCTTGACTTGGTTGGCGAGATCGACCAGTGTGCACTGGTCCGCATTGCGCACGACCGGCACCATCAAGCCGCTGTCGGTGTCGACGGCGATCGAGAGATTGATCACACCCTTGATCAGGATCTCGTTGTTGGTGTCGTCCACATTCGCGTTGAGCGAGGGGTGCTTGCGCAGGGCACGGCAGATCGCCGCCATGATGAACGGCATCATGCTGAGCTTCTGGCCCACGACCTTCGAGTACTCGCGCCGTCTGCGGTCGAGCGCGGTGACATCAGCCTCGTCGACGACCGTGAAGTGCACGGCGGTCCGCACGCTGCGCTCGAGGCCCTCGGCGATCTTGCGCCGCACGCCGCGGAAGGCGATCCGCTGCGACACGCCGTCCTTGTCGACCGGCGGCATTGGAATCGACGCAGCGACTGTGCGCGGTGCGAAGCCCGTGGTCGAGCCACCCGCGAAACCGTGCACATCGGATGCCGTGACGCGACCGCTGTGGCCGGTGCCCGCGACCTTGTTGATGTCGATGCCCATCTCGCGCGCGATGCGCCGCACGGCGGGCGTGGCGAGCACCTTGCCGCGCACCGGTGCCGCGACGGTGTGTTCGGGCTTGCGCGCGAAGCGATCGCTCACGGTGAGCGCGCCGCTCATCGTGCCCACGACAGTGCCTTGGTCGCCCTCCGCTTGGGGGACGCCAGCGGCGACCGATGCGCCCACGCAGGCCGGGCCCTTGGCGTCCGGGGCAGCGGCGGGCGCCGCGCCCGACACGGCGTACCGCACGAGCGGCTTGCCGACCTTCATGATGTCGCCGGGCTTGCCGCAGAGTTCGCTCACGGTGCCGGGCCACGGGCTCGGCACTTCCACCAGCGCCTTGTCGGTCTGCATCTCGGCAAGGATGCTCGAGGTCGTGACCACATCGCCGGGCTTCACGCGCCAACTGATGAGTTCGGCCTCGACCAGGCCTTCGCCGAGATCGGGCAGCAGGAAGTGGCTCTTGTCGTCGGGTTGTTTCAGGCCGGCCATGATTTGCCTCCGTGCGTTGGTTCAATAGGCAAGGCAGTCCTCGATGCCGCGCTGGATGCGCGCCGCATCGGGCAGGTACTCGAGCTCGAGCTTGTAGTAGGGCATGATCGTGTCGAAGCCGGTTACGCGCTGGACCGGAGCCTCCAGGTGCAGGAAGCACTTCTCCATGATCTGCGTCGCGACCTCGCTGCCGACGCCGCAGGTGCGCGGGGCCTCGTGCACGATCACGCAGCGGCCGGTCTTGGACACGCTCTGTTCGACGGTCTGCATGTCCATGGGGTAGATCGTGCGCAGGTCGATGAGTTCGATGCTGCGGCCGCAGGCCTCGATCGCCTGCATGCACTGGATCACGCTCGCGCCCCAGCTCACCACGGTGAGGTCGGTGCCTTCGCAGACCACGCGGGCCTTGCCGAGCGGGATCGTGTACTCGTCCTCGGGCACTTCCTCGCGGATCGCGCGGTAGATGCGCTTGGGCTCGAAGAAGATGACCGGGTCGGGATCGCGCAGCGCGCTGATGAGCAAGCCCTTCGCGTCGTAGGGACCGCTGGGCATCACGACCTTCAGGCCGGGCTGGTGGGTGTAGAACGCCTCGGGGCTGTCGCTGTGCAGTTCAGGGGCGTGGATGCCGCCACCCACCGGCACACGCACGGTCATCGGCACGGTGAAGGTGCCGCGCGTGCGGGTGCGCATGCGAGCGGCATGGCTGCAAAGCTGGTCGTAGGCTGGCCCGAGGAAGCCCTCGAACTGGATCTCGGGCACCGGTCGCAGGCCGGCCATCGCCAGCCCGATGCTCGTGCCGATGATGCCGCTCTCGGCCAGCGGCGTGTCGACGACGCGGTTGGTGCCGAAGCGCTTCTGCAGGCCTTCGGTGACGCGGAAGACACCGCCGTTGCTGCCGACATCCTCGCCGAGCAGGATGACGCGGTCGTCCTTCTCCATTTCCTGGATCAGGGCGAGGTTGATGGCTTGCACGAGGGTGAGGGTCGCCATGGTGGGATCCTGATGGATGATCGTGGTGGTGGTCGCCGTTCAGCGCGCGTTCGATGCGCTCGGGAGCTGGCTCGGATCCTGCCCGAGCGAGTGGGTGTGGCCGGTCTCGCGCTGCGTGATGAGATCGGTGGGAAGGTCGGCGAAGGTGTAGTTGAAGACATCGCTGCGCACGGGGTGCTCGACCTGCTCGCAACGCTCGACCGTCGCCATGCAGCTGGCCTCGGCGGCCTTGCGCAGCGCCGTGTCCTTGGCATCCGACCAGATGCCCTTCTTCGTCATGTAGTTGCGCAGCCGGGTGATCGGATCGCGCGCCTTCCACGCATCGACCTCGGCCTGGTCGCGGTAGCGGCGCGCATCATCAGCGGTCGTGTGGTCGCCGAGTCGATAGGTCACGCCCTCGATGAAGTAGGGCTTGCCGGTGGTGCGCGCGTGGTCGATCGCCTTGCGCATGCCGTAGACGACCGCGAAGAGGTCGTTGCCGTCGACCTGCAGGCAGGGCATGCCATAGGCGATGCCACGCTGCGCCACGGTCGGTGCGCTGCACTGGATGCGGCCGGGCACGCTGATCGCCCAGAAGTTGTTCTGGCAGAAGAAGATCACCGGGATGTCGAGGTTCGCCGCGAAGTTGCAGGCTTCATGGAAGTCGCCCTCGCTGGTTGCGCCGTCACCGAAGAAGGTGCAGGCGATCTGCTTCTGGCCGCGGTACTTGGCCGCCCACGCCAGGCCGGTTGCGTGCAGCATCTGCGTGCCGATGGGAACGGCGATCGGCGTTGCGTGGTGCGGACGGGCCATGGCGTTGCCGCGCTCATCGCCCATCCAGTGCAGGAGGATGCTGTCGATCGGTACGCCGCGCCACATCAGGCCGCAGTTCTCGCGGTAGCAGGTGACGAGCCAGTCGTCGTTGTTGAGCGCGTAGGCGGCGCCGAGGCTGTTGGCCTCCTGGCCCATGTTCTGCGGGTAGGTGCCCATGCGGCCTGAGCGCTGCAGCTTGAAGGCCACCTCATCCATCATGCGGCAGGTGACCATCGTCTCGTAGAGCTTGAGCAGGTCAGCATCCGGAATCAGGCCCTTGCCGAGCTTCTGGTCGAAGTTCCCGTGCTCGTCGAGGATGGAGATGCGCTCGATGCTGGTGGTCAGGGCGTTGGTGATGGGCATGGGCGGGGTCTCGCAGAACGACACGGCCGCCGCTCTTTCGATGCGGCGGCCGTGTCGCGGTGAATGGTAGCAGCGGGGGCAGTGAATCCCTGCGTCAGCGTGAGTCGGTGAGGGGGCGGGGGAGTGCGGCACGCGCGAGGTCGCGGATGGGCGGCCGGGACGGGACGCGTCCTTATGTCACTTCCAGTACATAAGTAGCACAAAGCACCCGTCATTCCGATAACAGATGCTTCGGCCGTTCGCTCACCGCCCCGCCGCACATCCATCGCCGCGCAGGTCGCTGGCGCCGCACAAGACTCCATCGCTGAGCCGAGCGATTGCCTGCCCGCGGCCGAAGGTGACCGAGCGCTCGGCGGCGATGGTGACGGCATGTCCGCGCTCGCGCAGGCCATCGATGGTTGCCTGCGGCCAGCCCGGCTCGAGCTGGACATCGGTGCCCCTCATCCACTGCCAGCGTGGTGCATCGAGTGCGGCCTGCGGGTTCTGCCCATGCACGACCGTGCGCAGCGTGTACTGCGCGTGCGCCTGCGGCTGCATGAAGCCGCCCATGATCCCGAAGGGTCCGATCGGCTCGGCGACCGACTCGCTCGCACCATGCACCGATGGCGCGCCTGCATCACGCGAGAGGAACCCGGGGATGATCGTGTGATAGGGACGCTTGCCCGGCGCGAGTTCGTTCGCGTGGCCTGGGACAAGGTTGAAGCATGCGCCGCGATTCTGGAGTGCGATGCCTGTCCCGGGCACCACAAGCCCGCTGCCGAAGCCCATGTAGTTGCTCTGGATCAAGCTGACCATCAGGCCCGATGCATCCGCCGTGCACAGATAGATCGTGCCGCCCGGCTTGGGCACGCCGGCATCGAATTCTTGCGCTCGCGTTGGATCAATGCGCGCGGCCAACGCGTCGAGTCGCTTCGGATCGAGCAGCGCCTTGGTCGACTCGATCATGCACGATGGTTCGGCCACATGCAGGTGCGCCTCGCGGAAGGCGAGCTTGATCGCCTCAATCGCCAGGTGCGTGCCTGCTGCATCGTCGACACCGTGCCGATCGATGCCCACGCGTTCAAGGAGCGCCAGCGCGATCAGCGCCGCGATGCCCTGGCCGTTTGGAGGGATCTCATGCAGGCGCGCGCCGCGGAAACCCATCGAGATCGGCGCCACACGCTCGGTCGTGTGCGCAGCCAGGTCATCGAGCCTCATGGCGCCGCCATCGGCGCGTGCCATGGCATCGATCGCCTTCGCGAGCGCACCATCGTAAAGATCGCGGCCGACAGTGGCACCGATGCGCTCGAGCGTGCGCGCGTGATCGGGCAGGCGGATGCACTCACCGGCACGCGGCGCTCGCCCGTCGATCGTGAAGGTGCGGCGCCACTGGGCGTTGCCAGCGAGCGCGGTCGCCGCGCGCTCCCACAGGCGCGCTGTCTGCACAGCGACTGGATACCCATCACGCGCATACGCCGCTGCGGGCTGCATGAGCTGGGCGAACGGCAGCGCGCCGAACGCGCGGTGCACATCGGCCCACAGCGCGACTTGCCCTGGCACGGTGACCGCATCCCAACCGCGTGTGGGCATCGTGCTGCCGCCGTAGCGTGAACGATCGAGCGCACGCGGCGTGCGGCCCGAACCATTGAAGCCGTGCAGGCGACCGCCATCGGCGGGGGACCAGACGAGTGCAAACGCATCACCACCGATCCCGTTGGTGGTGGGTTCGAGCACGGTCATGCACGCGGCGGTCGCGATCGCGGCGTCGATGGCGTTGCCGCCTTGCGCAAGGATCTCGGTGCCTGCCTGCGCGGCGAGCACCTGGCTTGTGGCCACGATGCCGCGGCGTGCAAGCGTGGGCATCCGCTGCGATGGATAGGGCATGGCCCACTCGGGCGTTGCTGGCGAGAACTCGTGCATGGGTCGTGGTCCCTCTGGTTGAACGATCGCACTGGATCCGCCTCGTGCGGTCGCATCACGCGGCGCCGCGTAGGCGCCAGCAACTCCTGCGGCCGCCGTCACGGCTGCCGTGCCCAGGAACTCGCGCCGCGTCGCATGGTCTCGCACGCGTTCAGGCTAGCGGGTGCATGGGTGACACTGCGAAACCGACAACCTCACTGAATGTTTGAACATCCACCACCGGCTGGTGAATCGCTTGTCACAGCCCCGAACGAACAAGGCCGCCGCCCGCGGAGGGCAGCGGCCTGTGGATCGGTGCGACGAGGGGCGCGCTCAGACGCCGATGGTCGCGGGGGTCACGGAACGGTGATCGGATCGCTTTAGGGTTCCGGTGCTGTCGCTCGTGGCGCCG
>VGYB01000051.1 GCA_016873115.1 Planctomycetota bacterium | reverse complement strand
GGTGCGGGGTTGTCGCCATCGCCGTGCGCGCCGGAGACGATCAAGGCGATGTTGATGCCCAGCATCATGAAGTGGAAGGGCAGGATGACCCAACCGCTCTTGGGTTGAAGCGCGTTCTCGCGGACGGATGTGGTGGGAGTGCTGGTTGCGTCCGACATGGGGCCTCCTGGTGGAGGCTCGATACTACGGGCAGGTGCCCCATGCCCCGAGCATGACGCCCAGGTCCGAACCGCCCACCACGCCATCGCCGTCAAGGTCGGCTGCGCAGCCGCCGCAGGATCCCCAGGCTCCAAGCAGCATGCCCAGGTCGCTGCCGTTCACGACACCATCGTTGGTGAGGTCCGCCACACATGACTGCGGCACGCTGGCTGGATCGGCCGGATCGCTGCCGGCGTCGAGCTCGTCCCGGTCGGCGAAACCATCCATGTCCCGGTCGTAACCGAGTCGGATGCCGGTGCCATCGGGCACCGCGGTGAAGGTGATCTCGCTTCCGGGTGCGGCCATCGCGCGCAGTTGGGCCGTGGTCACGGTCTCAGCACTGCGGTCGGACTGCCATTCGGAGGTGCTCAGGAACATCCAGCCCCGCGCTTGCCCGTTGACATTGCCCTTGGCGATCAGGTCGATGCTGCCATTCGTGGCGAGCGTGGCCAGCGTGTCAAGCGTCGAGATCTGCGCGGGTGTTGCGGTCGCGAGCGAGGTGAGCGTGACCTGCTGACCGACTGCGGCGTGGGTATCGGTGGCCAGGCTGAACATGAAGGCTTCGAGGTCCCGCCGCTGCTGCTGTCCAGTGGATCCCGAGGAGAAGCTGAAGACCCCCAGGTTCAGGAAGTTGATCAGTGTGTCGAAGCCGCCATCGTGGGTGAAGCCGAAGCCACGGTTGTTGCTCTGGCTCGTCTTGAGGAAGCCGGCCTTCTCATGCATGTTCTGAAGCTGCGGGATCTTCATGCTCTGCGGCTCCTGCAACAGGTTGGCGCTGATGATCACGCCGAGCCCACCGGTCGGCAGTTGGTGGCAGATGGCACAGTTGGTCGCCGCGCCGTCGACCTGGAGCGTGTTGAAGAGCGTCTGCCCGTTGGCAGGGTTGCCGCTGCCCGCAAGGCTGGTCTTCAGGGAGTTGTCGATGTTGCGGTTGGGGTTGGGCGGGAAGCGCATCGAGGCGACGAACTGCATGAACGATGACAGCTCCGCCTGCGTGAGCTGGGTGTCGTCGCCGATGAGTCCGACGAACGCACCATTGAACTGCGACAAGCCCTCGCGATCGCCGCGCCAGTGCAGGGGTTCCGCCCCCAGGATGCCGACGAGCGTCTGCGTGGTCATCGGACCCTTCATCGGGTGCCAGTTCGCACAGCCGCCCGCGAGGCCGAAGTTGCAGTTCTGGTTGAAGGTCTTGACTGAGCCGTTGGGTTCGCCGAGGTCCCAGCCGAGGAAGTCGAGCTTGCCATCGATGTGGCAGCTGCCGCAGGAGGCCTGGCCGAGGCCGCTCGTTCGATGCGTGTCGTACAGGAACGGCCGGCCGGCGTTGATCTCATCCGGCGTCGAGTCGTGGAAAGCGACGCGCGCAGTCTCGGTGCCGCCGCTCATGCTGACCCGGCTGATCGATCCATCGAACTTGTTCATCACATAGAGCGCACCGCGTGACTCATCGAGCGCAAGTCCCGTGGGGCCTTCGCCGACCTCGATGCGAGCCTGCGGTGCACCCAAGGCATTGATCTGGAGCACATTGTTCGAGCCCATCCCGGCGACCCAGCCCGTCGTGCGTGCGGCGTTCCAGACGATCGCACGCGGATCGCCAATCGACAGGTCGCGCTGGGCCTGCGGCAGCGTGCCGGTGGTGTAGTTCAGGTGCGGATTCAGATCGACGATCGTCGGCGTGGTCGGCGCGGCCGGATCCACGCTCGCCATGCGAACGCGAATGAAGGTGCCCTTCAAGAGCGGCTCGAAGCGGATCTGGTTGGTGGCTTCGGTGCCGACCACCGTGACGCGCCCGGACGGTCCGACATCGAGCGCCATGTTGGTCGTCATCAGGCCCTTGGCGTAGGTGGTCGCGAGCGTCGAGGCGTTGATGATCGCCAGGTCCTGGTCATGGAGTCCCCACGTCACGGAGCTCGTCCAGTTCCCGTTGTTGTCGTCGCGCCAAGTTCCGTCGGCCTGCTTGCGGACGATGAGCCCTGCGCGCGGCGGCGTCGGCAGTCCGGACGCGAGCGGCGGATTGAATCCCGTGCCGGCATTCGGCGGCGGGTTCGGGTCGCCTGCGTAGGGATTGGCGGAACTCGAGACCACGGTCTCGGACAGCAGGGTGGTGGCGTTGCCGCTCTCGAAGATGGCGGCGTAGACCCGCGTGCCATCGGTGGCGAGTGCGCGCGGGTCCTCGCCCTGGATGGCGAGCACGGTGGGCGCGGTGGCCAGGTTGTCCGGGTCAAAGACGCGCACTTCATTGAGCTGGCTCACGCTCACGAACGCGCGCAGGGGGGAGCCCGCGAAGACGACATCGCACGGCTCATCGCCCGTCGAGAGCGTGGCGCGAACGCGGCGCGTCGGCAGGTCGACGATGCTGATCGTGTCCGAGAGATGGTTGACGACCCAGGCCTCGGTGTTGGAGCGGGCCCGGACGCTCACCGGATCCACGCCCACGGGCACGCTGCCGAACCGCAGCGGAGCCGAGCCGGTCACATCGAAGAGTTCAAGAACGCCGTCGGCAAGATTGACCGCCAGCAGCATGCTGCGGTCGGGCGTCAGGTCGATCGGGTGGACATGCGGGGTTTCCCAGTTCCAGAACGATGCGCTCGTTGCACGCTGAGGCGGCTGGCTGCCGGCGCGCTCACGGGTCACGACCTGGTCGATCAGCGCCAGCACTTCTTCGCGGGAGAGGTCGTGCGCCGAACGGACCTTGGCCTGAACCGGTTCGGGGACGAGAACGGCGGTCGAGAGGGCGAGCGCACTACCCGCTGCCACGGCAAGTGCGAGCTTGGGCATGACTTCAAGGTGGCGCGGGTCCGCCAGACTCAAGCGAACGATGACCGGATTTCCTGCGATGACAGCATGTTGCGGTCGAACATCCGTTCTGGGTGGACGGGGGGGCGATCAGGTGTCACTCGAGCCAGCCGTGGCACCAGTCGGAGCGGCGGCCTTCGAGAAGGTGAATGACTTCCCGACATGGTCGACCACGATCGTGTCGCCCTCACCGAACGCGCCCTCGAGGAGCTTGCCAGCCAGCGGGTTCTCGATGCGCTGCTGGATCACGCGCTTGAGCGGACGCGCACCGAAGTGCGGGTCGTAGCCCTCGTTGGCCAGCGCCGCCTGGGCTTGTGGCGTCAGCGTGAGACCGATGCGCAGCGACTCGAGCCGCTTGGCCAGGTTGGCGACCTGGATCTCGACGATGCGGGCGATGTCGGTGCGCTTGAGTTGCTCGAAGATCACCGTCTCGTCGATGCGGTTGATGAGTTCGGGGCGCAGGTGCTTCTTCAGGATCGTGCGCACATGCGCCTCGATGACCTCGTGGCGCTCGCCCTTCTCGGTCATCTCGAGGATCGCCTGCGAGCCAAGGTTGCTTGTCATGACGATGATCGTGTTGCTGAAGTCGACCGTGCGGCCCTGGCCATCGGTCAGGCGGCCGTCGTCGAGCACTTGCAGGAGCACATTGGTCACGTCGGGGTGAGCCTTCTCGAACTCGTCAAAGAGGACGACGCTGTACGGGCGCCGGCGCACGGCCTCGGTGAGGCGGCCGCCTTCCTCATAGCCGACATAGCCGGGGGGCGCGCCGATCAGGCGGGCCACGGAGTGCTGCTCCATGAACTCGCTCATGTCGATGCGGACCATGGCGTCCTCGGTGTTGAAGAGGAGCGCAGCCAACGCCTTGCAGAGTTCGGTCTTGCCGACACCGGTCGGACCGAGGAAGAGGAACGAGCCGATGGGGCGGCTGGCCTCGCCCAGGCCGGCGCGATTGCGGCGCACGGCCCTGGCCACGGCGGTCACGGCCTCGTCCTGACCGACCACGCGGCGGTGGAGTTCACCCTCCAGGTGCATGAGCTTCTCGCGCTCGCTCTCAACCAGGCGCGAGACCGGGATGCCCGTCCAGCGCGCCACGACCGCAGCGATCGCCTCGGGATCGACTTCCTCACGCACGAGCGAGCCGCCCGATGCCATCCGCGAGCGCAGCGTGCGCTCGGTCTCGGCCATGCGCTTCTCGAGCCCGGGGATCTCGCCGTACTGGATGCGCGCCGCATCGTCGAACCGGCCGTTGCGCGTGGCGACCTCGAGTTCCGTGCGCTTGGAATCGATCTCGCGCTTGAGGAGCTTGATCGCGTCCAGTTCCTTCTTCTCGGATTCCCAGCGCGCGGTGAGCGCACGGTTGCGTTCCTGCTCGCTTGCGAGCTCCTGGTCGACCTCGACGATCCGGCGCTTGCTGGCCTCGTCCTTCTCGATGCTGAGTGCGGTCTTTTCGATCTCGAGCTGGGTGATGTGGCGGCGGATCTCGTCGATCTCGACCGGAACGCTGTCCTGCTCGATGCGCAGGCGGCTGGCGGCTTCGTCGAGGAGGTCGATCGCCTTGTCAGGCAGGAACCGGTCGGCGATGTAGCGATGGCTCAGGCTCGCCGCCGTGAGCAGCGCCCCGTCCTGGATGCGCACGCCGTGGTGCGACTCATACTTCTCCTTCAGGCCGCGCAGGATCGCGATCGTGTCCTCGAGCGAAGGCTCGCCCACGAAGACCGGCTGGAAGCGGCGCTCGAAGGCGGGGTCCTTCTCGACATGCTTGCGGTACTCGTTCAGCGTGGTCGCGCCGATGCAGCGCAGTTCACCGCGGGCGAGGGCGGGCTTGAGCAGGTTGCCGGCGCTCGGCGAGCCTTCGGTCTGGCCCGCGCCGACCATGGTGTGGAGTTCGTCGATGAAGAGGATGATGCGGCCCTCGGCGGCGGCGACCTCGCGCAGCACGGCCTTGAGCCGCTCCTCGAACTCGCCGCGGTACTTGGCGCCTGCGAGCAGTGCACCGACATCGAGCGCCATGATGCGCGAACTTCGCATGGACTCCGGGCAGTCGCCGCTGACGATGCGCTGGGCGAGCCCCTCGACGATCGCGGTCTTGCCGACGCCGGGTTCGCCGATGAGGACCGGGTTGTTCTTCGTGCGGCGCGAGAGCACCTGCATGCAGCGGCGCACTTCCTCGTCGCGGCCGATCACCGGATCGAGCTTGCCCGACTGGGCGCGCTCGGTCAGGTCGATCGCATACTTCTTCAGGGCCTCGAAGCTGCCCTCGGCTTCCTGATCGGTCACATTGGTCACGCCGCTGGCCTTGCGGATGTCCGCCATCGCGCGCTCGAGGTGCGTGCGCTGCACGCCGCAGGCGGCAAGGGCCTTGGCGGCTTCGCACCGCTCGCCGGCGCAGGCGAGCAGCAGGTGCTCACCCGTGGCGTACTGGTCCTTCATGCGCGCTGCCTCGCGGTCGGCGCCGGCGAGCACCGACATCACATCGTTGCCTGCGGTGGGCTGCGTGCCCTGCACGGTGGGGATGCGCTTGAGTTCCGCCTCGACGACCTGGGCGATGCGGGTGGCATCGACGCCGGCCTTCGACAGGATCGCGCAGGCCGCGCCCTTGCGATCGGCCAAGAGCGCGGCGAGCAGGTGCAGCGAACTGAACTCACCGGCGCGCTCACGCGCGGCGCGGGCTTGAGCCTCGATGATCGTCTGCTGGGCGGCGGTGGTGAATCGGTTCATGTCCATGGTGGTCGGGTGTCCTTGTGCCCCGGGTGGCGAGGCCACCTTCCGCTACAAACGGCGTGCCAACCAAGATGGATCGGTGCCAGAGCCCCGATTCGACACCGCAGCGGGGGGTGACTGGGCCCTCAGCGCCGCAGGTCGACCAAGCGCCGCACCGGGAAACCCGGCGGCACGAGTTCCGGGCGGTCGTTCAGCCATCCCACCAGCCATCGGAAGGCATCGACCAGACGCGGGCCGGGACGGTTGAACATCTGGTTGCCGTCGACGAGGACGATCGCATCGGGGTCGCCCGACATGACCGCCGGCAAGAGCGGCCACCAGCGCTGCGAGGTCAAGACATCGAGTTCCTGCTCGATCCGATCGAGCCCGAAGCCGCACGGGCAGATGATGATGCGTTCAGGTGCCGCCTCGAGCAGATCCTCGCCGCTGACGCGCCGGCTCTTCGCGCCGGCCTCGTTGAGCACATGACGCGCACCGGCGGCGTTGATGAGCGCTGGTGTCCAGTGACCTCCCACGAACGGCGGGTCCATCCACTCGAGGAAGAGCGTCGGCGGGCCGGGTACGAACGGATTCACGAAGTCGACCGCAGTCCAGTAGCCCTCGCGCAGTCGCACCATCGTGGCCTGCGCCTGGTCGGTCATGCCCACCGCTTCGCCGACGGCCAGGACATCATCGAGCACCTGCCAGAGCGTGGTGGGGTTGAGGCTGACCACGGTCGGCTTGGGATCCATCGTGGCCGCCGCACCGCGCACGGTGGCCAGGTCGATGCTGCACACATCGCACAGGTCCTGCGTCAGGATGACCTCCGGCTTGAGTGCGCGCAGCTGCTCCACATCGAGCGTGTAGAGCGACTGCCCGCTGCCGAGCGCGGCGCTGACCTGCGCATCGATCTCGGCACTCGTGGCAGCTTGCGTGCGCTGTCCGGTCAGGACCGGCAGGTGCTCGATGCAGCTGGGGAAATCGCACTCGTGGCTCCTGCCGACGAGCAGGTGCTGGCCGCCGATGGCGCACAGCAGTTCAGTGGCGCTGGGAAGCAGGCTGACGACGCGCATGGGCCGGGAAGGGTAGTCCTGTGCGACACGGGGTGCTTGGGTCGAGTCGATCAGGGAGTACCCTTCGCCGATGCTCCGGGCACTGGCCATCCTCGCCCTCGCCATGCCTGCCTCGGCCGACACGCTCTACTCGAGCAACGGACCGTTTGGTGGTTGGTTCGGACTCTGGGGCGCCGATGTCTCGACGAGCCAATCGGTCGCCCAGCGCTTCACCTGCGCGATCGATGCCGATCTCTCGACGGCGTCGTTCTGGATCATGAACAATGCCGAGCAACCCGGCGCACCGATCGTGGTCACGATCGAGGCGGATGTCGGGACCGGGTCGTCAAGCCGGCCTTCCGGCACCATCATCGAGTCATGGCCGATCGCGGCACAGGCAAGCGGCTGGAATCCCGTCCAGCAGACCGTGACCAGCCGTGCCCGTCCGCAGCTCCGTGCCGGTGCGAAGTACTGGTTCGTCTTGCGCTCCTCGGCACCGGCTGGCAGCAGTCCCGTCTGGAACTTCGCGAGCTCAGGTCAGGGGTACACCTGCATCACGCTTCCCAACGGCACGACCTGGCAGTCATCCGGTCTCAGTGCAGGGCTCTGCATGGGCGTCACCGGCACACCGTCGTCGCCGGCCGATCTGGACAACGACGGGGATGTGGATGGCGCCGACCTCGGGGCGATGCTGACTGCGTGGGGATCTTGTGGCACCTGCGTTGCCGACCTCAACGCGGACGGTGTGGTGGATGGCGCCGATCTCGGCCACATGCTCACCGCGTGGTCATCTGGGTCCTGATGGATCCAGGAACCTTCGTCGAATCTCCACGCCGAGGTTGTCCGAAGGACGATGCCCGTCCATACTTCACGCATGCTCGCCAAGACTTCGATTGTGCTCATCGCGTCAGCACTCGCCGCCCCGGCTGATTTCACCGAAGTCCCGGGTGAGCGTGAATTCTCCGGCGAGCTCATCGTGCGGCCAGTGCAGTCGCTCGATGCCGACGACCGCGCCGCGGCGGTGAAGCGTCTTGCCGCCTGGCCCGCTCGTCGCAACGAGCGCACGGATGAGTGGGTGATCACCGTCGGCGTGGGTCCGATGGTGCCGGGCATCGCCGAGAACGCGGTGGCCGCCGAACTCATGGCGACCGGTCTCTTCCAGTACGCCTGCCCGAACTGGACGGTCTACCCGTGCGCCGAGCCGAACGATCCACGCTTCGTCGAACAGTGGCACCACCCGATGATGCAATCTCCCGCTGCGTGGGACCTCCACCGGGCCGACGCAGCCGGGGGCGTGATCATCGCCGTCACGGATACCGGGATCGTCACGCACGAGGATCTCCTCAACCGCGTTCCCGGCTTCAACAGCGCCAGCGATGTGGCCGAGGCCGACGGCGGCGTCATGGACGACATCCATGGCCACGGCACGCATGTGGCGGGTTGCGCGGCGGCGGCCGGCAACAACGGCGTGGGTGTGGTCGGCATGGGATGGAACTTCCGCATCATGCCGATTCGCGTGAGCGAGGCATCGAGCGGTGGAGCCAGCTACGAGAACCTGCTGCAGGGCGTGCAGTGGGCCGCCGAGAACGGCGCGAAGGTCATTTCGACGAGCTACTCCGGCATCGGGTACGCCCCGATCGAGACCACCGGCCAGTATGTGCGATCACTCGGCGCGAGCATGCTTTGGGCGGCGGGCAATTCCGCCACGGATCATGCAGGCTGGGATTTCCCCAGCGTGCTCGTGATCGGTGCCAGCAACCAGTCCGACCAGCGGGCGAGTTTCAGCAGTTTCGGTCGCGGGGTCGACCTGTTCGCGCCGGGTGTATCGATCCTGAGTTCGACCCGCGACGGCATCTACGGCTTCGCCAGCGGAACGAGCATGGCGACCCCGGTCGCCAACGGTGCGTTGGCACTCATCCGCTCCGCCAACCCACAGCTCACGGTCCAGCATGCGGAGCATGTGCTCATGCACTCCTGCGATGTCTGGGGCGGCGTGATGAACGGCGAGGAGTTCGGCTGGGGCCGCGTCAACCTCCTGCGCGCAGTGGAGTACGCCAACGCGGCGCTCGTGCCCGCGCCGCCGGTCGCCCGCGCCGATCGCGTGCGTGCGATCGCCGGCCAACCCATCACGCTCGATGTGCTCGCCAACGACTTCGACCCCAACATGGATCCACTGCGGATCGAGTCCTTCGATGCCGTGACCAGCATGGGTCGCCCGGTCCGGTTGGTGCCTGGCGTGAATGGTGCGAGCGATGTGCTCGTGATCGATGATGTGGGACCGTCGGCCGGCACCCAGACCCTGATCTACACCTTGATCGAGCCGATGAGCGGCGCGATGTCCTCGGAGCAAGCCATGGTCGATGTTTCCGTGGCGCGCCCGGCGGTGGTGGTGCAGGGTGACCAGCCGGGCATCAGTGCAGCCTGGTACGAGCTCAGTGGGCCGACCGTGCTGCCCGACTTCGCAACGCTCACGCCGTACGGCACGGCGGTTGTCGAGAGGATCAATTACGGCTCGACCGCCGACGCCTTCGCCGAGAGCGGTCGTGCAGACGATGTTGGAGCGACCTTCAACGGCTGGATCACCATTCCCACCACGGGGTACTGGACCCTCGGAGTGACGAGCGACGACGGTTCGCGGCTCTGGATCGGCAATGATCTGGTTGCCGACAACGATGGTCTGCACAGCATGGTCACCGTGCGCGGAACGCGGCCGTTGGCGGCGGGCAAGCACCGTCTGCGCGTGGAGTTCTTCGAGGCTGGCGGCGGCGCGGGGCTGGTCCTGGCCTGGTCCGGTCCGAACACGACGACGACCGCAGTCCCCGCTTCGGCCTTCACGCACGGTGGTGGCTTCGTGCCCGGCGACCTGAGTGGTGATGGGCTCGTCGATGGCACTGACTTGGGCACCTTGCTGTCGTCGTGGGGGCCATGCGTTGGATGCATTGCCGACCTCAACGGTGACGGCGTGGTCGATGGGTTGGATCTGGGACTCATACTTTCGGCGTGGACGCTGTGATGCGCTGACGCGCACTCCACCAACGACAGGCGCCTCCCGCAGGGGGAGGCGCCGTGATCGACGAAAGCTGGGGATCCTAGATTCGAACTAGGACAAACTGAGTCAGAGTCAGTTGTGCTACCGTTACACCAATCCCCAGTGACGGAACGCCAGTATAGCGCGGCCTCCGTGACGGATCACCCCATGCGAGCCGCGTGCCTCATCGTCGTCATGTCCATCGTGGCAGCCCTCTCGGGCTGTGTTATCCAACCGATCCAGCTCCGGGCCGTGCGGCCCGACGGCCAACCGGTGGAGGGCGTCGACGTCTATCGGAACACACTCGGTTGGTTCAAGATCTTCGCGAGCGATGACGATCCCTTCGTTTCGGATGCAGAGGGCCTGACGGGCTTCACGCTGTTCTCCCGACGCACGAGCCTGACCGTCTTCAAGCCGGGCTACGAGCCACGCCAAGTGATCGTGATGCCGTACGCCGGCGTGCGGGCGGAGATCCGTGGCGAGGGCGAGACCACGATCGACTTCGACCAGGTCAAGGGCACGGTGCCGATCGACTTTCCGCTCGTGCCGGTGACGCGCACGCCGATCGAGGTTCGGGTGCGCACTGAGGCCGGCCAACCGGTCGAGGGTGCGACCGTGTACCTGAGCACCTTCATCTACCTCAAGGAGCAGGGGGCGGAGGAGTCGCGGGGGCGCCTGCCGATCCAGCAGGTCACCACGGGACCCGATGGATCGGCGCAGGTCGAGTTCATCTCCGGCTTCATGAACCGCGTGGTGGTCAGGACACCCGGCCTGGTCAGCACCTGGGCCGAACTGCGCGCCCCGCGCGGAGTCGAGTTGGTGGCGGCTGTCCGAGAGACGCGGCCCGTGGCCTTCCGCGTGATCGACCGCAAGACGAAGCTCCCGCTCGCCGGCGCCGTGATCAGCGCCGGCGCGTCGAGCGATGGGCTCCCCCCTGACCCTGATGCGTTTTCCGTCACGACTGCGGTGGGTGGGCGCAGTCCCGAGGTGGTCCTGGCCCGCAGGGTGCCCCTCTATGTGCATGTCAAGGCACCGTGGGGCTACAGGGACACCGACATCCACCTCGACTGGCGCAAGCTGGTCGAGGCGATCGACCCGGTCTACACCGTCACCATCGCCCTTCCACGAAAGTGATTCGACGCGCGGTGCCCGGCGAGTCTAGGCTTCCGTCGTGACGACCACAACCACCATCGAGCGCTGCTGCATCGGCAGCGAGGCCACCACCAAGGGCATCACCGTGCGAGTCCAGCCAAACTGGCTCGCTCGCGAAAGCAGCCCGGCGCATGGACGGTGGATCTTCTCGTACCAGGTCCAGATCATGAACGATTCGGATGTCTCGGTGCAGCTCGTTGCGCGCCGATGGACGATCGTCGATGCAGATGGCGACAGCCATGTCGTCGAGGGCGAGGGTGTGGTTGGCAAGCAACCTCGCCTGGAGCCCGGACAGTCGTTCCGCTACGGCAGCTACTGCCCGCTTCCCACCGAGTGGGGCACGATGGAAGGCACCTTCACGCTCGTGCGCGAGGACGGCACGCCGTTCGATGCCGAGGTGCGCCGGTTCTATCTCGTCGGTTCGCCCGAGTGATCGGCGGCCGTCCGCCGGAGCCGTGGTAGAACCCCGGCATGCCCCGTGACCCCGTGATTGCGATCGTTGGCGCCACCGGTGCGGTGGGCGTCGAGTTCCTGGAGCTCATCGAGCGCCGCGGCATGCGCTTCAGCGGGCTGCGGCTCTTGGCGAGCGCTCGCAGTGCAGGAACCACCATGCGCTGCGGCGCGCGGGAGTGCACGGTCCATGAGGCGACACCCGATGCCTTCGATGGCGTGGATGTCGCGCTCTTCAGCGCCGGCAAGGGCGTCAGCAAGGCACTCGCCCCGGCCGCCGTGCAGGCCGGTGCGTGGGTCATCGACAACTCAAGCGCCTTCCGCATGGACGAGGGGGTTCCGCTCGTCGTTCCCGAGGTCAACGCGCATGAACTCGATGCGCTCGGTGCCCCGTGCATCATCGCGAATCCCAACTGCAGCACGATCATTGCGCTTGTTGCAGTCACCCCGTTGCACCGTGCCGTGCGGATCGAGCGCATGGTCGTGAGCACCTACCAGGCAGCGAGCGGTGCCGGTGCCGCGGCCATGAGGGAGCTTGAAGGCCAGGCGCGGGAGTTCGCCGATGGCCGCGAGTACACGACGGATGTCTTCGGTCGCCAGTATCTCTTCAATGTGTTCAGCCACAACAGCGCGGTGGGGCCGGATGGCTACAACGAGGAGGAGCGCAAGCTCCTCTTGGAAACGCGCAAGATCTGGGCGGATCCATCGGTGCGCGTGACCGCGACCTGCGTGCGTGTCCCGGTGCTGCGCGCGCACTGCGAGGCGATCAACCTCACCTTCGCCGATGACATGCCCGAGTCGCGTGTGCGCGAGCTGCTCGCGGCGGCGCCGGGCGTGCGTGTGGTCGATGACCGCGCCGCGAATCGCTTCCCCGAACCGATCGATGCGGCAGGCAAGGACGAGGTGCTCGTGGGTCGCATCCGGCAGGACTGGAGCCAGCCCGATCGCCGGGGCATCGATCTCTTCGTCGCCGGCGACCAGATCCGCAAGGGCGCTGCGCTCAACGCCATCCAGATCGTCGAGCATCTCTTGGCTGCCGGCCGGCTCACTCGCACGATGGTGGGGTGAGGCTCAGCGCTTCCACGCGAACCGACCTCCTCGATGACGTGCTAACGGCTTCACGCCGCTCGCATTTGACGGGTGCTGCGAGGTATTGTGCGGCCATGCCCGGTGGGTCACTGCTGGTTCTTGGTCTCTTGACTGTTGCCTTGTTGGGCGCAGTTCTGCTGTTGGTTCTGTGGCGCAAGGCTTCAGACGCGGCATCCAGTTTCGAGCGGACCGTTCAAGACCTCTTGCGGCTGAAGTCCGATCTGGAGGGGCGCCTCCATGAGACAAGCGAGAAGTTGGGATCGGAGCAACGCAGCCTCGCGTCGCTTCGTGAGAAGGCAACCAATCAGCTCGGGCACGCAAAGAAGGTCGTCGCCCACTGGAGGGCGCGGTATGAGCGCCTTGCCCACTGGGATGGAGCCCAAGATGCCATCGAGCGGACGAGGGAACTTGAAGCCAAGCAAGCACGAGCCCAGCAGATCCTTGATGCGCTGCGGAATGCTGTCGACGGTTATGGCGCACGATACGTGGTGCCACCCCAGTCGTTGCTGGACGACCTTGCGCGTGAGGCGGCACACACCGAACCTGGTCAGCGACTGAAGGAAGCTCGCGCGGCATCGCGGGCCATGGTCAGGGATGGCGCGGCGGCAACATCGGATTATGCCCAAGACGGGCGAGGGGAACTCGCTGCCAACTTTGCACTCGACGCGTTCAATGGCAAGGTCGAGTCAATCCTTGCCGATGTGAAGTCCGACAACATCGGCACGCTGGTCCAGCGCCTGAAGGATGCTTTCTTGTTGGTCAACACGCAAGGTCGAGCCTTCGGGAACTCACGCATCACGCAGGAGTACCTGGACGCGCGGCTGGCGGAGTTGCGCTGGGGCGCGTTGGTGCAGCGGATCAAGAAGGATCACAGGGAGGAGCAGCGACGTATCAAGGAGAGAATGCGCGAAGAAGCCAAGTCGCAGCGAGAGTTTGAGCGAGCTGAGCGTGAATCGAAGAAGCAGGAGGCAGACGCGGCTCGCGAACGTGCCTTGATCGAGGCTGCCCGCGAACAAGCGATTCTTGACGAGCGAGTCAGGCAGGAAGCACGCTTGCGTGAGGAACTCAAACGCCTTAGTGAGTCGCAACGCGAGAGCTTTGAGCGGGATTTTCGGTCACGGATGGAGCAAGAGTTGTCTGCTACGACTGCACAGTACGAGGGTCAACTGGCTGAGGCGGATGAACGGATCCGAGAGCTTGAAGCGTTGCGGGAACGTGCAAAGTCGATGGCACAGCAGACAAAGAAGGGGACGGTGTATGTCATCTCCAATGTTGGTTCATTCGGAGAAGGAGTGTTCAAGATTGGCCAGACGCGGCGACTTGATCCAATGGAGCGAATCTGGGAACTTGGCGATGCCAGCGTGCCCTTTGAGTTTGATGTTCATGTGTTGATAGCCGCTGATGACGCACCAAAGCTTGAGAGCACTCTTCATGAATGTTTCGTGTTGGCCCAGGTCAACAAGATGAACTGGAGAAAGGAGTTTTTTCGGGTCCCGTTGACACAGATTCGCCTTGTCGTCGACTCGATGGGCCTCGACGCCGAGTGGACAATGGAGGCTGCTGCCCAAGAGTTCCGGGAGACGCAAGCGCTCGAGTTGCAGCTGAATGCCGATGCCGACTATCGAGATCGCTGGGTTGCAGAGCAGCTCGGGCGCGACGTTGGCGACGTCGATCTTGAGAAGGTGGCCGAAGACATCTCGGATACCTCAGAGTGAGCGTCAGCGCTTGGTCGGCGGCTCGCGGGGTTCGCGGCCGAGCAGTTCGGCGAGCGCCGTGCCGGGATCGGGCTGGCGCAGGAGGTGCTCGCCCACGAGGACGATGTGGATGCCGTGCGCGCGCAGGCGCTTGAGGTCATCCGGG
>VGYB01000050.1 GCA_016873115.1 Planctomycetota bacterium | reverse complement strand
ACCTGCCAGCCGATCGGGTCCTGGGCGTGCGCCGCGGTGGCGAGCCCGAGCGAGCACAAGGTCGTGACGATGGTTCGTGCCTTCAGCATGATGCAAGTCCTACGGGAAGAGTATCGGTTCGGTGCGTTCGGCATGCGCGAAACACGCGTGATTCCCTGAGTATCTGCCTCATGCGATGCAGCCATGGAAAAGGGCGGGTCGCCCCTCCGCGACCCGCCCCAACCAGGAGGTCCCGCGCGAACCGACTGCGCGGGAGAAGTAGGACCATGATCATCCGGCGCGCCGCAGATTCTCCGCGGGAACGCTGACCGAGATGAGTGCGCCTGGGCCGAACGGCACCTGACGCATGCTGAGCGCACCGCCGAGCCGCTCCACGATGCCGCGGCACAGGCCCATGCTGTGACCGAGCATCACCGAGTCGGCCGTCTGGGCGTCGGCTGAGTTGTCCATGACATGGACGAAGGCGCTGTGGACATCGGCGCGCACGCACACCGAGACCTCGTGGCCTTCGATCGGATTCGCGGCCGCAGGACCCGATGCCGCCTCGATCGCATGACGCACCGCACTGAACAGCACGGTGGCGAGCGGACCGGCGGGCGTGCATCGTGCGCTCGCATCGATCTCGGCGCGCAACCGGACATCGTGCGTGGTGGCGAACGAATGCAGTAGGTCGACCACGCGCAGCACGCAGCTGGCCAGGGATTCCTGGTTGCACTCGGTACTCGCGCCGTAGTCGGCCTCCGTGGGATCGGCGAGGTCGTGCCAGTGCACTTCAACGGTGCACGCCGGCGCACGGTGCGGATCGTCCGCGTCGGCGCAGGCCTCGAAGGCGTCCGCGTCGCTCGGGCGCGGCCCGAGCCGGGCGGTCCAACCGCGTGGCGTGACGCAACGGACGCCCAAGGGCGCTCCCTCCAAGCGCCCTCGGGCGTCCTGCTGCGTCATACCGGTGCTGCCTGCATGGTTGGTTGAGTCGTTCATGGCAGCCTCCTGATCGTTCCCTCGGGCAGGCGACTTTCGTCGACCTGCCCGTTTTCCCTCAGTTTCCCCTTCCGTCCCTCCAGACGAGAAGGTCGAATTCGCACCACGCCCGAGCAAGCCAACCGCGCAAATAAACAGCGCACCCCGTGCCGGACGGGGTGCGCCGATGGGTTTCAGGACCTGCGCGGGGGCGCGGAAAGCCGGGTTCAGGTGGGGAGGAAGGCCAGGATGCCGTCCACCACGGCCTGCAGCTGCTCCTGCTTGAGTTCCGGGAAGATCGGGAGCGCGATCGTTTCGAGTGCGCACGCCTCGGACACCGGCAGCGAACCGGGCCCCTGCCCGAGGTACTCAAAGCACTCCTGGAGGTGCAACGGCACCGGGTAGTAGATCTCGGAGCCGATCTTTCGTTCGGCGAGGAACGCACGCAGCGCATCGCGGCGCTCGGCCGGCACGCGGATCACATACTGGTTGTAGACATGGCGCGCGGGCGCAGGCAGCGCATACGGGAATCGGAGCGCAAGCCCGCCCCCTTCCCAGCCATGGCGCGTGTCGAGGGCGCCGGCCTTCGAGAACGCAGCGTCATAGAACGCGGCGTTGCGCGCGCGGCCAGCGTGCCAGGACTCAAGGTGGCGCAACTTGATGCGCAGCACCGCGGCTTGGAGCGCATCAAGGCGCCCGTTCATGCCGACATGCTTGTGGTAGTAGCGCACCTTGCTGCCATGCACGCGCAGCATGCGCATCATCTCGTCGAGGTGCGGGCAGTTGCAGCCGCAGAGGCCGCCATCGCCGAAGCAGCCCAGGTTCTTGGTGGGGAAGAAGCTCCAGGTGCCGATCGCGCAGCGCGAGCCGACCATGGCACCGGTCACGTCGCGCGTGCCGATGGCCTGCGCGCAGTCCTCGATCACCGGCACGCCAAGTTGCTTGCCCAGAGCGAGGAACGCATCGACCTCCGCCGACTGTCCGTAGAGGTGCACCGGCATGATCGCCTTGAGCCGACGGCACTTCGCCGCCGCTGCCGCCGTGAGCTTCGGGCACATGTTGTAGGTGGAAGGGTCGATGTCGACATAGACGGGCTTGACGCCCAGCCGCGCGATCGCGCCGCCGGTGGCGAAGAAGGTGTAGCTCGGGCAAAGCACCTCGTCACCAGGCTTGGCGCCGATCGCCATGAGCGCCAGGAGCAAGGCATCGCTGCCGCTGGTGCAGCCGATCGCGTGCTTCATGCCGCAGTACACGGCGATCTCGCGCTCGAAGGCCTCGACCTCGGGACCGAGGATGAACATCTGGCTTTCCATGACCCTTGAGACCACTGGCTCGATCTCGGACTTGATCGCCTGATACTGGGGCTTGAGGTCAAGCAGCGGGACGGCGACGGCGGTGGGCGCCGGTGTGGCGAGCGTCTTCATGGCGGACAGTGTAGTTCACGGCCGTGGTCCAAGCCAATCCCGAGGGGCATACACTCGGCGGCCCATGGCAGCCGTGTGCTTCTACTTCCAGGTGCACCAGCCGTTCCGGCTGCGCAGTTACTCCGTGTTCGACACGGATCCCTTCTATTTCGACAACGAGAAGAACCGCGAGATCCTGCTGAAGGTCGCCGACAAGTGCTACCGACCCACCACGCGACTGCTCTTGGACCTCGTGAAGCGCCATGATCGCCGCTTCCGAGTGAGCTTCTCGCTGAGCGGCGTGGTGCTTGAGCAACTCGAGCAGTGGGCGCCCGATGTGATCGGGCTCTTTCAGGAACTCGGCGCCACCGGAGCCTGCGAGTTCATCGCCGAGACCAGCCATCATTCGCTGTCGTTCCTCTTCTCGCGAGCGGAGTTCAACGAACAGGTCGCGCTGCAGGAAGCGCGCATCCAACGCCTCTTCGGCCAGCAGCCGACGACCTTCCGCAACACCGAGCTGATCTACATGAATGAGCTTGCCGGGCACATCGCCTGGATGGGCCGCCACCGCACGATCCTGTGCGAGGGCCTGGACCGGCACCTGGGCCCACGCAGCCCCAACCATGTCTATGCACCGCCGCAGCGGTCGATTCCCGAGGGTGCGGCGTCGCCGCGGCTCCTGCTGAAGAACCACCGCCTGAGCGACGACATCGCCTTCCGCTTCGGCGACCGCAACTGGCGCGAGTGGCCGCTCCCCGCCGAGCGCTTCGCGCAATGGATCAACCAGGTCAACGGCGATGGCCATGTCGTGAACCTGTTCATGGACTACGAGACCTTCGGCGAGCACCAATGGGCGGAGACGGGGATCTTCGGGTTCCTCGACGCGCTGCCCGAGAAGGTGTTCGACGTGAACCCCGGGCAGAACGGCTTCCTGACGCCGAGCCAGGTGACATCGATGCACTCCCCCGTCGGCGCATACGACGTGGAGCGGCCGATGTCGTGGGCTGACACTGAGCGCGACTTGAGCGCGTGGCTGGGCAACCCGCTGCAGGACAATGCTGTCGCCGAGCTCTACCGGCTCGAGCCCGCGATGCGCCGCCGGCATGCCGAAGGTGATCCCTACATCCTGGAGGACTGGCGCAAGCTCACCACGAGCGACCACCTCTACTACATGTGCACGAAGTACTGGGCCGACGGCGACGTGCACAAGTACTTCAGCCCGTATGACAGTCCCTACGACGCCTACATCAACTTCATGAATGTGCTCGACAACCTGCGCCAGCGCGCGGGTGAGTGAGCCGACATCCATCAGGGGCTGGATTGACAGACGAGGCCCCTGCGCTAGGGACGAGCCCCCTGCGCTTCAGGCACATCGGGTGTTGTCACATCGAACTCGAGCTTCTCTTCGAGCTCCAGTTTGCGCAGGTCCAGTGCGCCCTGCAGGTTGCGGCGCAGCGTGATCTGCATACCCTGCGCCCGGTAGGCGCGCACGGGGTCGGAACTGGCCAATTCCTGCGTCATCACCGGATCATCCTGCATGACGATCGCACCGTAGAGATAGCAGAGCCGGACCAGCGGATCCTCGATGGTCTGCACGGCATCGCGCACCTTGTCCATGCCTTCAGCGCGGCCGGGGCTGATGAGCAGGAGCCACGCCTGGGCGTGCGGCGGCATGCGCATGATCGATGCAGCCACCGCATCCCAGATCGGTTCCTGCCAACGCGCCAATGGATACTTGGCGTCATCAATGGGCTCAGGTGTGACCGGCTCGCGCTCGGCTGGCGGCGCCCGGTTCTGTGCCTTGGCGAGCTCGATCAACTTGAGATCGGCCGCCCGCTGGACGCGTGTGGCAGCCGCGGCAGCGTTGAGCGCATTGGCAAGCGCATCCTCTCTGGCCTCGTACTGCGACTCCGCCGATGCGCCGACCCACATGAGCAGGGCAGCATCCAGCAGGTCCGACGGCGTATCAGGGTTGCGCACGGCGGCGAGCGCAGACTCGATCCACGCATCGTTCGTAATTGGGGCCGTGATGATCATGGGCTCGATGACCACCTCGGTGCCGAGCGCGGCAAGGCCCACGCCGCGTCCCATGAAGACCGGATTGCTCACGGCCCGGAATGTGATCGATGCACTCTCGAGCGGGTGCCGTTCGACCGCGAGCCCCACGGGCCATCGGCGCATGTCGGATTCGACGCTCACCGATGTACCGGGCGCCAAGGCCAAGGTGTCATCAAGTTGCAACATCGATTGACCATCGTTCTCCGTGCCCTTCTGCAAGCGCGTGGGCTGCAGCACGATCGTCGACTGGATCGGACCCCCGACATCGATGGCCAGCGGCGCCGGAGACACATTGGTCAGCGTGAGCCGCACGAGCAACGGATCGAAGGGCTCGAGCGTCGCATCGACGGGACGGCCCGCGAGCAGGAGGGCCTGCTTCTCGCCACGCAGCACGGCATCCCAGAACTCAGGCACACCACTGGTGATGCGCTCGAACTCGGCGGCACGCGGCTGCACGAGCGGCTTGCCGGACTGCGCTTCCCAGCGCGAGCGGGCGAGCAGGCCAACGGGCCCGGCCGCATCACGGACCGCGAGCGACTGCAGCACCGCCAGCGACTCGGCAGCGCGACCCGACAGGCGATGCACTTCGGCCACGCCAAGCATCGTCATCGGAGCATCGGGATCGCTTTCGGCAAAGTGCTGGCCCGCGGTCGCAGCATCTCCGCGCTTGAGCGCCATCCAGCCCTCGAACCGGGCGAGCGCCTTGGGATCGAGCGGCGCGATTGCCTCGACGCGTTCGAGCCAAGCGCGCGTCTGGGCCTCGTCGCCCAGGCTCGCCGCGCAGAGCTGCGCACCAAGCAACAGCGGCGCGACCTTCTGTGCGGGGCTCGCATCGACATGCTGGTCCACTTCGCGCGCCTGGGCGTCGAGTCCATCGAGGACAGCCTGGCGCACGGAAGCAACCGCATCCACCTTGGCCTGCGCCGATCCGGTTGTGCCGGGCCCGGTCGTGGTCAGCGCCAGTTCGGCAAGCTCGAGTGCCAGCCGCATGATCTCGATCTGGCTCTCGGGGGCGAAGCCGAGCGTCTCGATGTCCTGCTTGGTCCCCCCCAGACCTTGGGCCTGCGCAAGCTGGCGGAAGATCCGTTGGCGCAACTGATCGAATTCGTGCAGGCGACGACGTGATTGCTCGGTGCTGCCTGCGGCCCACTCGGCCAAGCAGCGCTCGACGATGATCGGGATCATCACATCGAAACCCTGCACCTCGAGCTGTGGACGAACCGCAAAATCAGCGTTGCGCGCCATGCGGCGCGCACCCTCGTAGGCCCCCTGGCTCAGCAGCAGTCGGGTCAGTCGGCTGTAGAGCCCGTACGACGCGGGATTGGCCTTGATCGCCGCCACCAGATCCTTCGCAATCACATCGGGCGAATCGAGCGAGGCGGAGAGCCCGGCGCGCATCTCGGCGCTCACGGGATTCGATGGGTCGATCGTGCAGGCGCGGCCCAGCCAGGACTCGAAGGCCATGGCATCACCGAGCCGGTTCTGCAGGAGCGCCGCATCAAGCGCGAGACGCGAGGCCACCGCAGGCGCCAGCGTGCCGGCGTAGGTTGGCGAGAGCGCAAGCTCGTACGCCTTCATGCGGGCTTCAACCGTCTGCTTGCTGCCGATGGAACTTCCGAGCTTGCGCAGGAGCACGACTTGATTCTTGGGCTGCAGCCGCGCGAGCTGGCCAAGAGCTTCCGTGCGTACGGCGGCGGCGGACTCCTGGCCCTGACCCACGAAATCAGCGATCGCGAGCACATCGCGCCAGGCCTCGATCGAGTCGGGAAGGATGCGAGCTCCCAGGAGCGTCATGTCGAGCGCCACATCGATCTCCTGAGCCGTCACGCCGGGGGTCCGCAAGAGTGCATAGGCATCGAGCGCCATGCGGCTGGACAGCCGTCGCGTTGCATCGGCGGCGAGTCCGGAGACCGAAGGATCCACAGGCAGGATCGGAGGCTCGCTCGGAGGCGCATTGCCCTGCAACGGCTGTGCAGACAGGCTGCAGGGTGCTGCAGCCGTCCACCAGATGAGCGAGAGTGCGGCGGCCACATGGCTTCGCATGGGACGAGTCTAGTGCGGCCTGCCTCGTGTGCCGGCCCACTGGGATGGATACGGTGTCACGAGGCACCCGCAGATCGACTGCATCGTCGGAACGGTCGCCGCGCTACTATGCCCGTCCTGCCTTGCGACCCACGATGCGCGCTTTCTGCCACATCCTGACCTGCATCCTGCTGGCCTGGTGCGCCGTTGTTCCCGCGGCCGTGGCTGGCGACCTTGATGACCTGGCCTCCGCCAAGTCACTGACCGATGCCGAGAAGCACAAGATCCGGTCAACCGTCGAAGCCGAAGTGAAGCAACTCGGTTCAAGTGATGTCGGCGAAGTCACGAAAGCGCGCAAAGCACTCTCGGACTGGTCTGGGGGAATCGCCACGCCGGTGTTCCGTGGCGAGTTCTCGAAGGCTGCGTGCAGCCAGCTGGCCGACTTGGTCCTCCGGGCGGAACCGATCCAAGCCGTGAACGCGATCGAGGTGCTTCGGGTGATCCAGACCTACGAGGCCCTGCAGCAACTCGCCAAGCTCGCCAACGCAGGCAACATGACCAACGACGGCGTGCGCCTTGCGGCGGCCCGTGCGCTGCATGCCGCGATCGATGCAGGAACCGACATGAACTCCGCGCAGGCTGATGGCCTCGTCCGCGCCATCACCGAGGCCACCAAGCGCGAACGCGAATGGGGATGCTCTTACAGCCAACTCACCGCGCTCTCGGCCATCGCCAGGCGCAACGGCATGGATGCGAAGGTCGTCGCCGCCGCGCGCGCCAGCCAAGTCGCGGGACTCGGTGCCATCGCCGCCAAGGTCGGTGCCGGCAATGACACGCAACTCATGAAGAGCGCCAGCCGTGTGCTCGCTGCCATGATCGACGAACTCGCGACCATGCCAGCAGCCAGCCGCGCCGCGCTCGCGCCGAGCCTCGAGCCGGTGCTGCAATCGCTCATCACGGTCGGGAAAGCGCCCCCTGCAGGCATCGCCAGCGACCTCGCCACGGCCTATGCCGATACCGCAGGGGATGCCGAAATGCTGGCAGAACTTCTGAAACCCAAGGGCCGGCCGACCGGCAAGCCGCCCGCAAGGCCGGCTCCGAAGAAGCCCACCAGCTGACAGGATCCCCTGCGTACCGATCAGGAGGCCAGGCTGGTTGGCCTCGCCACGGCTGTGGCTACGCTTCCCTCATGCGGCCATGGATGGTCCTTGCGGCGATTGCGGCACTTTCCGCACTCTGGCTCGGACGGGGTGAGCCCGAACCTCGCGCCGACATCCGCTTCGTGAGTGCCGAGGTCTTCACGCTCGATCCTCAGCGCATGAGCTGGCAGCAGGACCTGCGCGTGGCGCGCGCGCTCTATGAACCACTGCTCGTGCGCGATGCCGTGACGGGGCTGCCCAAGGCCGGCCTCGCTCAGTCGTGGTCGTGCAGCGACGACGGACGGACCTGGACCTTCGCCCTGCGTACACAGGCGCGATGGTCGGATGGCTCACCGGTCGCTGCGAGCGATGTGCGCTACGCGTGGATGCGCGCGCTGCTCCCCGACCTGGCCACGGACTTTGCCGGAATCCAGTTGCGGATCGAGGGGGCCGAGGAGTTCCTGCGCTGGCGCGCCGAGGCGCTCGCTGCGCACGCTGCCTCACCGGGCGATCCGGAAGCGCTCTGGTCGCGCACGCGCGAGACCTTCGATCGCCTGGTGGCCGTGCGCTCACCTGACGCGCACACGCTCGTGGTGACCTTGGTGCAGCCTGTCCCCTACTGGCTCGACCTGATGACCTTTCCCACAACCAGCCCGGTCCAGGAGCGACAGGCCGAGCGATTCCGTCGCCTCGATCCTGCCAGCGGCACCGTGCGATGGGATACCGCCTGGACGAAGCCTGACGCACTCGTGACGAATGGGCCGTACCGGCTCGAGTCGTGGCGCTACAAGCGCGGCATGCGCCTGGTTGCCTCGCCCATGTGGTGGAACCACGCTGCCATGCGCAACCAGTCGCTCGAACTCGTTCCCATTGCAGACGCCGGCACCGCAGTGCTGGCGTTTGATACGGGCTCGGTCGACTGGCTCTGTGATGTCGCGGTCGACTGGCGCTCGGACATGGCGGCACAGCGGCGTGCCTGGGATGCACGGGTCGAACCCGTGGCACGGCGCCTGACGGCCGACGGACTCGAAGGCGATGAGCTGATCGCAGCGCTTCCCGCACCGGGTCCGGGCGAGCGACGCGATCTTGTGGTGATTCCGGCCTTCGGCACGGAGTTCTGGCAATTCAATTGCCGACCCACCCTGCCTGACGGCAGCGCGAATCCATTCGCGATCGCGAGTGTGCGTCGTGCATTCGCTCGCTGCGTGGATCGAGTGGCGATCGTGGACCGCGTCACGCGGCTGGGCGAGCCGACCACGACCACGCTGGTGCCGCGCGGTGCGATTCCCGGCTACGAGAGCCCTGCAGGGCTCGAGATGGACCGCGAACGGGCGCGCATCGAACTGGCGGAGGCCGGATGGAGCGACCGCAACGGTGACGGCGTCCCCGAGGATGAACGCGGTGCCCCATTCCCGAGCGTAACGCTCCTCTACTCGGTGAGCGTGGACCGCTACAAGCTCATCGCACTCGCTCTGCGCGACATGTGGCGCACCACGCTCGGGGTCGATGTGCAACTCGTGGGCAAGGACACCAAGTTCTTCAAGGATGACCTGAAGCAGGGCAAGTTCATGATCGCCCGCGGCAACTGGTACGGCGACTACGCCGATCCGCTCACCTTCCTCGAACTGCTCGAGACCGGGAACGGCAACAACGACCGCGGCTACTCGAATCCCGCCTACGACTCGTTGCTGCACGAGGCTGCCGCCACCCGTGATGCCGCACAGCGCCTGGCGATCCTGTCCCGTGCCGAAGCGCTGCTCATGGACCACGATGTGCCCGTCCTTCCGCTGTGCCAGTTGAGTGCGGTGTACATGGTCGATCCCGCCTCCTTGGCGGGTGTGAGCCACCAGCCGATGCTCGAGGATGAGTTCTGGCGCATGCACCGACGGACGGATCCGGAACGAGAAGCGCTGTCGACCTTGGGGAGCGAGGCTTCACGATGAGTGTGGGATCGATGATCCTCAGGCGCAGCCTGCAATTGCCGCTGGTGCTCGGCGCGGTCTTCCTGGTGACCTTCTCGCTGATGTGGCTCGTGCCGGGCAACCCCATGGAGAGCGAGGGCCGTCGCCCACCGCCGGAGATCGCAGCACTCTTCGAACGCTCGTACGCGATGGAGGACCCCGTCGAGTTCGGCGCGCAGTACCTCGACCGCGCCAGCGGCTTCGCCTGGCTCACCGGTCGCCACGACCGCCCCTTCGACCTTGGCCCGAGCCTTCGGCACGCCGACTGGACCGTGAACGAGATCATCGCTGCGGGGCTTCCCGTGAGCATGGCGCTCGGTGCGCTTGCCATGGTGTTTGCACTCGCCATCGGGCTTAGTGCCGGCATCCTCGCGGGACTGAGGCCGGGCTCGCTCGGCGATTCGATCGGCCAGGGCGTGAGTGTGATCGGGATCAGCCTGCCGGGCTTCGTGGTCGGATCGGCCCTGTCGGCGGTCTTCTGTGCGTGGCTGCAGTGGTTCCCCGTCGCCACATGGGACGGCTGGCGCAGCGCCATCCTGCCGGCACTGGCCCTGAGCCTTCCGTTCGCCGCAGTGATCGCACGGCTCGTCCGCTACGGCATGCTGGAAGAGATGCGGTCGGACCATGTGCGCACGGCGATGGCCAAGGGTCGCTCGCGGGCCGGGGCGGCCGTGCACCATGCCATGAAGAACGCCTTGCTGCCAGTGCTCTCGTACCTCGGACCCGCAACGGCGGCCGCCATGACCGGCTCGTTCGTCGTGGAGAAGGTCTTTGCCGTACCCGGTATCGGCCGCCACTTCGTCGAGGGCGTGCTCGGCAAGGATGTGACGCTCGTGATGGGCATCGTGCTCTGCTACAGCTCGCTCCTGGTCCTGTTGAATCTGGCGGTGGACCTGCTGTACCGGGTCGTCGATCCTCGCATCGAGGCGGCCTGAGGTACAGTCCTGCGCATGCGATCGATCGCTCTTGCCGTGCTTGCGTTGGCTGCCTTGACGGGCTGCACCACCTGGCAGGGCCCCACCGAGATCGCCATCCCGGACGGCGACTACGGCCGGTCAATGCAGACGGCCGTCGATACCCTGAATCGGCTCGGCTACCGGTGCGCCGTGATCGATCGCGAAGCCGGCGTGGTGGACACCGATCCGTTGCGCGCGGGTTCGCTGGTCGAGCCTTGGCGCACGGACAACGCCAGCCTGTCGGACGCCGCCGCCAACACCGTGTCGGCCCGACGCCGCCAGGTGCGGCTGAGCTGGACGCCCGTTGGTGCAGAAGATCTGCTGGTCGAGCCATCGACCCTTGGCGGGCCGGAACTCCCGGGGTCGACGGCACCCCGAGCCCGTGTGGAACTCGGCAAGGGGCCCCTGATCCTGCGCGCCATCGTGTCGCTGGAACAGCAGTACACGCCCGGCGATCGGATCTCGCCATACTCGGCGAGTCTCTCGAGCACATTCAAGGAGCCTCGTTCCGCGACCGAGGGACCGGTCGATCGCGGGACCTGGACCCCGGTCGGACGCGATGAGGCCACCGAGCAGCGGATTCTCGGCCTGATCGAGCGTGCGCTGGGGCCAACAAGCGATCCCGGTCCGAAAATACCCTGAGTTCGGTCACGGGCCGCATTGACTTTGCCGACCCAAGGGCGAGACTTCTCCCAGCGCGCAGGCGGCTGCGCGTGCTGCCCGTTGCACCAAGCCCACGATCCATGATGCGCACCCCGTCCATCGCTGTCACCATCGCCCTCGGAACCATCACGGCGGCCATCTTCGCCCCCGTCGTCGTGGGGTTCCGCGGTGGCCAGACGCAGATTCCCACCACGAGCGCCGACTTCTTCTTCGACGGCACGCAGCCGGATCCATCCGGCACATCGATCACCCCGATCTATCCGGCCGTGAACTGCCAGTACTGCCACGCTGAGTACAACGCGGCCACGGCTCCGTTCGATTCGTGGATCGGCAGCATGATGGCGCAGGCGGCTCGCGATCCGATCTGGCAGGCCGCCGTCACGATCGCCAATCAGGATGCCGCCAACGCGGGAGAGTCCTGCATCCGCTGCCACTCGCCGCAGTCATTCCTCAGCGGGACATCCGCCGGCGGTGAGGTCGGCGATCTGACCGTCGACGACCTCGACGGGATCAACTGCAACTTCTGCCACCGTCTGGTGGACCCGCAACTCTCGACAACCGACGACGCGCAGGGCTACCCGGGCAACGCCGACCTGACTCCCGATCCCGAGATCCTGGCGCAGCTCGTGGCCGCTGGCACGCACCCGGGTGGCGCTGGGACATCGAGCCAGTTTGTGATTTCTCCGTATGACGTTCGCCGTGGGCCGTATGCCAATGTGCCGCAGAACTTCCACGGCAACGCAGAGCTGGTCTTCTCGCCGCTGCACAACAAGGGCGAGGCGTGCGCGAGCTGCCACGACGTGAGCAACCCGATCGTGACCAAGCAGGGCAGCTCCTATGTGCCCAACACGGTCGGAGCGGCGCACCCGACCGGCAATCCGGCGGACATGTTTCCCGATCACCGGACCTACAGCGAATGGAAGATGAGCCAGTTCGCCACGACCGGCGTAACCTTCGCCGACAACCGCTTCGGTGGCAACCACCCCACCGGCGTGATCAAGTCCTGCCAGGACTGCCACATGCCGCGCCAGATCGGCGCAGGCTGCATCTTCTATGACCCGTCCTACGGCGGAACGCCTGCGCAGCAGCGCGATGACATCGGCCAGCACTCGTTCGCCGGTGCGAACTCCTGGGTCGTCCGCGCCGTGCGGGCGCAGCTCGGCCCAGATGACGCCGACTACTACGGCCTGACGCAGGACCGCGTCGACACGGCCATCGCCCGCAATGTCCAGATGCTGCGCGACGCGAGCGACATGACGCTCTCGCAACAGGGCGGCCAGCTCAAGGTGCGCATCACGAATCAATCCGGACACAAGCTGCCGACGGGGGTCGGCAACGGCCGCCGCGCGTGGATCAACGTGAAGTTCCTGTCGGCCAGCGGGGCGCTCGTCGCCGAGCGCGGGGCGTACGACCTGTCGACCGCCGCCTTCAACGGCAGCGATACCAAGGTCTATCAGAAGCGAGCATCGATCGATGCTGCCATGTCTGCCCTCACAGGCCTGCCTGTCGGGACCACCTTCCACACCGCGCTTGACAACCGCACGGACTTGGACAACCGCATCCCCCCGCGTGGCTTCACGAACGCCGGGTTCGCCTCGGTCCAAGCCGCGCCAGTGAACTACTCGTATGCCGATGGCCAGCACTGGGATGACACCCTCTATGCGATCCCTGCGGGTGCGACCAAGGCTGTGGTGACCTTCTACCACCAGACCACGACCAAGGAGTATGCGGAGTTCCTCCGCGATGCGAACGTCACTGACCAGCGTGGACAGGTGGCCTACGACCTCTGGGTGCAGTTCGGCCGTAGCGCACCGGTCGACATGGACAGTGCCATCATCAATCTCGCGCCAACCAACCCTGCCGACCTCGATGGCGACGGCGTCGTGGGTGGTGCCGACCTGGGCATCCTGCTCGCCAACTGGGGGCAGGCAGGCCAAGGCGACATCGATGGCGATGGCTTCGTGGGTGGCGCCGACCTGGGCATCCTGCTCGCGGCCTGGGGCACCTGAACCCGGCACGCACTCCTGAATTGCGAAGAACGCACCCCTGCGGGTGCGTTCTTCATTGAGGTGAACGGCTGCGCTGCTTCAGCGCTTGGGCAGGCGCTTCAACAGATCATCGACGGCAGCATCGAGTTGGGCATCGATGCCGGCGGCCTCGTCCTGCGGGGTCTGCGGCACGACGAGGTCGGGCATGGCTCCGTTGTTCTCCATGTCCGTGCCATCGAGCAGATACCAACCGCGGAACGGCATGCGGCAGGTCGTGCCATCCAGCAGCGTGATGCCGCCGGTGGAAATCACGCCGCCGTAGGTCTGCTGCCCCACCAGGGTGCCACGCTTGATCGCCTTGAAGGCATGCGCCGTGATCTCGGCGTTCGAGAAGCTCTTCTCATTGCACAGCATGTTGGTCGGAAGGATGCAGCGCTGGATGAAGAGGCGATCCTGCGGATAGCCCGTGGTCACCTTGCCATCTCCGCCGCGCGGGATCGTGTAGGCGTGGGTGGGCGTGGCAAGCGACGCCATGAGCCGGTCCGCGGTCCATCCGCCACCGTTGTTGCGGACGTCGACGATGAGGCCGTCGCGGCCGTATCCAGCGGCGTACAGGCCGCGCTCGAAGTCATCGAGCGACGGCTGGTCCATGCCCTTGATGTGGATGTAGCCGATGCGACCGCCTGAGCGCTCGTGCACGGCTTTCTCCATGCGCCGCCACTCGTTCTCGTAGGACTGGGTGGATACCGAGCTCGACATCGCCGGAACGATGAACGAGTCAAAGGTGACGGTGCGTCCGTCCGCGAGCGTGCGCTCGACCGTAAGCGCAGCTTCGCGACCCGCGAGGCCGGCGAGATGGCTCTCGAGCGTGCGAGTGGGATCGACGGGCTCGAACTCGATCGCCGTGATCAGGTCGCCGACGATGAGCGGCACCTTGGCCTTGGCCGCGGGCATCTCAGGCAGCACCGCCTTGATCACGAAACCCTTGGCACCGGGCTCGGCTCGCACGCCGAGTCGTCCCTGCGGTTGCTGCGAGGAGCCCGCGCGTTCGCGCGGCGATCGAATGCCCAGATGACTCGCATTGAGCTCGCCGAGGAATCGGTTCGCGACATGGTCGAACTCGGCACCCGTTCGCGCCTGGCACGCCAGCGCGTGATAGCGCTTGGTGAGCGCATCCCAGTCGAGTCCCTTCATGGTCGGGTGGTAGAAGCCTTCGCCGATCGCGCGGGCGGCCTCGAGGAACTTCTGGCTGCTGAGCTCACGACGATCGACGCGGATCGTGCCGTC
>VGYB01000049.1 GCA_016873115.1 Planctomycetota bacterium | reverse complement strand
CCGCCGGCCCCCGGCTGGTCGTGCCGGACTGATCCCTCTCGCGAACGATCCACACCCGGAGCCACCGTGAGCACCCACGCCGCACCTCCCAAGCCCGTCAAGACCGTTCCCTTCATCGAGCGTCACTACTTCCTGTTGCGTCGGCTGCACAGCCTCAGTGGCGTGGTGCCCATCGGCCTCTTCCTCTTCCCGCACCTGACGACGAACTCGAGCATCGTCTGGGGGACAAGGCTGAACCAAGGCAAGTTCGCTGATGTGGTCGCGCAGTACGGCAGCGATGCCGCAGGCGTGGCCACCTTCCAGCACGAGGTCGACTTCATCCACGACCTGCCCGCGCTGGTCTTCATCGAGATCTTCGCGCTCTGGCTGCCCATCGCGTTCCACGCGATCCTTGGGGTGTACTTCGCGCGCACCGGCAAGAGCAACATCGACCGCTATGCGTACCAAGGCAACTACCGCTACTGGCTGCAGCGCATGACCGGCTATGTGGGCGTGGCGTTCATCTTCGCCCATGTCAGCAGCCTGCGCTGGGGCTGGACCTACGGCGGCCTGCTGCCGACCTTCGATGCCGCGCATGCCGCGAGCTCGACCGCGGCACACATGCAGGACGGACTGCTGGGCACGACCATCGCCCTGCTGTACCTCTTCAGCGTGCTGTGCCTGGTCTTCCACTTCGCCAATGGCCTCTGGACGGCCGCCATCACCTGGGGGCTCACGGTCTCGACAGGTGCCCAGCGCCGTTGGGGCCAGGTCTGCGCGGCCATCGGCGTGGCGCTCGCCATCGCCGGGACATCGGCCGTCATCGGCTTCGTCACCCTGGACCCCGAGAACGCCCGCCACGTCGAGGACCAGCTCGCCGGCCGGACCAACCAGCCTGCCGGATCGCATTGACTTCCACGCCTTGCCTGCCTTGAACCAATCGGAGTACGAACCATGGCAACCAAGCAGTCCCGCGTGATCGTCGTCGGAGGTGGCCTTGCCGGCCTCGGCGCCGCCGTGAAGTCCGCCGAGCTCGGCGTCCAGGTCGATCTCTTCAGCATCGTCCCCGTCAAGCGCTCGCACAGCGTCTGCGCCCAGGGCGGCATCAACGCGTGCAACGAGATCGCCCGTCAGCAGGGGTACTCGGAGTACGAGCACTTCGACGAGTCGATCTACGGCGGCGACTTCCTGGCGAACCAGCCACCGGTCTACGAGATGGCTCATTGGGCCCCTCGCATCATCGACCTGCTCGACCGCATGGGCGTGCCGTTCAACCGCACCAAGGAAGGCCAGCGCGACCTGCGTCTCTTCGGCGGTTCGCTCTACAAGCGAACCCACTTCGCCGGCGCCACCACGGGCCAGCAGCTCATCTACGCCTTCGACGAGCAGGTGCGCCGCTTCGAGACCGAAGGCAAGGTCACCAAGTACGAGCACTGGGAGTTCCTGCGTCCGCTCATCGCTGCCGATGGAACCTGCTGTGGCATCGTGGCCCAGGACCTTCGCACCATGCAGGTCCGTGCCTTCCGCGCGAGCGCGGTGGTCATGGCCACGGGCGGCTGCGGACTGGTCTTCGGCAAGAGCACCAACAGCGTCATGTGCACCGGCGGCGCAGCCAGCCGCTGCTACCAGCACGGCGCGTGGTACGGCAACGGTGAGTTCATCCAGGTCCATCCCACGGCGATCCCCGGCCATGACAAGCTCCGCCTGATGAGCGAGAGCGCCCGCGGCGAAGGCGGCCGCGTGTGGGTGCCCCGCCGCAAGGGCGATCACCGCGATCCGCGCCAGATCCCCGACGCCGAACGCTGGTACTTCCTCGAGGAGAAGTACCCCAAGTACGGCAACATCGTGCCGCGCGACATCGCCACGCGCGAGATCTTCGATGTGTGCGTGAATCAGGGGATGGGCGTGGGTGGACAGAACCAGGTCTACCTCGACCTCACGCATCTGGGCCGCGAGTACATGGACCGCAAGCTCGGCGGCATCGTCGAAACCTATCGCAAGTTCGTGGGCGAGGAGCCCTCGGAAGTGCCGATGCGCATCTTCCCCGGCATGCACTACAGCATGGGCGGGCTCTGGACCACCTACACCGCGAAGCCCGACCACCGGGGCATGGTCTACGGCGCACCGAACAACATGATGACCAACATCCCGGGGCTCTACGCCTTCGGCGAGGTCAACTACCAGTTCCACGGCGCGAACCGGCTCGGCGCGAACGCACTCTTGAGCTGCATCTTCGACGGCATCTTCTCGGGCGCGAGCGTGGTGGCGTGGGCCAAGGACCATGCCGTCGATGCGGTGCCCCAGCAGGTCTACGACGATGGTGTCGCGGCCGAGCAGGCGTGCATGCAGTCGCTCGCGCAAGGCGCCGGCGGCGAGAACCCCTACCAGATCGGCAAGGAACTCGGCGACGAAATGACGGCCGCTGCCACCGTCGTCAAGAGCGAAGCCCGGCTGCTGCAGTCGCGCACCAAGCTCGCCGAGTTGCGCGATCGTTCGCATCGCATGCGCCTCTCGGATTCGGGCATGTGGACCAACCAGAACATGTCGTACGCCCGTGCGGTGGCCGACATGGTGATCCTGGCCCAAGCCATCGTCGAAGGATCGATCGAGCGCAAGGAAAGCCGTGGCAGCCACTACCGCACGGACTATCCGACCCGCAACGACGAACGCTTCCTCAAGTCGACCCTGGCGGCCTACGACCCGGCCACGGGTGGCTGCCGCATCAGCTTCGAGGATGTCGACACCGCCCTCGTGCCACCCCGTGTGCGCACCTATGGCGAAGTCGAGGCTCCTGCGGGCGCGCCAACTCCAAAGGTGGCGGTCCCGGCAAGTCCCAACGCGGGCTGATCAGGCGATGAAGAGCCGTTCGAGCCACTGCTTGGCCGGTGGCCAGTAGAGGCTTGCCCAGGTCCCGGCCACGAAGCAGGCCATGCCAGCCAAGGCCGTTCGATCCGTTCGGAGCACCTCGAGCGGGCTGTCACTCAGACCTCGGCGGGCGCGGAGGTAGAAGCGGTACACGACCAGCAGCACAAACGGCGTCAGCAGCGCCAGGCCCGCTGCCCCGGTGCCGTAGAGCCCCTTCGCATGGTCGCTGAGCGTGTAGAGCAGGTACATCAGCACCGCCATGCACGCAGAGACCGACAGCAGGAATTGCAGTTCCTGCTCGTCGCCGTAGCCGGCGCGCTGGCTCCAACCCCCGCCCTCCCGCTGGGCCGCCACCAAGTCACACATGCGCTTGACGAAGCCAAGGAAGAGCGTCAGGAAGAAGACGCACAGCACCAGCCACACCGAGATGCGGACATCGATCGCCACGGCACCGAGCACTGCGCGCAGGGTGAATCCCAGCGCGATGGTCGCCACATCAAGGTAGGCACGGCGCTTGAGCGTGAGGTTGTAGCACCCTTGCAGGACCGCGTAGGTCGCCACCAGCCACCCTGCCCCGCTCCCGACGGCGAATCCGGTCAGGAGTCCACCGATGATCCATGCGACACCGATCACCATGGCGCCTGAGGCCGAAACCGCACCACTGGCCACTGGACGGCGTCGCTTGGTCGGGTGCAGCCGGTCCTCGGCCACATCCCAGACATCATTGAGGGCGTACCAGCCGCTGGCGACCATGCTGATCGCCACGAAGGCCAACAGCGCTGCCTTGAGTTTGAGTTCGACCACATCGCTCCCAGCCCCGCGGCCCTCGCCCGCAAGCCAGAAGACGATGGGGATCAGGACAAAGACCCCCTTCATCCAGTCTCCTGGGCGGAGCAGCCTGAGCAGAGCGGGACTCGCCATGACTCACCTATCGGTCGAACCCCGTGTCGGGTTTGCGCAAATGCCCCACTCGGGCGCACAGCACCCCCCAAGCGCGCCACCGTGGCTGCCTGCGAGCCTAGAATCGGGGTGTCATGATCGCCTCGCCCAATACCACCTCGGCCAACCCCGTCCGCACGATCACCGTCACGATCAAGCGCCAGAATGGCCCGGCAGAGCAACCCCGGTGGGAGTCCTTCCAGGTCGAGACCCAGGACAACGCGAACCTCACCAGCGTGCTCCAGTCGATCGCCGCCCACCCCGTGACCACCGATGGCTCTGCGACGACCCCCGTCGTCTATGACAGTGGCTGCCTTGAGGAAGTCTGCGGCTCGTGCGCCATGGTCATCAATGGCCGCGTTCGCCCTGCCTGCAGCGCGCTCATCGGGCAGATCGTGGGCGAGAACAACACCATCACCATCGAGCCCATGGGCAAGTTCCCCGTGGTGCGCGACCTCTCGGTCGACCGTGAACGCATGTTCGCGGCGCTCCGCCGCGTGAAGGCCTGGGTGCCGATCGATGGCACCTACGACCTCGGTGCCGGTCCCCGGGAAACACCTGACCGCCAGGAGACCCGCTATGTCATGAGCACCTGCATGTCTTGCGGCTGCTGCCTCGAGGCGTGCCCGCAGTACCAGAAGGAAGCCGATCCGCAGGCATGGGACACCTCGTTCGTCGGTGCGGCAGCGATCAACCAGGCTCGCCTCTTCAACATGCACGCCACCGGCGCCACCGAGAAGGAAGCACGGCTCGAGGTGCTGACCGGCGAAGGCGGCGTGAACGATTGCGGCAACGCCCAGAACTGCGTGAAGGTCTGCCCGAAGGAGATCCCACTCACCGAGTCCATCGCCGCCATCGGCCGCGATGTCACGGTGCATGCGGTGAAGAAGTTCTTCACGGGCCGCTGAGCGACTCGCACGACACCCCGCTCCCTCGCATCGCTCTCGAAGCGGGTCATCGCACGGCTTCAGATCGGCTCGTTACAGCAAGTCGCGCAGCACGCTGTCGCTGGTGAGCACGCCGCGCTCGGAAAAGCGCAAGCGCCCATCCGACCGCACCATGTCTCCCCTCGCCACGGCTGCATCGATCGCGGCCTTCCGCCTCACGGCGCGAGTCCCCCGAC
Source organism: Planctomycetota bacterium (assembly GCA_016873115.1). Taxonomy (GTDB): domain Bacteria; phylum Planctomycetota; class Phycisphaerae; order Phycisphaerales; family SM1A02; genus SYIB01. The sequence goes on along the minus strand of VGYB01000049.1, from coordinate 9,939 downwards.
CCAACAGCGATTGCACACGCCCCTCGTGCATGCCATCGAGGAGCCGCAGGCCCATCAGGAATGCCTCGCCGATTCGGCCATCCTCGTCAAGCGCCTCGACGCTCCGGACAGGTGCCCACGGCCCCTCGTCGAGCCACTCTTGGAGGACCGCAACATTCTTCCAGCGCAAGCCCGCAGCGTGACCGCTCGCGCTCGGCCCCAGCGCGATCCACTCACCGTCCTCCCAATAGAGCAGGTTGTGCCGGCACTCCTGACCGGGTCTGGCCCAGTTGCTGATCTCGTAGTGGTGGTAGCCGGCCGCCGCGAGCGTGGTGACCGTGTGCTCGTACATGCTCGCTTCAAGCTCCTCGTCCAGCCGCTCGACACCGCCAGCCTCGAGCCGTGCGCGCAGCGGCGTGCCCGGCTCGTACACGAGCCCATAGCACGAGAGGTGATCTGGTGCGAGCGCCAGCGCCTGCGCGAGGTCATCCTGCCACTGCACCAAGGTCGAGGTCGGGATCGCGAAGATGAGATCGATGTTCAGTCTCGCGATCCCGGCGCTGCGGAGCAGGCCCATCGCCCGCGCCACCGAAGCCGGCTCATGGTGGCGTTCGAGCTGTTGCAAGAGTGCCGGCTGGAAACTCTGCGCCCCCATGCTCACGCGGGTGACGCCGCATGAGGCGAGCACATCGGCCTTCGCCGCCGTGATCGTCTCGGGGTTCGCCTCCACCGTCCACTCAGCGCCCCCGGCCCACGGCAACAGCTCGCGGAGCCCTCGCAGCAGCCGCAGGAGCCGATCATCGGCCAGGAGCGTCGGCGTCCCCCCGCCCACGAAGAGCGTCTGCATGGGTTCGTGCACCAAGCCCGACATCACACGGGCTTCGGCCAGCAACCGATCCACGAATGCTTCCTGACGATCCTTCGTGTCGACGAAGGAATAGAAGTCGCAGTAGTGGCATTTGTGGAAGCAGAACGGCACATGCACATAGGCACCGACGGGCCTGGCGGTCGCGAGTTGCGGCAACCATGCCGAGAGCGGCCTCGACGCAGCCGCACTGGCGTTCGCCTGCACCAGATGCACGGGTTCCATGGGTGCAGCCTAGCCCGACGCGCCGATAGCATCCCGCGCTTCATGCACCACGCACCGCACACCACCGCCGTCGTCGGGCTCCAATGGGGCGACGAGGGCAAGGGCAAGATCGTCGATGTCCTCACCGCCGGCCACGATGTGATCGTGCGCTACAACGGCGGTGCCAACGCCGGACACACGGTCGTGGTGGGTGACCAGCGGTACGCCCTGCACCTGATCCCCAGCGGGATCCTCTATCCGGACAAGTCCTGCGTCATCGGCAACGGTGTCGTGGTCGACCCCGAGAAGCTGATCCAGGAGATGGAAGGGCTCGAGGCCCGCGGCATCGCCGTCGGCACGAACCTGGTCATTTCTGACCGCGCGCATGTGGTCATGCCCTACCACAAGGAGCAGGATGCGGCGCTCGAGGAATACCTCTCGGGCATGACCGCCGGCGAACGCGGCAACCTCTCCATCGGCACGACGCGTCGCGGCATCGGACCGGCCTACGCCGACAAGATCCACCGCTCGACGGCGATCCGCATGGGCGACCTGCTCGATGAGGACTACCTCGCCAGCCGGCTCGAGGTCATCTGCCGCCTGCGGACCGAGGAACTCAAGGCCCTCGGCGTGCAGGCCCCGCCGCTCGATCCCGCAGCGCTGACGGCCCGGTACGCCGCCCTGGGCGAGCGCTTGCGTCCGCACATCAAGGACACGGTCTACCACCTGCATGATTGCCAGCGCGCTGGCAAGCGCCTGCTCTTCGAGGGTGCCAACGCGTGCCTGCTCGACATCGACCACGGCACCTATCCCTATGTGACGAGCTCGAATTGCTCGACCGCGGGGATCCATTCCGGCACGGGCATTTCCGGTCGATCACTGCAGCGCGTGATCGGGATCATGAAGGCCTACAGCACCCGCGTCGGCGCTGGCCCGTTCCCGACCGAACTCCTCAACCAGATCGGATCGACGATCCGGGAACGCGGCCGCGAGTACGGCACAACCACCGGTCGCCCCCGTCGCTGCGGCTGGCTCGACCTCGTTGCCGTGCGCTACAGCGCCATGGTCTGCGGCGCGACCGAGATCGCCTGCACCCTGTTCGATGTGCTCACGGGCTTCGATGAGCTCCGCATCTGCACGCACTACCGCCTCGCGGACGGCACGGTGACGGATCGCTTCATCCCCGATGCCAAGCGGCTCGAGGGCGCCACGCCTGTGTACTCGACCTTTCGGGGCTGGACCGAGCAGGTGAGCGACCTGCCTGACCGAGCCGCCCTGCCCCAGGCCGCGCGTGACTACCTCGATGCCGTCGAGCAGCATGTGGGCGTGCCGGTGTCGATGGTCAGCGTCGGTCCCGAACGCACGCAGACGCTCGTTGGAGCCTGATCGCCTGCTGCACGCCGAAGGCCGTGCCCGGAGTCACATGGCGGGCTTGGCCGGCGCACCTGATGCAGCCCGTGCCCCGCGAAGCTTCTTCAGGTCGAGCGGACGACCCGGGGGCTTGGCCCGACGCAGCCCCTCACCGCGTTCGCGGAACTGGTTGCCCTTCTGGCCCGCTGGCGGCGGCTCGGGCAGATCACCGGTGAACGAGGTGCAGAGTGCCTCGGCGAACATCACGCAGGTGGCATCCCAGGCCACCGAGCAGCACGAGGGCTCGTAACCGCAGACAACATTGCAGCAGCGGAAGTTGTTGCAGTACGGCTCGGTGCGCTCCTCGAAGCACGACCCAGCCTCCGGCGAGCCACAGCTCTCGCCGTCGCAGAGGTCGGGATCGCACACCTTGACCACCAACTCGACGCACGACGCATCCCACTGCACCTGGCAGCAATAGAAGTCGACCTCGCAGACCTCCTGGCAGCAGGCCTTGTTCTCACAGCCGCCGCCTGGGTGCTGCACGCAGCAGTTCCCGGCCTCGGGCAAGCCGCACCGGAGCGGGCACGCCTCGTCCTTCTCGTAGCAATTCTGGATCGCGAGGTCCGCACAGGTCTGGTCCCATGATGTGTCGCAGCAGTAGGTATCGATCAGGCAGACGCGATCACAGCAGTCCTCATCGTTGCAGGCTGGGCCGAAGTGCGGCTCGCAGCAGCTCAGCGCGCATGGATCGCCGCATTCAAGCTTGCAGCCGCAGGAATCGAACTGGTAGGTCAGCTGCACGCATGTCTCATCCCACTCAAACTCGCAGCAGAACTGGTCCTGTGCACAGACCACTTCACAGCACGGTTGGTTCGTGCACCAGGGGCCCGGGTGCGGTTCACAGCAGTCACCCAGTCCATCGTCTCCACAGATCGGCACGGCGCACGTGTCGTTGGCCAGCTTCACGCAGGTGGGATCCCACTCCGACTCGCAGCAGTAGGAGTCGATCTCGCAGACCCTGCTGCAGCACTCGAAGTCGCTGCAGCCAGGGGTGAAGTGATCGGTGAAGCAGCTCGGTGCCTCGGGTGAACCGCAGCCTTGGGCACAGCGCTCCTCGGCCAGATCCGCGCAGCCGCCATCCCATACGGTCTCACAGCAGTATGGATCCGTCTGGCAGACCGCCTGGCAGCAGTACGGGTCATCGCAGTACGGGGTCGCGTGGGGAACGAGGCACGAGCCGTTGCAGCCGCTGGCGCAACCCACCGTTCCACAGCAGATCGATCGTGCGCGTTCGACACATTCCACATCCCAGCCGACGATGCAGCAGTTGGGCAGCTCAGCACAGACCGCCGTACAGCACGCCAGTTCCTCGCAGCCCGGAGTGTCGCCGCGGGCCGTGAAGCAGCTGCCCACGCACGGGCAGTTCCAATCCGGATCCTGATTTTCGCACAGGTTGTTGGCCAAGCTTGTGCAAGGGCCATCCCAGCGGTTGGTGCAGCAATTGGGATCGGCCTCACACACCGCATTGCAGCAGTAGGGATCATCGCAACCCGGCGACTGGTGCTGGCTGAAGCACGACCCCGTGCCCGGGCAGGTGTTGGGCGCGATGCAGATGGCGTAGGCGACCTCGACGCAGCGTTCGTCCCAACCGACCTGGCAGCAATCCGGCTCCACGCTGCAGACAGCTGCAGCGCAGGCTTCATTGGCGCAACTTCGGGTCAGATGCACCTCGAGGCAGTCGCCATTGCCGCCCTGGGAGCCACCGGGAACATCGCATCCCTGCACTGCCGCGCGTACGCAGATCGCATCCCAACTGACTTCGCAGCAGTAGGGATCGAGCGTCCCGCAGATGAACCCACAGCAGTCGGCATCTGCACAGGCTGCCACGGGTGAGGCAACGAAACAGGAGCGCAGGCTGTCATCCCCGCAGGACTCGATTGCACCACTGCATCGTGCGACGGCTTCATCTACGCATGCACCGTCCCACTGTTCCTCGCAACAGAACGGATCGACGGCACACACAATCTGGCAGCACTTGGTGTCGCTGCAGGTGGGAAGACCATGGCTGCTGTAGCAGGAACCACTCAACAAGTCACCGCAGCCGTTGCAGTTGGCGGTTGCATACGCAGCGCACACAAAGTCCCAGGCGATCTCGCAGCACCGTGGATCAGCGAAGCACGTCTCGTCACAGCAGTTCGGGTCATCGCAGCCGACCGTTTTGGGATGCGGCAGGAAGCAACTCCCGTAGACGGGATCAAAGGGCGTGCCTTGGCACTCCGGGATCTCGGCACACCGTACCCCCGCTCCATCGACGCAGGCGGCGTCCCAGGAGACGACGCAGCAGAAGGAGTCGTAGGAGCACACCGTATCGCAACAGACTTGGTCGCTGCAGCCCACACCGGAGTGCACCGTGAAGCATCCGGGCGAGTCGGGTTTACCGCAGACACAGGTGATGTCAGCGCAGTTCTCGCTGGCCAGGATGGCACACGCGAGATCCCAACGAACCAAACAGCAGAAGTCGTCAGCCGCACAGACGAGTTCACAGCAGGTGGCGTCATTGCAGAATGGTGTCGAATGGCTCAAGCAGCAATCGCCGGCATTCGGCGAGCCGCAGCCGAGCGCCTCGCACTCCGCGATCGCCAACTCGACGCAGGGCGTGTCCCACGTGAGGTTGCAGCAGGTCGGGTCAATGATGCAGACCGTGTTGCAGCACTCCGCATCGTTGCAGTTGGGCAGTTCGTGCTCGACGAAGCAACTGCCGACAGGATCACCACACTCGAGGCACTCCGCGCGAGCGATCTGGACACAGGTCTCGTCCCAACTCCTGGAGCAGCAATCTGGATCCATGACGCATACGGTCTCACAGCATTCCTCGTCGTCGCACGCCGGCAGGTCACCCGGGACGAAACAGTCACCAGCACCGCTTCCGCCGCAACCGAGGCACTCAATCTCCGCCAGATCCTTGCAGTCCTCATCCCACGATGCAATGCAGCAATTCGGTTCGAGCAGGCAGACTGCCGAGCAGCAGTCAGCATCGCTGCAGGCTGCAGTGGAGTGTGCAATCAGGCAATCCCCTGCAGTGGGCTGCCCACAGAACGGCGTGGTCGCGTCACATGCACGATTCACGCTGCCGGGAGTATCAACGCCGAATGAAGGCTCCTGGATGAGGGCGCGCCACTGGCCTTCATCCGCACCAGTCCCCTCGCAACGCCACGCATGCAACGGGGCCTGACTGCCACCATCAGGAACGTCGATCGGGCCCACTGCGTAGTCGGGTGCCGGGCAGTAGTTGCAGCCGAAGGAATCGCTGTTGGTCAGCGTACGCCGCAGGCTCACCGCGTCAATGATCACATCCCAAGGCGGCGGCCCTTCATCAGCGGGCGCCTGCCGAGCCGCCAGGCGGCACGCACTGTCAGGATCGAGCGAGTCCCCCTCTTGCGGCGACTCCGCAACCGGGTCGTAGGCAGGGCTCAGCGAAGGTGGTCGTCGATAGGTCAGCAGGACCGTGAGGTTGCGTTGTGCGGGATTGCCGATCGGCAGCACCGACGGTGCACCAAGATCCAGCTCGGGAGTGCGCAGCACCGGGATGTCGGGCGTAGGCAGGTCGTAGACGGGGAACTCGCCGGGTTCCTGCTCCTGCAGCACCAAGGCGTAGCCGGCCGACGAGCCATCCCGCTGGAACTGCAAGCCAGTCAGGTCGATCACGCGCAGGGTGACGCCTTGGATGGGCAACCCTAGGTCATCGAGATCGCGCCCGATGATCATCAGCGAATACCCAGCCGGGAGCGTGCCGTTCCATGCGTAGTTGCTCGGGAAACTGTCCTGCGGGATCCACAACTCGATGAAACGCTGCTGGAGGGGCGTCCCCAGGGAGGGAACTCCCAGCCTGATCTCATTGAGTGAGATGTTCGGAACCCGGAACTGGCCACCACCGGAAACGGGATCGGAATTGAAGTTCACCAGCGTCGAGAGCACGGTCCCGTCGGCATCGTTCAGGAGCCCGTCGCGCGTGAAGTCGGCACAGGTCGAGTAGCCCCCCGAAGCACGCAGTTGCTGGAAGACCGAGATGTCGGCGACCGTGACCTTCTTGTCGTTGTTGAGGTCACCCACGAACACGCTGTCGCAGATCGCTGAATCGGCGCGCGCGGCGGGCCCCACGGCGAGCCCGGCGAGCAGGCCCGTCAGGGCGGCCAGAAGGCCGCGGTTGGGACGAGGGCGAACACGGCGCGAAGCAGATGGTTCGTGGGCTCGGCACATCATGGACGGACGCCCTTGGTGGAACGACCGGATAAGTGTATGGGCAGCACGGGCTTGGGCCAGCGTGGGTTCGAGACATTCGCCAAGTTCACGGCATCTCCTGCTCGGTCACGCGGCCCCACTTGCGGGTCCGCCCCGCGTAATCGGATAGGGCGCGATCGAGGGCCGCGGCGTCGAAGTCGGGCCACAGCGTGCTGGTCACATGCAGTTCGGCGTAGGAAATCTGCCACAGGAGATAGTTCGAGACCCGGCTTTCGCCCGCCGTCCTGATCACGAGGTCGGGATCCGGAAGCCCCGCCGTGTACAGGCTGTCGGAGATTTCTGCCTCATCGATCGATGACGGAGCGAGGGTTCCCGCCAGAACACGCTCGGCAATCGATTGAACAGCCGCCACGATCTCGCTGCGTGAGCCGTAGTTCAGGGCCAGGCAAAGCGTCAGTCCCGTGCATGATGCGGTGCGCCGCTCCGTGGCATCAAGTTCATCGAGTACCCGCCGTGGCAAGCCATCCCGCAACCCCAGATGCCGGAACCGGACATTGTGTGCCGCCAGCGCCTCGCGTTCCGCCGCGAGTTGCAGCGTGGCCAGTTCCATGAGGCCGGCAACCTCGTCGGCAGGCCGATTCCAGTTCTCGACGCTGAAGCTGTAGAGGGTCAGGACCTCGATGCCGAGCTGGCCACAGCGCTCGGTGAGTTCCTTCGCACGCTCCGCACCGGCGGCGTGACCGACCAATCGCGACTGGCCGCGCGCCTGCGCCCAGCGACCGTTGCCATCCATGATGACGGCAATGTGCCGGGGCAGTCGCCCGTGCGCGCCGTTCTTGGACGCCGCGGCGTTGGTGGTGGTCGCCGTCACTGCACGAAGCCCCACAGGATCGAACAGGTTGAAGAAAGGACCCAGCCCTGCCAGCGGATGAGCGTGACGAGGGACTGGGCCTGGATGTGCCGTGCGGGGTTCATGCGATCAGTCATCGACCCGCTCGATGTAGAGCACGCGCGGCTGCTCACCGGGCCGGTCGACATTCGACCGGTCGACGAGCATCACATACCGCGTGTCCTCGATCACATTCTGGCGGTCCGAGGCATCCCAGATCCCGGTCGCCGGGTTCTGCGTGAACGACCGGATGCGGATGTAGACCGTGAAGACATCGCTGCGCGTGGTGACCAGGTTGGCGATGCCCGAGAGCAGCATGTTGGTCTCTTCAGGGTCGCCGAAACTGGAGTCGGCTTCGGCGAGGAACGACTCCGCGATATTCCGCGGGAACATATAGCCCGCCTGCCCCTGCTGCACATGGTCCGGCTTGAAGTCGTACTGGAGCGTGATCGGGATGCGGTCGGTCGAGAGCTTGGCGTCAAGGTACGCCGTGGCACCCGGCCCGTTCGAATCCCACCCAAGCCCCACCGCCGGGTTGTTGGCGTCAAGCAAGTACGGGTCGCGCCCGGCGTACCGCATGGACCAACTGCGTGAGTAGGCCGTGGGCGGCGCTCCATTGGGAACGAGCCCCGCTTCGCGGCGCAGCAGCGCGAGTTCACCCAAGGACATGATCCCCTGCCCGCGGCGCATGCCGGCGTGGAAGCCGTAGGCTGGGTTCGTGTAGTCGGGATCCTCGAGCCCGCGGTCGCCGTACTCGGCGAAGGGCGAGTCGAACGGAGCGTCGTACGGCGTCGCCATCGGCCGGGACTCGCGATATGTGGCGATCGCCTCGGGCACACGCACGCGCGGGCCGTTGGTGGACACATTCTCTCCGAGGCCGAACGGGAACCCACCAGCCAGCGGACTGAAGATGTTGAGCAATGCGTCCGATTCGTTGGTGAGCGCCGAAGGGCTCATCCCACCCACCACGCCACGAGGATGCTGATCGTTGAAGGCCAGCGCGCCCATCTGCGGCAGGGATCGCATCACCTCGACGGGAGCCGTGTTGATGTTGATCAAGCCAGGCGTGAGGCGGCCCGAATAGCCGTTGGCCAGCCGCGGTGAGCGATCCTCGGCCAGCGCTGCATTCTGGGCAGCCGTGTAGGTCGCTCCACCCGGGAACTCGTAGAGCGTCCGGTCGAAGAACTGGCGACCGGGTCCATCGACCGTGAAGGCATCGAACACCGCCAAGCCTGCCGGCAGTGCCGGGTTGAACGGGTACTTGGGCGTCAGCACCTGCCGGCTGTAGCGCGGATCCGGCACCGTCTGGTCGTGATCGGCCCGACGCGTCGGGTCGAACGGGAACGAGAGCCGGTTCGGGCTGCCGCCCACGCGGATGCCGTTGTCGCCAAAGGTCGTGGGCGGCCCGATCCACCAGTCGGCAAGGTCCGAGTTGTTCTCGATGTCCCGCTCGGAGATCGAAAGGAGTTCAGGCAGCGTGAACTCCGTGCGGCCCTCGTCGTCATTCCAGATCGGACCCCAGATCGGAACCATGGCGATCTCGGCCACCGACTCGAAGTCGCCATCGCGCTGGATCATCTGGAACGAGGCGTCCATCGGGAACGGGTACTGGTACAGGTCGGCAATCTCGTCGCTGCCGCCACGCAATTCGCCCGTCACGGTGTCGATCTGCCACTGATCGTCGATCGGCGCGGCCTTGTCGCCGTTGAACACCGTGCCGCTTCCGCTTCCACCGGCATAGCGGTATCCGTCGTAGGACTTCAGGTTGCCGCTGAAGACCGTCTGGCATGGGAACGCCGTGGGCTTGCCCCAGATCGGTGAACCTGCGATCGGCAACCGCGACTGCTTCAGCATCCACAGCGACTGTCCGTTGCCGTCAGGATCGAGCGCAGCAGGCCAGCTGGATCCCTTGCCGAACCCCAGCCGCTGCACCCCCTGCTCCCAGTAGGTGCGCTGCGGGTTCTGCGCCTCGCTCACGAAGGGTTCGCCGGAGCGCGCGATCACGAAGTTCGGCGACCGCTCGTCGGCATCGATGGTGTCATCGCCATCGACATCCCACGCCCACGCGCGTGCCGATCGGGTCCAGACCGCGTAGAAGTCATCGAGCGATGTGCCGGTGGTGGTGCTGGTTCCGGCGGGAAGCAGCAACGCGTTGAAGTACCGCAGCCTCGGCTGGCCCACATTATTGAGTGCTGCTTCAGGACGGGGCGGAATGAACGCGCCCTCGGTCAGCAACCGATTGATGCTGTCCGACAGGGACTCCTGCTGCTGGTCGATCGTGTTGTCGAAGCGATCGATCACGACCCACTGCTGCTGCAGCCCATTGGTCTGCTGGGGGTTGATGACCCGCTCCAGCTCGACCATCGTGCGATCCTGCGGCAGGTTCTGGTACTTCTGGAGGCCGGCCTGG
>VGYB01000048.1 GCA_016873115.1 Planctomycetota bacterium | reverse complement strand
ATCCTCGAGAGCCGCGCCTGCCCCTGCCTGAGTTCGGTGACGGTGCACCGCACTCGCGATGCATCACCCCAGCCGGCTCGGTGAGAGGAAGCCGATCGGCAGGCGCGTCGAGCCCTTCATCGCCAGATCGGCGAGTGCTTCGCCCAGGACCGGCATGAACTTGAAGCCGTGGCCGCTGAACCCGCTCGCTGCCGTCACGCGGCCTGAATCACCCCACGAGCCGATGAGGAAGTGACCGTCGGGGCTGTTGGAATAGAGGCATGTACGCATGGAGGTGACTCGCCCACGGCATCCGGGGATGTACCTCGCGACCGCCTGCGCGATGCTCTCGCCCTCTGATGCGATGGGCGGCACGATCGGGCCATCAGGATCCACCGTCTCGCCGATGATGTGCCACGCGACCTTCATCCCCGCCGGCGCGGGCTGGTCCACCGCGATCGGACATCCGTAGAGGAAGCCCTCCTGGGCATCGATGCAGAAGGTCGGCAGCACGCCTTCGGCGCAGGCTGACGGATCCTCGGGGTCAAGCCATGCGATCACCTGCCGGCTCACGCAGACCGGTGCCTTCGGCCACGGCACGAGCCGTTCGCACCATGGTCCGACCGTCACGACCGCACGATCCGCGATGAACTCACCGCGGTCGGTCTCGATCGTCACGCCATCCGAGCGCGCATGGATCGCCGTGACCGTGGTGCGATCCATCACGGTCGCACCATGCTCCCGCGCGTCGGCGACGCTGTCCTCGACGGCCCACTCCGGGCGGACATAGCCGGTCTCCGGTTCGAGCATCGCCTCGAACATGGGCGGGAGCGCGAACATCGGGAAGCGCTCGTTCACCATCTGTGCATTCAGGACTTCGTGGGCGAGCCCGTGAATCCGCGCACTCGACACGCTGCCACGCACCACCTGGCTGCCGGGCTTGCCGGCGAGCAGGATGCCGGTCCGGTGCAGCAACCGGCGCCCACGCGCCGACTCGAGCCGATGCCAGAGTGCGATGGAGCGCGTCAAGAGCGGCACGTAGTCGGGGTGCTCGAAGTAGGCGCACCGAACCACGCGCGAACCGCCATGCGACGAACCATGCGCGTGCCCTGGCGTAAAGCGCTCGATGCCCAGTGCCGCCACACCACGATGCGCCAGCTCTCGAAGGGTCGATGACCCCATCGCGCCCAGCCCGATCACCATGCACGGCCAGCGGTCCATGCCGCGCAGGCTAGCCGCGCGTCACTCCCAGATGCCCAGGTCCACCTCGTCGTCGGCGCTGGGCTGACCCGGCGTCTTCAGCCGGAGCTCGATCGTGCGCGGCGCACGCGAAGCATCGAGTTCGATGCGTGCCCGCTCGATCACACGGCCATCGGGGGCAAACTCGAGTTCGACCCGAAGCGGCGCGCCACGCAGTGCGCCGCCGGTCGCGAGGCCCGTACGCATCGCAGCCTGCACATCGGCATTCGGACGCCGCGCAGCGCCCCCGGACTCGCCGACACGCGGTTCGCCGGGGAGCGCGCGATCGTCGCTCGCCGCACCGTCAGGCTGCGTGCCTTGACGCATCGACTCCGCACGCTCAGCGGCGGCCTTGGGGTCGATGCCATTGGGCATCCACTGCCTGCGCGCGATCAGCGTCTTCCAGCGCGGGTACTCGACGACCTGCAGGTCGTAGCCCTTCTTCAGTCGCGGCAGCACCGAATTGAGCGTCATCCAATCGATGTCCACGGGAAGTCCCGCCTGGCGAGCGGTGCCCTTGGCGCCTTGCTGCGACGGATCACGAGGTTCCCTCGGGCCGGCGTCATCGGCTGCGCGTCGTCGCACCTGACCATCGGACCCCTTGAACCATGCACCTTGGGCGTCGCGGCCGAACTCCAGGCGCTTGCCGGAATCATCGAGCTCGAGGTAACCGAAGGATCGAGGCTCGCTGCCGGCCACATGCGTGATCTCGCCTTGCATGAGGCGGCTGGCGACCGGACCGCCCCAGCGCGTGATGCGGATCTCGTAGGTGCGCGAGCCAGGCTCGGCAAGCGCAGCCTCGGCGGATCCGATGACATCACTCGCACTCGCTGCCGATGGGCTGATCGCCATGGGAACCAGCACGGCCAGCGTCACCGCCATGAGCAGGATGGCCGCGATCGGTCCCATCGACATCGGCTGCATGGAGCGGACGCGCCGTGGCTCGACCCGAGCCACCGTGGCGCCAACGCTCTCGGAGGCGTGCGCCGCCATCAGGCCATGGATGACATCGTCATCGAACTGCTTCGGGTCACGCGGATCAGGGAAGGCGCTCTTCATGGTTGCTCCTCGTCGCGCCCATGGGACGCATCGTGTTCATCGCTGCCGGGAACGAGCCCTTTGGACCGAAGGCATCGTGCAACAAGTGCCCTGCCGCGGATGGCGCGCTTGCTGGCCAGGTCATCGCTGATCCCGAGCTCGACTGCGATCTCACCGATCGACTGCCCCCCGCCATAGTGGAGCTCCAGCACTTCGCGGAAGGTGGCCGGCAACGCCTGGACGCAACCGCGTACGCCCTCGGCGAGCTGCCGACCGTCGAGTTGGTCCTCGATCGCCGCGAATCGCTCGGTCATGCCCTCGATCCGAACGATCTCATGCGCGTCGTCCATCGCGATGCGGCGACGGCGCGCCTCGCGGCGCACGGAGCCCATCACGACCTTGACCGCGATGCCGCGCAGCCACGGCCCGAGCGGGCGCGAGGCGTCGAACTCGGCGCGGCGGGTCCAGGCGATGGCGAGGGTGTCCTGCACGAGGTCCTCCACGACATCGCTCGAGGCCACGCGGCCGCGGCACGCAGCGGCAACGAAACCGACCAGCAGGAAACGCTCCTGCGCGAGCCGGCGATCAAAGGTGTCGTGGCTCTCCATGGGTCGAATCAGCCGTTGCTGCGGGATGTCCCTTGGGGTTGCCGCGCCGGCAGGCGGGCGGACAGCCGAGGGGCGGAAATCACGAGCCCAACCGGCGTGGATGCCCGGCCGAGAACACGGACGCGTACATGGCGCCCTGGACGGCCGCAAACAGCGGCATCCCCAGGAGCGGCATCCCGACACAGAGCAGGAACACGCTCAGGACCAGCACGATCCCGTACACGAACAGCAGGGCGAACATTGCCGGCGCCTTGCCCGCGGTGAGCGACCACGAACGTCGGAGCGTGGCTTCAAGGCCTTCCTTGGACAACGAGGGATCGGCGGCCAGCGCACCCATGAAGATGAGCCTCGGCATGATCCAGATCAAGACGGCCAAGGCTCCAAGCACCGCCAGCAGCCCGCCGAAGGCACCGACGATGCCGATGTTTCCGAAGTTCCCGCTCAGCTCGAAACCCACGGCCAGGCCAAGCATGACCAGCCCGGGAAGCACCGCTGCGACGATCGCCACACCGATCAGCAGGATCGACACGAAGTACGCCAACACGACCGTCCAGTACCGATGGAATCCGATGAAGAGATCCGCGACCTGACCCGCACCGCGCGCAGCGCGAGCGCCGGCCACCACAAAGCCGGACAGCAGCGGGCCGCCGATGAAGATCGAGAGCAGCCATCCGACGAGATCGAGCCCGAGCGCACCGGGCGCAGTGGTGCCGGACTCTTCGGCCGCCGCACGCAGCATCTCGGCGATCATGCCTGGCACGCCAAGCGCGTACGACAACGCCAAATAGATCAGCCCAATCAGGACGAGGACGCCCCATCTAGCCTTGAACGCCTTGTGGCCAAGCTGCGACGCGCCACCGTAGGTGAAGGCCGGCAACTCCTCGTCGGGAATGGCGGTCGTGGCCAGCGGCGGGTGTGATGCGCCAAGCACCGCATCGGCGCGTGCGGTCATGCTGGCACCGCCTGCAAGCTGCGCGAGCAACGACGCGATGACGGGATCCTGAGCGGCCGTCGTCCACGCGGTGTCGCCCACCGAGCAGACTTTCGTCCCGGCCGTGATCCGGCCCAGGGCGACCAGGCGCTCGATGGCCACGCGATCGTGCGGTCCCGTGGGCTGCCCCGATTCGACGATGTACCAGTGCATGCTCAGCCTCCTGTGCGAATGGCGTGCGCGGAGTCTAGTTCAGCCACCATGCTGGTGCGCTGGTGCCGACCGGCCGCGACCACCGCGCAGCCGCAGCGAATACAGCAGGAAGAAGAAGGTCGGCACCACGAGTTGGTCCATGATCGTCGACCCGAGCATGCCGCCGAAGACCGACACGCCGATCGACCGGCGGCTCTGCGCCCCAGCGCCGACCGCGATCACAAGCGGCAGGATCCCCAGCATGAAGCTCAGGCTCGTCATCATGATCGGGCGCAGCCGCAGGCGCGATGCCTCGCTCGCCGCCTGCAACGGGGTCTCGCCGCCGTCGGCGCGGACCTTCGCGAACTCGACGATGAGGATCGCATTCTTCGCCGCCAGGCCGACGAGCATGACAAGCCCGATCTGCGCGTACACATCAAGCTTGCGCCCGGTCCAGTGCAAGGCCAGCAGCGCAAAGAGCACGGCAAAGGCCACCGCCAGCAGCACGTTGAAGGGCAGCACCCAGCTCTCGTAGAGCGCCGCGAGCAGGAGGAACACCGCGATGAGTGCCATCGAGAAGATCACCGGGGCAAGTTCACCCGCTTCGATCTCCTGAAATGTCGTGCCGGTCCACTCGTACGAGAAGCCCTCGGGCAGCGTGGCCTTGGCCACCTCGTCGATCGCCTTGATCGAGTCACCTGAGCCGTAGCCCGCGGCGGTCTGGCCGTTCACCTGCACCGTGTTGTAGAGGTTGTAGTGCGCTGCGTTGTCGGTGCCGGCCTTCAGGACCGGCCACGAGAAACTGGAGAAGGGCACCATCTCGCCCGAGGCGTTGCGGACCCGCAGGCCCATGATGTCTGCCACATCCATGCGGCTGCCCGGCTGCGCCTGCACCATGACGTTGTAGACCTGGCCGAACTGGTTGTAGTTGTTGACGAACGCCTGGCCCATCGTGGTGCCGAGCGTGTCGAAGACCGTGCCCATGTCCAGACCCAGCGCGTAGACGCGGGTGCGATCGATGTCGAGGGTGATCATCGGCACCGAATTGGTGAACGGCGTGTTCAGTTCGCTGAGTTCCGGCCGCGTCGATGCCTCGGCGAGGAACGCGTCAGTCACCTCGGCGAGTTCATCGAAGTCCTGGCCCGCGAGCGCCTCGAGCTGGAGCTGCCAGCCGCCCACGGCGCCCAGGCCCGGGATCGGCGGCGGTGGCGCCGGCAGCACGGTCGCCTCGGGCATCGAGCGCAACTCAGGCGCCGCGCGCAGGATGATCGAGCGCACATTCTCCGTCGCCGGATCGCGCTCATCCCAGGGCTTCAGCGTGACGATGACGACGCCCGCGTTTGTCGAGAGCGAGCCCGTCAGGAAGTTCAGCCCGTTGATCTGGATCGCGTCGGCCACGGCCTCGTCGCGACGCACGATCTCCTGAATCTGGTTCGAGACCTCCTGCGTGCGCAGCAGGCTCGCGCCCGGCGGCAGCTGGTAGAGGACGAAGTATGCACCCTGATCCTCGTTGGGCACGAACGAGGTCGGCACCACGCGGAAGTAGTGCCACACACCCACGCAGCCGATGAGGAACGACGCCACCACCGCGTACCAATGCTTGCACAGCCACTGGACCAGCCGCGCGTAGTGATCGCTGAGCCAGTCGAAGCCACGGTTGAATGCGACGAACGGCCCGAAGGTGCTCTGCTCGCCATGGCGCAGGAAGACCGCGCAGAGCGCCGGTGAGAGCGTCAGCGAATTGATGGCGCTGAAGGCGATCGAGAAGGCGATCGTCAGTGCAAACTGGTTGTAGAGCCGGCCGGTGATCCCGGGCATCAGCGCGGCAGGGATGAAAACCGCCAGCAGCACGGAACTCGTCGCCACGATCGGACCACCAACTTCCTTCATGGCCCTGACGGCTGCCTCGCGGGGGTCCGTCACGCCTGACTCGAGCTGCCGGTACACATTCTCGACCACGATGATCGAGTCATCGACCACCAGGCCGATCGCGAGCACGAGCCCCAGCAAGGTGAGCGTGTTGATCGAGAAGCCGAAGACGGCCATCATCGCGAAGGTGCCGATGATCGAGACCGGGATCGCGATCATGGGAATGAGCGTGGCACGGAAGCTCTGCAGGAAGATGAAGATCGTGATGAGCACCAGGATGCCCGCCTCGATCAGCGTCTTGACGAGGTCATCGAGCGAGGCCTTGACGAAGAGCGTGGTGTCGTAGGTGACGCGGTAGCGCAGGCCGGGCGGGAACTGGGCCGACAGGCGTTCGAGCTCGCGACGCACCCCCGCTGTCACATCGAAGGCGTTCGCACTCGGCAGTTGGTAGATGCCGATCGTGGCGGTCGGTCCACCGTTGAGTGCCGAGGTGCTCGTGTACTGGTAGGAGCCGAGGTCGAGCTCGGCCACATCGCGCACGCGCACGAGGCCGCCATCACGCTCGGCGCGCACCACGATGTCACCGAACTCCTGCGGATCGACGAGCCGGCCCTTGGCCTGGATCGACAGCGTCATCGAAGGCCGGCCGGTTGACGGCTCGAGCCCGAGCGAGCCGAGCGAGGACTGGTCGTTCTGGTCCTTGATCGCCGCGTACACATCGGTCGGCGCGAGCCCGAGCTGCGTGAGCCGGTCGGGATCGAGCCAGACGCGCATGGCGTACTGCTGCAGGCCGAAGACCGTCGTGCTGCCCACGCCGTCCACGCGCGCGACGACCGGCTCGACGGTGATGTTCGCGTAGTTCGAGAGGAACGAGCTGTCGTAGCGGCCATCGGGCGACTCGAGGCTCACGACCGCAGTCAGGTTCGTGGACTGCTTGGCGATGTTCACGCCTACGCGCTGTACCGACTCCGGCAGCATCGGGATCGCCTGGTTCACGCGCGTGAGCACGTCGACCGCAGCGATGTCGAGGTCGTAGCCCACCTCGAAGGTCACCGTGATCGTGCTCACACCGGCGTTGGTCGATGTCGACGAGATGTAGAGCATCCCCTCGACGCCGTTGATCTGCTGCTCGAGCGGCAGCGTGACCACCTGGGCCACGGTCGCGGCATCGGCACCGTTGTAGGTGGCCGTGACCTGCACCGTCGGCGGCACGATCTGCGGGTACTGCGCGATCGGCAGGATCCAGGCGCACACCGTGCCCGACAGCGTCATCACGAGGGCGATGACCGTCGAGAAGATCGGTCGCTCGATGAAGAAGCGGTACATGGTGCGTCAGTTCCCCGGCTTCGACTCGGGAGCAGCCGGTGGCGCACCATCCGGAGCGGACGGCGTCTCGGGAACGGTGCCGTCAGGCATTCCGGCCGAGCTTGCACCGAGGTCGACGACCTTCACGCCCGGACGGAGCTTCGCCAAGCCTTCGACCACGATGCGTTCGCCTGCCTTCAGGCCCGATCGCACGATGATGTCGTTGTTCCACGCAGCCAACGGATCGATGACGGTGCTCTGCACCGTGCCATCATCGTTCAGGATCCAGACGAGCAGTTCGGTCTGCCGCGCGAAGGTGGCGCTCTTGGGCACGAGGATCGCATCCTTCTGCATGCCCAGGCCGAGCGTGACCTGTGCGTAACCACCCGGCCTGAAATGCCCGGACGCATTGGGGAACTCCACGCGCAAGAGCAGCGTGTCCGTCGTCTGCCCGACCTGATTGTCAAGGAAGACGAGCTTGCCCTCGGCCTTGGGTGCGCCATCAGTCACGCCGATCGGCATGCCAGGGCGAGCCGTCGTGATCGCACCCGGCAATTCCACGCGCGCCGTCAGCACGCCATGGTCACGAGCGCCGACGATCGCCGGCAGCACGCGCGCACTGGGCTTGAACCCTGCCCAGAGCGGATCGACCTGCACGATCGTGTTGAGCACCTGCGAGTTGGCTTCGCCCACAAGCGAACCCACATCGGCCTTGCTCGCGCCGAGCTGACCCTTCAGTGGGCTGGTGACGGTGCACCACGAGAGCTTGAGCTGCGCGTTCTCGACATCGGCCCTTGCACTCGCCTGGTTGGCTTGGGCCAACGCGATGTCGGCCGTCGCCTGATCAGCGGTTGCCTTGGACTTGACGAGGTCAGCCGTGAGCTGGTCCCAACGCTCCTTGCTGATCGCACCGCTGTCCACGAGCCCCTTGTTGCGATCGAAGGTCGACTGCGCGAGGACGAGTGCCGCACCGGCAGCCTCGGCCTGCGCCCGCGCAACAACTTCCTGCGCCTGGCCCTGCTCGACGCGGGCATACGCCGCATCGAGCTGGATGCGGTACTGCGCCGGGTCGACCTGATAGAGCACATCGCCGGGATTCACGAGCGCACCGTCGGCAATGGACTGAGCCTGCAACCAACCTGATGCACGCGCAGCGACCTCGACGGTGCGTGGCGAATCGATCGTGGCCGGGAAGGTGATCTCGACCGGCACATCCTGCGGCACGATCACCTGGGTTCGCACGGTGATCGGCGTCGGAGCGAGCTGCGGCGGCGCCTGGCCGCACGAGACCGCACCAAGAAGCACCAGACTTGCTGCAATCGTCGAACGGTTCATCGTGATTCCTTTGCTGCACTGGGATCGCGTGCTGCAGCGCCGGCTGGACTCGAGCTCGTCGCCTGCACTGCGTCCTTCATGGCGTCGTCCTGGAGCGGCGCGACATCCTGCCAGCCACCGCCGAGCGCGCGATAGAGCGCGACCGCGGACTGGGCCGCAAGACCGCGCGCCTGGGACTCGGCATCCTGCACCGAAGAGAGCTCTTCCTGGAGTTCCAGCAGGTGATCGAGCGTGATGGTGCCGCTCCGGTACTGCAGCCGACCAAGGCGCTCCGTGTCGATGGCGCTCGCGAGCGCACGCCCGAAGCGATCGCGCGACTCGGCTGCCAGCACGACACCTGCGATCGACGAATCCACTTCCGCCACCGCACGGACGAGCACGCTGCGCCAGGCGTTGAAGGCCAACTCGGCCTGCGCGCGTGCCGAGGCGATCTGCGCATCGATGCGACCGGCCGTGAAGACCGGCATCGTGAGCGACGGACCGAACGAGTACGCACGGTTGGCCCAGTCACCGAGTCCCGAGAATTCGGTCGCTGAGATGTAGAAGTTCCCGCTCAGCGAGAGCATGGGCCACTTCGATGCCTCGGCCGCGCCGATGCGCGACACCGCCGCCGAGTAGCGCTCAGCGGCGGCGCGCAAGTCAGGACGCCGT
Source organism: Planctomycetota bacterium (assembly GCA_016873115.1). Taxonomy (GTDB): domain Bacteria; phylum Planctomycetota; class Phycisphaerae; order Phycisphaerales; family SM1A02; genus SYIB01. The sequence goes on along the minus strand of VGYB01000048.1, from coordinate 6,500 downwards.
TCAAGCAGGGCTGCGGGGATTCCCGCATCGATGGCCACCGGCGCCGCGGGGATCTCGCCGGCGCCAAGATCCCGGGCCACCTCGTCGACCGTTGTGCCGCAGAGTTGTGCCATCTGTCCAAGCGCCTGCGCATACGACGAGCGAAGCCCGGGCAACTGCGCTGCCTCGGCTTCGAGATTCGCCCGCGAGCGGTTGACCTCGAGCTGCGTGGCGGTGCCGGCATCGAAACGCTGCGACGCCAGGTCCGCGGTCTGCTGCATGGCCGACACGCTGGCATCGAGCGCCTTCATGCGCGCCTCGAGCGTGCGCAATTCGACATAGGTCGTGGCCACGCCGGCGCGAACCGACACGATCGCCGACCGCAGATCGTCGACACCAGCGCGGAGGTCCTGGTTCGCGGCCTCGATCAAGCGGCGGATGCGGCCCCAGAGATCGATCTCCCAACTGCCCATCGCGAGACCGTACGCCCAGACCGAGTATGGATTCGTGTCCACGCCCTGGGCGGCAAGCTGCGAGAAGTTCTGCTTGATGCGGTCATAGTTCGCGCCACCGGCGATGTCTGGCCAGAGATCGGCCTCGGCCACGCCCATCTGAGCCTGCGCCATACGAACCCGCGAGAGCGCCTGGCCAAGATCGGCATTCGAGCGATCGGCGCGGGCGATCAAGCGATCGAGCGCAGGATCGCCGAAGCGTGTCCACCAGGCCACGAGTTCCTCGCTGCCCTGGGCGTCGGCCAAGGCACGCGCGACGGCGGCTTCCTCGGCCGTCAGCGCAGACGGCTCCCAGGACTCGCGCTCCGCAAGACCGGCATCCGTCGCAGCGAGCTTCGGTGCATCCGGACCCATCGTGCAGCCAACCAGGCACGCCGATAGAGCAAGGACCAGGATCGGACGCGATGGTCGCATGGGGCTTCGGATCGTACCGATCTGCACTCCACGCCCATGGAGCGGTAACCTCCAGTCATGCTGTCGCGCACCAGCCTCGCCGCCTTGCTCGTTGGCTCTGCAGCGATGCTCGCCGCGACGGGATCGGCCACGGATCCACGACACGCCACGGGGACGCCGCCGACAGCCGACGCCTTGACGGCTCCCCCACCGACGCTCCCCAAGCCCTCGGTGGAGTCGCTGAGACCGCTGGATTTCCCGGGGCTCCACAACCTGGTGGCCTTCCATGACGAGGTCTGGTCTGGCTCGGTCCCCCAAGGCGAAGCTGGATTTGAGTCGCTGAAGTCCTTGGGCGTCCGGACGATCCTGTCCGTGGATGGAGCCCTGCCCGATCTCGATCGTGCGCGCGCTCGCGGCATGCGGTATGTGCATCTGCCGATCGGCTACGACGGCTTCGACGATGTCCGCAAGGTTGAGCTGGCCCGCGCGGTGCGCGACCTGCCCAAGCCGATCTACATCCACTGTCATCACGGCAAGCACCGCAGCGCCGGTGCCTCGGCGGCCATCGCCGTGTCGCTCGGCTGGCTCACGCCGGATGAAGCCGCCGCGCGCATGAAGGTGTCAGGCACCGCGCCGGGCTACGCGGGGCTGTGGCGGTGCGCCACCGACTCTGCACCGATCGCGGCCGCGCTGCTCGATGCGGCGCCCGCTGACTTTCCTGAGCGCACCATGCCCAGCTCGCTGGTGGCTGCCATGGTCGAGATCGACGAGGTGCATGACCGACTCAAGCTTGCGCAGAAGTCCGGCTGGCGAGCGCCGGAAGACCACCCCGATCTTGCGCCTCTGGCCGACGCGGGACGGCTCGCCGACCTCTATCGAATGCTCCATGATGACCACCGTCTCGACGAGGTTCCAGCGTCCGAGCGCACCATCATGCGCGAGTGGCTGGTCCGCGATGGCCTCGCCGCCGCGCAACTCGAGCAGTTGATCGAGGCCATGGGCCCACCGACGAGCGATCGTGGCGCACTGGCCCAGCGTGCCGACGCATCGCTCGCCCTGCTTGGGGCCAGCTGCACCGCGTGCCACCGGCAGCACAGGGACTGACCCGCGTTCAGAAACGCCAGACCGCGCGCTCGTGCGCGGCACCGAGCGCATCCCATGAGCCATCGAAGGCGAAGGCGTAGTTCTTCCAACGGCCGATCGATGACGCGTTGATCGGTCGCCTGACCTGCTCGTGGCTCAGGGTGAAGACCGCGCGGCGGTTCTCCTGCGGAGCGAGCACCGCGGCATCGACCTCGAGCCCGAGCAGTCGCAAACAGCGCCCGGCGTGCTCTGCGGGTTCGGCCACCAATCGCTCGTACACGATGGACTCATGCGCGAATCCACCGGCCTCGAGCGCTGCGGGAAAGAGCGCACGCTCGACCTCGACCACCCGGCGGATCGACCCGAGCGACGCCGTCCAGCCATCGTTGATCGGATGGAAGTACGAGAGCAGGATGCTGATCGCCATGTCGCGCGGATCGCGTTGCATGTGGATGAACCGCGCACCCGGCAAGGCGCACGCGAGCGCAGGCATCCATCGCCAGGCGCGCAGGGTCTTGTCGAAGCACCACGGCGCACCGGGCCGAGCGAGGCGGCGAGCACCGTGCACATAGCGATCCCGGATCGGCCGCACGCCCTCGGCACGCAGCATGCCCAGCCCACGCGGCCACTGCCCCGTCGATTGCAGGTCGAACCCCAGCCGATCCACGCCGTCGTACTCGCCGATCCCGCTGATCGACGGATGCCGGTCGAGCATCTGCTCGAGCAGCGTCGTGCCGGATCGCGGCAGCCCTGCAACGAGGCACATCCCTTCGACGGGCTCCACGCGCGATGGTGGGAAGCGCTCGCCACGCGCGATGGCCTGCGCGACCCGACCAGTCTCCATCAGCAAGCCGTCCAGATCGAAAGGCGCCGTGGTGTCGGCGTGCATGGCCAGCGCCAGGTCGTACGCCTCGCGGTAGCGCCCGAGCCGGTCGAGCAGGCCCACGGCCTCGAAGCCTGCCACGCGCCGGACCTGCGGTGCGTTCCCAGGCACGCAGAGCGCACGCAGCGCAACGACCGCGGCGGCCGGATCGCTTCGTCCGAGCAGTCGAGCATGCAGGAGCGCCGCACGCGGATCGTGCGCCCACGCCGGTCCCGCCGAGGCGAGCCACGACCGCAACTCATCATGCCGATGCGCGAACCAGAAGAGCTCACCGAGCGCCACGCTGGCCTCGACGGCCTGCAACGATCGACCCGTCGCCACGGCGCGCAGGCGATCAGCGGCCTGATCGATGCGCCCCAGCCGCTGGTGCACGATCCCACGGAGCAGCGCGACCTGCGGATCGGCAGCCGCAAACGCATCGAGCCGTTCGAGTGCTTCATCGGCCTCGGCGATCCAGCCCAGGTGCATTTTCGCGCGCGCCACCCCAAGCCATGCCTGCAGCATGCGCGGGTTCTTCGCAGCAAGCGGCTCGGCCACCGCCAACGCGTCGAGCGCTCGCCCCTCTCGGAGCAGGCGCTCGATCGCGGCGGCTGGTGACTCCGGTGCCACGGGCTCAGGCCACTGCGGCGACCGCCTGGCCCTTGAGGATCGCGTTCAGCGTCTGGCTCGGCCGCAGCGCCGCGTCGGCCTTCGCGCAATCAGGATGGAAGTAGCCACCGATATCGACCGGCGTGCCCTGCACGGCGTTGAGTTCGCCGACGATCGTCGCTTCGTTCGCCGTCAGGTCGGCGGCGAGTCCGGCGAAGGCCTTGGCGAGCGCTGGGTCGGTGGTTTGCTTCGCCAGCGCCTGCGCCCAGTAGAGCGCGATGTAGAAGTGGCTGCCACGATTGTCGAGGTCACCGACCTTGCGCTGCGGAGCCTTGTTGTTGACCAGGTACTGGCCAACGGCCCAGTCCATCGCCTCGGCCATCACCTTGGCGCGGGTGCTGCCGGTGACGAGCGCCATGTGCTCCAGGCTCGCCCCGAGCGCCATGAATTCGCCCAGCGAATCCCAGCGCAGGCTGTTCTCCTGCATGAACTGCTGGATGTGGCGTGGCGCGGTGCCGCCAGCGCCCGTCTCGAACAAACCGCCGCCGGCCATGAGCGGCACGATCGAGAGCATCTTCGCGCTCGTGCCCAGCTCGAGGATCGGGAAGAGGTCCGTCAGGTAGTCGCGCAGCACATTGCCGGTGCAGCTGATCGTGTCGAGACCCTGCCGGATGCGCTTGAGGCTGAACGCGCACGCCGACTTGGGATCGAGCGTGTGGAACTCCAAGCCCTTCGTGTCGTGCAGCGGCAGGCAGGCCTGCACCTTGCGGATGAGCTCGGCATCGTGCGGCCGCTTGGCATCGAGCCAGAAGACTGCGGGCAAGCCGCTCGCGCGGGCCCGCGTGACCGCAAGCTTGACCCAGTCCTTGATCGCGGCATCGGTCGTGACGCAGGCGCGCCAGATGTCGCCGGCCTCGACGGCGTGCTGCATGAGCACCGCGCCCGAGGCATCGACCACGCGCATGGTGCCCGCCGACTTGAGCTCGAAGGTCTTGTCGTGGCTGCCGTACTCCTCGGCCTTCTGCGCCATCAAGCCGACATTGGGCACGCTGCCCATCGACTTGGGGTCGTATGCACCGTGCGCCTTGCAGTCCTCGAAGACCGCCTCGTACACACCGGCGTACGCGCGGTCCGGGATCACGCACTTGGCATCCTGGGTCTTGCCCTGCGCATTCCACATGCGGCCGCCCTCGCGGATCATCGCGGGCATGCTCGCGTCGATGATGACATCGCTCGGCACATGCAGGTTGGTGATGCCCTTGTCCGAATCGACCATCGCGATCGCGGGGCCGCCATCGAAGACCGCCTTGATGTCGGCCTCGATCGCAGCGCGCTCGGCATCCGGCAGCGTGGCGATCTTGGCCACCAGATCGCCGAAGCCGTTGTTCACATCCACGCCAACCTTGGCGAGCGCAGCGGCGTGCTTGGCGAAGACCGGCTTGAAGAACGCCTTCACCGCATGGCCGAAGATGATCGGGTCGGAGACCTTCATCATCGTCGCCTTCATGTGGATGCTGAAGAGCGTGCCGTTCGCTCGCGCATCGGCGACCTGTTCCTCGAGGAAGCGGACGAGCGCGGCCTTGCTCATGAAGGTGCCATCGATGATGTCACCGGCACCGAGCTTGATGCCGTCCTTCATGACCTTCGCGGAGCCATCGGCACCCACGAACTCGATGCGGGCGGTCGTGGCAGCAGGCACGGTCACGGATCGTTCGTTGCCGAAGAAGTCACCACCCGACATGCTGGCGACATGCGCCTTGCTGTCGGAACTCCACGCGCCCATCTTGTGTGGATTGGCGCGGGCGTAGTCCTTCACGCTGCGCGGTGCGCGGCGATCGCTGTTGCCCTCGCGAATCACGGGATTGACGGCACTGCCCTTGATGCGGTCGTAGCGCGCCTTGGCGTCCTTCTGGGCATCGGTCGTGGGTTCATCGACGTAGTCCGGCAGCGCGTAGCCCTGCGACTGCAGTTCCTTGATGGCCGCCTTCAGCTGCGGCACGCTCGCCGAGATGTTGGGGAGCTTGATCAGGTTCGCCTCGGGCGTAAGGCAGGTCTTGCCCAGTTCGGCCAGGTCATCGGCCTGCCGCTGCTCGGGCCGCAGGCACTCGGGGAAGGCCGCGATGATGCGCCCCGCGAGCGAGATGTCCTTCACCACCACCTTCAGGCCGGCCTTCTGCGCGAACGTCGTGACGATGGGCAGGAACGAGTAGGTCGCCAGCATGGGCGCTTCGTCGGTGTAGGTCCAGATGATGGTGTTGGCGTTCATGGGTGGTCCTTCAGTCGGCGCGATCGCCACCGGGCTCCAGAGTGTACGAGGAGCGAGGCTTCCTTGACATCATGACGATCGCGTGCCCCGCGACCAGCACACGGCTGGCCGAAGGCACGGGAACCGAGCGCATGGTCAAATGAGCGGCATGACCCCCGCCACCATCACTGCATTCAAGGGACTTCACGCCGCCGCCCTGGCGCCCGCGGCACTCGACCCCAAGACCAAGGAACTCATCGCACTCGCCTGCGGCGTCAGCCGACTTTGCGATGGATGCATCGTGCACCACACCAGGGCTGCCAAGGCTGCGGGCGCCACGCTTGCTGAGATCCAAGACACGCTCGATGTCTGCGTGCTCATGGGCGGCGGACCCGCCACCATCTACGGCAAGAAGGCGATCGAGACCTTCAACGCGTCAGGGTGATGCCGATTCGCTCGGCACCTGCGCTCAGTCGGGGATCGGTGTGACCAGCGTTCCCTGCGCGTGCTCTTCGCGCACGGTCCAGTCGATCGCGAGCGTGCCCGGCTTGCCTGCCTCGGGGGCCGCCGGCACCGTCACGACCCACTTCAAGATGCCCTGCGGCTTCTCGTCAGCGATGTACTTCGCATCGCCAGCGAGTGCGGGCGTGACCGCCGCCAAGGTGACCTTGACTTGCTCGTTGCGCGAGACCGGCATGCGGTCGTAGACCTCGATCGCGAGCGGTGACGCAAGTGTGTTCGCGAGATCGATGCGGTACACCCATTCGGTCACGTCGCTCCTTCCGAACACACCCCGCTCGGCCGTGCCCTTGCGCAC
>VGYB01000047.1 GCA_016873115.1 Planctomycetota bacterium | reverse complement strand
GACGTAGTAGAAGTTGGTTGCCACGGCTGTCCTCTCTGAGGCCTAACAGGTGAATCTGCGGTTTTCACGAGAACCGCCTGCCTGCGTCAGGATATCCGTTCGGCAGAACAGTCAAGAGGCGCCTGGTCTGCCACGACTGGTCTCCGGCTTCCCGCAAGCACGCGCGTGCGCTTCGCGCACTCTGGCGCAATCATCAGCGCCGCACTCGCAGCCGCGTCCACAATCTGCCGGCACATGCGACGAACTTCTGCCTGAATCGCTCTGGGTGGTGATGTCGTGCGCTACGGTCGCGCCGCATGTCCCTACGCGATGACTTTGTCGCCGTCATTCGCCGAAAGCACTACTCGCTTCGCACCGAGCGCACCTACTGGGCGTGGATCATGGCCTTTCTGCGATTTCACCACACCGCAAGCGGCTGGCGACACCCGCGTTCGATGGGTGCTGCCGAGATCGAGTGCTTTCTCTCACACCTGGCCGTGAACCGACGGGTTGCCGCCTCCACACAGAACCAAGCGCTGAATGCTCTGGTCTTTCTGTACAAGCAGGTGCTTGAGATCGATCCGGGCTCGTTCCATGCGGTCCGCGCCAAGCCATCGCGACGCATGCCGACCGTCCTGAGCCGCCGCGAGGTCCACGCCGTGCTCGCTGCGGTGCCGGCACCGATCCGGCCGATCGCCGAGCTCATGTATGGCGCTGGACTGCGCGTGGGCGAAGCGTGCGCGGTGCGCGTGATGGACATCGACCTTGACCGCCTGCAACTGACCGTGCGACGCGGCAAGGGGGACAAGGACCGCATCACCCCATTGCCCGAGCGTCATGTCGACTCGTTGCGATCACGCATCGAGGCCCGCCGACGCCTGCATGCCGATGATCGTGCTGCGGGGGAGGGCTGGGTGGAACTGCCGTTCGCCTTTGAGCGCAAGGCACCGAGAGCCGCGTGGAGCCTGGCGTGGCAGTACCTGTTCCACGCAGATGGCTTGAGCATCGATCCCGTCTCGGGCAGGCGCGGACGATGGCATGTGCACGAGTCGACCGTACAGAAGGCGATCTCTCACGCCGCGGTTGCCGCAGGCGTGGACCGCCGGGTCACCAGCCACGCGCTGCGCCACAGCTTCGCCACCCATCTGCTGGAGGACGGCTACGACATCCGCACGATTCAGACGCTGCTCGGACACTCGCACCTGGAGACCACCATGATCTACACGCATGTCGTCGAGCAGGCATCCCGCGGGGTGCTGCGCGTACGCAGCCCGCTTGACGCGCCAGCGCACAGCCAGGGTTGAGCGAACCTGCCGCCCGGAAATGACCGCCTTGGGCTCAGTCTTGCGGAATCAGCGAGGAGTGGTGCTCCACGATTTTCCAGTCATTCCCCAACCACTGATAGACGAAGGTGTGGCGAGCCTGAACCGTGACGCGCCTGCCATCCTTGCCGTCCATCTTGATGCTGTAAAGCCCGGAGTTCACCGCAGTGCCGCCGATGACACGCGTGTGACCCTCCACGAGCTTGCCGATGGGGTGCTTCGCCAGGAATGCGTCCTTGAAGTACGCGTGGATCTCGCGGTGCCCCTTCTTGACATCACCCTGCAGGTTCGACAGCAGGATCGCATCGTCCGCGTACAGGTTCGTCACGCGCGTGGGATTGCAACTCTTGATGGCTGCGAACCAACGATCCAGTTGTTTCTCGACATGCTTGGTGATGCTGCTCATGGACTACCGTGGCCTTCGAAAGTGGGATTCCTGATGGCCGCGCGGAACACTCTGGCACTACACCACCGGTTGCGGCATCCGGCGCGTGGGGGGGGAACATAGCGCAAGTTGATCGGATGGGTGCGGGGGCTTCGGGAGATCGCTCTGGTCGGTTGCCGCATCGGCGAGGAGCATCCGCAACCGATCGTCGATCACGCACCGGCGTATCGCGTGGCCCAGAAGGCACTCTTCGCGCTGCGTGCCACACTTCAGGCACGCGCGGATCAAGGGCTGTGTTCCGCAAGCACGGAAGCCGAAAACGGTCAGCGTCGACTTCCCGGCGAAGCCCGCGTGGAGCGCGCGATAGAGTGGGGGAGGCATGATCCACCACCAACGACCTGGGCGCAGCAAGTACTGTCGTGGACCGCAAGGCCTCTCTCTGACCGCTCCCGGGAGGGCGATGCGATCCACACTCGGAACGATCCCGATTCTGGATTCTGCTGTCCGGGCTCCTGGCTGTGCAGCAATCGGCAACGCGCCATGGCCCCGATGAGTTTCGCTCGATCCAACGATGCCCGGCCGTCCATCGGTCATGCAGCCAGAGTCATGGGCCTGACTGTGGTGTTGGGTGGACTGGGATCGCTCGGCATGACGCCGTTGGATGCGCCCAGCCCGTTGGCTCCGCCGGCGCCGGTCGATGCCCGTGCCATGGGCATCGGCCGCTACATGGTCGATGCGATCGGCGTGGATCTCGATGGCGCGCAGCGTTCGTGGCGCTCTGGCCGCGGCGAGCGACTGACCGTCATTGCGCTCACCAGCGTGACCTGTCCGCTCTGCCGCAAGTTCGGTCCATCGCTTGCGCGCATCGAGTCGGCGTTCTCGGATCGCGGCGTGAAGTTCGTGTACGTCAACGTCAGTGGGCTCGACTCGACCGAGGCGATGCGCAAGCAGGTGGCGGACCTCGGGTTCAAGGGGCTCTATCTCAATGATCGCGATGGGGCGGTCGCCGTCGCTCTCGGGGCTCGCACCACGACCGAGGTCTTCGTGGTCGATGCTGGCAACACGCTGGTCTATCGCGGCCCGGTCAGTGACCAGTACGGCGTCGACTTCACGCTCGATGCGCCGCGGCAGCGCCTGCTTGAATCTGCACTCGAGGCCTCGATCGCGGGAAGGGCACCCGGGATCGCGGCGCTCGCGTCGCCGGGGTGCGCGATCGAGCCGAAGCAGGCGTCCTCCACCTCGGCCATTGCCGGCAGCCCGGCCGTGACCTACGCGCGCGACGTCTCGCGCATCATGCAGAACAACTGCGTCGAGTGCCATCGTGCTGGCGGCGTGGGCCCGTTCGAGCTCGATTCGTTTGAGGCGGTCTCGCGGCGGGCCAGCATGATCCGCGCCGTCACGCAGGAAGGCACCATGCCGCCATGGTTCGCGGCGCCCATGCACAGTGCCGATGGGGCCACGAAGCCAAGCCCCTGGTCCAACGACCGTTCGCTCAGCAGCGCCGAAAAGCAGGCGATTGTTGCGTGGATCGATGCAGGCAAGCCCGAGGGCGATCGTGCCGAGCTGCCGGCACCGCGTGCCTTTGCCGACAGCGCATGGCGCATCGGCACGCCCGATGCGATCTACCAGTTGCCTGAAGCGATCGCGATCAAGGCCGATGGGTTCATGGCGTACCAGACGGTCGTCGTCCCAACCAACCTCACCACGGATCGATGGGTGAAGGCCGTACAGATCGTGCCGACCAATCCATCGGTCGTCCACCATGTGCTGGTGTTCGCGCTCGATGCGGCCGCCGCCAAGGACCCGCGGACTCGCCGTCGGCTTGGTGCGGATGAATCCGGCGGCTACTGGGCCGCCTATGTCCCCGGCAATGATCACTATGTTCTTGATGATGGCTTTGCGCGTCGATTGCAGGCTGGATCGTCGCTGCTCTTCCAGATCCACTACACGCCCAACGGCAAGGCGACGAGCGACCAGATGCGGCTCGGCGTGGTGTTCACTGACGAGGCTCCCAAGCACGTGGTCCGCACGGCAGCCATCTCGAACGTGCGCATTTCCATCCCACCCGGCGCACATCACCACCGCGAGGCTGGCCAGGTGCGCATTCCTGCCAACGCCAAGGTGCTGGCCTTCATGCCGCACATGCACGTGCGTGGCAAGGCGTATCGCTACGAACTGGAGTCAGCGGATGGTGGCAGCCGCCAGATGCTGCTGGACATCCCCGCGTACGACTTCAACTGGCAGCTGCGATACGAACTGAGCGAGCCCTTGGCGGTGGAGCGTGGCGCAACGCTCCATGGCACCGCGTGGTACGACAACAGCGCGGGAAACCCAGCGAATCCTGATCCGACCAAGACCGTGCGCTGGGGTCCGCAGACTGTCGACGAGATGATGCTCGGGTACATCGAGTACTACCTCGTGGACGAGGATCCGAAGCGGCCCGGCGATCTTGACCCGGGCAGCACGCCACGGCGGGGGCTCGGTGCTGGCGGTGCTCGTGGTGCGATGTTCGAACGACTGGCGAAGCAGTTCGATGCCAACGGCGACGGCACGATCACCAAGGATGAGGTTCCCGAGAACCTCCATCCGCAATTCGATCGCCTCGATCGCAATGATGACGGGGAACTGACCAAGGGCGACTTCGGTTCCTGATCAGCGATGTTGATGCGCCATCTGGCGGCGCGCCAGCCGATCTCTGTCAGTTGGCAGGGCCCCACGCCGCGACCATCAGTGCAAGGTCTACGCCATCGATCATCCGATCGCCGTTGATGTCGGCTGCGCCGTCACCGGGGCCCCAAGCCCCGAGCAGCACGCCGAGGTCAAAGCCATCGACCATGCCGCTGCAATCGACATCGGACGGTTCCATGCACGGGGTGGCAAGTGCGCGGTGGTAGAAGTCCCAACCCGCCTCACCTAGGCCCTGCAAGGTGAGTGCAGGATTGTGTGCCACACCCGGTATCACGATGTGCTCGTGAGGCACGGAAAGGGCATCCAGAAGCACATGGAAATCGACGACAGGTGGAAGCATGGCATCGAGTGCGCCCGTCCCGAGCCGAATCTGGGTGCGTTGCGCGATGTGCACCTGTGCACGACGCTGGGCGATCGTCCATGGATGCTGATCAAGGTAGTAGGCGGGGTCGCTCCCCCAGACTGCCTCGTAGATCGCAGCGCGCTGCTCCTTCGGCACATCGGTGCCCAGCGGCGCAGTCATGAAGTCAAGCTGCATCGGCCCCGCCCCGAGCATCGAGATGCCCGCGAACAGATCAGGTCGGCGCAGCCCCAGCCGCCCGGTGCCCGAGCCACCCATGCTGAAGCCCTCAAGAATGCGGCCACGGCGTTCCGCGATCGTGCGGAAGGTGGCATCGACATGCGGGATCAGGTCATCGATGACAACCGTCTCCATCAGGTAGTCGCCATCCTTCGTGTCGCACCACATGCTCGCACCCATCCCATTGGGGAAGATGATGATCATGGGCGGGATCTTGCCCTGCGCCATGGCGGTGCTGAACCACGAGCTGACCGTGGGAATCCCTGCGATGGGGCTGCCGGAACCGTGCAACCAGTAGAGGACGGGGAATCGCGCTGTGGGTGCCGAGGTGTACTGCGGCGGCAGCCACGCGTGGAAGCTCACCGTGGCGTCGGCGTTCGGGCTCTGGAAGGTGTGGTACTGCACTCCTGGCGCGGTCGACACGGCGGTTGTCCACGGTCCGTGCTGGGCGTGCGCGGCACTGGCGAGGCCGAGCGCGATGGTCGCCACGGTCGTTGTGCTGAGGGTGGTCATGGTCAGCCGCCTCGGAGTGATCGTACCGATGATTGTTGCCCGGATCCGCCATTGGACAACCGCCTTCAGGAATTCTGCGCCATCGCCATCGCGCCGCACAGCCCTGCATCGTCACCGAGCACGGGCGGCACCACGAACGACCGCAGTCCCTCGTCCCTGAGCGCGGGCGAGTCGACATAGCTTGCGAGCGTGCGCTTGAGGTGCGAGCGGCATCGCTCGAAGAAGGCATCCTCCCCCAACTGGCCGGCCTTGCGCACGCTGCCGCCGATGATGATGCGCCGTGGCGACAGCACCAGCGTGAGCGTGGCGAGGGCGTGACCCATGGATTCAGTCACTGCGTCCCAAGCGGGATCATCGGCTGCCAACTCTTCTGCGGGGCGCCCTGCACGCGCAGCAATGGCGGGGCCCGCGCACAGACCTTCCCAGCATCGACCATGGATCGCGCATGCACCTGCGAAGTCATCACCGGCGGCGCGCGGCATCGGAATGTGGCCCATTTCAGGATGCACGAGCCCATGCACGGGCTTGCCGCGCACGATTGCGCCGCCACCGATGCCCGTCCCCACCGTGATGTAGACGAAGTCATCGAGGCCTTGCCCTGCGCCCCAGCGACCTTCGCCGAGCGCTGCACCATTCACATCGGTGTCGAGCGCGATCGGCAGGCCGGGGAACGCGCGGCGGAAGGGCGCAAGCAGATCCGTGCGCGCCCAGCCGCGCTTTGGCGTCGTCGTGATGAACCCATGCGTCGACGAACTCGGATCAAGATCAAGCGGGCCGAACGAGGCAACACCGATGGCCCGCATGATGCCCATCGCAGCCGACTGCGCCCGGAGCCACTCGACCACGCTGGCCAGGGTGCGAGAGGGATCGTCACCGGTCGGGAACCGTTCTCGCGCGAGGATGCCCCGGCCTGGCCCCGTCCCGATGGCAGCGATCACCTTCGTGCCACCAAGCTCCACGGCACCGACGATCGAGTCTGACCCTGGGATTGGCACCGTGGCAGTGTAGAACCGGCCCGCTTCAAGGCGAGGAGCCGGCGGTTCGTCGCACCATGAGGCACGCTTGGTGTCGGGGCGGTACAACGCACGACATGGGATGGGACGGCATCAGCCCTGCGGAGTCACGCCGCCGTGAGCGCACGCTCGCCGCGTGGACCCTCGCGCTCGCGATCATCATCCTTGGCGTGAAGGCCACCGCGTGGTGGTTCACGCGATCGACCGCTCTCTGGTCGGACGCCGTGGAGAGCATCGTGAATGTGATCGCCGGTGGCATGGCCCTGGCCAGCCTCGCGTGGGCGGCGCGGCCAGCCGACGAGACGCACCCCTACGGACATGGACGCATCGAGTTCGTGACCGCCGCCTTTGAAGGGGGCATGGTGCTGCTCGCCGCAGCGGCCATTGGGATACGAGGTGTCGAAGGGCTGTTCGTACCCACGCTCGAGACCGGCATGATCGGCCGTGGCCTCTGGCTCGCAGGGGGGACTGCCGTGGCCAATGCGCTCATGGGTGCATGGCTGATGCGGCGCGGTGCCCGGCATGGGTCGATCGTGCTGCGCGCGGGTGGCGTGCATCTGCTCACGGATGCCGGATCGACGCTCATCGGCATCGCTGCACTCGTGTTGGTCAAGCTCACGGGGCAGCCCATGTGGGACTCGATCGGTGCCATCGCGCTGGGGATCGGCGCGCTGATCGCGGGCATCCGGCTGGTGCGCGAGGCGCTCGGCTTGCTGCTTGATGAGAGCGATGCAGCCGAGGCTCGCCTGATCCAGGAGGTGCTCACGCGGCGCACGCAAGCGGAGTCGGGTGCCGACCGGCTGTGTTCGTTCCACAAGATCCGTCACCGTCATGTGGGACGCGAGCACTGGATCGATTTCCATGTGCAACTTCCTGCATCGCTCGACATCGCCTCAGCGCATGCGATCGCCACGCGTGCCGAGGATGAACTCGAGTCGCTCTTGCCCGGTACGGCCACGGCCCACCTCGAGCCGTGCAGGGATCCAGCCTGCGCTCGCTGCGCGAGGGGTTGACTCAATGCGCCTTGCGGCGATCGGGGCGGATCGCCGCGCCGAGCGTGCGCTGGCCCTTCTTGAGCTCCACGATCCACACGTCCTTCTCGGGGATCGGGCCGTCGGCATAGGAGATCGTGCCGCTCACGCCGGGGTAGCCGCGGATCGACGCCAGTTCCGCCGTCATCGTGGCGGCACAGCCGGGGGGTCGGATACCCCATATCGTGCCGCTCTCGTTCGGATAGCCGCGGCTCGACACCTTGGGCGCACGCGCGTGCGCGAACTTCACGAGCATCGCTGCGTCGTAGCCGAGCGCTGAAAACCCGGTGGGGGCCTCGCCGAAGGCAGCGGTGTAGTCCTGGGCAAATTGGTACGCGGCATCAGTCGCGCCCTCGCCAAACCAGGCATGGGCACAGAACGCCACGCCATCGGTCGCACCATCGAGCAGCGTGTCGAGCCCGGTGAAGTCGAGTCCATCGCCACCCATGCAGCGCACGCCAGGGAGCGCCGAGCGCACGATCGGCAGCACCGTCGGGACCAGATCCGGTTCGAGCGCCAGGAACACGGCATCGACGCCCTTGGTGGCGGCGGCCTCGAGCTGCTGCCGAAGGGTCGTGGATCGGGCGCTGACCGCCAGCCTGACGGTGCCGCCAAGGGCCGGCACGGCCTTCTCCACGAAGTCGCCGATCGTGCGCGTGTAGTCGTAGTGCGGGTCGATCACCACGACCACGCGCTTGCCCCAACGCTCGACCATGTACTGCGCAGCAGCGACAGCCTGCGCATCGTCGGTGAAGCAGGCGAGGAAGGTGCTCTCGGGCCAATGCCCCAGTTCAGGCAGTTTCGGATCGGTCGCGCCCACGATGACGAACGGCGCCGCACACGCAGGATCCTTGGCGTTGGCGGAAAGGAACGCGCGCATGCCGGCAGCAGCGATGTCCGCGTCGGTGAACCCAAGGGCGATCGAGGCTCCCTCGCGGCGCAGCCGCTCACCCACGACCGCTGCGGCGGAGGTGCTGGAGCGCGAGTCAGCGCGATCGACTCCTGCCGACTGCCATCGGCTGAGGACGCGGGCGGCGCCACGGTTGCTCGAGGTCGACCAGTCCTTGCTCATGCTGCGGCTCGCTGGATCGTCCGGCGCCCACGCGATGTCCTGCTCCAGGATCCACGCCGGCGGCGGCGCCTGCAACGCGAGTTGCGCACCCTTCCACGCGGGCGTGCCCAGCGCGGCCTGCGAACCGGTCTCGTCGAAGATCACCGCGATCCGGTTCGATCGTTCGCACCCGGCGGCGAAGGCGAGCGCACATGCAACGATGCCAAGGCGTTGGATCATGAGGCGAGTGTAGATCGAGGCCCGCGGGACTGGTGGTGGCTCAGGCCGCGCCGGGAGTGTGGTTGACCTCACCGCGCGGGGTCGTCCCTCACGCAACGGAACCCAAGGTGCTGCAGCGACGAGTCGGCGGTGCAGGCCATCCGCGCGCTCGGCCTGTAGCTCGAGCAGTAGGACGGATTGCAGAGGAACGATCCGCCGCGATGCACCCGGCTCTCGCTTGAGAAGGGATTGCGCGGATCGCGCGTCGTGCTCGGGCCGCTCGGGCACGAGACCACGCCCGAGCCTCCCGCAGTCTGCACGCGTTGGGCGTATTCGTCGGGTGCGTACTGATCGCTGCACCACTCCCAGACATTGCCAGCCATGTCGGCCAAGCCGTAGCCGTTCGGTGGGTACGAGCCAACCGGTGCCGTGGTGACGAAGCCATCCTCGCGCGTGTTGCGGTAGGGGAACTCGCCCTGCCAGACATTGCACCGCGTGGCGTCGAGTGGTTCGTGTCCCCATGTGAACGGTGCGCCATCGAGTCCACCCCGCGCCGCGTACTCCCACTCGGCTTCGGTCGGCAGTCGCTTGCCGGCCCACGCTGCGTAGGCCTGCGCATCCTCGAACGCCACCTGCACCACGGGGTGATTTCCCTTGCCATCGATCGATGAACCGGGGCCTTCAGGATGTCGCCAGTTGGCATCGCTCGTCCACCGCCACCACTGGCTGGCATCATCGGTCGGCACCGCTTCGGTCGTGGGGGTAAAGACAAGCGAGCCTGGCTGCAGCATCTCGTCCGCGGGCTTGGGGGTACCCGGCGGGACCTGCAGCTTCAGCACATCCCAGTCGACTGGGCGTTCAGCCACGGTCACATACTTCGTCGCCTCGACGAAGGCCGCAAACTCATCGTTGGTCACTTCGTGCCGATCGATCCAGAAGCCGTTCACGCGCACGCGATGGGCAGGCCGTTCATCGGGTCGCGCATCGGGCGCATCGCTGCCCATCGTGAACTCGCCACCGGGGATCCACACCATGTCGGCAGGTTGCGCTGTGGGATCCGAGCACGCGGCAACGAGCATGGAGAGCGCGAGCGTGATCGGCAGGGCCATGCCGCGGCAGGCGGCGTTCGTGATCGAACCAAGCCGGCTGGCGCCGTGGACCAATCGCTTCCTGCCCGCGTGCGGTGTCATCACGCTCCCCACTCCGGCCCGAACGCGAACTCATAGTTGCGCCAGCGGCCGATTGAACTGCGATTGATCGACTTGCGCACCTGCTCATGGCTCAGCGTCAGCACGGTGCGCGCGTTCTCCTGCGGCGCGAGCACGCGCTCATCCATCGGCAGGCCGAGTCGTGCGAGCACGCGCTCCATGTGACCGCGCGGATCCTCGACCATGTCCTCGTATCGGATGTCCTCGTGCGGAATGCCCAGCGTGCGCAGGGCGAGCGGTGCGAGCTCGCGCTCGGCAGCGATGACTTGGCGGATCGAGTCGAGGGATCCCGTCCATCCGAAGGCCTGCGGATGGAAGTTCGACAGGAAGAGGCTGGTCGCGGTATCGCGCGGATCGCGCTCGATGCGCAGGCAGACCGCGCCCGGCAGCACCGCCCCGATCGCCGGCAGCCACCGCCACGCATGCAGCGTCTTGTCGAAGCTCACCTTGGCGCCCGGGCGCCGCAACGAGGCCGCACCGTTGAGGTAGTCGCGCTGCAGCTCGCGCGCCTTGGCAGGTGCAAGCGAGGCGATGCGATCGGGCCAGCATCCCTCGGCCATGATGCCGTGACCGACCGCCTGCACGCCTTCGAACTCGCCGATGCCACCGACCGCCGGATGCCGATCGAGCATCTGTTCGAGCAGCGTGGTGCCGCTGCGCGGCATGCCGACCACCATGGCCACGCCACGAACGGGCGGCGTGACGGGCTTGCACCATCCCGGGGTGCCCTTGAGCAGTTCAACCTGCTTGCGCGCATCGGCGAGCAGGCCCTCGAGATCGAAGCCCGTTCCGGTGGTCGCGTGCAGGTGCGTGGCCAGGTCGAAGGCGCGCCGATGGAGCCCGGCGGCATCGAGCATGCGCACGGCTTCGAAGCCCGACACGCGCCGCTCCAGTGGCGGGGCGCTGCCGCGGGCGTTCTCTTCGAGCATGTCCATCGCCGCGGCGGGGTCCGAGGACTTCATCACGCGCGCACGGGCGAGCACCGATCGTGGATCGTTCAGCCACGGACCGCCCGCAGCCACGAAGGCCGCGAGCTCATCGAGGCGATTAGACCGATGCAGCACTTCAGCCAGGGCGAACGAAGCCTGCACCGCATGCTGGCCGCCGGCAGCGACCAGCGGCCGCAGGCGCCCGAGCGCGCGATCGCTGCGCCCGAGCCGATGATCGATGAGCGCGCGAAGGAAGTCGACATCGGGCCCGCCTGCTCCGAGCTTCATGGCCTTGTCCATGGCCAGATCGGCAGTCGCGCATCGACCGAGCCCAAAGGTCGCGCGCGCCAGTGCAAACCACGCCGCAGCGTTGCGAGGCTCGGCCTTCGTGGCTGACTCGGCCAGCGGGATCGCCTGCCCGAATGCACGCTTGGCGAGGAGGTCGTTGATCTGCGCGATCGGCACGACGGGAGGCATCGCCGCATCGTAGGGAATCCGCGTGCGGGGGCGTACACTCGCCCCGTGCCGATGACCGCGATCATGCTCGCCAGCGTCGCCCTCGGTGGCGTCGACTACAACCGCGATGTCCGGCCGATCCTCTCTGATCGATGCTTCGCCTGCCATGGTCCGGATGCTGCTGCGCGCAAGGCAGGGCTGCGGCTGGACACGCGTGAGGGGGCGTTGGCACTGCTCACCTCTGGGCGTGCTGCGGTCGTGGCGGGAGATCCCAAGCACAGCGAACTCACCGCGCGCATCCACAGCACCGATCCGGACTTCGTCATGCCTCCGCCGAAACTCAAGCGCCCCTTGAGCGATGCCGAGCGGTCGATCCTGGTGCAGTGGATCGAAGATGGCGCGCAGGTCGATCAGCACTGGGCGTTCGTCGCACCGCGCGAGCCGCGCACCATGGTTGCTGGTCCGGGTGACGCTGGTACGCGCGATCCGATCGATCGACTGATCCGCGCACGGTTGGCAGGGCGTGGTCTTCAGCCTGCACCCGAAGCCGACCGCGTCACGCTGCTGCGTCGCGCGTCGTTGGCGCTCACGGGTCTGCCGCCCACTCCAGAAGAGATCGATGCCTTCGTCGCCGATCAGGCGCCGGGTGCCTACGAGCGCCGCATCGATGCGTTGCTCGCCAGCCAGCGCGCCGCCGAGCACATGGCGACGACCTGGCTCGACTTGGCACGCTTCGCCGACACCCATGGCTATCAGTCCGATGGTGGGTCATTCACCTGGCCGTGGCGGGACTGGCTGCTGCAGTCCCTGCATCGCAACGAGCCCTACGACCGCTTCGTGCGCGCGATCATCGCGGGCGACCTCCTGCCCGATGCCACCACGCAGACCCGCGTGGCGACGGCGTTTCATCGACTGCATCGCATGACCGAGGAAGGCGGCTCGATCTCGGAGGAGTTCCGGCAGGAGGGCATCGCCGACCGCGTGAACACCTTCGGTGCAACCTTCCTTGGGCTGACGCTTGAGTGCGCGCGCTGCCACGACCACAAGTACGACCCGATTCCCACCGCGGAGTTCTATGGGCTGGCGGCGATGTTCGGCGGCATCGATGAGAACGGCCTGAAGTCGTTTGCACACGGTGGCTTCCAGCCGCCGCCGACGGTGCGCCTCTCGACGCCTGAGCAGGATGCCACCACGACGACGCTCACCGCAGCGGCCCTGGCCACGCGGGCTGCGTGGAGTGCCGCGCTCGAGGCGAGCACCGCCGGCGCGACGCACGGTGCGACCACCACGCCTGCGCCTTCGATCGATCCATCGGCCGAGGGTGCCGTCGCTGCGTCCGCTGGGGTGCGAACCATCGACCTTCCTGCACCCATCGGTCACTGGCCCTTCGATGCACTCGCCGATGGCCAGAGTCCCAACACGATCGATCCATCGAAGCCAGCCACCACGGATCGAGGTCGAGCCGAGCAACTGGGTGTGGCGTCGCTGACGGCCGGACACCTGGGTCAAGCCCTCGCCTGCGATGGTGACGGTGGCGTGTCGCTGCAGGGGACCGGCGGCCTCACTCGGCATGATCCGCTCACGATCTCACTCTGGCTGCGGCCCGGGGAGCGCAACGCGCGCGCCGCCATCCTCCACACCAGCGGCTTCTACACCAATGATGCCGATGGTTCGGGCATCGAGCTCCTGCTTGAGCACGGTCGGCTGCGTTGGAGCGTGATCCATCTCTGGCCCGGCAGTGCGGCGAGCATCCAGACCACCGAGCCGCTCCCGCTTGATCGGTGGACGCAGGTGATCGTGCGCTGGGATGGCATGGGCCGGACGACGGGGCTCACCATCTGGATCGATGGAGTCCGTGCAGGCACCGAGATCGTGCGCGATCATCTGGATGGGCCCATCGCCGCGGCGCCCATCGAAGTCGGTTCGCGCTCGCGCGATGCGGGATTCCGCTCGGGTGCGATCGATGACCTCAAGTTCTGGCGGCAGTCGCTGACCGATGCCGAGCTTGCGGTGCTGGCGGGCCGTGAGCCCACGGCTTCGGAGCTCGCTGCCCATGCGGGGTGGCATGCGACCGGGTCCCAGCGCGATGCGGCGCGTGCGGCGCGTGCAGCACTTGACGCGCACCTCGACGCCATCCCGCGCATGCCATGCATGCAGGATTCGCCCTACGCACGCGCCGCCATGGTGCTCACGCGCGGGGCCTATGACCATCCGGATCCGACCCGCCCGGTGCAGCCCGGTGCCCTCGCCGCGGTGCTGCCGTTTGCCTCCAGTGCGGGTGCCAATCGCCTGGACTTGGCGGAGTGGCTGGCGGATCCGCGTCATCCACTGCTCGCTCGGGTCGAGGTCAATCGCCTGTGGGCGCAGTGTTTCGGCAACGGACTCGTGGAGACGCTGGAGAACTTCGGCACGCAGGGCAGCGCTCCCGTGCACCCGGATGTGCTGGACCTCCTGGCATACGACTTCGTGCATGGTCCGGCGGCGTGGGATCGCAAGGCCATGCTGCGGCGCATCATGCTCAGCGCCACCTTCCGCCAGTCGAGTTCGGTGCCGGCAGCGGCGCGTGCACAGGATCCGGCGAACACGCTGCTGGCCCGTGGCCCCGGTGTGCGCTTGACGGCCGAACAAGCTCGCGATGGTGCGCTCTTGGCCGGTGGCCTGCTCGCGGAGCGCTTGGGCGGTCCCAGCGTGCGGCCCTACCAGCAGCCCGGGATCGCAGCGCAGGCCGGCCAGTCCGATGGCTACCAGCCCGACACGGGCGAGGGCGCTCACCGCCGCAGCCTGTACACCTTCCGCAAGCGCACCGTGCCGCCCCCGAGCATGCTGACCTTCGATGCCGGCACGCGCGAAGCGTGCCAACCACGCCGATCCAGCACGACCACGCCGATGCAGGCGATGGCGCTCCTCAACGACCCCATCTTCGTCGAGTGCGCCCAAGCGATCGCGGCGCGAGCCATGCGCGATGCGCCCACGCGAGCCGCGCGCACCGCTCGTGTCTTCCGTCTCTTGGCCGGGCGCGCGCCATACGACGATGAACTGGCACCGCTCACGGTGCTGGTGGCGGGCCAGGCCGAAGCGTTCGCCACGGATCTAGCAGCCGCACGCGCAGTCTCGGGCAGCGATGATCCCGAGCAGGCCGCGCTTGTCCTGGCGGCATCGACGGTGATGGCCAGCGATGCCTTCGTGATGGTGCGATGACCATGAGCCACCGACCACCGAGCTATGACGACCTGATGCGCGCCTCACGGCGGCACTTCCTCGGTGCGTCGGCACTGGGCTTGGGTGCGCTCGCGATGGGCGATGTGCTCGCGACCGCGCCCGCGCCGCAGGGACCGTCCTTCGCACCGCGTGCCAAGCGCGTCATCTACCTCTTCCAGTCGGGCGGGCCGTCGCAGTTCGAGACGCTCGATCCCAAGCCGGGCCTTCGTGCACTGCATGGGCAGCCGCTGCCGGCGAGCGTGCTCGGAGCGCAGCGGCTCACGGGGATGAGCGGCTATCAGGCGAGCCTGCCGATCGCGTCGAGTTTCGTGGGCGCGACCAGGCATGGGGCGTCGGGCATCGAGCTGTCGGACCTGTTGCCGCACACGGCCAAGGTCGTCGATGAACTCTGCGTCATCCGGTCCATGCACACCGAGGCGATCAACCACGATCCGGCGATCACCTTCTTTGCCTCGGGGCACCAGATCGCGGGCCGGCCGTCGATGGGCGCGTGGCTGAGTTACGGCCTTGGCAGCATGAATCGCGATCTGCCGTCGTTCATCGTGCTCGTCTCGAAGGATGCCAACCGCGACCAGCCGCTCTATGCGCGGCTGTGGGGCAGCGGGTTCCTGCCGAGCGAGCATCAGGGCGTGCAGTTCCGTGCGGGATCAGAGCCGGTGCTGGCGCTCTCGAATCCCGAGGGCGTGTCGCCGCATGCGCGTCGTGCCATGCTCGATGCGCTCGGCGGGCTCACGCGGGCTGCCGTCGCTCGCGAGTCGGACCCCGAGGTCGAGGCACGGCTCGCGCAAGCAGAGCTCGCCTTCCGCATGCAGACGAGCGTGCCCGAGGCGACGGATCTGTCGGGTGAGTCCGATGCCACATTCGATCTCTACGGGCCGGGCTCGCGCGATCCCGGGACCTTCGCGGCCAACTGCTTGCTGGCGCGGCGGCTCGTCGAGCGTGGCGTGCGCTTCGTGCAGCTCTTCCACCAAGGGTGGGACCAGCATGGTGGATTGCCGGGTGGCATCTCGCATCAGTGCCGTCAGACCGATCAGGCCAGTGCCGCGCTCGTGATGGACCTCAAGCGTCGCGGTCTGCTCGAGGACACGCTCGTGGTCTGGGGCGGCGAGTTCGGCCGCACCGCCTATTGCCAGGGGCGCATGACCGCAGAGGACTACGGTCGCGATCACCATCCGCGGTGCTTCAGCGTGTGGATGGCCGGTGGCGGCGTGAAGGCTGGCCATGTGCATGGCAGCACGGATGAGTTCGGCTCGAACATCGTCGATGGCGCGGTGCATGTGCATGATCTGCACGCGACGATGCTTTACCTGCTGGGCATCGATCACGAACGCCTGACCTGGTTCTACCAAGGCCGCCACTACCGGCTCACCGACATCGCCGGACGCGTGGTGAGCGGGGTGGTGGG
>VGYB01000046.1 GCA_016873115.1 Planctomycetota bacterium | reverse complement strand
CGTCCCATGGCCAAGGACGCCGTCACCACCACCAAGGGCACCACCCGCATCATCTGCTCCATGCTTGGGATCTCCAAGACCGTGGAGAAGAAGCCCATCCTCAAGGACATCTCGCTCTCGTACTACTACGGTGCGAAGATCGGCGTGCTGGGCCTGAACGGCAGCGGCAAGAGCACGCTCCTGCGCATCATGGCTGGCCTCGACAAGGAGTTCGAGGGCAAGGTCGAGCGCGCGCAGGGGTATTCGGTCGGCTACCTCGAGCAGGAACCGCTCGCCAACGAGACCCGCACGGTCATCGAGGTCGTGCGCGAGGGCGCCAAGCATGTCTTCGACCTGCTTGAGGAGTTCGACCGCATCAACGCGCGCTTCGGCGAAGACCTGAAGCCCGACGAGATGGACAAGCTCATGAACCGGCAGGCCGAGGTGCAGGAACGCCTGGACCAGCTCGACGCATGGACCATCGACAACCAGCTCGAGATGGCCATGGAGGCGCTGCGCTGCCCACCGGCCGATCAGCGGCTCGACCAGGTCTCGGGTGGCGAGCGCCGCCGCGTGGCGCTCACGCGCCTGCTCCTCCAGAAGCCCGATGTGCTGCTGCTCGACGAACCCACCAACCACCTCGACGCCGAGAGCGTGGGCTGGCTCGAACAGCATCTTGCCCGCTACGAAGGCACCGTCATCGCGGTCACGCACGACCGCTACTTCCTCGACAATGTTGCAGGCTGGATCCTCGAGCTCGACCGCGGGCAGGGGATTCCCTACGAGGGCAACTACACCGGCTGGCTCGACCAGAAGCAGAAGCGCCTGGCCACCGAGGAGAAGCAAGCCAGCGTGCGGCAGAAGACGCTGCAGCGCGAACTCGAGTGGATCCGCCAGAACCCCAAGGGCAGGCAGTCCAAGAGCAAGGCGCGCATGGCCAACTACGAGCGCATGCTCAGCGACGACCAGTCGCGCCGCGCCGCCGCCGAGATCGAGATCTTCATCCCGCCCGGGCCGCGCCTGGGCCAAGTCGTCTACAAGGCCGCTGGGCTCACGAAGGCCATGGGAGGACGGACGCTGCTCGATGCCGTCGACTTCGAGATCCCCGCAGGCGCGGTGGTGGGCATCATCGGCCCCAACGGCGCGGGCAAGACCACGCTCTTCCGCATGTTCATCGGCGCCGAGCGGCCCGATGGCGGCACGCTCGAGACGGGCAGCACGGTGGTTCCCGGCTATGTCGAGCAGCTGCGCGACTCGATCCCGCAGGGCGCAAGCATCTTCGAGGCGATCACCGACGGCGACCATGAACTCAAGCTCGGCCCGGTCACGGTGAACAGCCGGGCCTATGTCGCGCGCTTCGGCTTCACCGGGACCGACCAGTCCAAGATCGTGGATGTGCTCTCCGGCGGCGAGCGCAACCGCGTGCACCTGGCGCGCATGCTCAAGCAGGGCGCCAATGTGATCCTCTTCGACGAACCGACCAATGACCTTGATGTGAACACCATGCGCGCGCTCGAGGAGGCGATCGAGAACTTCGCAGGGACAGCCGTCGTGATCAGCCACGACCGGTGGTTCCTGGATCGCATCGCCACGCACATCCTCTCGTTCGAGGGCGACGGCAAGGTCGCGCTCTTCCCCGGCAACTTCTCCGAGTACGAGGAGGACCGCCGCCGCAGGCTGGGCGAGGACGCCGTGGGTGCTGGCGTGAAGTACCGCCGGCTCACGCACTGAACGCGCTGGATTCGCGAGGCAAGGTCTGCGCGGGCAGGTTCATGGCCCATGCTGCGGTGCTTGGGGCTCCTGCTCAGCGCCAGTCGAGCCCTTCGTGCAGGCGATTCAGGTTGCGGCAGCCCGTCGCCTCGACCACGACCATGTCCTCGACGCGGATCCCGCCAAGGCCAGCCTGGTAGAGGCCCGGTTCGATCGTGAGCACATCGCCCACGACCAGCTCCGGTCCGAGTGGCGCGAGCAGGGGTGGTTCATGGACCTCAAGGCCCAGCCCGTGACCGGTGCCGTGCACCAGTCCGCACCAGCCTGCACGCGCATCCTTGGGCGGACCGCCCGCGTGCCAGGGATAGCCGTGCGCGGCGAGTGCACCCACCGTGGCAGCATGCACGGCATCGCCGGTGACGCCCGCGCGCGTGGCTGCGGTGGCCGCGGCCTTCGCCGCCACGACCGCGGCATGCATCCGAGCCACCTCTGGCGGCACGGCACCGTGCACGACGGTGCGCGTGCAGTCGCCGTTGTAGCGCGTGCTGCGGCTGCGCGGGAAGATGTCCACGATCACCGGTTCGCCCGTGCGGATCGGGCCATGCCCATGGTCATGGCAATCCGCGCCGACCGGCCCCGGCGCCACGATGGGCTCGGGATTCTCGTAGCCCAATCCCAGCAAGTGCACATCGATCTCGCGCTTGACGCGTTCGGCCGTCAGCGGGGCGCCGTCGTGCTGAAGCACGCCGTCGGCAGCAGCACTGGCGCGCGCGATCATCGAGCATGCGAGTTCCATCGCTGACTCGGTCGCTTGTTGCGCGGCGGCAATCCACTCGAGCTCCTGTGGGTCCTTGCTTCGGCGTTCCTTCACCCCCAGCATCGGGTCGCAGGTGCATCCGATGCCGGCACGCGCGAGTTCATGTGCATAGATCGCCGGGAACGAGCGGTCGCAGGTCACGGCCTTGGCACCCACGCGTCGCACGCACTCGGCCAGCGCCTGCGCGGTCGCCGTCTCGCGGTCGCCGCTGAGCCCACCCGCAGGGGTCCAGTCGGCCGGGCAGGAGACGCGGTCGACGCGTGCGTGGCGGCGCGCGCGTTCCATCTCGATGTCCCGGATGATGAGCGTGCTCTCGGAACGGTTGCCATCGCGCACCATGACGAGTGCCGTCGGATCCCCTACGAGGAACCGGATGCGCCAATAGAGAGCGTTGTTCAGGCTGGGAAGGCCGGCGAGGACATGGACGGTGCGCATGCAGGCAGGCTAGCCGCAGCGCGCTGGGCGAGGGTCACGCGTCGATCGACTCGTCCAGGTCAGGCAGCGTGGCAGGGCGTTCGCGAATGGTCTTGGCCGCCAGCTTGCAGCAGGCCACCAGTGCCTGATGCAGCTTCTCGTGCTCGGGCAGGGAATCCAGGGCGTTCATGAGGTCATCGACCTGTCGATCCGGCTCCTGGCCGGTGTCGAGCGACTCGATCGCGCTGTCACCGAGTTGCTCGATGGCCTCGACGAACCACCTGAAGTCGACCTTCGCAGCCTTGCCCCAGCCCTTGATGCGCGTGCGCACCGTGACACCGCCGATGGCCACGACCGGAACGAGTCCCATCGAGTTCGTCGGTTCGCGGCAGAGGATCGCGACCGCACGGTTGCGGGCGAGGCTCGCCAGCCGCGCACGGCGGGCATCGGCACCGACGAGCGGCGGCTGCAGCAAGTAGGCACCCGGCGGGAGCACAGGTTCCTCGCCGAGCTCGGAGTCGAGGATCTTGACCTTCCTCTTCGCGGCATCGAGCGCGAGCTGGAAGCGCTGACGACGGGCCTCCTGCAGCACCGGAACGATGAGCGCCATGCGATCGAAGTCGGCATCACCATGGGCGAACTGCAGGGCGCGCGCGGCGAGCTGCTCGGCATCGAACCACCTGGCCGCCTTCAGGCTCTGCATCGCCTTCTTCATCAGCTCGTCAACGCGGATTGCCTTGGCACTGCTGGACATCGGAACTGAAGTCTAGCCGTGCCCGCCCGGCGATGGGGGATGCAGAGGGATGCCGCTCGGACGGGCCGTTGGGGCGAGGCGTTCAGCGACGGGCGCGCTTGTCGTCGCTGCGCTTGGATTCCATGGCGCGTCCATAGACCCCGTCCCCGGCTTGGGCCACGGAATCGCAGATCCGGGCGATCACCTTGGAGCCCGGGAACTGCTGGCGCAGCCCTTGGGACTTGGCCGCGATCGATCCGCCCTTGAGCCTGAAGAGCTTCTTGTACGCCTCCTTGGCTGCCTCGATCTCCTCGAGAGGAAGGCCGAGGCGGCTCATGCCGATCTGGTTGAAGCTGCGCACGCTGCTGGGGCTGCCCTCGACGAGCATGAAGGGTGGTACATCCTTGGGTACGCGAGCCATTCCACCGACGAAACTGCAGTAGCCCACGCGCGCGAAGTGATGGACGCCCACGGCAGCGCCGATGTTGGCGTGATCCTCGACATGCACATGTCCCGCGAGCATGACGTTGTTGGCCATGATGGTGTGGTTGCCGATGACGCAGTCGTGCGCGATATGGACATTGACCATGAACAGGTTGTGGTTGCCCACGCGCGTCCAGCCGCCGCCATTGCCGGTGCCGCGGTGGATCGTCACATGCTCACGCACCTGGTTGTAGTCGCCCATCACGAGCCAAGTGGGTTCGCCGCGGAACTTCAGGTCCTGTGGGTCGCCGCCCACGATCGAGTAGGCATGCAGCTCGTTGCAGCGGCCGAGCTCGGTGAGCGGCCCGACCTGGCAGTGAGGACGGAGCACGCAGTCCTCGCCGATGCGGGCGCGTGCGCCAACCACACAGTACGCGCCGATCTGTGCGCTCTGCGCGATGTCGGCCGAAGGATCGATGATCGCGGTTGGATGGATGCTGGGCATGGCGTTTCCCGGCTCGTTCACTCGATCTCGGCGTCGGCGTCGAGCATCATGAAGCGGATCTTGGCCTCGGCTGCCGTCTTGCCGGCCACGGACGCACGGCATTGTACGGTCGCGCTGCGGCTGTTCGCAGTCACCGTCTCCGCCTCCATCACGAGCTGGTCACCCGGCGAGACCTTGTGGCGAAGCTTCACGCCGTCCAACGACAGCAGCACGGCCACCTTGCCGGTGTGCTCGAGCGTCTGCGCGAGCAGCAGGCCGCTGAGTTGCGCCATCGCCTCCACGATCAGGACGCCGGGCATGATCGGCTGCCCTGGGTAGTGTCCCGGGAAGAACGGCTCGTTCATGGTCACGTTCTTCACGCCAACGGCGCGGCGGGACCCGTCGAGCTCGAGCACACGATCGACGAGCAGCATCGGATAGCGGTGCGGCAGCAGGCGGGTGATCGCGCGGGCATCCATGACGCGGCCCGTACCGAGGCTGGCAGCCTGGTTCGCGGCCTTGATGCGGTGCACGATCTCAAGTCCCAGGCGCCTGTTGAGGCCGTGCCCGGCGCGCGAGGCGAGCACGCGGCACTGCAGCGGTGCTCCGATCAGGTACAGGTCGCCGATCGCATCGAGGACCTTGTGGCGTACGGGCTCGTTGTCGAAGCGGAACTCATTGTCGATTGGACCGTCCTCGCCGATCACCAGCACATCGCGCGGGGTCAGGTGCGTGCAAAGCCCGGCGGCGATCAGTGCCTCGGCCTCTTCCTTCAGGCTGAATGTGCGCGCCGGGGCGACCTCGCGCAGGTAGTCGCCGGTGGCCAGGTCGAAGCTCCAGCCCTGTGGGCCGATGCGGTGCGCATTCTTGCCGTAGTCAAGGTCGAAGACCACGCGCATGAGCTCGCCATCGGAGGGGAACGCCGCGATCATCGCGCCGTCGGGATCCTCGCAGAGCGCCGGCGCGCGCAGCCGGTGGATGATGCGCTCGGCATCCTGCGCCACGAGGCCCGCAGCGAGCATCGGTTCGGCGAAGGGCAGGGCGCTGCCATCGCCGGCGGGAAGTTCCGGGCCGTGCAGGCGGAGCAGGGCATTGTCCACCCGCAGGCCGGCCAGGGCGCTCATGCAGTGCTCGACGGTCTCGATCAGGGCATCGCCCGACTTGATCACGGTGCGGCGCGGCCGGACCACCACATGCTCGACGCGAGCGGGGATACGAACCGGCGGATCGAGGTCGGAGCGCTCGAAGACGATGCCGTGCCCGGCGGGCGCGGGCAGGATCTCGAGGTCGGCATCGATACCCGAGAGCAGGCCCTTGCCGCGCACGCGAACCGGCCCAGCCAGCGTGTGCTGGCGCGGCTTGGTCCTCGATGCGGAGGCTGGTGCTTGGGCTGGTGCCATGGGGCGAATCGACCGGCGGTCGACTCAGCCACCCTTGGGCGGATCCGCCACCAGGCGCTTGAGGCGTCCCGCGAGCGGTGCGAGTGTACGGATGGCTGCAATTTGCCGCAATGTATCCATCATCGGCTGCGCGGGCAGGCCGCCCCAGGTCTCGCCATCGGGGATGTCGTGCATGACACCGCTGCGTGCGGAGAGGCGGACGCGGTTGCCGATCGTCCGATGGTCCGCGATGCCCGAGGCCGCGCCGATCTGGCACCAATCGCCCACGACCACGCTGCCGGCGAGCCCCGTCATGCCGCTGATCACGCAGCCCTTGCCGATCCGGCAGTTGTGGCCGATCTGGCAGAGGTTGTCGATCTTCGTGCCCGGCCCGATGAAGGTCACGCCGAACTTGGCGCGGTCGATGCAGGTGCCCGCGCCGATCTCGGCTTCGTCGGCAAGCTGCGCGATGCCGATGTGCGGTGTGCGCACGATCGATCCGCGCTCATCGGGGCGGAACCCGAAGCCATCGCTGCCCACGACGGCGTTGGCACCCACCGAGCAGCGCGCCCCGACGATGCATCGCTCGCGCACGACCGCGTGCTGCCAGAGCACCGAGCCTGCACCCACCCGCGCGCCCGCGGCGACATGCGCGCCATGATGGAGCACGGCACCGGCACCGATCACGGACCCCGAGCCGATGAAGCAACTCGCACCGATGCGGCAGCCGGTGCCAAGCTCGACGCCGGGCTCGACGATGGCGGAGGGGTGCACACCTTCGGCTGGCACCGGCGCGGCGGATGCGAACGCAGCGAGCACCGCCGCCATCGCACGGTCGGCATCCTTCACCCAGATGATGGCCCGCACGGCCGGATCATGACCTTCGATCGTCAGACCGCGCGTGGCGAGGGCGGTGCCTGCGGCACTGGCGGCCCACTTGCCGGCATAGGCCTGCTCGCCTATGAAGGTGAGATGGCTCGCCTGCGCGAGCTCAAGCGTGTCGAGTCCATCGATCGCCACATGGCCCGGACCCCAGAGCTCGCCGCCGACGAGTTCAGCGACCTCGGCGCTGGTTCGGGGGTGCTGCATCACTTCCCGGCCTGCTTGGCCTTGAACTCGGCATTCATGCGCTGGATCAGCATATCGGTCACATCGAGCTTGGCGTTCACGAAGAGCGTGCGACGCACGTTGAGCTGCATCAGCACCTGCTGGACGGTTCCCGGTTCGACGGGCGAGCCCGAGTCATCGAGCACGATCATGTCGATGTTGTTCTCCTGCGCGAGTCGCCCCGCGATCGCGCGCATCTCGGCGTAGGCCTCGCGGATCCAGTTGGCACTCTCGGACTCCATCTTGAGCTTGGCGTACTCGTCGAAGGCGCGCATCTGTCCGACCTTTTCCTGTGCCTTGCGCTCCGCCTCGGCGAAGTTCGGGCTGCCGGGCTGGAACGACTCGAGTTCGTCCTGCAGTGCGCGCAGGTCTTCGCGCATCTTCTCGGCCTGATCCTTGAGCGATGACTGCACGCCGTTCATGCGCTGTTCGTGGCCGGCGCGGGCATCGAGTCCGTTGAGGGCGCGGCTGAGTTCGACGGTGCCGATCACCGGTGCGGACGAGGGAGCCGTGGCAGCAACGACGGCGAGTGCGGCGATGGCGAGGGCGGGCAGGGCGGTCTTGATCGTCATGGTTCGGTCCTTCCGTGGTCCCGCGTCAGGGCTTGGGCGCAGCCTGGGTCGCGGCGGCGCGGTTGTTGTTCATGCGCAGCACGAGCTTGTCGGTGATGTCGTCCTTGGCGCTGGTCACGAGCACTCGGCGGCGCGCGATCTGCTGCTGCACCTGCTCGAAGTACGACTCCTTGCTCCGTGGATCGCGCTTCATGTCGGCGGCGCCGTCATTGACAAGCACATAGTCGTACCCCTCGACCTGCGCGAGTTTCTGCGCTTCGGAACGGATCTCGCGGTAGAGCGCCTCGAAACGCAACGCACGCTCGCGGTCGAGTTCCTGGCCCTTGAGCTGGGTCCACTCGCGCAGCTGCAGGTTCTCCAGCGCGAGGGCATCGCGCGCGGACTGGATCTGCGCGGGATCGGTCATGGACTCAGTCGCCTTCAGGCGGGCTTCGAGGTCCTTGCTGCGGTCAGAGATGTCCTTCTCGAACCCTGCGGCCAGGCGCGATATCTCGACCTCGGTGTCCGCTCGTGCGGAGATCTTCTCAAGGACCTTCTGGATGTCGATGCTCGCGACGGCGCTTGGTGCTGCGGCGAGTCGGCCGGCGGTGAAGGCGCTCGCGGCGACGACGGTGCCCCCGAGCACGCACAGCACGGCGGGCAGGAACATTCGGTGCTTCATGGTCGCGGATGGTAGCGATGCGCGGACCGTATGGCCCGGCAGGGACTCAGAAGGGCAGGTCGGCGGAGAAGCTGAAGACCTGCGTCCGGTCGGTGTCTTCCTTGACGATCGGCTGCGCGATGTCGAACGCCAGGGGCACGGGCCCGAACTGGGGCAGGTACAGGCGCAGGCCGATGCCCACGGAGACGCGGTACTCCGACAGCGCCACATCGTTGATGACCGTGCCCGAGTCGCAGAAGGCGACCCAGTTCACGAACTCGTCGATGAAGGGCATCTCGTACTGCGCTCCCGCGAAGAACTTGAAGGTGCCGCCGATCGGGTCGCCGTCGGGCTGGCCGTTCGCGTTGACGGTCGGGGTCGTGAACCCCGGCGGCCCCGAGCTTGGGCTCTTGGGGCTGATCGTGCGGAACTCGAATCCGCGGAAGGTCCGGCCGCCGAGGTAGAAGCGCTCGGTCAGCGGGGCGTCCTCGTCGAAGATGTAGCCGCTCTCCACGGTCGTCTTGAGCACGCTCTTGCGGCCGATCAGGTCCTCGGCCAGGGTGAAGAAGCCAGTCCACTCGCCGTTGACCGCCGTGTAGGTGTAGTCGCCGCCCAGGACCCCGTACTGCTGAACGCTGCCCTCGATGCGCGTGCCGCGCGTGGGACGGTTCACATTGTCCGTGTTGGTCCGCGTGAAGGAGAAGGTGAGCGAATCGAGGTCGTAGGGTCCTTGCTCCTCGTACACGATCGTGGGGGTCGAATCGTCGAGCTTCGTCAGTTCCACGCGGTTCCAGTTGAGCCGGCTCGTGAAGGTCCAGAGATCGCCCAGACGGCGAGAGAGCTGCACATTCGGACCCCAGCGCTCCTCGGTCCAGTTCTCGTAGACGCGAGTCCGGTAGAAGCCGTTGACGCCCCCGCCCCACTCGGAGTCGAGCAGCCGTGGGTCGCTGATGCCGATCGAGTAGTTGCTCACCTCGACACCGGGCGAGATGTTGGCATTGAAGGTCTGGCCGGCACCGCGGAAGGCGCGCTGGGCGAAGAACTCGTCAAGCGTGCGCGGGGTGTCGAAGAGGTCGAAGTTGCGCTGGGTCAGGCTGATCTGCCCGAAGAGGCCAGTGTCGGTGCTCGCCCCCACGCCGAAGTTGATGGATCCGGTGTTCTGCTCCTTCACCTCGACGAGCACATCGCGCACGCCCTGATCCTGGGGATCGGGCTGCTGCAGCGTCACGCGCACATCACCGAAGAGCCGGGTCCGCTCGATCCGCTTGGTCGCCTCGTCGAGCTGGCGCGCATCGAGCGGGCGGCCCGGATCGATCATGACATCGCGCCGGATCACATTGTCCTTGGTCAGGCTGTTGCCTTGGATGCGCACGATGCCGGCGATGGTCTCGCCGCCTTCCCGCACCTTGAGGACCAGATCGACCTCGGGGCTCTCGCCCGTGCGCACCCACTCGCTCTGCACCACGGCATCGGCATGGCCCATGACCTGGTACGCGCCCTTGACCGCCTCGACCGAGCCCTTCACGAGGGAATCGAGGAACGCATCGCCGGGGCGGATCCGCAGCAGGCCCAGCGCCTGCTCGCTGGTCAGCGCAGGCACCTTCTCGTCGCCGAGGTTGAGGATCGTGACATTCCGAAGCCGGTACTGGCGACCCTCTTCGACGGCAAAGACCACCTTGGCCTCGTTGCCGTCAGGCGCCACATCCACACGGCGATCGACGCGCACATCGACATAGCCCTGCCCCTTGTAGAAGCGGTCGAGCGCGGCGACATCGCCCACGAGCCGGTCCTCATCGAGGTCACCCTTGCCGAAGAGGAACACCCACTCCTTCGTCTGGATCTCCTCCTGCAGCCGCTTGGCAGGGAAGACCCGGTTGCCCGTGAACTCGATCGAGCGCACCCGCGTGCGTGGTCCCTCAATGATCCGGAAGATCAGGATGCCGTTCTCCTTGAGTTCGCTTTCGTCCACGGTCACCTCGGCCAGGTAGTGGCCGCGGCCCCGGTAGGCGTCCTTGATCTTGGTCACGGCACGCTCAAGCAGGAAGTCATCGCGCGGACCGCCGGCGTACAGCCCGATCTCCTTCCGGAGTTCCTGATCGCTCAGGATGGTGTTGCCGATCACCTGGATGTCCTGGACCAGCGGCTGCTCGTCCATGCGATAGGTCAGGTGGACCGTGCCGTCAGGCTGCAGTTCCGCGTCGGCGCGCACGACGTCGAAGTGACCGAGCCGGTAGAGGTTGGCCACATCATCCTTCACGGCCCTCGCGTCGAACGGCTGGCCCGAGGCCATGCGGATGTTGTTGCGCACTTCCTGCTCGGTCACCCGGTTGAGGCCGACAAAGACGATCTTGCTCACCGGCCGGTCGACCAGCGTGGCATCATCGATGGACTGCGCGGCCACGGGAGGGCACGCCAGAAGGAGCATCGCCATGGCCAGGACGCGCATCAACGCATGGGCGAGGCGAGTGGGCGCGCTCCGGACAGTCATGGGTGGAGCATACCCCCGTGCAGCACGCCGGTGCCGGACGACGCGTCTACCATGTTCGCTCTCCAACCGAGGACCACCATGACCACCGCGAGCCAGTTGCTGCGCACACCGTTCCATTCCTTCCACCTGCAGCACAAGGCGAAGATGGTCGACTTCGCTGGATGGGAGATGCCGCTCTCGTACGGCAGCATCATCGAGGAACATCGTCACTGCCGCGCGAGCGCGGGGTTCTTCGATGTCAGCCATATGGGGCGCCTGCGCTTCACGGGGCGCCACGCACGACGCTTCCTCGACATGGTCTGTACGCGGCAGGTGCTGGGCATGGAGCCTGGCCAGTGCCGCTACGGCATCGTGTGCAACGAGCGCGGCGGCTGCCTGGACGACATCATCGTGTACTGCATGGACGAGAGCGATTACCTCGTGGTCTGCAACGCGAGCAACCGCGCGAAGCTCCTGGCGCACTTCGCCGCCGTCAAGGGCGACATGGTCTTCAAGCTCGATGACCAGACCGAGTCCACGGCGATGTGCGCGCTGCAGGGTCCCAAGGCGATGGATCTCATCGCAGGGATGAGCCGCGAGATCCCCAACCTGAAGCGCTACCGCTTCGCGCAGAAGAACCTGATCGTCGTCAAGCTGATCGTGAGCCGTACCGGCTATACCGGCGAGGATGGAGTCGAGGTCATCCTCGGCGCCGGCACGGCCCAGCTTGCGATGGGCATGTTCCTCAAGAACGCCGACCAGGCCGACAGCGTCGTCAAGCCGATCGGGCTGGGCGCGCGCGACACGCTGCGCATGGAGGCCGGCATGCCGCTCTACGGACACGAAATCGACGAGGAGACCGATCCGATCAGCGCCGGGCTCGGCTTCGCGGTCAAGCTTGACAAGGGGCAGGATGACGAGCGGGCGGGCCGCTTCATCGGCCAGGATGCGCTGCAGCGGATCGCGGCGGCGGGCCCTGCACGCACGCTCGTGGGCCTGATGCTCGATGGCCGCCGAAGTGCGCGCCAGGGCATGCAGGTCAAGCACGGCAACGAGGTCGTGGGTCGAGTGACCAGCGGCTGCCTGAGCCCGACCCTGGACAAGCCCATCGCGATGGCCTTCGTCGATGCGCCCTTGGCTGGACTCGGGACCGCGCTGAGCGTGGACCTTGGTCGCGAGAGCGCTGCGGCGACCGTCACCAAGATGCCGTTCGTCTCGGCCACGCGCTCCTGAGGAGGAGCCAGCTCAGGCGGAGCGGGGCACAGGACGAAGCCGTGCAGGACAACACTGCGCAGGATGCCGCCGCGATCGCTGGGCTTCAGGCAGACTGCTCGCGGAAGAACCGCGTTGGCTTGTCGTCGTGCAACTGCTGGTTGAGCCGCCGAAGGGCCTCGACCTCGATCTGGCGCACGCGCTCGCGGGTCAGGCCGACGATCTCGCCGATCTGCTTCAGAGTCAGGGGTTCGTGGCCCTCGAGCCCAAAGCGCAGGCGCAGGACGTGTGCATCGCGCTCATCGATCGAGTCAAGCAATCTGAGGATGATCTTGAAGTCCTCGTTCTCGCTCGCCTCGCAGTCCGGCTGCTTCCCGCGCGTGTCCTCGAAGATGTCGCTGAAGTCCATGGCCACGCCGTCCTCGCCCATGGGCGCCTGGCTCGGGGCCTGGTACGCCTTCACGGCACGGCGGATGATGACGAGCTTCTTGACCGGGATCTTCATCTCCTTGGAGAGATCCTGCAGGCTCGGGCTGCGCCCGTGCTTCTCCTCGAACTTGCGCGAGGTGTCCTTCCACCGGGCGATCAACTCGACCATGTAGGCAGGGATGTGGATCGGCTGGACGGCGTTGATCAGCGTGCGCTTGATCGCCTGCTTGATCCACCAACTCGCGTAGGTGCTGAAGCGCGCGCCTTGCGCCGGGTCGAAGCCCTCGACCGCGCGGATCAGGCCGATGTTGCCTTCCTCGATGAGGTCAGGGAGCGTGAGGCCGCGGTTGACATAGTTCTTGCTGATGGCGATGACCAGGCGGAGGTTCGCCTTGATCATCCTCTCCTTCGAGTGCATGCATTCGTCGTTGATGATGCGCCAGCCGAGGGTCTTCTCCTCCTCTGGGGTGAGCAGGGGAGTCTCGTTGACCTCGCGCAGGTACAACTGGAGCTCGGACTGGACGTCTGACCGGGCCATGGATCGGCAATCCTAAACGCGGGAGTGGCACCCGTGGCAAGGGAATCCCCAAGCCGTACCGCCAATCCTGCCGTGTCTGCCTGGTTGGTTGCCAAGGGGCCTTGGATCCGGGGGGACCCGAGCTACGATCCGGACATGGATGACCTGTCCGATCTGCTGTCTTCGTGGCCGCTTGACCCATCCAACCCACGCGTGCGGGTGGTGCAAGGGCTCGATGGCCGCCACAAGGTGCAGGTGCGGCTGGATCTGGGCGTCCTGCAGATGGAAATGGACGGGCGCCCCGATGGCCTGCGGCCGGGTGGCCGGGAGAGCCTTCTGGACCTGCTTCGCGAGGATCCCGCGCCCGATCCCTTGGCTCCGGAACGGCTCGAGGCGCTCCGTCAGGAAGCTGGGCTCTACCAGCAGCGCGCGACGGCCTTGATGATGGCTGGGTTCCCGGGCCTTGCCGCGCGCGACTGCCGCCGCAATCTCGACCTGATCGAGGTCGTTCGCGAACGGGCGGCACGCCCCGAGGATCGGGCGGCGTTCGAGCAGCTCCGGCTGGGCCTCGTGGTCACCCGCACACGCGCCGAAGCTTCCGCGGCGCTGCAGGTCAAGGACCACTCCGGCGCGTTGGCCGCACTCGATGCGGGATTGGCCGCCGTGCGCGATGCGTACACCATGATCGGCCAGCGCAACCGCTTCGAGGCCAGCGCCGAGGTGGCGATCCTTCGATCGATGCGCGACATGCTGGTACCGCGGCTTCCCAGCAGCCAGCGCGCGGAGCTCGAGGAGCGCCTGCGGGCCGCGATCGCCAGCGAGAACTACGAACTCGCCGCGATCCTGCGCAACGAGCTCCGGCAGATGAAGGAGTGATGGTCGCCCAGCGTGCGGATCAGGCGTCCTCGCTCGTCGAGGTGCCGCCGAAGACGGCGCGGTCGATGCTGAGCGCGCCCGCGCCAACGAGCAGCACATTGAGGGCCAGCGCACACAGCGCCAACGAGACGAATCCGGCCTCGTACTGCCCGGGTTCGAGGCTGTAGAACAGGCTCTCGGCCATCGCCCGGGCTGGGCCGAGCGCGAACTGCGTGCCGATGACGGCGAGCATCGCGGCCGCCCAGAGCCGGCTGAGGAAACCGATGAGGAGCAGCGTGCCCGCGACCAGTCGCGCCACCGATTCCCACAGCGCGACCTGCAAGGGCTCGGGTACCACCCGGAGCGCATGGAGTTCGATCGCCTTGCCGAGCCAGTGCGGAGCGCGGAGCGGATCGAGGGTCTCGGGGTTCACCGTCGAGCCTGGCACGATGCCCTCCTGGCCGATGTCGTAGCCCAGTTCGACCAGGAGTGCCGTTTCCTTCGGCGAGAAGACACGCGTGTCGAACGCATCGCGGTAGCCGCCCGGCGCAAGCGCCAGCGCCAGGACGAGCCGCGCGAGCAGGGGCATCAGGGAGATGGCGAAGAAGCGTCGCATGGAATGCGTGCGGCCGCCGCCGCTGGCTTAGGATGCTACGGACGCCGCGGGCGTGGCGGAATTGGCAGACGCACGGGATTTAGGATCCCGTGGGGTAACACCCGTGCAGGTTCAAGTCCTGTCGCCCGCATTCATGACTTCCTGGACTCCTACATCGTGGATGGCCAAGTCGGCAGCACAGCAGCCTCCCTACGAGGACCGTGCCACGCTCGACGCTGTGCTCGCCGAACTTGCGGCACTGCCGCCGCTCGTCACGAGCGGCGAAGTGCTCGCGCTCAAGCAACAGCTCGCTGCAGCGGCGCGAGGCGAAGCATTCGTCTTGCAGGCGGGGGACTGCGCCGAGAGCTTCACGCAGTGCAGGCCCGATGCCATCACGGCACAACTCAAGATCCTGCTGCAGATGAGCCTGGTGCTCGTGTATGGATCGGGACGGCGCGTCGTTCGGGTGGCGCGCCTGGCCGGCCAGTACGCCAAGCCGCGTTCGGCCGATGCCGAGGTGCGCGATGGCGTGTCGCTGCCGGCCTATCGCGGCGACAATGTGAATCGCAGCGAGTTCACCGCCGCGGCGCGGCGACCCGACCCCGAGCTCCTCTTGCGCGGCTATGAACGCGCGGCGCTCACGCTCAACTTCGTGCGTGCGCTCGTCGACGGCGGATTCGCCGACATCCACTACCCCGAACAGTGGGACCTGTCCTTCGCGCACGCCAGCCCGTCGCGCGCCGAGTACGAGCGCATCGTCCACGAGATCCGCGCGAGCCTTGACTTCGCCCGCACGCTCACCGGCGAGGACCACCCCGCGCTGACGCGCGTGGACTTCTTCACGAGCCACGAGGCGCTGGTCCTGCCCTACGAACAGGCGCTGACGCGTCGGGTCCCGCGGCGTGATGGCTGGTTCAACCTGAGCACGCACCTGCCGTGGATCGGCATGCGCACATCCGCGCCGGATGGTGCGCATGTCGAGTACGCGCGAGGCCTCTCCAACCCGATCGGCATCAAGGTCGGGCCGATGACCGAGCCAGCGGCGCTGGTCCGCACGCTCGAGGCGATCGATCCGGACCGTGAGCCCGGTCGCATCACGCTCATCCACCGGTTCGGCGCCGACCGGATCGAATCCGGCCTGCCTGCGGTGCTGCGTGCCGTCGATGCTGCGGGCTGGCACGGGCTCTGGATCTGTGACCCCATGCATGGCAACACCGAGACGGTGGTCCCCAAGAACGGTGCCGGGGCGGGGCGCCCGGTCAAGACGCGCGCCCTCGCCAAGGTCATGCGGGAACTCGAGCTCGCCTTCGCCGTGCATGCCTCGTGCGGCACGCACCTGGGCGGCGTCCACATCGAGGTCACGGGCGACGATGTCACCGAGTGCACCGGCGGGTCGCGCGGCTTGAACGATGCCGACCTGGCGCGCGCCTACCGGAGCGCCGTGGATCCGCGCCTGAACGCCGAGCAGGCGCTCGAACTCTCGATGCTGATGGCACGACACCTCCGCTCGGGCCGCTGAGCATCAACGCGCCCCAAACCCATTCCTCCGCGCCCGGTATCCTCCGGTGCTCCCATGGGACGAAGCGCCACACCAGTCGTGATCACCGGCCTTGGCCCGGTGTGCGGCCTCGGCGTGGGCCTTGAGCCGTTCTGGCAGGCCCTGACCGCAGGCACGAGCGCCATCCGTCGCATCGATCGATTCGAGACGGGCTCGTTCGGATGCCCGTTCGCGAGCGTGTTGCCCGAAGGCTTCGATGTCCGCACGCTCGTGCCCAAGAGCTACCGCAAGGGCACCAAGGTCATGGCCCGCGACATCGAGATCGCCGTCGCGGGTGCGCACATGGCGGTGCAGAGCGCGGGCCTGGTGACCCGGGGCACCGAGGGTGCGACCACGGTCACGATCCCGCCTGAGCGCTTCGGAGCGCACATCGGTGCCGGTCTCATCGCGGCTGACATCGACGAACTGACCGCGGCGCTCGTCACCAGCACGAACACCGACGGTACGGTCGATCTGGGCGCATGGGGCAGCGGGGGCATGAACAACCTGACGCCGCTCTGGCTCCTCAAGTACCTGCCCAACATGCTGGCGTGCCATGTGACGATCATCCA
>VGYB01000045.1 GCA_016873115.1 Planctomycetota bacterium | reverse complement strand
GTGCAGATCGGCAACGAGCTCGCGCAGAAGTGCATTCGTCTGTCGCAGATCAAGGATTCCTCCCGCACCATCCTCATGGTTGAGATGCGCGCCAACGAGGCCGAGCTGCCCACGGCCGATCCCTACTCCGGCCTCGATCTGGCCCGCCATCGTTGTGATTGGCAGCGCCTCGCTGCACGGCACTTCCAGGGCGGTCACCTGCTGTTCGCCGATGGCCATGTCGGGCTGGTCGAGAACGCCAAGGCCACCACGAACGCGCAGGACTCGCGCGATCCCAATACGCCGGGCGGCGACTGGAACACGGCTGACCTCATCTGGGATCCGATGGGTCCGGCACGGAACGAGTGAGCGATGCCCACCTGGAAACTCACCATCGTCGAAGGCCCCGCGGAACCGTCGCGTGACTTCGCCCTGGACCTGGATCGAACGCTCGTCATCGGCCGCGCCGCCGAGGCCGACCTGCGGCTCTCGTCGAACAATGTGAGCCGGCGGCATGCTGCGCTGACCTGGGCACCCGCGGGTGATGGCCACTCGGGCCACTGGCGCCTCCGTGACTTGGGGAGCACGGCCGGCACCATCGTGAACGGCGCGCTGCTGCAGCCCCAATCCGAGGTCCGCATCGAGCCCGAGGATCGCCTGGAGATCAAGCCGTATGTGCTCCAGGTCGTGGGTGACCAGGAGACGCGCCTTGGCGAGCACGCCGTGCGCGTCTCCGAGGATGATGCCGACAGCCGCGTTCAGGCAGCCACCGTCGCCAAGCCCGATGCGCTCGCGCAGACCTTCCTGCTGCAGCTGCTCTCCGCCGGCGAACGCATGGCCGCG
Organism: Planctomycetota bacterium; assembly: GCA_016873115.1. Classification (GTDB taxonomy): domain Bacteria; phylum Planctomycetota; class Phycisphaerae; order Phycisphaerales; family SM1A02; genus SYIB01. The sequence continues at coordinate 16,018 of VGYB01000045.1, read as the reverse complement.
GCACATACCGATGAACAGGTGGCTCGCTCGGCCGTGAGCGCGCTGGTGCATGCCACCGGCTTCACCAATGTCGGCTTCCTGCGACCCGGCGCGCGCGAGGGCTACATCGATGTCCTGGCGAGCGAAGGGGAGATCCGCGATGCCAAGGGCAACCTGCTCGTGAGCCGGAGCCTGCTGCGTCGCTCGCGCGAGCATGTGTGCGTGTTCAGCGGCGAGGCCAACACGGCCGCAACGCTCAACGCGAGCCTGCAGTACCTCGATGTGCAGCAGGCGGTGTCGGTGCCGGTCCTCCACTCAGGCGTCTTCTACGGTTGGATGTACCTCGACTGCCGGGGGCAGCGTGGCGCCACGCACATGGACGAGGCCGTCAGCTTCGCCAGCGCTCTGGGGCACTTCGCGGCGTTGGCGTTGGCGAATCTCGCACGCATGCGCATGCAACTGCGCATGGACATGGAGCAACGCGAGATGTTCGGCGGCACCATGCGCGCGCTCATCGCCGCGATCGATGCCAAGGATCCGTACACCCGCGGTCACTCCGATCGCGTGAGCGCGTTCAGTGTGATGCTCGCCCGCAAGGCCGGACTGGGGGACCACTTCATCGAGATGGCCCGCACCTGCGGGCTCGTGCATGACATCGGCAAGATCGGCGTGCCTGAGGCGGTGCTGCGCAAGCCGTCGCGTCTTGATGAGGACGAGTTCGCGTTCATCAAGCAGCACCCGGACATCGGTCACGCGATTCTGATGGACATCCCACAACTGCGCGAGGTGCTGCCGGGCGTACGCCAGCACCACGAGCGCTGGGATGGCAAGGGCTACCCCTCTGCGCTCAGCGGAGACCAGATCAGCATCCTCGGTCGCGTGGTCGGCATCGCCGATGCGTTCGATGCCATGACGAGTGCGCGCTTCTACCGCCCGGCGCGCCGCGTACCGGAGGTGCTCGACGAGATCGTGCGCTGTTCCGGCACGCACTTCGATCCGGAGCTGGCCAAGGTCTTCGCAGCGATTGCCGTGACGGAACTCGCTCCGCTCGTGGCCCCGCCGCTCTCGCCGACCGATCCAGCCGCTGCGCTCAAGAAGCCGGGGTGAGCGAGCGCGGGTCCGTACGGATTCCGCACGACGAGCGTGGCATCACGGCATCATGATCGGCTCGGTCGCAAGGGCCCGCAGCGTGTTGCCGTGCCGCAGCATGAAGACGGTCCACGCCCGCGAACCGCGGCCTCGCCACGCGCGCGCAAGCACATCGGGATCGACCGCCTTGCCGCGCGTCTTCACCGTGACCTCACCGGCATCATGGTCGCGTAGCCACGCAAGCGCTGCATCGGTGCGCCACGGCATCTCGGCCTCGACGCGGTACCAGCGCCACCACCAGGCATCCTCATGCGCGGGGAACGGTCCATGGGCAATGCCCAACCCGACGGCTGCTTCCGCCAGGCCAAGCCGTCCTGCGCTGGCACCGGAAAGTCCGCTGCGTTCGAGCGCCGGATCAGGCACGGCGATGCACGCGCCGTAGGCGCCCTCGCGCAGCGGCATCGTGCCGGGCAGGCCATGCATCGTGCGCACCTCGCTCCCACGCAGTGCGGTCGCCGATCGTTCGCCGGGATGGCGCGCACAAGCACCCCACCAGAGCACGGCCTGCACGAGCGTACGGTCCTCGCTGATGAACTCGAGCTCGCTGGCCGCGGGCGCACCCTCGATCGGCAGGTCGATGCCCGGACCGAGCTTCGCACCACCTCCGGGTGACTCGCTCCACAAGCGCTGCAGTGCGTCGAGTCCCGGTTCGTAGGCCTCGAGACCGTGGTGCCGAGTGCCACGCTCGTCACGCCGAGCCGGATCGATGTGCACGAGTCGATCGTCAATGATGACCTCGCGCACATCACCCACATGCACCGGCACACCGGCATTGATCGTGGCCATCCAGGCGCGCACGGGATCGCGGTCGACTCCTTCGGCGGGTGCAACGCGAGCGATCGCCATCAGGTCGCCGCCGATGCCCGTGCACAGGTCGATCGTTCGCTGGCCGGCGAAGCGCTGGGCCTTCCACGCCGCCACACGCGCACTGCTGGCCTGCTCGATGCCGTGACCATCGCACCAGAGCGTGGCGGCATCGGGGAACTTGGCGATCGCACGCTGCCGCGCCTGGGCGAGTTCGAGTGCCGCGCGAACGGCATCGGCAGCCCCGAGCTTGCGCAGGGCCGTGACGGCAGCGGGAGTCGTGGTGCCGACCGAGGCCGCCGCATCACGCAGCGCACGCCCCTCATCGGTCGCCAGCCACGGCCAGGCACCGAGCGCGGCACCGCTCATTTGCGGCCGAAGTCCGCAGGATTCTCGCCCACAACCGGCGTGTCCCAGAGCCGCACCACGCGGCGCCATCGTGCACAGGCCGGCGTCGTGATCCATGCACGCGCATCCCGCACGAGTGCGGCGAAGCCGGGATCGCAGTCAGTATCGACATCGAGCGTGGTCTTCACGATGCCCTTGGTGACCCAGCTGATCGCGGTGCGTGAATCGCTGAAGACCTCGCGTGCAGCGAGTTCGCCCGCGTCGAGCCGTCGCAGGGCATCCACGATCGCAAGGAACTCGCCCAGATTGTTGTGCCCGCGGACATGACTCGCACTGCGGAAGATCTCGGTCCAGCCGCCGGCTGCGTTGCGCTGCATGCCGCGCCACTCGGTCGGACCGATGAGTCGCGCACCGAATTTGCTGCAGTCGACGACGATGGCCTCGCCCGCGACCGGTGTGCCCGCGGGACCGGTCGTCGATGGCGGTCCATCGGTTGCCTCGCGAGCGGTACGGGTGAGCGGCAGCGCGCGCATGGTCGGTGCCGGTTCGCCCTCAGCCGCAGGCACGGCGCTCGTCGAGCCGCCCTCGAGGATCACGCGCATGGCGGCCGCAGCGGGGCCCTGCGGCACCACGCTCGTACGGCCCTTGCCGTTCACATGCACCTGCAGCTTGCTGGCGCGACCATCCGGTGGGTCGATCGGGATGTCATAGCGGCCCCATGTGCCCTCGTCGAGCAGTCGCGGCGTGCCGAACAGGAAGCCCTCTGGCTCCAGGAGAGCCCGCGCGCGCGCAAGTGCGTCATCAAGCAGGCTGAGCGTGCGCGCATCCATGCGCTGCGGTCCTCACTTGAGTTCCTTGATCTCGATCGCACGGAACCACACGGGGTCGCCGTGTCCGCAGAAGTGGATGTGGCCGCTGGTGCGCTTCAGGCCGGGATGATCCCGGCCGTCGGGCGTGCCGCCGCGCGAGGCTTCGGCGACATCGGCATCCACGACCACATGGCCGTTGAGCTTGACCGTGATGTGCGAGCCCTTGGCGATGATCTCTTCCTCGTTCCACTCACCGACGGGCTTCAGGTGCCCTCGGCGCGCTGGCACCACGCCGTACACGCTGCAGCAGAACTGCCACTCCTTGAGGTCCTTCCATTTCGCGGCAGTGTCGTCGAGCACCTGGATCTCCATGCCCTCGAAGGCCGCATCGCCATCCTTGGGTGCGCGGATCCCGATGCCGTTGTTGCTGCCGGGGGCGAGCTTGAACTGCAGCTTCAGGTGGAAGTCGCCATACTCGCCCACGGAGTAGAGGTTGCGGCCGGCGGGGGTGCACTTGATCGAGCCATCCTCGACCACATAGCCCTCCGTGTCGCCGCCCCACCCGGCCAGCGAGCGTCCGTCGAAGAGTCTCGTGAACCCTGCGGTCGGGGCGGTCGCTTTCTGCGTTGCCGGCGTCGTCGGGCCGTCTTGGCTCTCGGCATGCGCTCCCATGATGGTGATCGAGGCAACGACAAGGCACGCGGTGCATCGGGTCATGCATGGAGCCTACCGCCTATCCTTCCCGCACCATGCTGCCCTCACTGTTGACCGTCGCCTGCCTTGCCGTGATGCCCCAGGACACCGCACCCGCCGCCACGCCCAAGCAGGAGCCCGTGGCCGCAGAGTCGGGCATCCCCAAGATCAACGCCACACGACTCTGGAAGGAGGTGAAGCTCCGTCGCCCCATCCAGCTCGTGCAACGCCCCGACCAGCATGACCTGGTCTACATCGCCGAGCAGTCGGGCCGCATCGTCGAGCTCGATCGCAGCAAGGAGCCCGTCACGACCACGACCTGGCTCGACTACCGCGATCCGGTGAACGACCAGTTCAACGAGCAAGGCCTGCTCTCGATGGCCTTCCATCCCAAGTTCGCCACGGATCGCCGCGTGTTCCTCTTCTACTCGGCCGATGCGCCGATGCGGGAGGTGCTGGCGAGCATGAAGGTCGGTGATGATGGCAAGCCCGATCCCAAGACCGCCACGATCATCCTCGAGCAGCCGAGTTTCGAGTGGAACCACAACGGCGGTACGGTCCTCTTCGGTCCTGATGGCATGCTCTACCTGTCGTTGGGTGATGGTGGCAGCGGCAACGATCCGTGGGGCCACGGCCAGGACATGAACATCTGGCTCGGGAAGGTCATCCGCATCGATGTGGATCGCGTCGAAGCCGGGAAGCCCTACTCGGTGCCTTCCGACAATCCGTTCGTCGGTCAGGCCGGCATCAAGCCCGAGATCTGGGCGAGCGGGCTGCGCAATGTGTGGCGCATGAGCTTCGATCGTTCGACGGGTGATCTGTGGGGCGGCGATGTCGGTCAGAACAAGTGGGAAGAGATCGACCTCATCCGCAAGGGGAAGAACTATGGTTGGCGTCCGCGCGAAGGCCGCCATCCCACGCTCGGCGTGAAGGATGCAAGCGACGATGCCGAGCGCTTCGAGGAGCCGATCGCCGAGTACCACCGCAGCGAGGGGATCAGCGTGACCGGTGGCTTCGTCTACCGCGGCACCAAGCACCCGTCGATGCGCGGCATCTACATCTACGGTGACTACCAGTACGGGACGGTCTGGGGCCTGCGCTACGACACGACGGCCAACATCATGATCACGGAGCCCAAGCGCCTCTTCCGCAAGCGATTCTGCATCGCGAGCTTTGCCGAACTGAACGACGGCGCACTCCTGATGTGCTGCACCGAGGGCGGCGCGGATGGCCCGGGCTCGATCTACGAATTGGTGCCAGCCGGTGACTGATGTAAGGTGCTGTCCATAATGGTGTTACGGCACAAAGACACCCCGTGTGCCTCGGCTGCCCTCGTTGGCGCGAAGAAAGTCTGCCCCTTCCGCCATCTTGGCGTTCCGCCTCGGGGTGGGAGGGGGCAATCTCCCGCGCCCGGGCTCATTCGGAGTCCGCACATGTCCATCATAGGATCCAGACCATGTCCAGCCTGACCATCGTTCGTCTCTGTGCGCTTGCGCTCACCGCGTCCGTCACCCTGTTGAGCGAGGTCGTCATCGCCATTCCCCAGGATCCCCCCGCGGGTCAGCAGGGCGGAGCCCAAGGCGACGGGCAGGGCGGCGGGCAGCGTCGCCCGCGTCGCGACCAGCAGGGTGGGGAGCAAGGCAGGCAAGGCCAAGAGCGTGGCGGCGAGGGTGCCCCGCCGCAGGGCCGAGGCGACCGCGGACAACGAGAGGGCGGCGGTGGTGGCATGGGTCGCATGGGTGGCATGGGTGGCCTCATGCGCCAGTTCACCAGTCGCATGGAGCCTGACTTCATGAAGCGCGATGTGCCGGTCATCGAGGAGCAGCTCAAACTCGACGATGGCCAGGTCACGGTCGTCGAGACCTTCGTCACCGACTACATCGATGCCTTCGAGCCGCTCTCCGAGGAGACGCGCACGGTCATGCAGGACTCCATGCGCTCGATCATGCAGTCGTTCATGGGTGGCGGCATGCAGGAACGCATGCGCGATCTGTTCGAGGGCGTGCAGAGGGATATGGAGCAGCTCCAGCAGGAAGGTGGTGGCGCCGAGGTCGATCCCGAGGTACGCCGCAAGATCTTCCAGGAGCGCATGGACAAGTTGCAGCAGGAGGTGACCGCCGAGCGCGTCGCCAACGGCCAGGATGCCGAGCAGCGCCGCATCATGCAGGAGATCGTTGACGCCAGCAACTCCTTCCTCAGCAAGAAGGTCGAACTGCGCAAGGAACTCGTTGATGGCGTGAAGGGCGTGCTGCGAGCCGACCAGCTCGCCAACTGGGATGCGTTCGAGCGCTTCCTGCGCCGTGAGCGCGCGATGGGCAACGGCGTCCTGAGCGCCGAGAGCACCAACCTGATCTTCGTGCTCGATGATGCCGATCTGACGCAGGCGAGCATCGATGCGACCAAGCCGATCCTCGACAACTACGAGCTCCAGCTCGACGGCGCACTCAAGGCTCGCGACGAGTTCCTCGAGTCGAGCGAGCCGCGCTTGCTCAAGTCGATGCTCGACGCCAACACCCAGGAATCGACCCGCATCGTCGAGCAGCAGATCTCCATGCGCAAGGCCGTGCGCGACATCAACGAGCGCTTCCGCACCGAGATCACGCAGGCGCTGCCGGCGGAGGACGGCGCGAAGTTCAACTTGGCGGCGCTCAAGGTCGGGTTCCGGCGCACCTACAACACCACCGCCACCCAGAGGATGTTCGAGCGCGCCAGCGAGCTCGAGGGCCTCTCGGCTGAGACGATCGCAGCGATCACGGACCTTGGTTCGCAGTACGAGCGCGAGTTGATGGCCGTCAATGACCGCATCGTGGTGGCGACCAAGAAGCAGGAAGTCGATCGCACCAAGGAAGACATGGAGCGTGGGCTCTCGATGATGAGCGGTACGGGTTCGTGGTCGAGCATGATGGGCCGAAGCCGCTTCGGCGGCGGCGATCAGGGGCAGCCCGATCCGGTCCGCGATGCGTTTGACGACCGAGCCAAGCTCGCCGAGAGCTACCAGTCGCGCCTGAAGGCGCTGCTCACGCCTGAGCAGTTCGAGGCCATACCCAAGGGCGACGAGCGTGGCGGCCGCGGTGACCGCGGCGGCATGGGTGGCATGGGCGGTAACTGGGGCAGCGGCAAGATCAGCGAGATGCCTGAGCAGCTCCGGGAGCGCGCCAAGGAGTTCGACACGAACAACGATGGCACCGTCGACGAGGCTGAGCGAACCAAGATGTTCGAAGACTTCCGCAACCGCTTCCGCGGCGGTCAGGGCGGCGGTCAGGGCGGCGGTCGCGGCGGCCAGGCGGGCGACAACGGCGCCTGATCCGAGGGCTCCTCACGATTCACGCGCGCCGCACGGTGACCCCGTGCGGCGCGTTGCATATCTGGGCCGGCACCGTGCGGAGGCCTGCATGGACCGGATGCCGCCATCCAGTGCGCGGCGTGATCGGAAAGCCTGGGGATTCCGGGTCGCGCGCATCGTGCGCAATCCCGCTCGATCCGCGATACTCCCATTCATGGACTCGTCCGGTCGCTCGTTCCCGGAACGCCTCGCCATCGAGGAAGTGCTGCGCTGGATGCGTGGTGCCTTCCTCAATGACCACCACGGCTTCGGATACTCCTCGGACGAGTGCTTCCAGCGTGCGTGCGACATCCTGCGTACGCAGGTCGAGTCGGCGCTCACCCACTGCGCACTGCGTGGCGGCAGCACCCTCGATCGCGCGGCTGCGCTGGCACGCACCCGCGAGCTGCTGGCCGAACTCTCCCGCGTGCGACCGTCGATCGCGGCGCTGATCGCCAGCGATGTGCAGGCGGCCTTCGATCGCGATCCTGCGGCGCACTGTTCCGATGAGATCCCGATCTGCTACCCGGGCGTGCGCGCACTCGTCGCTCACCGCATCGCGCATGTGCTGTGGCAACTCGGGCTGCCCGTGATCCCGCGGCTGATGGGTGAGATTGCCCACACCGAGACCGGCATTGACCTGCACCCAGGCGCCACGATCAGCGAGGGTCTCTTCATCGATCACGGCACCGGCGTGGTGGTCGGCGAGACCACCGTGATCGGCAAGCAGTGCACGCTGTATCAGGGCGTCACGCTCGGGGCGCTGCGATTCCCAACGGATGATGCGGGTCGCGCCGTGAAGGGGCAGCGCCGTCATCCCACGCTCGAAGACGGCGTGACCGTCTACGCGAACGCCACGATTCTTGGCGGAGCCACGGTGATCGGTGCGGGCAGCACCGTCGCCGGCGGTGTCTTCGTGACCGAGAGCGTGCCGCCGGGCAGTGTGGTCCACGCTGCCAAGCTCGATGTCCAGGTGAAGCAGCGGCGGTCGGCGCTGTGACGGGGCACGGACCGACCGCACACGATGCCGCCGACGATCGCGCGAAGCCCAACGCTCGCGCGTGGTTCGCCATCGCCAGCACGGCCTTCATGTCGGGACTGGCGTACACGGTCGTGAACGACGGTGTCTCGGCGTGGCTGGCGGCGAAGCAGGTCACGCCCTTGGTGATCGGATTGTTCGCGCTGTGCTCGCTGCCCTACGGACTCAAGTGGATCTGGGCACCCTTGCTCGATCGGTTCCATGCGCCGCTCATCGGTCGCGGCCGAAGGCGCGTGGGTTGGCTGATCGTGCTCGGCGTGCTCTCGGCGGCGCTGCTCGTGGCCGCTGGCATCGCGGGACCGCATGAGCCGATCGCCATGGCGAAAGTCGCCGTGGCTGCTGATGCCAGCTGGCTCGAGCGGCAGGTCCAGGCGCTCGATGAGCTGTCGCGCGGTGGGCTTTGGGGCTTTGCACTCATCGTGTTCGCACTCAGCCTGGCCTCGGCAAGCCTTGATGTCGTCGTCGATGCGTTCCGGACCGACTCGGTCCCGAGAGCCCAACTGGGCCGAGGTGCGAGCGTCTTCGTGGCCTGCTTCCGCATCGCGAGCCTGGTGGGTGGTGCGGGCGCCTTGGCCGTGGCGGCCAGCCTGGGTTGGAAGGCGGCATTCATCCTGGCGGCGATCGTCATGGCCATCGCCACCATCAGTGTGGTGCTTGCACCTGAACCCCATGACAGCGAGCCCAGCTCGTTCCTCGATGCCGTCATCGGCCCGGTGCAGACCTTCGCTCGCCAGTGGGGCATCACCGCAGTCGCTCTTGCAGCGTTCGTCTTCATGTTCCGGTTGCCGGACCTGGTCGGCAATCGCATGGTCAGTCCCTTCCTGATTCAGGAGCTCGGCTTCACGCTCGAGGAGATCGCCACGATCCGGCAGGCCCTGGGCTTCGGCTTCACGATCGCGGGCGCAGTGCTCGGTGGCGTCGTCATCGCGCGGTTGGGGATCGCGCGCAGCATGCTCATCTTCGGCGTGCTGCAGGCAGCCAGCAATCTTGGGTGGGTCTGGCTCGATCACGCCGGCAAGGACCGTGCCGTGCTGTTCGCCGCGGTCGCCGTCGAGAACGCCTGCAACGGCATGGTGGGGACGGTGTTCGTGGCGTTCCTCATGAGCCTCTGCGACCATCGCTACAGCGCGGCGCAGTACGCCATCCTGACCGGGCTCATGTTCCTGGCAGCAAGCCTGGTCGGCGCGTTCAGCGGTTCGCTGCTCGCGGAATGCCAGCGGCTGACTGGGTTCCTTGGCGGCTACTCGGGGTTCTTCATCGCCACGATCGCCATGGGGGTTCCCGGGATCGCGATGGTGCCGTGGATCACTCGCAAGGCGGCGGCGCGTCCAGGCGTGGCGTGAGCGCACGCTGACGGATCGTGTCGTAGGCACTGGCGAGAAGACCCACGAGCCGGAACTGGCCACCGAGGCTGCTTGGCCCCAGCCGCCGCAGGAGCGCGTGCGGGATGTGCGGAGGTGCAGCGGATTCATCCAGTTCCGACAGTGCACGGCCCGGACGCCAGAAGTCATGCACGAGTTCGGTGATCGGCGGCAGTTGGGGCGGGTGCTGGGCCACCGGCGGTGGGTTGTGCGCACGCTGCACGCCGCGGCTCGTCAGGGCGCGGTGTTCCTGGATGCGCTCAAGCAGACGCTCGCCCGCGAGCCCGCGCAGCGTGAAGAGGACCAAGGGATCCACCTCGATGCGCTCCGCAAGCAAGCACGCCGCGGCGTACAGGTGCTTGCAGGGCTTCGGTTCCTTGCAGGCGCACTCGACGATCGGATCCGCTGCCTTGAGGCTCGCAGGAAAGAGCCTGAGCCCAAGGCTGGACACGAGTCGCTCCGCACCCTGTGGTAACTCGCCTGTCAACAGACGCGCGGAGTGGATCGCTTCATGGGACATCGCGGCCACGACGGCTGCCCATGACTCGCTCGTCCAAGAATGGAAGGTCATCGAGCATTCGTAGGGTCGTGTGGCGCGACCTTGCACCCTCATGCGGGCAAGGCCCGCCGTGATCTCCATGGTCACGACCTGGCCGCTCTGCGCGTACTTCAGGCCCTCGATGCGGACGGCTTTGCTGAAGCCGCTCTCCATGCCCTTGAACCACGCTTGGGCCCACCACGAGAGCCCCTCCAGACCAGTCTTGCGACGAAGGCGGATCCCATGATGCACGCGCCGTGGGTGCTCCGCGCGCCTGGGCTGGAATCCTTGCTCGGGCCGAACGGATGCTGCATCCGACGCCCGCGGCGCCTGACTGGATGCCTGCTGCGTCGGTGCGAACGTGCCTTCCCGATCCGTGCACCCGTCGACCGGCCGAGGTGACTCGACCGACTCGATGGTCGGGCGCGTCACGCGCGTGAGCGACTTGATCGTGGGCTTGGCGGCAGCCTTGGCTGGCCGCTTGTTGGCGGGCTTGGCGGCAGCCTTCGCCGCCGCCTTGGCAGCGGGCTTCGCGGGGCCGCCGCCGTCCTTGCGTGCAGGTCGGGTCATGAATCCTCCGCCTCGATCAGGCTCGATCGCCGCAGCGTGAGGATGTCACGCAACTGCGAGGTGCTCATCTCGGTCAGCCACTGGTCGCCTGCACTGATGATCTGCGTGGCCAGTTCGGTCTTCTGCTCGATCATCTGGTCGATCCGTTCCTCGAGGGTGCCCTCGCAGACGAACTTGTGCACATTCACCGTGCGGCTCTGGCCGATGCGGAACGCACGGTCGGTCGCCTGGTTCTCGACGGCCGGGTTCCACCACCGGTCGAAGTGGAAGACATAGTTGGCCGCCGTGAGGTTCAGGCCGACGCCACCGGCTTTCAGGCTCAGCACGAAGACCGGGCACGAGGGATCCTCACTCTGGAATCGTTCGACGAGCTTGTCGCGCTTGGCCTGCGGCGTGCCACCGTGCAGGAAGAGCGCTTCGGTGTCGAGTTCCTTGCGCAGCATCGCCACGAGCAGATGCCCCATCTGCCGGTACTGCGTGAACACCAACGCTCGGTGCCCGCTCGCCACGACTTCCTCGAGGAGCTCCACCAGCCGCTGCGCCTTGCCGCTGCGCGAGGCCATGAGCGCGCTCTCGGCAAGCATCTGGCGGCCCGCTGCCTCGCTCTCGCCCTCGCCTGCTTCCTCCTCGGCATCCACGCCGTCCTTGGAGAAGCCCTCGCGCAGGAAGTGCGCAGGGTGATTGCAGATCTGCTTGAGCTTGACCAGCGCGCTGAGCACGAGCCCGCGGCGCTGGATGCCCTCGGCGCGGTCGACCTTGGCCAGCATCTCGTTCACCACCGAGTCGTAGAGGCGCGCCTGCTCTTCCGAAAGCGGCACGAGCGCCTTCGTCTCGACGAGCGGCGGCAGGTCGGTGATGACCTTCGGATCGGTCTTGAGCCGGCGCAGCACGAACGGGCGCACCAGCGAGCGAAGCCGCTCGGTCTGCGTGCGGTCGCGGTGCCGTTCGACCGGCAGCGCGAAGTGCTTGCGGAACTCGCTCTGCGTGCCGAGGTAGCCGGGGCAGCAGAACTCCATGATGCTCCAAAGTTCCGTGAGGCGGTTCTCGACGGGCGTACCCGTGAGCGCCACTCGGTGGTCGGCCTCAAGCGACCGGATTGCCGCGGTCTGCTTGGTGGGTGGGTTCTTGATGTGCTGGGCTTCATCGAGCACGACGCGGCACCAGGGAATGCGCTGCATGAGTTCCTTGTCGCGCACCACGATCGCGTAGGTGGTGATGACGACATCGGTACCGAGCGCAGCCTGCTCGAAGCGCTCGCCCATGGGGCGCTCAAGGCCGTGCTGCACATGCATGCGCAGGGTGGGTGCAAAGCGCGAGAGCTCGCGCTGCCAGTTGCCCAAGACGCTCATCGGCACCACGAGCAGCGTGGGTCCGACCGGCGCCGGCGCAGCAACCTGTCGCTCGTGCAGGAGCAGCGCGATGAGCTGGATCGTCTTGCCAAGGCCCATGTCGTCCGCGAGCACGGCGCCGAGCCGATACTTGTCGAGGAACGCCAGCCAGCTCACGCCGGCCAGCTGGTATGGGCGCAGCGAGCCTTGGAATCCCGTGGGTTGCTCGAGCATCTGCAGCGATTCGGCACCGGCACGCGCACCGAAGATCTCGGCCACCCAGCCAGTGGCGTCCATCCCCAGGATCGGCATGCCGACGGGACCGTCGATCCCATGCGCCAAGCGCATCGCATCGATCAGCGTCATGCTGCCGCCGGGGTGCTCGCGAAGGAACTGCACCGCACCCTGGAAATCCTCGGGGCGGATCTCGACCCATTGGCCATTCACGCGCACAAGTGGCGAGCCTTGCTTGGCGAGTGCCTCGAATGCCTCCAGCGAGATCGGCGCATCGCCGACCGCGATCTGCCACCGGTAGTCGACGAGCGACTGCAGGCCGAGCGCACCGTTGCTGGCACCCGTGACGCTGCTGCCCGATGGCTCGGCCTCGCCGCTGTGGATCATGAGTCGCGCACCGAGCCGGCTCGCGGGCTGTCCCCACCAGTCCGGCACGATCACATCGAAGCCCGCTTCGAGCAGGACCGGACGGATCTCGGCGAGCAGCTCATAGGCCTGCTTCGTCGTGAAGTCCATGCCGCACGGATCGCTCTCCTCGAGCGACTCCTCGAGCGCCGTCCAGATGCGGCTGGCGCGCGAGAGTTCGGCAAGCAGCAGCGCGCCCATTTCCTCGGCGCGCGCGGCGTTCTTCGCTCGTTTGACGCCGCTGGCCTTCGCCCAGATCTGCTCAGCATCGACTGTCGTGGTGCCCGCAGGGTCGGCGAGGTGGAATGAGCAGTGCCAGAGGGCGTCGGCCGCGGGCTCGTCACCCGGTGAGGGCTCATGCAACTCAAAGCGAAGTCGCCATGCCGAGCTCTCGTTGATGTCCTCGAGATTGCCGATCCAGCCGCGCACCAACTTGAGGAGGCTCTGGTCGACGGTCTTGGGCTGCACGACCGAATCGCCACGGTCGAGCAGTCCCGCGAGCCACGCCACATGCGGGTCCGCGGCCTGATCCGCACCGTCGATCGCATCGATGTAGGTCTCGGCCGACAGGGCCTCGCGCACCTGCGCATCGACCATCAGGCCCAGGCAATCCTCGAGCATGGCCCACACGCCGGCACCGCCGGTGGCGTAGCCCTCGTCGCCCACGGCGCGCGCGCTCGGGGGAACGCTCAGGATCAGGCGCTCGAGGCGGGAGTTCCATTCCCCGTCGTGCATCCACGGCTGCCAAGCTGCATGCAGGGCTCCGGTGCGCTCCTGTCGCAGCGACGGCACCACGCGCTGGTCCGCAATGAGGTCGACGGCCAAGCGACCGACCGCGTTCCACCACTTGGTCTCATGGCCGAGTTCGATCGAGTGATGGGGGGTGTCGTCCCGGTGCAGGGCCAGCAGCACGCCCAGCGCATCGCGCGGAGCGATCACGATCGAGGCGACGCGCACTGTCGCGAGTTGCAGGTCATTGTCCGCGTCGATGGAGGTTCCCAGGAGGGCGGCCAAGCGGCTCGAGGGCAGGGGCAGCGCGTCGTCGGCACCATGGTGGTGGGGGAGGAGCAGCGCGAGCTCGGTCGGCGTGGCATGGGTGTCGGTGTGCAGGATCCCGGCCTGACGCACGGCGCGTTCCAGTTCGACATGGCTGGCCACGAACGGGTGGATGCCCGGTTCGACCGCCGAAGGTTTCTGCCGAGCACCGCTGAGGTCCTCTGCCCAGAGATGAAGGGCGTGGCCGGACCAATTGCAATGAAGAACAAGCATCGTGGGGAGTGATCCGAGTGATCGCGCTGGGAGTCGAACCCAGGACCTAGTGATTAAAAGTCACTTGCTCTACCGGCTGAGCTACGCGATCCGAAGGGGGGAAGATGGTAGCCGGGAGGGGCGGAAGGGACGACAAGGAGTGCGCAAAGGGGTGCTTTATCGACCAAAAACCCGTCTGGCATGAAGTTCCGGGAGCACCCGGTCGGCATATTCGCGCAAGTGTGCGCAGGGCATTGACTCGGACAAGGCAAAATAACACATTTGCGGTGCATAAGGCGGGTTCTTTGAACCTAGGGGACCCGCCATCCGATCAAAGTGTGACTGATTCTCGGTCCCGACCAGGTAACGCACCATGCACGACAGCAACCCACTCATCGGCCAGTTTCTGACCTACCTCATCGACGAGCGGCATTTCAGCCCGTACACAAGCCGTTGCTATGGCCTCGACTTGCGCCAGTTTGCCGAGTACCTGACCGCTGAGCACTCGGTCACGGCGCACCAGGCGGCCGAGGAGGCCAGCCTGAAGACCCGCAATCCGTCGGCGAAGAGAACCGTCACCGACTGGCTGCTCCTTGGCGATGTCGAGGTGATCCGCGCCTACCTCACCAAGATGGCCGAGCAGAACTACTCGCCGGCGACGACCGCCCGCAAGATTGCCACGCTGCGCAGCTTCCACAAGTGGATGGAGAAGCGCGGCTACATCGGCTCGAACCCGATGACCCTGATCCGCACGCCCAAGCAACCCCGCCGGCTGCCCAAGGCGATCAGCGTCGACCAGATCGAGAAGCTCCTGGCCGCGCCGAGCGATGGCGAGGTCCTGGGTGCGCGCGACCGCGCGATCCTCGAGACCCTCTACTCGACGGGCATCCGCGTGAGCGAGGTCGTCGGCATCAATCGCGCCGATGTGGACATCGAGCGCCAGCAGATCATCATCCGTGGCAAGGGCCGTCGTGAGCGGGTCGTGCCGCTTGGCGTGCACGCGCTGGGCTCGATCGGCAAGTACCTGACCATGATCGAGTCTGAGCGTGGGCCGCTCGCCCCGACCAGCCCGCTCTTCGTGAACAAGCACGGCACCCGGCTCTCCAGCCGCTCAGTGCGCCGCAAGGTTGCCAAGTACCTCGAGCAGGCCGGCTTGGATCCCGACATCAGCCCGCACACGATCCGCCACTCGTTCGCGACGCATCTGCTCGACAACGGTGCGGATCTGCGCGCGGTGCAAGAGCTCCTGGGTCACCAGAGCCTGAGCTCCACGCAGATCTACACCCACCTCACCACGCAGAAGATGCGCGACGCGTACGACCGCGCGCATCCACGCGCCGAGGCGGGCTGATCCGGCATGGCTGCGGCGGCGCGCACCCCACGAGCGCGCCGGCGCGCGTCCGGTGTTGGTGCGCGTGCGGGCCGTGGAGCCACGCCCGTCGCCCGCAGTGCACGCAAGCCTGCGCCACAGGTCCAGATCCATCATGGCGACTGCCTCGATGTGCTGCCGCGGCTTGAACCGCGGCAGTTTCATTTCTGCTGCATCGATCCGCCATTCAACACGGGCGCGGCGAAGCGAAGTTCGCGCAGCGGTGCGCGGCTTGGGTATCGCGATTGCTTCGGCGGGCTCGATGCGTACATCGACTGGCTGCGGCCGCGGTTGGTGGCGATCCACCGCGTGCTGCGTGACGACGGCACGGTGCTCGTGCACTGCGACTGGCGCGCGAGCCACAGGATTCGTGTGCTGCTCGACGAGGTCTTCGGCGAGAAGCGGTTTCTGAATCACCTGGTGTGGCAGTACGGACTCGGTGGTTCGAGCCCGCGCATGTTTGCGCGCAAGCACGATGACTTGCTCTGGTACGCGAAGGGCAGTGCGTGGTGGTTCAACGCGCCACGCGTACCCGCGACGAGCCAGCGCTTGAAGGGCCAGACGAAGAAGGCCACCGATGTGCTCCTGGTGCCCTCGATCAACAACATGGCGAAGGAGCGCGTGGGGTGGCCGACGCAGAAGCCGCTGGCGCTCCTTGAACTGCTGGTCGGCGCGTGCTGCCCGCCCGGCGGTGCCGTGCTCGACTGCTTCTGTGGCAGCGGTACGACGCTGGTCGCTGCTGCGCGGCTGGGCCGCAGCGCGATCGGCGTGGATGTCGATGCTCGCGCGGTCGAGGTGGCGCGGGGAAGGGTGGGGTGAGTC
>VGYB01000044.1 GCA_016873115.1 Planctomycetota bacterium | reverse complement strand
GTCGGTGCCGATGCGCAGCCTGCCTACAGCGAAGAGGCGATCGAGGCCGGCAAGGCCATCGTCGGCACGGGCGGCGCGAGCTGCGTGAACTGCCACACGCTCGGTGACCAGAAGTCGCTCGGCGTGCCGGCGGTGAACCTCGCCAGCATGCATGGGCGCGTTCGACCGAGCTGGTTCCGTGCCTATCTGGCCGATCCGCTGCGCTTCCGCCCCGGCACGCGCATGCCGGTGTTCTGGCCACCTGACCAACGGGTCTACCCCGACATCGCCGGGGGTGACCGTGCGAAGCAGATCGATGGCATCTGGACCTACCTCTCGCTCGGTGGCAGCATGCCGCTGCCCAAGGGCCTCGCCATCACACCGGGCGAGTACGACCTCGAGCCGGATGGACGCACGATCGTCTTCGGCACCTTCATGGAAGGGATCGGTGCGCGCTGCCACGCCATCGGCTTCCCTGAGCGCGTCTCGGCGGTCTACGACGCCGGCAGCCTGCGCCTGGCGAAGGTCTGGAAGGGCAAGTTCATGAACGCCGAGGGCACCTGGCGCGGACGGGCGGGCGAACTCAGCCTGCCGGCCGGCAACTCGGTGCTCGATCTTCCCCTTGGCCCCGTCGTGGCCGAGCTGACCTCACCCGATGCACCCTGGCCAGGTACAGCCGGCAGCGGCCTGCGCTTCCTTGGGATGCAGCGCGATGTACGCGGCAATCCGACCTTCTCGATCGGACGCGAGGGATGGCGAGTGGATGAGTCGCTCAACACAGTGCTCTTCACCGGCGGTGCACGCCTCAACCGGACGTTCACCGTCAAGGCACGATCCATCGATGATGCGATCTCGCTCCGGCTCGCCGAGGGTTCTTCGATCGTCGCCGATGGTGAGGGCTGGCGCATCGACGGCGGACCCATGCTCTTCGTGAGCGGTGCACGGCCGTTCGTGCGCACCATCGATGGCCGCGCAGAGCTGGTGGCGGGTGTACCGCTCCAGCCCTCGACCGATTCCTCGTTCCCCTTCAGCGCCGTCGTGCGCACGGAGCTCGCATGGTGATGCCCTTTCGAATCGCGGCCGTGGCACTCCTCGTCACGGCGCCCGCGCTTGCCCAGGGCGACGATGCCTCGCGCGCCGCCCAGACCTCGATCAACGCCTCACAGGCCGAGCGCGAGCTGGCCTACAGCACGATCACGAC
The DNA here is from genome assembly GCA_016873115.1 of Planctomycetota bacterium. GTDB lineage: Bacteria > Planctomycetota > Phycisphaerae > Phycisphaerales > SM1A02 > SYIB01. The sequence continues at coordinate 15,906 of VGYB01000044.1, read as the reverse complement.
GATCGACTGGCCGGAGCGGGTGGTGCCTGAGGTCAGCGGCATCCTGCCGATGGGTGGAGGCCGGACGCTTGTCTGCACGCGACGCGGTGAGCTGTGGATGGTGCTTGAGCAGCCGGGATCCAAGCCCACCTGGACGCTCTTCGCGGATGGCTTGCTCGAGCCAATGGGGCTCGCACGCAAGCCCGGTGATGACCAGTGGATCTACATGGCACAGCGCGGCGAACTCACGCGGTTCCGCGATGCCGATGGCGACGGCCGTGGTGAGGAGTTCCAGACCGTGCAGGATGCCTGGGACATCAGCGGCAACTACCACGAGTATGCGTTCGGTCCTGCCTTCACGCCTGATGGCTCGGCGTGGATCACCCTCAACCGAGGCTTCGGCGCCGAGCCATTCGGCAAGCCGGCGTGGCGCGGCTGGGCAGTGCGCATCGCACCTGATGGAGCGATCACCTACGAGTGTGCCGGACTGCGCAGCCCATGCGGCGTGGGCGTGGCGCCGTGGGGCGATGTCTTCTACACCGACAACCAGGGTGAGTGGTGCGCGACCAGCAAGCTCAGCCAGCTTGTGCGGGGCGACTATCACGGCCATCCCTTCGGTGTCGATGACACGGCGCGGCCCGAGTCGCTGGTGAAGTGGCCCGCACCCAACGCCGACGGCAGCAAGGGCGAGCATCCCAATCGCATCACGCAGGCCCAGGCGGCCGAGCGCATGCCCAACTACCGGCTGCCTGCAGTGTGGTTCCCCTTCGACAAGGCAGGCCGAAGCCCCGGCAACCCCATGTGGCTCCCGGAAGGCTCGTTCGGTCCGTTTGCTGGCCAGTGCCTGGTGCCTGATCAGTACGCGGCAACCATCAACCGTGTCGATCTCGAGCAGGTCGATGGGCAGTGGCAAGGTGCTGTCTTCCCCTTCCGTCATGGCTTCGATTGCGGCATCATCCGCATCGCACTCGAATCGCCCAGCACCATCCTGTGCGGCGAGACGAACCGGGGCTGGGCCAGTGCCGGCTCGCGCAGCGAAGGACTGCAGCGACTCTCGTGGAAGGGCGATGTCCCGTTCGAGATCCTTTCGATGCGGGCCACGCCGAAGGGCTTCCGCATCACGACCACGCAGCCGGTCGATCGTGCAAGCGCGCTCGATCCGAAGGCATGGACGATGTCGAGCTACACCTACTGGTACTTCGAGCCCTACGGCAGCCCGGAAATCGAGACCAAGCAACTGAGCGTGTCGCCACTCGGCGTCAGCGCCGATGGAATGGTCATCGACCTGTCCGTCGAGGGACTGCGGCCCACCTTCGTGCATGAACTCCGGGCAGCAGGCCTCAAGCGGGCCAGTGATGGCCAGCCGCTGCTGCATGACCTGGCCATGTACACCCTGAACCGGATCCCGAAGCCCTGACGGCTCGGCTCCATCAGCGCCTTGACCCATCGTGCCTTGCGCACTCCGGCCTAGCATGGCCTGATGCGCATCATCGGCCTGATGGCGTCGATCCTCTTGGTCGCTCCTGCCTTGGGCGACGGCGGGCAAGCACCACCTGCCAACATGATCACCGTTCCCGAGGGGTTCACGATCGAACTGCTCGCGAGCGCCGGCAAGGGACAGGGATCGTGGATCTCGATGTGCTTCGACGACAAGGGCCGTGCGATCGTCGGCTCGCAGTACGAGGGCCTGCACCGCATCGACCTATCCACCACGCCGCCCACGATCACGCCGCTCGATGTCCCGGTGCGTGATGTGCACGGACTCGTCGTCGACGGCAATGTGCTGTGGGCCAACAGCACACGCGAACCCAAGGATGGCGGCGGCCTGTGGAAGCTGACCGATGCCGATGGTGACGGCGCCTACGAGCAGCATGAGCGGCTCTACGCCTGGGGTGGCGGCGGCGAGCATGGCGCGCACGGGATCCGCAAGGGGCCGGATGGACGCATCTGGGCCATCCTGGGCAACCATGTTCCCGTTCCGGGGTTCGTGGCGAAGGACTCACCAGTGCGCCACTGGGCCGAAGACCTCGTGATGGAGCGCGAATGGGATCCGCGCGGGCACGCGCACGGCATCATGGCACCTGGTGGCATGCTCGTGCGATGCGCCACCGATGGATCGCGCTGCGAGATCGTGGCGTGCGGCATGCGCAACGCATGCGACATCGACTTCACCGTCGATGGCGAGGCCATGACCTACGACAGCGACATGGAGTGGGACATTGGTGCACCGTGGTACCGCGCCCCGCGCGTTCTGCACCTGGTCGAAGGCGGCGACTTCGGCTGGCGATCCGGCAGTGCGAAGCTGCATCCGACCGCCATCGACACGCTGCCCGCCGTCGTCGACACGGATCCTGCGAGCCCCGTCGGTGTGACCTTCGCACGCAACAGCGCGTTTCCTGCGCCGTGGCGCGATCGGCTCTTCATCGCGGACTGGTCCTATGGCAGGATTCTGGCGGTGGACCTGGTCCGCGATGGCACGACCTGGCGCGGGCGCTGGGAACCGTTCGCCACGGGCCGACCGATGCCAGTGACCGACATCGAGTTTGGTCCTTATGGCGCCATGTATGTCCTGACGGGTGGCCGCGGCACGCAGAGCGGTCTCTATCGAATCGCTTGGAATCACCGTACGGAAACCGTCGCCCAGACGGATCCCCCTTTGGCGACGCCCGCTCATGTCGTCGAACGACTCGCCCTTGCACCGATGCTCTCGGGGCCAGTGCCCGACGCGACCGTCACGAGTTCGCGGCTCGCCACGCTCCTGCCGCTGCTCGGCTCGCCCGACCGGTTCACGCGTTTCACCGCGCGCGTCGCAATCGAAGCCTTGCCGATCGAGTCATGGCGCGCCCGCGTGAGCGATGCCACGCTTGCCTTCCGCACGCGACTGGAGCTCATGGTGGCCCTTGCGCGCGTCGGGTCCAACGAGGATCGCTGCGGGCTCCTGTCGATGCTGCCGGCGATCATGGCGGACTTCCCGCTGTGCAACCAGGTCGAATGCCGACAGGGTCTTGCACGCATGGCGACGATCGCGATCGCTCGGCTCGGCAGCACGACATGGTGCAGCGAACACACCGGCGCGTGGTCGACCTCGCAACCCGCGCCCGATGCGGCGACTTCGGTCATCGCGGCGCTGGGCAAGCTCTACCCATCAGGTGATGTGGCGCTTGACCGAACGCTCGCCGAACTCCTCGTGAGCCTCGGATCGCCCGAGGCGATCGCCACGACCGTGGAACTGCTTGAATCGACCGAGGGCACCGATGCGATGGCCTTCGCGATGCCACTGCGCCTGTGCGACGACCTGACGGCCGACCAGCGTCGCGCGCTCGTTCTGTGGATCGAAGATGCCCGCGCCTTCCGTGGTGGATTCAGCCTGCAGGGCTTCGTGGATGCCATCGAGAAGCAGGTGCAGGAACGCACGCCTCAGGATGAGCGCGAAGCCTACGACCGCATGCGTGAAGCGATGCGCGAGGAGCGCACTCCGGTGGCCGTCGGTGGCGGCAACCCTCTCACCGAGTGGACGCTCGAGGCGCTCTATGCGCACCTGGCCGAAGCGACGACCCCGCGCAACCTCGACAACGGCCGTCGTGTCCTCGAGGCCGGCATGTGCCTGCAGTGCCATCGATTCGCCGACTCGGGTGAGTCGCTCGGCCCGGACATCACCGCTTCCGGCAGCCGGTTCTCGCGCGCTGACTTCATCACCGCAATCCTTGAGCCAAGCAAGGTCGTGAGCGATCAGTATGCCTTCACCACGCTCACGCTTGATGACGGGTCAACCGTCACGGGCCGGATCGTGGGTGAACGAGACGGAACGGTCACACTGACCATCGATCCCTATGGCAGGGTCCGGCAGGATGTCCCGGCTGCGCGGATCCGCGGCCGGGCGCTCTCGGCCACAAGCCCGATGCCGGCGCACCTGCTCGATTCCTTCTCGAAGAACGACATCATCGACATGATTGCCTATGTCGAGCAGGCTGGTGCCGAGTGGGCCAACCGCAAGCGCGAACAGCCTGGGCAGTGAACGGGATCCCGGACGGACCGTCTAGCGCCGGCCGCCATGCGTGCGGGCAGGACGATGGCTCGGGGCAGTGCATCGATGCACCATCCGCACCGATCACGGATGCGTATGCGCCGTACCGGCTGCATGCTCCTTCGCATGCTCGAGGAATGGATCGCCGAAGTTGCGGCGGAGGTCATGCCAGACCGCATGCACATGGTCCACGCCAGTCGTGCAGTCGAACTCGATCGCAAATCCATCGCCAACGATCCTGAAGTAATGCCGCTGCGCAGGGTCATCGGCACCCATCCATGCAAACACCATCGCATCGACGCTCGCCGTACGCCACCGTGCGACCTCGATCTTCTCCAGCGGCGAGGCCAGCCGCGCAGCGAAAGCACGCACCAGTGACCAGAGCACATCGCGCTGCTCGCGGGTCATGTGCATCGCCTCCAGGCCGGCTCGATCCTTGAGTCGCGCTTCACCACCGGGCACGCCGAGCACATCCGCCGGTGCCTCGGTCCCCAGGCGCGCCTTCGTGCGTTGCTCGGGCGAGAGCATGCCCCAGAGGAGAAACGCCAGTTCACGCTCGCGCCCCAAGGGTGAGAAGCCATCAAGCTCACCACCCTTCACGGTGAACGGTGCCACCCCAATGAACATCGGCGTGACCGTGACCTGGTTGCCGTCGCTCATGACCTGCAGCGACAGGTGATGTCCCTCCAGCCGCATCCCCCACGGCGGCGCCGTCGGGTCACCGAAGACGAGCACGTCGTACCAGAGCGGGTTGTACCGATCGGGCTGTCCGGCACCGAGCATGCCTTCGAGCGCGAAGACGCCGCGCACCACCTTCCAGCCATGGTCGCTGAGCGCACGGCGCGCCATCGACAGTGCACGATCGCGCTGCTCCGGTGTCAGGGCATCGAGCCTGATGCCGGGCCGGTCGCCCGGCAGGAACGACCAGGTGGTGCGTGCCGGACCGTCGATCGCCACGCTCGCCGCAGAGCGCTGCGCCGGGTCGAGTGCATCGAGGAAGGCCTTGGCATCCTGCGCCAAGAGGTCGGCCGGGGTCGGCTCGAGCATGCGAGCGGCTCCCAAGGCCAGAAGGATCGACGCGGCGAGGGTGATGCGCATGGTGGCGTGATACCGCGCGCCCCTACCATCCGTCCATGCCCGTCATCGGAATCACTGCAGACTTGGTCGACGATGGCGGCAGGCTCCGCCACCGCCTCAACGACACCTATGTGCAGGCCGTGCTGCGGGTGGGAGGGACGCCGCTCATCCTGCCCTGTGTCGCCCACGAACGGGCCCGCATGCTCGAGGCCGTCGATGGCGTGATGATCACCGGCGGCGACGACATCGACACGCGGCCCCTGGGCATCGCGCTGCACGCGAAGGCCGAGTGCATGCTCCCCGAGCGCCAGGAGGCCGAGTTCGCCACGCTCCGATGGCTCGACGAGCACCCCGACATGCCGGTCCTGGGCATCTGCCTGGGCATGCAGCTCATGGGCGTGCATCGTGGCTGCCGCCTCATCCAGCACCTGCACGATGAGATCACCGACGGTGAGCGCCACCGCAACGACCGCATCCATGGAGTCACGAGCGAACTCGGCAACGGGCCGGTCGCGAGTTGGCATCACCAGGCCCTCGGTGATGCGGGTCCGTACGAACTCATCGGTCGGAGCGATGACGGCGTGATCGAGGCGATCCGCGATCCACGCCGCGCCTTCTGCGTGGGTGTGCAGTGGCACCCCGAGCGCACGCCTGACCGACTGATGGGTGATGGCATCGTGCAGCGGCTCATCGAGGCGAGTCGATGACGGCCACGCTGGGCTATTGCACGAATGTGCATGCCGGCACCACACTCGCGGAGGCCAAGGAGCAACTCGATCGGCACGCCACGGCCGTGCGCCGCGAACTGAGGGTCGAGTGGCTCGACATCGGACTCTGGCTGAGTGCGCGGGCCGTGTTCGAACTCAAGGAGCAGGATGCCGGCGCACAACGGCTCCGCGCGTGGCTCGACGAGCGCGGTCTGCGGGTCTTCACGATCAATGGCTTCCCCTACGGCGATTTCCATGCCAAGCGCGTGAAGCAATCGGTCTACGAGCCGAACTGGGCCAACGCGCGGCGGCTGCTCTTTTCGATCGACCTCGCGGACCTGATCGTGGAACTCATCCACGATGGGCGCCACGAGGCGGGCATCAGCACGCTGCCCCTGGGCTGGCGCCTCTCGTTCTCGCTCGAGGGCTGCGGCAGCAGCGTCGGGCTGGCCAGCACGCAACTCGAGCAGTTCGCGCGGCACGCGGCACGGCTCGAAGAGCGCACCGGCAGGTGCATCCACCTCGATCTCGAACCGGAGCCGGGCTGCATGCTCGACACCTCATCCGATGTGACGGGGTTCTTCGACCAGGCCCTTCGCCAGCGAGCAGGCGAGCCGGACCTGCGTCGGTACATCCGCGTCTGTCACGACACCTGCCATGCCGCCGTCATGTTCGAGGAGCAGGCAAGCGTGCTGCAGGCCTATCGCGATGCGGGAGTCCGCGTGGGCAAGGTGCAGCTGTCGAGTGCGATCGAGTGCCCGTCGAGCGATCGTGCCTTCCGTGCCTTGCGGCACTTCGACGAGCCGGTCTACCTGCACCAGACCTGCGTGCTCGACGGGGCGGGCGAGCGTCATCTGTTCACCGATCTTGACCGTGCCTTCGACCACGCGCCCGATGGGCTATGGCGGACGCACTTCCATGTGCCGCTCTTTGCCGATCGCATCGGCCAGGGTGGCGTGCTGGGGACCACGCAGGCCGAGGTCGTGTCCTGCCTGGCAGCGATCCGCCCCGAGGATGGCATCACCGATTTCGAAGCCGAGACCTACGCCTGGGGCGCCTTGCCCATGGACCACCGCCTGCCTTCGCTGGCCGATGGGATCGCGCAGGAACTGCGCTGGGCACGCGAGCGCATGGCGGAATGCGGGCTCGTGGGCTGAATCGGCCGGATCGTCGAGCGCAGGTCGAACCGCAGGGAATCCCGGCCTGCGCGGTAGGCTCCCGGCATGGCGAACGGAGATCGCACTCGACGCAAGCAGGATGGTGAGCGGTCCGGCCTCTTCGATCACATCGTTGCGGCCGACCTTGAGGGCATCGACCCGCCCTCGATGGACAGCGTTCCCGAGAGGCAGATGCACGAGTCCATCGCACCACCGCCGGGCGAGACACTCGTCGCGTGGGGTGACGAGGATCCGTCGCTGACCGCGCCACGCTCGGCGGACGCCATCGATGGATGGGAATCGGTCGAGCCGAAGCCGGAGGTGGTCGCGCCAACCGAGGAGACATCGCCAACCGAGGTCGTCGCTGAAGCGCCGACCGAGCACGAGCGCGCGCAGGAATACATCGAGATCGGCACCTTGGCGAGTGGATCGACAGACGCTCCGATCGACGCTGCACAGGTGCATGACGACGCGCAAGGCGCCATCGACACCGAACCCGATGACCCGGTGGACGGTGCAGTGGTCGCTCCTTCGGAACCCGTGGCGGCTTCGAGTGACGAGGTGCCGTTGTTCGACCGTGCCGAAACGGACGATGATGCCCCGGTCCTGGCGGCATGTCCCGTGCCCGCAACCACCGTGGAACCTGCACCCGTGGCCACGCCGCTGCCGTGCCATGGCATCTGGGCATGGCTTGAACTCACGCGCATCTCCAATGTGCTGACCGTGGCGACCAATGCCATGGTCGGGCTGTGGGTCGCGCATCTCCTCGCTGGGCAGGCAACCATCGACCGCTTCATCGACTGGATGCCGCGGCATGTCGGCGTCGTGGCAGGCATCTGCCTGCTCTACCTCTTCGGGATGGTGTTCAACGATCTCACGGATCGTGATGTCGATGCCCAGGAGCGTCCCAATCGCCCGTTGCCGAGCGGCCGCGTGGGCTTGCGCCCTGCGATCCTGCTTGCCGCCACACTCGTGTCGACCGGCGTCTGGCTGGTCGGAGGTGGATCGTTCCCGATTCCCGGCCTCGCTGCGATTGCGGTCGGTCTTGCCTTCGGTCGATTCGCGAGTGGCCAACGCAGCGCGATCCAGTGGGTCGGCGAGGCGTGGGCCGTCGTCGGCGTGGCCGCGATCCTCTGGAACTGGCTGGATCAGTGGCGTCAGACGGATCTTCGAACCCCATGGGGCTTCGAGTCCGTGCTGCTCCTGGTTGCCGCCATCGTGGCGTATTCACTCCTGCATCGGACCTGGCGCGGCAGCGTCGTGCTGCTTGGCCTTTGCCGCGCGCTGGCGTACTGGTGCGCCACGCTGTCGGTCATGAGCGTGTCCGGCATGCAGTACAACGGCTCGTCCGCCAGCGCATGGGGGCTCATGCTCTTCCCGGGACTCATCGCCTTCGCGTCCACGATCGCCGTCTCGCTCCCGGCGCGTCACGAAGCCACCCCGACGGATGAAGCACCAACGGATGCCGCGCCCCAACCAACGCGACTGTGGGTGCGCGTGCTGCTCGTCGCCGCCGTCCTCGTGCCCTGGGCCTTCAGCCCCGTCGTCACGGGTGGTGCACGCGGCATGCTCCAGGTCATGACGATCGTCGCCCTGCCGATGGCACTCTTCTGCGGCGGGATCTTCCTCGTGAAGAGTTTGCATGCCGAGCGCGCCATGCGAAGCCACCGCACGCGCATCGCAGGCGGTGTGGGAGCATGGATCGCCGCATTCTGCCTGCTCGATGCGAGCACGCTCAGCGTCCTGGGCGCACCCGGCCTGTCCGTCCTCGCCCTTGGTTGCTGGTGGATCACGCGCACCGCGCAGCGCCGCGTTGCGGGTTCCTGATGCAGCGCGTCGCCGTCCTCAATGTCGTCGGTCTTTCTCCGTCGCTGCTTGGATCCGGCGCGCCGAAGCTGCGTGACTTCGCCAGGAGCGTGGGCGGCGTGCGCACGATGGTCGCCCCGTTGCCGGCGGTCACATGCTCGGCGCAAGCCACCATGCTCACGGGCGTCGATCCCGCAGCACACGGCATCGTGGGCAACGGCTGGTTCGACAGATCACTGAACGAGGTCCAGTTCTGGAAACAGTCCGCGGCGCTCGTCCGTGCACCGCGCGTCTGGGACGAAGCCCGGGCGCGCGATGGTGGCTTCACGAGTGCGAATTCGTTCTGGTGGCATGCGATGCATGGTTCGACGGATGTCACCGTCACGCCGCGACCGCAGTACCCCGCCGATGGCCGGAAGATCCCCGATGTCTGGACCGATCCGGCCGGATTGCGCGACACGCTGCAGGGCGAACTCGGTCGGTTTCCCCTCTTCAGCTTCTGGGGTCCCAAGGCTGGCATCCAGAGCACCGACTGGATCGCTCGTGCCGCAATGCAGGTCGAGGAACGATTCGCACCCACCCTCCACACGGTGTACCTCCCGCACCTGGACTATGTCCTGCAGAAGCACGGACCCGGCACGCTCGAAGCCCAGCAGGAGCTTCGCGAGATCGACCGCGTCGTCGATGTGCTGCACGGATTCTTCGCAGCGCGAGGCGTGCGTGTCATGGTGGTCAGCGAGTACGGCATTTCGCCGGTCAGCCGGGCGATCTGCCTGAATCGCGAGCTGCGCAAGGCCGACCTCCTGTCCTTGCGTGATGAACGCGGCACAGAGCTCCTCGATGCAGGACAGAGCGATGCCTTCGCGGTGTGTGACCACCAGATCGCGCACATCTATGTCCGGAACGCGCGGGACATCGGCCGGGTGGCACACCTGCTTGAGCGCGTGGCGGGTGTGGAGTCCGTGCTCGACCGCGCAGCCCAGGATGCGCTCGGGATCGGTCACGAGCGCAGCGGCGAACTCGTCTGCGTCGCCGAGGCCGATGCATGGTTCGCGTATCCCTGGTGGCTGGATGATGCGCACGCGCCAGATTTCGCGCGTACCGTCGATATCCACCGCAAACCGGGCTATGACCCGTGTGAGCTCTTCATGGATCCTGCGCGACCGCTGCTGGGCCTGCGCACCGCCGGCAAGCTCGCGCTGCGCAAGCTGGGAATGCGCAACCTGCTCGATGTCGTGCCGCTCGATCCGTCGATCGTGCGTGGATCGCATGGCCGCAGCAGCGTCGCGCGCGGACTGGAGCCGATCCTGCTCTGCGACGATGATCGGCTCGAAGCCCAGATCCCCATGCGCGGGGTCAAGGACGCCATCCTGCGCCAGGTCTTCGGTCCATGAGGATCCTCTGGTCCGTGCTGGCGCTCCTGCTCCTGGCAGGGGCTTGGGCGTTGCGGGATCCTGTCATCACGGACCCGGCGTCATGCGAGGCGCCACCCCGGGAACTGCTCGATCGGGCGCGGCAGGATGATGCCGGCCCGGTGAAGTCCGCGGGGTCCACCACGGATGGCCGAACCACTGCAGATTCCGCGCCGCGAAGCACCGTGGACTCTTCTGCCGAGATTGCTGCAGGTGGTTCCACGGTGCCATCGGGTTCGCCATCATCGGCTCGTCCTGCACCGTCATCCGCATCCCTTGCCGCCATGCCGCCCGGTGCTGGAACTGAGCGGCAGCCCTTCCGCGTGTCGTGGGAACTGCTCGGTCGGGCGTCTGGACATGTGCGCGGTGATGGCTCGCTTGATGCCATGCCACGGACGCTTGAATTGCTCGGCGGCACCTGGATCGAGTTGAGCGGTTACTACTCGCCCGCCGTCATCGCGCCATCGACCGATGAAGTCGTGATCACGCTGAATCGCTGGGATGGCTGCTGCATCGGCCTGCCTCCGACGCCCTACGACTCCGCACTCGTCAAGACGCGCACACCGATCGACTTCTCGCTGCAGCACCAGATCAGGTTCGGCACGCTGCGCGGCCGGTTGGTGCTCGAGCCCTTCGCGCTCGGTGGCCTGGTTCTGGGGCTCTACCGCATCGAGGATGCTGAACTCCTGCGATAGCGCACCTGATCGCCGAACTTCTTCGGCCCGTGGTGGCGGTCGGGCCATCCTCATCACGATGTGGTGGTCCATGCATCGCACACGCAGCACAGACCGCATGGCCCCCGCATGGTGGTCGATCTGCCGTTCTGGAATCCCGACCTGACTGCACCGAACTTCCTTCGGCAATTCGAAGGGTCGCACGGTCGGGTCCTAGGTTGGTGCGCATCGTGCCGCTCTCGTCGCTGCATGCTTCGCACATCGATCTCAGGGGATCAACCATGTCCACTCTGCTTCCGTCGCTTCCCTCTTGCCTCATGCTCATGACCCGCCTGGCCGCCTGCGCACTGGTCTTCATGCCCGCCAGGTGCATGCGAACCGTGAATGGAGCTGAAGTCAACGGCACCATCCACCTCAATGAGATCCGCATCGACCAGCCGGGTGCCGATGCGGACGAGTATGTCGAGCTCAAGGGTCCGCCGGGTGCATCGCTCGATGGCCTCTGGTTCGTCGTCATTGGCGATGGTGCGGCTGCACAGGGCAGCGGTGTCATCGAGGCCATGGTGAACCTCACCGGAAAATCCATCCTCCCGGATGGCTACTTCCTGATCGGCGAATCCAGCATGACCATCACCACACCAGACCTCGTCACGAACCTGAACTTCGAGAATGGCGACAACGTCACGCACATGCTGCTGCGTGGTCTCACTGCCGCCAACGGCGCTGACCTCGATGTCGAGGATGACTGCGTCCTCGATCAAGGGGCATTCATCGAAGTCATCGATGCGATCACGATCGGGACAGGGATCACCCCGCCGGTGGCCGGCGCCGAGTGCGGCTATGCCACGGTGGTCGCGCCAGAGAAGGATGCCCAAGCCATGCATGTCATGCGCTGCCGAAGCGGTGGGTGGGTCCGCGGCAGCGATGCGGTCATCGGTGGGGATGACACGCCCGGTGCCGTGAACGGGTGTGATGCGACCGGCTCGGCCTGTCAGGGTGACCTCAACGGCGATCAAGTCGTCGACAACGCCGACCTGGGCATCCTTCTGGTGAAATGGGACTTCCCCGATCCCACGGCCGATCTCGATGGTTCGGGGTGGGTCGATGGACCCGATCTGGGAATCATGCTGTCGCGTTGGGGAGCCTGTCCGGCGTAACCGTGGGCATCGCTCAGCGGCCGCGCCCGCCGTCCGTGGCTCCCGGGAAGGCCAATGTTCACCGGGGGCTCTCGGAGCCACGGCACATCTCGGCCTGTGATCCGCATGGACCTCGCGGATCAGTCGTCTGGGCACCCTGTTCGTGTTTTTGACTTTATCTATCATCAGGCCCATGCACGGCCGCATCACCGATCGACGGCGATATCCCGTCCCTGCCTGCCGATTCGATCCTGACCTCACCCGGTGGTCGATCCCAACATGGGGTCCATCGGTCCGCGAGTTGGTCGATGCAGCGTGCGCCCTCGGTCGTTGTGGCCGTGCACTGGGTGCTGCGCCAACCGTTGATGTCCTCCGACTTGAGCACGCAACAGTCTGGTCCATGGGGATCGGTCCGGTCGTTCCCGTGGCGGATCCTCTGCGGGAACTCTCAACCCGGTTGGCCCTTTGGCACCCCGCGACGCCGATCCTTGCCGTGGGGCGACCAAGCATGGGCGGACTGGTCCAGGCACACCGGGCAGTCTGGGCCGGGCAGCGGCAGGCCGGCAAACCACGATCCACCGAACTTCCAAGCCCTGCCCTGCCCCGCGACGCCGATGGCACCCCGTGCCTCGCACCTTCACCGCGCGATGTGCTGCGGCTGGGTGCCTCGATCGACCGGGTGGTCAGAGAGCTGCCTTCCTCGCTCGATCAGGTCCTCGTGGGTGCAGCATGGTTCATCTGGGCGATCGAGTCGACGGCCCCACTCCCGAACGGCAACAGTGAGTTGGCCTGCTCGGCGGCTGCTGCGTGGCTCTGTGCAAGCGTCGGCATTGAATCCATGGTGTTGGATCTGCATGCATCGCTGGACGCCGATGTCCACCGGCAGTGTCTCCACGAGCTCGCCGCCAATGGCTCGATTGCCCTCTGGACGGCGCATGTCTGGCGCTCGGTGAGTCGGGCATGTGCTCACGCCACGGACCGACTCCGGGCTCTTGACTGCGCACGAACCAGTTTGCTCGAGCGCGCCGACACCATGCGTGCGCCGCGCCATCCCCGTGAACTGGTGATGCACCTGATGGGCTCCCCAATCACTGATGTCCGTCAAGTCGAGCGAACCCTGGGCATCACGTTCGCCGCAGCCAACGACCTCGTCGAGCGCTGCATCGCGGCGGGCATCCTGCGTGAAGTCACCGGCCGTCGCCGCGGGCGGATCTACTGCTGCGATGCAAGTGCCAATGCACTCGGCCGCGTCACGACATCGCTTGATCCTGTGGTGCCGGCTGCCGGTGCCGCCTGATCAGTGCCCCTCTTGGGCAGGTTGGGGGCAGGGCAACCTTCGGTACCCCGCATCACCACATCGACGCCAAAGCCGATGCGCTTGGCGATTCAGCCGAGGCCGAAGAGCTTTCGCACCATGCCGACCACGCCGGCATCGTCCGACTCGGTGGTTGATTCCTGTGCGCCATCGGCAGCCACTGGCGTCGATGCGCGCGACACGACCGATGCCTCGTCCGCCGCGGCAATCCTCTCGTGATCACCACTCGGCTCGCCGTTGTCCTCCGTGGTCACCGTGCGACGCTCCGCGCGTTCTTCCCACATCCAGGTCGCCATGCACGCCGGAAGCCAATCCCGCATGCCGCGCGTCCAGACCAAGGTGGTCCGCGTGCAGGCGCCCTGACTGATCAGCTCATGCATCTCGGGCGTGCTGAGCGGGCCGATCGCCTGGCCATCCTTCGCATAGAACCACTTGTTCATGAACCGTACCTCGTGTCCTTTCCTTGGCATGGCCGCGTGGCGATCATCGCCCGGTCCTGCGGGGTGTCAAGCCTAGCATCCGACCCTCCCACCGTGACGAGCGCGCTCTTGGGCACCGATACCACTGGTATGTGCTCAATCAACGGGATCGGCCGCAGAACCGGGTCCCGGCTTCGGCAGGTCTCGCACCTGCTTGAACATGAACGCGATCGCCGCGCCGGGCGCGTAGGCCTGGACCCAGGCTTCGTGCCCACCATCCTTGATCTCGTGGTAGTCGACCTCTGCACCGGCCTCCTTCAGTGCCTTGACCATGTCGCGGCTGCGTGCCACCGGCACCGAACTGTCAAGGCCACCGTGCCACACTTGGATGGGCACATCCCTCAGCAGCGCTGCCTTGGTCGGATCACCGCCACCGCTGATGGGCACGACCGCGGCGAACATCTCCGGCCTTCGCATCGCCAGATCCCAGGCGCCGTACCCACCCAGCGAGAGTCCCGTCAGGTACATGCGCTGCCGATCGACCGCCTTGTCCTTGATGACTTGATCCAACGCCGCCATCACGCCACGCATGGTCATGCTCGGCTGCTCGGTCATCGTGGGATTCGTGCTGCGTCTCCCAGGTTCGACCCAGGTCCGATCTCGCGGACATTGCACAGCCAGCACATAGCAAGGATGCTTCGTACGCATCTCGCGTGTGGCCAGCACAGGGCCGATGAACTTGAGCGCGGCATCGCCATCCGTGCCACGCTCTCCCGATCCGTGCAGGAAGACGACCAGCGGGTAGGTCTCGCCGGGAACCACCTCGCTCGGTTCCATCAGCCGGTACGGCATGGTGAGCGATTGGTCCCCTACGCGCACACTCACACTGCCCATGGTCGCACCCGGCACGGGCACCGGATCCTGGACCGGCGCACTCACTCCTCCAATGGTCGTCATGGCAACAGATGCCCACACCAGGAGTGCGTTGCGCATGCAGGCACGATAGCAACGAGTCATGGATCGATCGCGCGGCAAGCAGCCATGCGCCCCGGGGTCCGGGCGGCCGCGGCCTAGCATGACGCAGTGCTCCGCATCGGACCCGTCGAACTCCAGAGCAACCTCCTGCTCGCGCCCATCGCCGGCTACACCGACCTGCCATTTCGCATCCTCTGCCGAGAACTTGGCGGTGTGGGCATCGCCTACACCGATCTCTTGAATGCTCATGCGTTGCTGCGGGGCTCCGAGCGGTCACTCGAACTCGCAGCCACCAATGAACTCGACCGCCCTTGCGGCATGCAGCTCTACGGCAATGGCGACGATCCCTTGCCCGAGGCTGCGATCTGGGCCATGGAGCACGGTGCCCAGGTCATCGACATCAACATGGGCTGCCCCGTCGACAAGGTCGCCAAGAAGAACGGTGGCAGCCTGCTGCTGCGTGATTGTCCGGCGACCGCGGTGCTGGCCGAACGCATCGTGAAGGCTGTCGACCGCGCCAGTGGTGGTCGTGTCCCGGTGACTGCCAAGATGCGACTGGGCTGGGATCCTGAGCATATGGTGGCACCAGACCTGGCACGGCGCCTGGCCGATGTCGGCATTGCCGCCATCACGGTCCACGGCCGATACACCGTGCAGTTCTTCAGCGGGCAGGTTGATTGGGGCGCGATCGGGCGCGTGGTCGAGGCTGTGCCATCGATCCCCGTCATCGGCAACGGCGATGTGGTCGAGCCCGAACACGCCAAGGCGCTCATGGATCGCTCCGGCTGTGCGGGTGTCATGATCGCCCGGGCCGCCCTGCGGACCCCATGGATGTTCCGGCGGGCTGCTGAGCACCTTGCCACGGGGGCTGTCGGGCCGGACCTGTCCTTCAATGCCAAGTGCCGGGCGATCCTTCGCCACATCGACCTGATGGAGCGATTCGCCAAGCCGTGGTACGGCATCAAGCGGCTCAACCAAGGCATTGCTTGGTACGGCCGGACCATGGGCCACATCAAGCCGCTCAAGGAAGCCATCCGGACCTCCACCACGTTCGAAGCCATGCGGGTGGCCATCCAAGACTGGATGACCCCCGACCGGGAGGGCGTTCCTGCTGTCCTGCGGGGCCGCGAAGCTGCCGAAGGCTGATACCGAATCCGCAGCCCGCCACGGGGAGTTATATGGGACGGGGGGTGAACGAGAAAAAATGTGGCTTCGTGCTTCTGGC
>VGYB01000043.1 GCA_016873115.1 Planctomycetota bacterium | reverse complement strand
CGGCATGCGGCAGGTCGTGCCATCCAGCAGCGTGATGCCGCCGGTGGAGATCACGCCGCCGTAGGTCTGCTGCCCCACCAGGGTGCCACGCTTAATCGCCTTGAAGGCATGCGCCGTGATCTCGGCGTTCGAGAAGCTCTTCTCGTTGCACAGCATGTTGGTCGGCAGGATGCAGCGCTGGATGAAGAGGCGATCCTGCGGATAGCCCGTGGTGACCTTGGCATCCCCGCCGCGCGGGATCGTGTACGCGTGGGTCGGCGTGGCGAGCGAGGCCATGAGCCGGTCCGCGGTCCAGCCGCCGCCATTGTTGCGGACATCGACGATCAGACCATCGCGGCCGTATCCGGCGGCGTAGAGGCCACGCTCGAAGTCATCGAGCGATGGCTGGTCCATGCCCTTGATGTGGATGTAGCCGATGCGCCCTCCCGAGCGCTCGTGCACGGCCTTCTCCATGCGCCGCCACTCGTTCTCGTACGACTGCGCAGACACGGAGCCCGACATGGCCGGAACGATGAACGAATCGAAGGTCACGGTGCGGCCATCCGGAAGCGTGCGCTCGACCGTGAGCGCCGCTTCGCGGCCTGCGAGGCCTGGAAGGTGGCTCTCGAGCGTGCGCGTGAGATCGACTGGCTCGAACTCGACGGCTGTGATGACATCACCGGCCACGAGCGGCACCTTGGCCTTGGCAGCCGGCATCTCCTGCAGGACGGTCTTGACGACGAAGCCCTTGGCGCCAGGCTCGACGCGCAGCCCCAGGCGCCCCTGTGGCGGCAAGGAGGAACCGGCACGATCGCGCGGCGACCGGATGCCCAGGTGACTCGCGTTGAGTTCGCCGAGGAATCGGTTCGCGACATGGTCGAACTCGGCACCCGTTCGCGCCTGGCACGCCAGCGCGTGATAGCGCTTGGTGAGCGCATCCCAGTCGAGTCCCTTCATGGTCGGGTGGTAGAAGCCTTCGCCGATCGCGCGGGCGGCCTCGAGGAACTTCTGGCTGCTGAGCTCGCGGCGATCGATGCGGATCGTGCCATCGAGGTCGGTGGACTTGACCTCGCCGCCAGTGAGGCCGATCGTCGCGGCCTTGCCGGCCGAGACGGCCACGGCTGCATCGCCGGCGAAGTTGAGCCCGAGCACCGTGCCTGATCCGGTGAGCTTCTTCGTGTCGGTGCCGTCGAGCTTCATCGTCTGCAGTCCGTCTCCGGCCGAGACGAGGATGCGATCGCCCGCCGGCAGCAGTTCGAGGTTGCCCTCGTTGCCGGGCGCGCTCGTGATGCGGCGCACACGGAGGTAGGCATCGTCGAGATTCCAGGCAGGCATCGTCGCCTTCTTGGCGTCGTCCTTCTTGGGCTCGTCCTTCTTCGCGTCGGCATCCGTGGGCTTGGCTGCGGCGGCATCGGCGGGCTTGGCAGCGTCGGCGACGGCGGGAGCGTCGGCCTTGGGCTCGGGCTTGGCGTCAGGCTTCGCCGCGGCTTCGGGCTTCGCGTCCGACTTGGGCGCATCGGTGGGCTTGTCCTTCGCCTTCGCCGAAAGCGGCTTGCGCTTCTTCGCCGCTTCGCCCGCATCCTTGAAGTACTGCTCGAGTTCGTGCTTGGGAAGCGCCTCAAGCGACCTGTCGAGGAAGACATACCACGCGTCGATTTCCTCGTTCGTGCGTTCGCTCAGGAAGGCGAGCACCTTGCCATCGGCGGAGAAACGCGGACGCCCGTCGTTGTCGGGGTGGCGCGTGATGTTGACGGCGGGCTGGGACAGATCGCTCGGCACGATCCAGAGATCGCTGTTGAAGTCCATGTCCGACTGTGCGAAGCAGATCGCCGTCGAGTCGGGGCTCCATACATATTCGATGCCCGCGTCCCATCCGGGCTGCACCGTCGTGACAGCCTTCGTGGCGAGGTCGAGCATGCAGAGATCGCCTTGGTTGCGACGGAAGAGCAGGCGCGTGCCATCCGGGCTCGGCGCGATCTGGCGATCCTGTGCGGGATCCTGCAGCAGCGCGGTGATCTCGAACGCCACGGCATCGGGCCAGCGGTTCGGCTCGTCCTTCTTCTCCTCGGACTTCTTCTCGTCCTTCTTGTCTGCGGGCTTGGCTTCGTCCTTGGGAGCGTCGGCCTTGGCCGGTTCTGCCGGCTTGGCGGGTTCAGCCGTGGGCTCAGCGGGCTTGGGTTCCGCAGGCTTGGGTTCCGCCGCGGCGGGTTCGGTGGGCTTCGGATCGGCGGGTGCTGCCGCCGGGTCCGCGGGCTTCGCGGCATCGGCGGGAGCAGGCTCCGCTGGCTTGGGCTGCTCGATGGGCTTGGTGGCGGACTCGAAGCTCTTCTTCACATCGTCGCGGGTCTTGGTGACGGTCGCCTGCCAAAGGTCCTCGGTCCCGGCGTGGTCGCTCGTGAAGTAGAGCGTCTGGCTGTCCGCGCTCCACGCAATGTCCTTCTCGCGGCTCGGCCAATCGGTCACGCGACGCGCGGGAACCTTGCTGTCGGTGCCCTTCACCCATACATCACCGAACGCGATCACCGCCATCACCTTGCCATCGGGGCTGAGTGCCGCTTCACTCGCAAGCGATGCCACGGACTTCTGCTCGAAGAGATCGCCCGCATCCTCGGTCGCGGTCACCGCGACGATCCGCGGCTGCCCGCCACCCGAGAGACCCAGCGTGTAGAGACGATCCCAGACGGTGAAGGCAGCCTTCGAACCGTCGGCCGAGACGGCGAGATCCTTGATGTCCTCGCCCTTGAAGTTCGTGAGTTGCTCGACCGCGCCGGTGGGCGAACGCCGGAACAGATTGACGGTGTCGTCCTTGCGATCAGACAAGAAGACAACCGTGGCCGGTGCGGTCCAGAAGGCGTGGCCGTCGTTGCCCGCCCAGTCAGTCAGGCGCGTGTACGCCTTGGCGGGCTCGGCGCTGCGATTGAAGGTCCACACATCACGCGAGTCCGGACCGCGGTAGTGCCGACGCGACCACTCGCTGCCACCGCGCTCGAAGACCACGATGGAGCCATCCGCGTACGGACGCGCGTTGGTGCCGAAGGCGTCGTGCACGCGACGGGGTTCGCCGCCGGCCAGCGGAACCATGTACGAGCGCGGGCTGCGGTACAAATCGCCCTCCAGGAACGCATCGAAGTAGGCCGCGCGGCCCGCGGGGGAATCTCCGATCCCCGTGAGGCGCATCGAGGTGACATCGAGCGTGGTGACCTGCCGCAGGCCCGAGCCATCGGGCTGCATGAACCAGAGGTTCGGTCCGCCCTCGCGATCGCTCGTGAAGACGATGCCCGAACCATCGGGAAGCCAGGCACTCTCGGCATCGTCTGCAGGATGGCTGGTCAGGCGGGTGGCCGCTCCACCCTGGACCGGCACCTTCCAAAGATCACCGCGCCAGGTGAAGCTGATCTGCGATCCGTCGGGACTCAACGCGGGCAGGCGAGGAAGGTCGACCGTGCCGGACGTCACGAAGGTGGCGAGGGCACATGACACCGCAGGGATGAGGAGCATCGTGGAAATGTAACCAACCATGGACACAATGCCTGAACAGACTGGGTGTTACACGCGTATGGACATGGGTCGATGGGGGGCCCGCAAGGAGGTCCCGCATGAAACGCTCGGCACACGATCATGGCCTCGACCAGTTGCGCTGCTTGCTGCAGCGACTCGGCCAGCACCTGCGTCATCGCAAGCAAACCCGTGCCAAGGCACGAATGACGCCCGGATCGCGTCCGGCGATCAGGTGTCGTGGGCTCGGTCTGTCCTGACCACCTGGATCGATAACGATCGATCCCCGCCTGCCCCTTTCTCCTGGATCGCGCCGTGACGTCTCCACACGGCGCACGCCCGCCGCAACAGTCACCGAGCCCACCGCGCAACGGCTCGCCTGATGCGGCGGTGTCGTTTGGAGGGGCCTTGCACGGCCGCATTAGGATGCGCCGTCCATGCGAAGCGAGAGCCTTTCATTCCTCACCCGACTGCTCGACACTCCCACGCCCAGCGGCTTCGAAGGACCCGGGCAGCGGCTCTGGATGGAGTACATCAAGCCGTTCGCGGACCGTGTCTGGAGCGATGCCTACGGCAATTGCTTCGCCGCCATCGAGCCGCCGGGCGCATCCCGGACGCTGGCCATCTGCGGCCACTGCGATGAGATCGGCCTGATGGTGAACTACATCGATGCACAGGGCTTTGTGTACTGCCGTGCGATCGGTGGAATCGACCCCGGCAGCATCGTCGGCAAGCGCATCAACTTCCGGAGCAGCGTGCCCGGTGTGAGCGAGCCGGTGACGGGCCTGATCGGTGCGACGGCCATCCACCTCCAGGACAAGACCGCCGAGGGCAAGGTGCGCAAGTTGCACGAACTCTTCATCGACATCGGTGCGAAGGACCAGGCGTCCGCACTGGCCCGCCTGAACATCGGTGACCCCGGCGTGTTCGCCGAAGGCCCGATGCTCATGGGTGATGAGCTGCTCGTGGCCCGTGCGCTCGACAACCGCATCGGCATCTTCGCGGCTGCCGAGGCTCTCAGGCTCGTGCACGCCGAGCGCAGCCGGCTCAAGGTCCGTGTGGTCGCGGTGAGCACGGTGCAAGAGGAAGTCGGGCTGCACGGTGCAGCCATGATCGCCCAGAGCCTCGCTCCGGACCTTGCGTTCGTGACCGATGTGGGCCACGCAACCGATAGCCCCGGCATCAGCCACGCTCAGCACGGCCACTTCAAGCTCGGCAGCGGCCCGAAGCTGGCGGTGGGCCTGCCGGTCCATGCCGCCTGCACCCGCATGCTGGCGGAGTCAGCCGTCGCGCAGGGCATTGCCGTACAGCGTTCGGCCGTCGCCGGCCGAAGCGGCACCGACACCGACGCGATCTTCCTGCGCAACGGCGGGATCCCTTGCGGTCTGATGAGCCTGCCGATTCGCTACATGCACACCACGGTCGAGCTGTGCGCACTCAAGGACCTCGAGCAGATCGGACAGGTCTTCGCCGGTGCTGCTCTGGCCATGAACGGCAGCGAATCACTGCAGGCCTTCGATGCTGCCTGAGCGGCACGATCGCTGGCATCGCACGCCCATGCTCACCTTCTTGCGCCAGTTCTTCCGGGACGCCAAGAACACCGGATCGGTCCTTCCATCCTCAACGGCTCTCGCCCGGGCGATGGTGCATGGCATCGCGACGGGAGCCCCACAGCGATGGCTCGAGGTCGGTCCGGGGACGGGACCGTTCACGCGAGCGCTGCTGGCCGCCAAGCGGCCCGGTGACCGGCTCGTGATCGTCGAACTCTCGCCGGAGTTCTGCACCCAGCTCGAAGTCGATGTGCTCACCCCATGGAGGAAGTCCTGTCCAGAGCAGGCACACGAGGTGGTGCTGATCAACGCCCCCATCGAGGAGGTCAGGCTCGAGCCCGGGTTCGACCATGTCATCTGTGGGTTGCCGTTCAACAACTTCCCGCCGGAACTCATCGAACGGATCATGGTCCAGTTGCGTGCGCTCATCCGGCCTGCAGGTTCGCTGCGCTACTTCGCTTACATCGGCGCACGCACGCTGCGCGATGGCCATGGCGCACTGCGTGGCGTGCCGCCGCTGGCCGAGATCGAGAAACGTGTCCTTGCCGGCTGCTCATGCTCGAGTGACATGGTCATGGCCAACATCCCCCCCGCCAAGGCCACCACCGTCATCCTGCCCTCCTGACACCATTGAACCATGGCGCACATCAACGAACACTTCCTGAAGCTGTCCGCCGGGTACCTGTTCCCGGAGATTGCGCGGCGCGTCCAAGGCTTCGCTGCCGCGCACCCGGCGCTCGCCCCGCGCATCATCCGATGCGGCATCGGTGATGTGACGGAGCCGCTCCCGCAGGCCACCATCAAGGCGCTGCACACCGCGGTCGATGACCTTGCAACGCACGAGCGTTTCAAGGGCTACGGACCGGCTTCCGGGCACGAGTTCGTGCGCACAGCCATCGCGAGTGGCGATTTCCGCTCGCGCAGCATCGAAGTCGCTGATGACGAGATCTTCCTGAGCGACGGCTCCAAGCCCGATGCAAGCGCCGCACTCGAGATCCTCGGCAGCGGCAATCGCATTGCGGTGCCCGATCCGGTGTATCCGGTCTATGTCGATACGAATGTGATGGCTGGCAACACAGGTCCAGCACTCGAAGGTGGACGCTACGAGGGACTGGTCTACCTGCCCGGCACGCCGGCCAACGGCTTCGTTGCCGGCCCGCCGAGCGAAGCGGTGGACTTGGCGTACCTGTGCTTTCCCAACAACCCAACCGGTGCAGTGGCGACGCGTGCCCAGCTTGAGGCTTGGGTGGCGTATGCGCACCGGCACGGCACGATCCTGCTCTTCGATGCTGCCTACGAGGCCTATGTGCGCGATCCGGCCGTGCCGCGCTCGATCTATGAGATTCCGGGGGCGCGCGAGGTCGCGATGGAGTTCCGGAGCTTCTCGAAGAACGGCGGATTCACCGGCCTGCGCTGCGGCTACACGGTCTGCCCGAAGTCGCTGCTGGGCACCACCTCGGCCGGTGAGCGGGTTCCGCTGCATCGACTCTGGTCACGCCGATGGTCCACCTGCAGCAACGGCGTGTCATGGCCAGTGCAGTGCGCCGCTGCGTCGCTGTACACCGAGGAAGGCAAGCGTGAAGTGAAGGCACTCACCGACTTCTATCTGGCCAATGCTGCGCTGCTGCGCACCGCAGTCGAGGGGCTCGGTCTTCGATGCTGGGGCGGCACGAACGCTCCGTACATCTGGGTCGAGTGTCCGAAGGGCCTGCCCTCGTGGCAGGCCTTCGATCTCCTGCTTGAGAAGGCACAGGTCGTCATCACGCCGGGCGCGGGCTTCGGTTCCTGCGGCGAGGGCTTCTTCCGCATCAGTGCCTTCAACAGCCGGGCGAACATCCACGAAACCTGTGCGCGACTCGCCGTGCTGGCGGGATGAGTTCCCAGGATCCCAGGGCGGGCTTCACGGATCGAAGATGTAGGGGCCGACTTCGAAGGGATGGTCGTCGACGCTGATGCGGATGTTGCCATCGACGGTGCGCAGGATCACTCGGTTGCGTCCACCATTGAGCATCGAGACGACCGTGTCATGATCACTGAACTGGCCGGGAAGATCCCTCCACTCACCCTTGGCGATGCTCGTCTTGACGGTGCCTCGCATCGTCGCCACATCGAAGGTGCCCGACGCGCGCTCAGGCAGGCGGAGGTCGATGTCGCCATCCTCGTTGATCACCCGGCAGTCGCAGGAGAATGGGAAATCCGTGATGATGCGTACATCGCCGCCGCTGCCATCGATCTCGATTCGGTCGCGGCTGCCGTAGACCCAGACATGGCCGCGCGTGGTCTTGACGCGCACCGCTCCAAGGCGCGGGACATGGAGATCGACATCCACGCGCTGGTACCACGGCTCTGCGTGGCCCGTGATGCCCGTGATCCGCATGAGCGTGCGCTCGGCAGAGGGCTGCGTGACCGAGAGATCCTGCCGGATCTGGGCGACGGAGGCCTCGGCCTCGTCATTGCGGCCGATCCCGTGGACAGCCTTGCGGGTCACGGTGAGTTCGGCGTACTCGGCGTCATCCTCGGTCGCCCTGATCGTGACATCGCCGGCGAAGAGATCGACCTCGACATCGACGACCGGACCGACCTTGATCTCGGTGGTCTCACGCGAGGAGGCACCGCCGGAAAACCCGGCACGCCAGGCATCGACCACATCGCGCTGGATGCCCGGAGGCGGATGCGCCGTTTCGCATGCTGCGAGCATGGCCACGGCCAACGAGAGGAAGGCAAGCGATCGCATGGCATCGAGTGTATCGGTGCTCCCAACGCACGCGCGTAGGATGGCCGCATGCTCCACATGGTCCTGGCCAGCGCGTGCATGATGCAGGTCCCCCCGCGCCGTGTCGATCCGCCGATGCCGCAGCCGGTACCGAGCGATGTACCCATGGGAGTTCCCGAGCCGGCTGCGCCGACGCCCGTACCACCACCGAGCGCGCCCACGAGTGAGCCAACGACTGACGCCACGCCCACACCCTCGCCCGAGGCTGCACCCCCCCGCGACTACGCGATCGATGGTGCGAAGCCGATCCTTCGGCCTCGATCGGTCGCTCCGATCGACCCGCCAGCCAAGCCAGACCGTCTGCGCGTACGCATCCCTGGCGACAAGGTGGATCTGCTCGCGGCGGGTTCTTCGAGCGGCCGAATCCTCGTCTTCTTCGTGGCCGAAGGGTCACGCGTTGATGCGGATCCAGCCGAGGCCCCCTTCTTCGAGGACCCGCAGCCGATGGCGGGGATCGATGTGAGGGATCTCGTCGCTGGCGTACCGGTCGAGCTTGGCGAAGGCACGGCGTGGTACCCGTATTCGATGAGTGACTTCGATGGCATGTTCCGCGTACAGGCCGTGCTCGATCGCGAGACGACGGTGCGCGGGCACATGGGACCGGGCAACCTGATGGGGCAGCCGACCACGATCACCCTGTCCCGCTCGGTCGAGGACGACATCACGCTCGACCTCAACGAACTCGTGCCGCAGCAGCCGATGCCCGAGGGCCAGGTCGGCGAGGATCCCGACCGACCGCAGCTGGTCTGGGTCAACCTGCCGAGCACCTTGGTGACTTCGCGCGGCACACCGGCCGTGCACCGTGCGGGCGTGATCCTGCCGCCGGGCTACCACGACACCACGCACCAGCGCCGTATCTGGCCGACGATCTATCTGATCCCGGGATTCGGTGGTCGCCACCTCGGTGCTGCATCGTTCATGAAGGTGGTGCACAGCGAGATCGGAGCGGCGGCCCTGCCACCGGCCGTGTGGGTCGTGCTCGATCCCGACGGTCCGCTCGGTCACCATGGCTTCGTGGACTCGATCGCCAACGGACCGCGCGGTACGGCTCTCGCCACGGAACTCGTGCCATGGCTCGAGGAGCGCTTCCGGCTCGATGCTCGCCCCGAGGGCAGGCTCGTGACCGGTCACTCGAGCGGTGGCTGGAGCAGCCTGTGGCTTGCGCTGACCTATCCAGAGACCTTCGGTGCGTGCTTCTCGAGCGCACCCGATCCGATCGACTTCACGGCCTTCCAGACCGTCGATCTGTACGCCGAGCCGAATGCGTATGTCGATGGCGCGGACGCGGAGTTCCCGAGTTTCCGTGAGCCCATGCGCGATGCGTTCGACCGCGTGTGCATGAACAACCGTGACGAGATCATGATGGAGTGGGTGCTTTCGCCCGAGGGATTGAGCGGTGAGCAGTGGGATGCATGGTGCGCCATGTGGAGCCCTGTCGATTCGATCACTGGACATCCACGCCGGCTCGTCGATGCCGCCACCGGTGCCATCGATCCGGTGGTCATCGAGGCGTGGTCGACCTATGACCTGGCTCGCCGATTGCGGCGTGATCCGGAGGCCATGCTGCCTTTGTGGCGCGAGCGTGTCCACCTCGTCTGCGGCGACCGCGACAACTTCTACCTCGAGCGAGCCGTCGATCGGGTGCGCCTCAAGCTGGCCGAACTCCCGGGTGCAGGCGATCCCGCCCTGGTACCGGGCTATGTGGAGCTGCTGCAGCGGGCGGACCATGGCACCGCGAGCGCGCTCTCAAGCCTGCGCTTCTATCCGGAGATGCGACGCTGGATCGAGTCGCATGGCGTGCCGGAGAAACCATGAAGGACGTGCAGGACCACTTCTTCCGCTTGGCCAAGGAGCGGGGATTCCGAGCGCGCAGTGCCTTCAAGCTGATCGAGATCGATGATCGCAAGAAGCTCATCCGCAAGGGCGACCGTGTGCTCGACATGGGTGCTGCGCCGGGCTCGTGGACGCAAGTCGCGGCCGAGCGCGTTGGCAAGAAGCTCATCCGCAAGGGCGACCGTGTGCTCGACATGGGTGCTGCACCGGGCTCGTGGACGCAAGTCGCGGCCGAGCGCGTTGGACCCAAGGGAGCCGTGGTCGCCGTCGACCTGAAGGCGATCGACCCGCGGGGTCTGCCGCAGCACGTGACGCTGCTGCAAGCCGACCTCTTGGACCTGGCGCCTGAGCACTTCGGGGGGATCCCCTTCGATGTGGTCATCAGCGACATGGGGCCCGACACGAGCGGCGATCCCTTCGGTGACTCGATCCGCAGCGTGAACCTGTGCAACGCCCTTTTGGACCGCTTTCCCCGCTGGCTGCGCAGGGGTGGTCATGCGACCATGAAGGTCTACGAAGGCAGCGAGTACCCCGCGCTCCTCAAGCGCTGCGCCACGCTCTTTGCCCAAAGCAAGGGCTTCAAGCCCAAGTCGAGCCGGGCCGAAAGCGTGGAGATGTTCGTGACCTGCAAGGGCTACAAGGGGCCGGCAGCCGAAGATGGATCACGCGCACCCAAGGCCAGGCCCCGTGGCTGGGGCGATGGCCCCGTCACGGGACCGTGATCTGCACGCCCCCAAGGCCGGGGATCGACAGCCCCCTGCCCTTGCGCTGAGCGGGCAGTTCACCGATCGCCTTCGAGCGTTCCTCGCCGAGTGCCGACTGGAGCTGGCGCATGGTGCGCCGATTCAGCTCGTCGCGATCGGTCTTGAGTTGCCTGAGTTGGCGTTGAGCCGCCTGCGATGCATTCATGCGCACCCGGAAGTCCTCCACGCCGCCGATGTCGGCGGAAGTGAAGTCAGGCATCGCCGACTTGGGACGCACCTCGGTCAGCTGGTCACGCAGCTTGGCATAGGCAGCCCGGTACTCGGTGCGTTGCGTGGTGATGGTGCTGGTGGCGACCGTGTCGAGGCCCTCGAGTGCCAAGGCCTTGGCGAACATGGGCTCCATGTCGGTGGGATCCTTGAAGGTCTCGGGGTAACGGACCACATCGGCGGCGCGCTGGAAGCCCGGACGCTGCGGCTCCTTGAGGAGCGCCGGCAGCGCATCCAGCACCTGGCGAGCACGGGCTGAGGCCTCGCTGCGGGCCTTGCCCATGGCTTCACCTGCCTCCTGCATGCGCTGGCTGGCCGACTCATCAATCGCCATGGCGCCGTCCTCGTCGTCATTGGCGGCTGGCTTGAAGAGATCTGCCTCAAGAAGCGCCAGCTCGCGCCCCTTGGACATCGTGACCTCGAATTGGTTCCTGAGCGTGGCCAGGATCGGCTCATGGCCTTGTGCCGCGACATGCTCACGCAGCGTGGTGGCCGCGGCGGCATCGATGCTCCCGTCGGCGAGCGCAGCACGGATGACCGACTCAGGATCGACGAAGGGGCCGGACCGGTTGCTCCTCATGAATTCGAACGCCATGCTGCTGCCGACTCCGCTGGCACCCATCCGAACGAGGTTGCGTGCGCGGAACTGCGCTTGCTGTCGGAGGCAGGCTTCATCCATGACAGCCGCGAGATCAACGAAGAGGTCGGAATCGGCACGCTCCATCGCACCGAGCGCAGTCCGAACGGCGTCGTACTTGGCGGCAATGTCCTCCTTGGACGCAGCCTTGGCGCCATCTGGACCGAAGGTCATCTGCGCACTCGGCGCGGCGTCGAGCTGGTCCTTCACGGCCTTGGCCACCTCGAGGTAGTCGGCGTGCAATTGCGTGATGACCGGCTTGACGGATTCTGCCGAGTCGCACAGGTCCAGAAGCTCCTGGAGTTCCTGCTTCGTGATGGGCTGGATCGTGGATTGCCCAGCACCCTGCGGCGACATCGGCCCATCTTCGTCACTGATGACCAGTCCCTCGAGGCCATCGCCTGACATGTCGAGCACGACCGCATCGCCACCGACCGCGTCCGCACCCTCAGCCCCGTCACCGTCGACGGTCTCCACGCGCACTCGGACCGTGACGCCAACGGGTTCGCCGCCATCGCCCGACGCAGCTCCCCCATCGGGAGCATCCTGCGCAACCTGCTCCGGCTCAGGTGGCAGGCCGAAGGCCGCTCGTACCGCCGTCTTCAACGCGGTCGTGCGGGCTTTCGCCGCCTCGGTGCGCTTGCGGACGACCTCTTGGAAGTCCTCAGGGATGTGGCCCAAGAACACCGTCGGTTCCTGATCGTTGAGTGCGCCGAGTACCGATGCCTGCCATGAAGCAAACGCGGCTGCGACGGCCTGATCCTCTTCGGGCGTGAGCGGGGCCTTGGCTGCCATGGACTCGACCATTTGGATCGCCCCACCATCGTCGATGCTGAAGGCAACCATGCCACCCAGGTCTGAGAGCGCTGCCACGCCACTGCCTCGAATGAATGCGAGCCACGCCGTCGCGCCCCGAGGCTGCGGGATCCCTTGGAAGGCCTCGCTCAGGATCGTCGCACCGAGGCGTGCGGCACGGGTCCGAGCAGCCTGCACCGGCTCGCGGGATTGCTTGAACGCCCCGGCCAACGCCTGGAAGTGGGCTTCGAAACCCCTGGCAAACTCGGAGTGATCGAGTTCAACGCCCTGCTCCTGCGCCCGATCCATCTGCTGCTGCATGGATTCGGCCGAGGGGCGGGGGTGATCCGCCATCGCCTTGGCACGGAGCTCGATCAGGCGCTCGGGCTGCTCGAGCGCTGCGGTTCGGATCGCGCGGACGGCATCGACATACTCGGCCTCGCGCGCGCCGATGTGATCGTCGATCTGCTTCAGTTGCGACGGGTCGAGATCCTTGGTCGAGCGCTCCGCGATCGCCCACAGATCGAGTTGGCTGCCGGACCGCATCACGAAGGCGTCGGATGTGGATTGCTCGATGCGACGCAGTTCGAGCGAACGCCGGGCGCGATCGAGCTTGGTGCCGTCGGCCCCGAGCGCGAGCAATGAATCGATCAGCGCGTTCTCGAGCGTATCCCACTGGGCGAGCAGGCTGCGGTAGGCGCGGATCTGCTTGCGGACCTCGTCGGCGGGCCGTTCGTCGTTGCCCATGCCGAACGCCATGCCGCCCTCGGGCTGGTCCTTGAGGTAGCGCTCGATGGAACCAGAGCGAAGCTCGCTGGTTGCCCGCTGGTAGCGGTCGTACTCGGCCATCGCGGACGCGCTCTGGGCATCGGGCACGCCGACCCGCGGCAGGAGCGCTTCGAACTCCGTCGAGGTGAGCGCCGTCGGGAACCTGGATTGCGCTGAGGCCGGTGCCGCGGCCGGCACGAACAGCAGCGCGAGGACGACGGCCAGCGCAGCACGAGACAGGGAGTGGTTCATGATGGCCTCCGGGTTCGGCAGACCCATGCAGGCTACTGCACGATGGTCTCGACAAGCGCTTCAACCGACCCATTTCGGTCCATGTTCCGGCCGTCACGGAACAAGGGCGCGACGGCCGCATGCGAAGCGTGAAACGAATGCGCAGCGGCCGCGACTCAGCCGCGCGCCCACTCCGAGGGGACGGCCCCATGCGACGCCACGATGCGGCTTCTGATCCCCCCGCGCCCCTTCCACTCCGTGATGACCTGCATCCACTGCGGCTTCATGGCTGCAGCCAGATGATCACGGATCGTGTTGGTGACGGCCTCGTAGAAGATGCCCTCGTTCCGGAAGCTCTGGTAGTACAGCTTGAGGCTCTTGAGTTCCACGCATCGGTCGCCCGGTGCGTAGCGCAGCGTCACAATCCCGAAATCGGGGTGGCCCGTCTTGGGGCAGACCGACGTGAACTCCTCGCTCACATGCTCGATCACGAACGGCACCGTGGAGGGCGAAGGGAAGCACTCGAGCAGGCTGGTGTCAGGCATGGGGCCAATCGTAGGAAGGTGCCGCGGCACGCGCCACGCCTCCACGAGCCGGCGGTCGACTCCTCGCGCGACGCGGTCAGAGGCCGTGCGAAGCCATGAGCCGCACGACCTTCGGCTGATCGGCGTCGACCGCCAGGCTGGCTTCGAAGGCTGCCACCGCCCGTGCCCGCGCGGACTGGTCGACCTTGCCGCCCGCGATCCATCGATTCAGCGCAGCAGTGCCGAGGCCGTTCCAGCACACCGTCGACTTGGGATCGACGGTGATGCCGGCGCGGAAGGCATCCTCGGCATCGGCAAGCCGGCCAGCTCGAAGGAGCGCATCGCCAAGGACGGCTTGGCTGGCTGCACCCGGTGTGGTCGCGACCAGTTCGCGCGCAGCGGCGAGCGAACCATCATGCTCCCCTGCCGCACCCCGAGCCACCACCAGTTCCTGCAACAGCTGGGTCCGCACCGCGGCATCGCTGGCATCCGGCAGCGCCGATTCGATCAGGCGCGCAGCGCGTTGCGGTGCACCCGCGGCGACCATGATCGGTGCACACGCCACCACGCGCGCCGATGAGGCATCGTGCAAGGTGGAGAGGATCGCGAACTCCAGTGCAGTCTCGCGCTCCCCGAGCGCGAGGTACTCGCGAGCCACCAGGAACTCCGTCTGCGGATCAGCAGGGTGCATGGCGAGCGCGCGCTGCAAGGACCGGAGTGCGGCGTGGGCATCGCCCTGCTTCGACAGCTTCGCGGCACTGGCGAGCAGTTCATCGCGGGTCGGCGGCGTGGCATCCGTCGCCAGTGCAGCAAGCTCCGGGTCCTGCGGAATGACCGGCTTCGACCAGTCACGGCAACCCGTGGCCAGGACGAGCGCAGTAAGGATGACGGATCGCATGAGGTTCATCGTGCCGTACGCACGCCAGCCAAGCGGCGGAGTTCGCGCGCGTTGACGATATCCCACGGCTCGTCGCGAGGGCCATCCTCCTTGGCGGTCTCGAGGATCATGGGCCGCCCGAGCAGCTTCGGGTGCCCCAGGACGGCCCGGAAACAGGATGCGCCGCAAGTGCCATGCCCGATGTGTTCGTGTCGATCCAGCCTCGAACCGCACGCACCGATGCTGTCATTGACATGCACGGCATGGACATGCTCGAGACCGCACTCGGCATCGAAGCACTCCAGCACGGCCCTTGCGCGTTCCGGCGTGGAGCAATCATGGCCCGCGGCCACGATGTGGCAGGTATCGATGCAGAAACCGACCCGCTCGGGATCACGCACGAGGTCACGGATCAACCTCAGATGGCCGAAGTCATAGCCGAGGTTCGTACCCGAGCCGACGGTCGTTTCGAGCAGCGTGATGGTGCGGACTCCCTTGAGCTGCCGATGCAGTGCATCCAGTGAGGCGGCAATGCGGCGCAGTCCCTCGAGCTCATCGGACGACGGAGGCTCGCCGAGTCGGTTCGGTTCGCGAGGCTTTCGTGGCGCACCCAGATGTGCGCCGGGATGCATGACGCACACCGGAATGCCAAGGGCTTCGCATCGTTCCGTCTCGTCCCGCTGCAGGGCGAGCGACCGCGAGCGCGCCGAGGCATCGGGATTCGCCAGGTTCACCAGGTACGAGTTGTGGCTCACCACCCGCGATCGATCCCAGCCGGCAGCGGTGAGCGCCCGTGACCATGCCAGGATCTCCTCGTGCTGCAGCGGCTTCGACGCCCACTGGCGCTGGTTCTTGGTGAAGATCTGCACACAGTCGAGGCCCAGCCGGACGGCTTCCTCGATGGCCAGATGAAGCCCACCGGCGATCGAACAGTGGGACCCGATGAGGACAGGCGGCATGGGAGGCCGCGAACTCACACCATGCGCGCACCCGCAGCGCGGGCGGCCTCGACGATCCGCTCCGCGGTACGCACTGCGGCGGAACCTGCTTCGGCATCGACGAAGGGACGCTGGCCGGTCCGGACGGCCCGCACGAAATCGGCGAACTGCAGCGTGAGCGGATCGCCCGCACCAACGGCCAGGGGCTCGATCTTGACCAGATCGAGATAGTTCACGCCCGAGAGATCGTCGCCATCCTTCAGCTGCCGGCGAACCTGGTCGAGTTGCTCGGCATTGGCGGTCTTGCGGACCACGGTGCCCTGTCGCGCGACGAAGTCCGCACTGACATAGGCATCCTCGCTGATGATGCGGAGCTTGCGCTCGGTCTTGAGCGCCATGCGGCTTGCCGTGACATTGGCCACACATCGGAGGCCATCGGGCCCTGCCGGGAAGACCAGCCGCGCATTGCAGATGTCCTCGGCCTCGCCCAGCACGCACACCGCATTGGCGTGGATCTCCTCCGGCTCGCTGCCCACGAGCATGAGCAAGAGGTCGAGGTCATGGATCATCATGTCGAGCACCACGCCCACATCGACGCTGCGGAAGGTCATGGGCGAGATGCGATCCATCTCGATGAAGCGGGGCGTGATGCCCGCGAGTCCACGCACGGCCACCATGATCGGGTCGTAGCGCACGACATGACCCACTTGCAACGCCACGCCGGAGCGCGCGGCTGCCTCGGCCATCTCGGTCGCGGTGCGTTCATCGGAGGCCAGCGGCTTTTCGACCAGGCAGTGGACGCCCGCAGCCACAGCCTGCAGCACGATGTCGCGGTGCGTGACGGTCGGCGTGGCGACGACGATCGCCTGCACGCCAACGGCCAGGAGTTCGTCGAGCGATGCGCACGGCGTACCGCCGAACTGCTCGGCCAGCGTGGTGCGGCGTTCCTCGCTCGCATCCGCGATGGCCACGAGATCGGTGCCGTCGGCCTGGCTGGCCACGCGGACATGGTGGCGTCCCATGCGTCCGCAACCGACCACTCCCACCCGCAATGGTGCCGTCGTGCTCATGCGTCCTTCGACCTCCTGTAGACCATCGAGACATGATTGCCCGGGTCGCGGTACGCGACCTCGGACATGTAGGCCTTCATCAGCATGATGCCGCGGCCCGAGGGGATCTCGAGGTTGTCATCGTGGGTGGGATCGGGCACCGCATCGGGATCGAAGCCGTCGCCTTGGTCGCGCACTTCGAAGCGGGCCTCGTCGCCGTCCACGCTCCATCGGAAGTCGACCTGACCGCCGGGAACATGGCGGTTGCCGTGGCGGATCGCGTTCACGAGCGCTTCTTCCAGCGCGAGCCGAACGGCAAAGAGCGCCTCGCGGCCGTATCCATGCTGCGCCATCGCCTCCTCGACCGCTGATTGGCAGGCATCGATCTCGGCACGCAAGCCGCGGAGGATCGCGTGGCCTACGGTGCGTGCCGGCATGGCTGGGCTCAGGCGAGTGCCTTCAGGGCAGCTGCGGCCGACTCGTCGATGCTGAAGTGCTTGTTCAGCTTCGTGATGTAGAAGACCTCGAGGATCTCGGGACGGATCTCGGCCAGGCGCAGCATGCCACCCTTCTTCTTCACGAGGCTGTTCACGGTGATGAGCGTGCCCAGCGCCGCTGACGAAAGGTGCTCGACGACGGCGAAGCACATCAGCACCTTGGGGGCGCTCATGGGTTCGAGCCTGCGCTGGATGTCCTGTCCGATCTGCCGGATCGTGGCCTCGTCGAGGATGTCACGATCGACGAAGTCGATGCGCACCACGTCATTGACGGCGCTGATGCGCAAGCGTGAGCTGTCGTTGGCCATGGTGCTTCCCCGAGGGGTTGGAGGACTGGTTCAGAAACCGCCGGCCGATCCCTCGCCGAGCTGAGACCGCAGGTCGGGGAAGAGATCGTCTTCCATCTCCTGCTGGATCATGATCTCGGGACGGATGAGGAGCATCTGGGTCTTCTCGCTGCGCGTCGTCAGGCGGTTGGTGAAGAAACGGTTGACGACCGGGATCTTGCTCAAGACGGGTACACCGACCTCGATCTCGATCTCGTTCATCAGGATCTGGCCGCCGAGCATGATCGTGCCCTTGTCGGGAACGCTGACCGAGGTCCGGATTTCCGATCCCTGCAGGCTCGGCAACTGGATGGTGCCGGAGAACTGGGACGCTCGACCGCCACCGTCACCACCACCGCCGGCCGCGCCGGTCACCGTCACTGGGGTGAAGGTCACGTTCTCGTTCAGGCCGAAGCGCACATTCATCGTCACATACCTGCGGTCGGCACTGATGACCGCGTCGATGTCGAGCACGAAGCCTTCGAACACGACATCCGTTTCCGGCTCGAATCCTGCAGCGTTGTTGCCCGTGATCGGCTCGAGACCAGAGACATAGGTGATGCCCTTCGCGATGCTGATCCAGGACCGCTGGCCGTTGAAGAGCGTCAGGCG
>VGYB01000042.1 GCA_016873115.1 Planctomycetota bacterium | reverse complement strand
CTCCCCCCCCAAAAAAAATGAGAAAAGACGGAGAGAGATGGGCCAAATGGCTGCCATGGGGGAGCTGACGCTGGAACTGCAATCCAAGGCTCGTCGGAATGCGGAAGGACATCGCACGGGGCCATGGCACGATCCCCCCAACACGGCGAGGCACCCGACGGGGCGCCTCGCTGAGGGTGATGCATGTCAGGACAGCCCTTGTGTCAGTTGATATTCACTTGGACCCACGCGGTCCATGCGGAGGACCCGGTGTCATTGAAGGACTGGATCGCATAGCGCCATCGCCCCAGTCCCGGAGCATCCGTGATCTGGGTCACATTGGCTGCAGTCGTGGCAATCACGGTTTCGTTGGTCCAGGTGTTGCCGACGCGCTTCTGCCGCTTGATGCGGAACCCCGTCTCATTGCTCGAAGTGTCCGTCCAACGAACTGTGACGGTGGTACCGGACAGCGTGGCTGACGGACTCGTCGGAGCCGAGGGCAGCGTCCCACCTGCGGTGATCGTGATGGTGACCGTGGCCGTGCCCTGCAGGGAGCCGGAGTCGGTAGCCCTCGCCGCAATGGTGTGAGTACCGGCGACCAAGTCGGTCCGGGTGAAGGAACTGCCACTCGACGGCGAGCTGATCGTGACGGTTGGCGTGGTGTTGGACCCGCCGCCGCCACTTCCGGCGATGGCCGCCGCGATGTCGAGCGCGCCACCCGTCACGCACTTGCCCGACAGGCTCGAAACTGGGCGTGCCGTCGACAGGAGTCGGCTGCGCACCTGCGTGTATGTCATGCTCGGATTGGCCGAGGCCACCAGAGCCGCTGCACCAGCGACATGCGCAGACATCACCTTGGTGCATCGAGCACGATCGACCTCGTCGCGGGTCCGGGCAACAGCGGCGTCGGCTCGCCGTTCCGCCAGGCTTGATGCAAGCTTCGGTAGTGCGGCGAGCGAGGATCACCCGATTGTCCCCCAGGCGTTTCGAGGATGCCATCGGCTTCGCGGCCTGGGCTCACGATGTACCGCGCACTGGCTGCCGCTCGTGGGGTCTGGACACGCACCGCGCGGAAGTGACCGGGCTGCGGCCCATCGTCGAGCGTGACGGTTGCCTTCATGAAGGCCGGGACGGCGTCGGCGACGGGGCTTGCGAACCGGGCGCGATTGCGTTCGCCCCAGGGTTCGATGCCAGGCTCCTTGGAGGCAGCTTCCACAAGTGCGGCCCGGAGGAAGTCGTTCCAGTCGGTGTAGCCCGACGGGAG
This sequence comes from Planctomycetota bacterium, assembly GCA_016873115.1. Classification (GTDB taxonomy): domain Bacteria; phylum Planctomycetota; class Phycisphaerae; order Phycisphaerales; family SM1A02; genus SYIB01. Next base: position 16,749 of record VGYB01000042.1, on the reverse strand, counting down.
CCAGTTCGCCGGCTGCGTCTCGAGCACGCGGAGCCAGGGCTCATCGTGCACGGACCGGATCGCAAGGCTTGGCAGCGATTCACCGGAGTTCGTGCGGATCCACGACATCAGCATCGCGGCAAATCGACGATCAAGCGACTTGTGAAACGCCGAAAGCAGCGCCACCGCGGGCTGGTCAGCATCGGCGCGCCCGTTCCACGCAGCGATCGACTCGCGCTGGGCGATCAGGACAGGATCGGTCGCACCATCGAGGGCGGCAAGCGCCATCGCGCGATAGGGCTCAAGCCCATCCAGTTCCGTATCGAGCTGGATCGCGAGCATGCGTGATTCATCCAGCGGCTCGCGCTCGGCAAGGAGGGCGTGGATGCGATGCGCCCGCTCCGGATTGGCCCAGTAGTGACCCATCATGGCACACTGCTCGATCGGGACCGTACGGTGGTTCGCCGTCACGATCACGCCGGACTGCGGACGCACGAGCTTGGGACGCCGTGCCGGATCGATCGGACCCTTCCAGGGATCACCATCCACGGATGGTCGCCATGGCTGACGCGGGTCGTGCCCGCGGCGATCCGGGATCCAGCCCGTGACGACCCACGCGATGTCGCCGGCACGATCCGCAAGCATGGCATTCTGGCTCGGGCCGTACCAGTTGGAGAGCAGGTCCACCGCCTCGCTGACCGTGCGCACACGCACCATGTCGAGGATCTCGAAGTTGATCGCATCCGGGCGCGCGCCGATCCACAGCGTGACGAAGGGGCGCATCACGCCATCGGCACAGCGCATGTCACCGGTCACCGTGCCCCAGCGCGTGGTGCGCTGCACGATGCGCTCGGGATCCTTGCCACGCACGAGGATCGTGTGCTCCTCCGTACCGAACGCCTCGCTCCCGCCGCCCGGGATCAGGTAACGGTTCGGGTCCTTCGGATCGAGGTCGATCAGCGCGATGTCCTCGAAGTCGCCAGTGGTGTTCGTGAAGCCGACGGCGACATGGCCATTGCCGCCGATCACGATGCCGGGAACGCCGGGAATGGACAGGCCGGTCCACTCGACACCGGGCCACTCGAGCCGGCACCGGTACCAGAGGATCGGCGCGGTGATCATCAGGTGCGGATCATTCGCCAGGATCGCGCGGCCATCCTTCGTGCGCGAACCGGCGACCACCCAGCCGTTGCTGCCTGCCAGCGCTGCGCGCTCTTCCCAGAACTCGTGGAGGGCATCGGTCCAGCCATGCAGGGACACGGGCGTGGTCGGCTGGCGCCTCTGCTTCTTCCCGCCGTTCTTCTGCTTCTTGGGCGCCTCCGTGTCGGGCTTCGCCGCTGGTTCGATCGTTGCACGCTCGACGCTCCGCAGATCGATCACCTCGGCGCCCGGGATCGCCGGCAGCACGGGCGGTGCCGTCTCGGGGAGCACAGGGCAGTCCATGCGCGAGAGCGGCGAACCGATGAAGTCGCAGACGGGTGCGGGCAGACGCTCAAGCGCCTCGGCGTAGAGCGCATCGGCCCGTCCGGTGCGCGAGAGTGAATGGAACAGCGAGAGGTAGACGAGTGCGCAGTCCTCGGCCTTCCACGGCGCCGGAGTGATGCCCAGCAGCATGTGCTCGAGCGGCACGGCGGGGAGAGCTTCGATGCCTGCATTCACGCCCTGCACATAGGCATCGAGGATCACACGCCTGCGGGCATCGAGCCGCTCGACGCAGACGCGCGCCATCGCGCGACCGCGCAACGCGCGCCGCTCAAGGTCGGCGGGTACCGCCCTCTCGCCGAGCAGCTCGGCGGTCTCCCCCGCGGAGAAGCGGCGCATCATGTCCATCTGCGCGAAGCGATCGGTCGCGTGCGCGAACCCAAGCGCGCGTGCGGCATCGGCCTCGGTGGCCGCGACGATCGTGGGAACATCGACCGCATCGAAGGTGATCGTGACCGGCTTGGAGAGTCCGGGCACGCTTGGACTTGGACGGGCTGAGGAGGCGGATGCCGAGTCCTGTGCGTTGGTCTGCGCCGGCACCGAGCGGGGGGCGGATGGATCGTCGGACGATCGCACCAGGAGCAGGAGCACGACGGCAACGGCGGGGATGGGCATCCACGAAGGCTAACCGCGAGTCGTCCACGGGCCAATGGGGATGCCGGACGGCGACCCCTCAGCGGCCCGGCGCTAGCCTGACCGCATGAGCTCAACGCTCCATGTCATCGGATCGCTGATGGTTGATCGGGTGCTGCGGGTCAAGTCACTCCCCGCATCGGGTTCGACCATCACGGCGTCCTCGGCGACGGTGCACCCAGGCGGCAAGGGCGCGAACCAAGCGGTTGCGGCGGCACGCTGCGGTGCGCGTGTTCGCATGCTCGGGCGCACGGGCAGCGAGGGCGAGTTCATTGTGCGGGACCTTGCCGCTGCTGGTGTAGACACTGCGCACATCGCAACGACGGATTCGGTCGCTGGCTTCGCTGCCGTCATGGTCGCCGACGACGGGATGAACTCGATCGTCATCGCACCCGAGGCGAATGGCCGGATCGGCGATGCGGACATCGATGCGTTCCTCGCTGGTGCAGCGCGCGGGGAGTTGCTCGTCATGCAGAACGAGTGCAGCGGGCTCGGGCACGCGGTGGCAAGGGCGCATGAGCGCGGGTTGAGGACATGGCTGAACGCCGCGCCGATGGGCGAGGCCGTGTGTGCGATCGACCTTGGTGCCCTGTCGTGCCTGCTCGTCAATGAACACGAGCTCGCGGCGCTGAGCGGGATCGATGAGCCGCAGGCCGCGGTCGATCGGCTCGCGCGACGGTGGCCGGTGCTGGACATCGTCGTCACGCTGGGCGCGGCGGGCTGGATCGCACGCGTGGATGGTGCGCTCACGCGCGGGCGAGCGATCCCGGTCAAGGCCATCGATACCGTTGGCTGCGGCGATGCCTTCGTCGGCGCACTGGCCGCCCTGCGCAGCGAGGGCATGCCATGGATCGATGCGCTGGCCCGAGCCAACGCCGCGGGCGCGCTCGCCGCCACCGTTGCCGGCGCGATCCCGTCGATGCCCATGCGCGAGACCATCGAGTCGTTCGTGCGTTCAGGCTGAGCGCGAAAAAATGGGGTTCGGCCATCCAAAGATGCACCAAGGACTGCGTTTTCCCGAACGGGTGCTTCCGACCCCGTTCTCAGGTGATAGGTTGGCTACGCGGAATCCACCATGAACTCCACTGCCGCCATCGCCGTCCTCGCCGTCGCTACCCCTGCCCTCGCCGCCGAGGTGTTGGTGCAGCAGGTGAACTTCTCCTTCTCCCCGAGTGTCGTGACCGTGAACCCGGGCGACACCATCAAGTGGAAGTGGACAGCCGGCAGCCACACCGTGACCAGCGGCACATCCTGCACTGCGAGTTCCCTCTTCAACGCTCCGCTCACCAGCACGGCTCAGACCTTCATCTGGGCCGTCCCGGCAAGTGCCGCCGGAACCTCGATCCCCTATTTCTGCACGCCGCATTGCGCCGTGCAGACCGGCACGATCATCGTGAATGTCCCGGCCATCCCGGGTGACCTGGACGGCAACGGCCACGTTGATGGTGCCGACCTTGGCATGTTGCTCAGCGCATGGGGCGCTTCCGGACCTCCCGACCTTGATGGGAGCGGCACCGTCGACGGCGGCGACCTGAGCACGCTGCTCGCCAACTGGACCAGTTGATCGCACTCGGCGCAGCCCGGATGGGAACGATCGCGGCCATGGTCTCGATCGCGCTCGGGGCAGGCAGTGCCGATTCGTCGCCCGCAGCCGTCTGGGCTCGTGCCTGTGTGGTGTGTCATGCAGCCGGAGGCCCGACCATCATCGATCTTTCGACGCAGGCAGGTGTCCTGCGCCACCGAGGGCTCTCCCGAGCCCTGCTTCTCGATGGCACGATGCCGCCGTCGATCTCGCACGCTCACGCCGGACCGCTCGCCGGACTGCATGCACTGCAGCCAGGCGAACGGGATCTCTTGCTCCAGGCACTCTCCACGCGGCAGCAAGCGGCCAAGGCGTTCGCCGAGCTCGCGCCGCCGCCGAGGTCCGAGCCGCTGGTCGGGCCGTCGCTTGTGGGGCGGGGTTGCTGGACGGTGCCTGCACGCGGCGGCATGCAGGTCCGGACCATGCTCATCCCGATCGAGGCCGGACGACCACATCGCATCCGCGGCATCTCATGGCAACCTGAACCGGGGACGCCGATCCGGATGCTCTCCTTCGCCGCCGATCCTGCACGCCTGCTCCGCACGATGGAGGCCACTCCCGGTGAACCGCTCGAGTGCATGGGCAATGCAGGCGCCGTGCCCAGTGGCGCCCTCGGTGCCGTGACGAGGACCATGACATCGTTCGTGCTTCCCGATGGATGGGCGATGGACCTGCCGCCCGGCGATCTCGCCATCGAGGTGACCGCCGAGCCAGCAGGACGCGCGATGCCGGTGCGACCTTCGATCCGCCTGCTCCCGGCCCGGGCCAGCGACTCGCGCACGATCAGTGCGGTCGCGATGATGCCCTCGGGACTCGAGCTCGCGCCCGGCGCATGCGAGGAGAGGGTGCTCGATCATGCCACACGCGGGGCGACCCCGTTCGTCGGTGCGATCGTCAAGGGAGGTGCCTTCCTTCGATCGGTCGCCATCGATGCCATCGGGCCAACCGGTGCTGCACGACCACTGCTGGCCATCCCCGACCTTCGCATGGCTCTTGTCCAACCGCTCCTGCTCGAGACACCGCTCCAGTTGGCCGACGGTGACATCATTCGGGTGACCTTCGGTTTCGACAACTCGATCGCCAACCCCCAGCAGCCCCACGATCCTCCGCGACCGGTGACCACGGGCATGCCTCCCGAGGGGGAGGATGCAACCGTCGTGCTGCTGCTGGGCCAATGACTTTCAGGCCGGAGCGATGGCACCCGGTGTCCGACCGAGCATCGAGACGACCACGCCCGCGAAGATGAGTGCGAACGCCAGGTAGTCGTTCGCGCGCGGCTTCTCCTTCAGGACGACGATCGAGAAGCCCACGAACACGAGGAGCGTGATCGCTTCCTGCAGGATCTTCAGCTGCGGCGCGGTGAAGGGACCGCCCTGCGACAGATGGCCGAGTCGGTTGGCCGGGACCTGCAGCGCATACTCAGGCAGCGCGATCAACCACGACAGGCCGATCGCCACAGGCAGCGTCCACGCCACCTTCCTCAGGTGGCCGTACCAGGCCCAGGTCATGAAGATGTTGGAGCAGACCAGAAGCAGGACCGTGCTGAGTGCGCGCATGGTGCGCAGCCTACGCCGATCACCGCTCGCTCCGCGTGCTGCCCTGACGCGGCTTGCGCGCGGGGCGTGGAACTCGATCACGGAGCGGCGCGGTCGAAGCATCTCCGGCGGACGAGGTCGCACCGCCGACGCGCGCACGGCGGGCACCGCGCTTGCGCACGACCGGCAGGAGCATGGAGGCGATGAGGTAGAGCCGTGCATCTGGACGGCGGCGCCCGGCATCCAGAAGGTCCTGCACTTCCATGAGCAACTCGCGTACACGGGCGAATTCCGTCGGGGTCAGCCAGCCGTGGTGCGCGAGCGCAAGGAGGTTGCGTGCCTCCGCACCGAACTTGAGCTGGCCGCCCTGCGCCGCATCGCGGCTCACCCGGCCGGCGATCTTGCAGATCACCTTGACGGTGTGGACATACGCCTGATTCGCAGCCTTGCTGCCCCCATCACGGAACCCAGGATGCATGTGGTCGGCGACCACGTCGTACACCCGCTCGAGCCTCCGCCCGACCTTGCGCTGCTCGAGCTCGCGCACCACGCCGAGCCGCACGAGCTTGTCCATGTGCCGATAGAGCGCATCGGCGGGCCGATCCAGCATCGTGGCGATGTCCGCGATCGCACACGGCCCCAGCAGGCGCAGCGCCTCGAGCATCTCGAGCCGGACCGGGGCCGTCATGGTCACCCAGGCCTTCGGGCTCGTGATGGCCATGGTCTTGAGGCGACTCACTCCCGCAGTAGAAGCGCGCCCACCACGCGCGTCAACAGCACCGTCCGGCGTACAGTGCGCCCTGAACACCATGATGACCACCACGCTGCTCGACACCGTCAAGGCCGGAACGCCCAACTCGGTCGCCGCCATCGATGCTCTCGCAATCAACACGATCCGCACGCTCTCGATGGACGGCGTGCAGAAGGCCAAGTCGGGTCACCCCGGCGCACCGATGGGCCTTGCGCCGGTGGGCTGGGCGCTCTTCCAGGATGAGCTGACCTTCGACCCTGATCGGCCCGACTGGATCAATCGGGATCGCTTCGTGCTGTCGAACGGACATGCCTCGATGCTGCTGTATTCGCTCCTCCATCTGGCAGGCGTGAAGCAACTCGATCGCCACGGTCAACCGACGGGCGAGGAGGCGGTATCGCTCGACCAGATCAAGGCCTTCCGCCAGCTCGGCAGCCGGACACCGGGCCATCCCGAGTTCGGGATGACCAGCGGCGTCGAGGTCACGACCGGTCCGCTGGGCCAGGGCCTTGCGACCAGCGTGGGCATGGCGATGGCCGAGCGTTGGCTCGCGAGCCGCTACAACCGACCCGAGTTCGAGCTCATCGCACACCGCGTGTGGGCGATCTGCGGGGATGGTTGCCTGATGGAAGGCGTGAGCGCCGAGGCGGCATCGTTGGCCGGTCACCTCAAGCTCGGCAACCTCTGCTGGATCTACGACAGCAACCGGATCACGATCGAAGGGCACACCGATCTCGCGTTCAGCGAGGATGTGCGCCAGCGCTTCGAGGGTCACGGCTGGAAGGTGCTCCATGTGACCGATGCGAACGACCTGCCGTCGCTGCGCACGGCGTTCAACGCCGCTCGGACCTGCACGGACCGGCCCACGCTGATCATCGTCAACTCGCACATCGGCTGGGGCAGCCCGAAGAAGCAGGATTCGCACGCCGCGCACGGCGAACCACTGGGCGAAGACGAGATCAAGGCCACCAAGCGCGTGTATGGGTGGCCCGAGGATGCCCAGTTCCTGGTACCGGGCGAGGTGCGCGAGCGCATGGATGCGATCTTCGGCGCGCGTGGCCGCTCGGCGCATGCCGCGTGGCAGGCGCACTTCGCGTCCTACCGTGCGCAGCATCCGGCACTGGCTGCTGAACTCGACTGCATCATGCATCGCACGCTGCCGGCAGGCTGGGACGCCGCGCTTCCATCGTTCCCCGCCGACCCCAAGGGCATGGCCACGCGCGCCAGTGGCGGCAAGGTGCTCAACGCGGTCGCCAAGAGCGTGCCATGGCTCGTCGGCGGCTCGGCTGACCTGGCCCCCAGCACGAAGACCCTGATCGACGGTGAGCCGGGCATGCAGTCGCAGACGCCGGGTGGCCGCAACATCCACTTCGGTGTTCGCGAGTTCGGGATGGCCGCAGCATGCAACGGCATGGCGCTGTCCGGACTGCGTTCCTACGGCGCGAGCTTCTTCAGTTTCACCGACTACGCGCGCCCGGCGATCCGGCTCGGCGCGCTCATGGAACTGCCGGTCATCTGGGTCTTCACGCACGACTCGATCGGGCTTGGCGAGGACGGCCCGACGCACCAGCCTGTCGAGCACCTGGCGAGCCTGCGCGCGATGCCGCACCTGCGCATGTGGCGCCCGGGCGATGCGAACGAAGTCACCGAGTGCTGGCGCCAGGCGATGCTGAATGCGCACGGTCCATCGATGCTCGTGCTGAGCCGCCAGGACATCCCGACGCTGGACCGCGCCGGGCTCGCTCCGGCATCAGGCTGTGTGCGCGGTGCCTATGTGCTGCGAGAAGCGAGCACCGCACCCAAGGCAATCCTGATCGGCACCGGGACCGAACTGCACCTGTGCCTGCAGGCTGCCGACCGGCTCGAGGCGGCCGGTTGCCCGACGCGCGTCGTGAGCATGCCATGCATGACCGTCTTCGCGGCGCAGGATGCCGCGTACCGCGAGTCGGTGCTCCCGAAGGCCGTGACGCGGCGCGTGGCTGTCGAGGCCGGATCGAGCCTGGGCTGGGATCGCTGGATCGGCAGCGACGGCACCTTCGTGGGGATCGACGGCTTCGGTGCAAGCGCACCCGCACCCGCGCTCTACGCGCACTACGGCATCACGGTCGATCGGATCGTGGCTGCGGCATCGTGAGCACGCGCGTTCACGATCGCTGTGCCGTGGATCGCGCCTGTCGTCGGATGGGCCGTGGTGTGTGGCTCCTGTGCACCCTGCTTGCAGGTGGCTGCGCAGCCAGCCGATCTGCAGACCTCCCCGCCCACGCACCGAGCCCTCGTCCGAATGTCGTGCTCATCGTCTTTGATGATCTTGGCTACGGGGACCTCGGGTGCACCGGTGCCGTGGGCTGGACGACACCGAACATCGACGCCCTCGCGCGCGATGGAGTGAGGCTGACCGACTTCTCGGTGGCCGAGCCGGTGTGCAGCGCCTCGCGTGCGTCGATCCTGACCGGACGGTACGCGCGCCGTGTCGGGGTCCGCGGTGCGATCGGTCCGACCTCGGGGGCGCCGATGCCTTCCGAAGCCGTGACGATCGCCGAGTGCCTCCGCTCGGACGGATACGCGACCGCGTGCTTCGGCAAGTGGCATCTGGGCCATCAGGACGGGCATCGGCCGAACGATCAGGGATTCGATCGCTGGGCAGGAATCCTCTTCAGCAACGACATGTGGCCGCTGCACCCTGATTCCCCGAAGGCATGGCCGCCGCTGGAGTGGTGGAACAGCGATGGAACGCAGTCGCCGATCGCCTCGCTCGACGACCAGGCAACGATGACCCGTCGCGTGACGGACGCTGCGACCACCTTCATCAAGGACCATCAGCATGATCCCTTCTTCCTGTATGTGCCCCATCCCATGCCGCATGTTCCACTCGCCTGCAGCGAACCCTTCCGGGGCAGCTCCGCGCAGGGTGCGTACGGAGATGTCATCCAGGAACTCGACTGGAGCGTCGGGCAGATCATGGGTGCTCTCGATGCGATCGGCGCCCGCGATCGCACGCTCGTGGTGATCACCAGCGACAACGGACCCTGGCTCAGCTACGGCACGCACGCCGGGACGACGGGCGGCCTGCGTGAAGGCAAGGGGACGACCTTCGAGGGCGGCATCCGTGTCCCGTGCATCGCACACGGTCCAGGGGTGGCGAGGGGTGTGGACTGTGATGTGCCCATGTGGTCGATCGACCTCCTCCCGACCATCTGCGCCATCACGGGCACCGCCCTGCCGACTCAGCCGCTGGATGGCCGCAACGAGCAAGGGGTGCTCGCAGGCTGCACCGAAGGTGCGCGTCGATGCGTCTTCACCTGGTACGACTCGACCCAGGTGGAAGCCGTGCGCGAGGGACGATGGAAACTGCATCTGCCCCACACCTATCGATCGCTCGAGGGCCGCCCCGGCGGGCAAGGCGGCGTCCCAGCGCGCTACAGCTACGCACACCGGACCGGTCTTGAGCTGTATGACCTCGGCGAGGACCCCGGCGAGTCACGGAATGTGGCGGCGGATCACCCCGGGATCGTCGCTCGCCTTGAAGACGCTGCGCTCAAGGCCGAGCGCAACGAGACAGCACCGACGGAGCCGAGATAGCCCACCATCGAGATCGTGGCGATCATGCCGGCCGCCGAGGTGTTGAGCCTGAGCGCTGCGAGATAGCCGACGATGGCTGTCGCTGCCGCGATGGCGGTCGCCAGCCACAGCATCGGAACGAGTCGATCGGTCCACAGCCGCGCCGTCGCACCCGGAGCGACGAGCATGGCCACCACCAGGATCGAGCCCACGGCCTCGAACGCCACGACCGTGTTCGCCGCGACCGCCGCCATCAGTCCAAGGTGCACGAGACCCACCCGCAGGCCCAGGCTCGCCGCATGCGCCGGATCGAAGCTCGTCGCGCGAAGTTCCTTGAAGAACGCGAGCATGAGGATCACATCCACGAGGAGCGCGGCGCCGAGCCATGCTGCCGCACGGGGCACCTGCACGCCGAGCAGATCCACCGTGTCGAAGGGCACGAACTCGAGGAGCCCGTAGAGCACGCAGCCCGGATCGAGATCGACTTGGCGTGCCGCCAGCGACATCATGACGACGCCCAGCGCGAACAGCGAGGTGAAGGTGGCCCCCATCGCGGCATCGCGGTCGACGCGACCCACGCGACTGAGCGCCGACGACATGAAGGCGGTGACCATGCCGATCACCGTCGCGCCCAGCAGCATCGGCAGCACATCGCGCGTGCCGGTGAGCAGGAATGCACCGGCAATCCCGGGCAGGACCGCGTGGCTGATCGCGTCGCCCAGGAGCGAGAGCCGTCGCAGCACGAGCCAGCAGCCCGCCAGTCCGCACGCCACGCTCGCAAGCACCGCGGTGGCGATCGTCCACAGATCGTCGCTCGTGAGCCACGGCGCGGGCACGATCGCAGAGTCGATCATGGCGTGCTCCCGATGGACCTCGATGCGGACGCGCGCAGCCGATGCCGGCGCCACAGCGCGGTAAGCAGTCCCCGCTCGGGCGCCACCATCAGGCTCAGGGCAAGGAGCGCCGCTGCCGTGAGCACGATCATCGGTCCCGTTGGCCATCCGCCAGAGCTCGCACCGCCGGGCGGTGGAAGCACTGCACTCAGTCCCGTACCGATGATGGCGCTGGCTGCGCCGATTGCCGCTGCGACAGCGAACATCGTGCCCAGCGACGCGCTCCAACAGCGCGCCGCCGCCGGTGGGATCACGAGCAAGGCCACCACCAGCACCACGCCCACGCTGGGCAGCCCTGCCACCGTCACGAGCGCCACCAGGACGAGCAGCAGCGCATCGAGCCGATGGACGGGGCGACCGATTCCTGCCGCGAACTCCCGATCGAAGCACAGCAGGCCGAACTCCTTGCGCAAGGCAAGGATGGTGGCGACCACCACACCCGCCACGGCGAGCACGATCCATGCATCACTCGTGACGGCACTGGCTGCCTTGCCGAAGAGGAAGCCATCGAGGCCCGCACGATTGCCGCCCGGCTGGTTCTGGATCAAGCGCGACAGCACGATGCCCAGCCCGAAGAAGCCGCTGATCGCGATGGCCGTCGTGGCGTCCTCGCGGGCCTTGGTCAGCCGCTGCACGAGCGCCATCATGCCCATGGAGACCAGTCCAAGGACGAAGGCGCCAAGGAGCAACATGGCAAAGCTGCGGTCACCGGCAACGAACCACGCCAGGCAGATGCCCGGCAACGAGGCGTGCGCGACAGCATCACCGACGAGTGCTCGTCGGCGCAGCATGGCCAGCGATCCCGCCAGTGCCGCGGCGATCGCCAAGCACGCGGTGCTGAGCATGACCACGCGCGTGCTTGCATCCTGCAGCGACAGCAGCCGGAACAACTCGGTCATCTCAGTACCCTGCCGCAACGGCGGTGCGGCCCGACTCGGCATCGGCGATGATCGCCAACCGACCGCCGTAGGTCCTCTGCAGGGCTTCGGCGGTGAAGGTGGTGGCCACGGGCCCGGCCGCGATCAGGTGCTTGTTCAGCAGCAGCACATGATCGAAGCGATCGCGGACAGTCGACAGATCATGATGCACCGCCACGATCGTGCAATTGCGTTGGCGGAGCGCGCCGAGGACCCGCAGGATCGCCTCTTCGGTCACGGCATCGACGCCCGCAAAGGGCTCATCCATCAGGTAGAGCCTGGGGCGCTGCATCAACGCCCGGGCCAGGAAGACCCGCTGCTGCTGACCACCGCTGAGCTGGCTGATCTGCCGATCGGCGAAGGCGGCGAGCCCGACCTGCTCAAGGCACTCCATGGCCTGCGTCCGCTCGGCGCGACCCGCGCGGCGAAGGAGCCCCAACCGGCCGTACGACCCCATGAGGACGACCTCGAGCGCACTGATGGGGAACTCCCAGTCGACCGACTCGGACTGCGGGACATAGCCCACATCACCACGCATGGCCGCGATGGTTCCGCCGAGCACCGTCACGCTGCCGGCGGCCAAGGGCACCAGCCCGAGCACCGCCTTGATGAGCGTGCTCTTGCCGGCCCCATTGGGGCCGACGATGGCGCACAGCGACGCAGCAGGAACGCTCGCCTCGATCCGCTCCAGGACGAGTTCGTCGCGGTAGGCGGCCGATACGCCATGGAGTGCAAGGGCAGCCTGGGTCATGGTGCCCTTCCTGCGGCTGCATCGAGCCAGGTCGCGAGTGCAGCCGGTCGTGCGGGCACGGTGCCGCCGAGTGCGCGCGCGATGACCTCGGCATCGTTCACGACCATGCCGACATGCGTGCCCTGTTCCGTGCCTGCTGCGCCGACTGCATCGCTCAACAGTTCCCCGCCGATCGTGACTGCATGACCGCGCGCGCTGCAGCCCTCCACGAGAGCCTCGACCGTCTTGCGCGGCACGCTGCTCTCGATGAAGACTGCCGGCACCTTGCGCTCGACGATCAGGTCGACGAGGGCGTTGAGTTCGCGCAGGCTGGCTTCGCTGTCGGTCGACAGGCCCTGGATGCCACGCACCGTCAATCCATTGGCCCGACCGAAGTAGCCGAAGGCATCGTGTGCCGTGACCAGCAACCGACGCTCTGCGGGGATCGAAGCCACCACGGCCCGCACATGGCCGGCAGCCGTGTCGAGCAGCTCAAGGTGCGCAGCACAACGCGCACGCACGCCGTCGGCTGCCCCGGGCGCGTGCTCGATGATGGCATCGCGGATGCGCTCGCAGGCGAACCGCCAGAGCGCAAGGTCGAACCAGACATGCGGGTCGGGCACCGAGCCGGCCCCTCCTGAGCGCAGCAGCCGATCCGGCGGCATCGAATCGCTCACGCACACGACCGGAACCCGCGAACCCAGCTTGGTGATCGCGTCGCCGAGGCGACCCTCCAGATGCAGTCCGTTCCACAGGAGCAGCCCCGCCCCGGACATGATGCGCACATCGCCGGGCGATGCCTTGTAGAGGTGCGGATCGACGCCCTCGCCCATCAGCGCCGTGACCGTGATCGCGGGGCCGCCGATCGAGCGCGCCGTGTCGGCGATCATGCCGGTCGTGGCCACCACCTTCAGGGGCGGTGCGGCGTCGGCTCCCGGCACGCCGACCCACGCGAGCACGGCGACGACCAGGACGAGGATGGCACGGCGATCCACCATGAGTTTGAGTAATCAAACTTTAGTATGTTGATGACTCCATGTCAAACCTTCGCTAGGATTCCCCCATGCTCGCCACCGAAACGGTCGAGAACTACCTGAAGGCCATCTACCTCGTGCAGCGCGAGGCCGCAGCCGGCGAGGCCCCGATGGGCAAGATCGCGGCAGCCCTGGGCGTGACCGCTGGCACCGCGACCAGCATGGTCAAGAAGCTCGTCGCGGCCAGGCTGGCGCGCCATGAACGGTTCGGTGGCGTGCGGCTCACCGCCAAGGGGACCCGCGCCGCGCTCGACATCCTGCGTCGGCATCGACTGGTCGAGACCTTCCTCGTCGACACGCTCGGGCTCGATTGGTCGGTCGTGCACGACGAGGCCGAGCGGCTCGAGCACGCGATCTCACCGATGGTGCTCGATGCACTCGATCGCCACCTGGGTCGTCCGGCATTCGATCCGCACGGCGATCCGATCCCGCGCGCCGATGGCGCATTGCAGGAGTCCGAGGCCATGCCGATGTCCGAGCTCGGCGCCGGCGATGGCGCACGGCTCGTGCGCGTGCTCGACCAGCGCGGTGACTCGCTGCGGTTCCTTCGTGCAAGCGGACTCAAGGTCGGTGCCACGCTGCGGGTCGTCGCCATCGAGCCGGGTGCGGGGGTCATGCGGATCAGGCCCGATGGTGGCACGGTCGTGAGCATGAGCACCACGGCTGCATCGCGTGTGCTGGTCAGGCCCCTGCGTGGGCGCAGCTGAGGGCCGCCGCGGAGTCGAAGCGGGACTCACGGCAGCAGTGCAAGTCATGGGCTCCCCTCAAGTCCACCGATCACCTAGCCTGCGCCTGGCATGATCAGCGCCCTCCTCACCATGGCCATCACCGTCCCGCCACCGGCTCCCATCGCCCCGCTCCCCTCGCCGCGCCAACTCGCCTGGCAGGACCTGGAGTTCACGGGCTTCATCCACTTCGGCCCCAACACCTTCACCGACAAGGAGTGGGGCCACGGCGACGAGCCCGCGACGGTGTTCAACCCCACGGCGCTCGATGCGCGGCAATGGGTGCGTGTGATGAAGGAGGCCGGGATGAAGGGCGTCGTCATCACGGCCAAGCACCATGACGGCTTCTGCCTCTGGCCCACGGCCTTCAGCACGCACTCCGTGAAGGCGAGCACCTGGAAGGATGGCAAGGGCGATGTCCTGCGCGAACTGAGTGAGGCGTGCCGTGACGGCGGCCTCAAGTTCGGTGTCTATCTCTCGCCATGGGACCGAAACAATCCGCAGTACGGCACCGGCGAGGCCTACAACGAGGTCTTCCGTTCGCAGCTGCGCGAGGTGCTCTCGTCCTACGGCCCGATCTTCGAGGTCTGGTTCGATGGGGCCTGCGGCGAGGGGCCCAATGGGAAGCGGCAGGTCTACGACTTCCCGAGCTTCCGCGCGGTCGTGCGCGAGCTGCAGCCCGATGCCGTGATCTTCAGCGATGTCGGGCCCGACATTCGTTGGGTCGGCAACGAGCAAGGGTGGGCGGGCGACACCTGCTGGTCCATGCTCAAGGTCGCGGGCCACGGCATCGGCAACGACAACCCCCCGCCGACGAAGAGCCTGAATGAAGGCGACGAGGATGGCGAGTCGTGGATCCCCGCCGAGTGCGATGTCTCCATCCGGCCCGGTTGGTTCTATCACGAGCACGAGGACGACAAGGTCAAGACCGCCGCGCAGCTCTTTGATCTCTGGGAGCGCAGCGTCGGGCACAACGCCAACTTCCACCTGAACTTCCCGGTGGATCGTCGTGGGCTCATCCATGAGCAGGACACGGCATCCGTGCTCGGCCTTCGCACACTGATCGACTCCGCCTACGGTCCGGGTACCGACCAAGCGCATGGCCGACCCACGGCTGCGGATTCGATCCGTGGCTTCGAGCCGCGCGGTGCCCATGAGCCACTGCGCCCCGAATCATTCGGTTCCGACAAGGCGGTGGATGGCGACCCTGCCACCTTCTGGGCGACCGATGACGGCACGACCGCAGCGTCGATGGAGATCGAGCTCGATCCCTCCAAGGAGTTCGACCGCGTGGTGCTGGCGGAACCGATCGCGCTCGGCCAGCGCGTGAAGCGCTTCCGCATCAGCGTTCCCGCCACGCCGAGCAACAACCACCGCGATTGGACCACGCTCGCCGAGGGCACCACGATCGGCCACAAGCGCATCGTGCGCGTGCCGGCGACGAAGGCGCGCCATCTTCGCATCGAGATCCTCGAGAGCCGCGCCTGCCCCTGCCTGAGCTCGGTGTCGGTGCACCGCACTCGCGATGCATCACCCCAGCCGGCTCGGTGAGAGGAAGCCGATCGGCAGGCGCGTCGAGCCCTTCATCGCAAGATCGGCGAGTGCTTCGCCCAGGTTTGATAGGAATTCGCTTTTCCGGCGTCGCGGGCGCGCGCCCGACAAGTCCACTGTAAGTGGTGGTTCCGTACGATGAATGTACCAACTCTGCTGGAGGCCGTCATGTCCGGAACCACCCGCAGCCGTTGTGGCTCAGGAATCCGGGAGAAGGCCACATAGCTACCGCAGTGTCAGGAGTCAGCGGCACGGGGAGAATGGGCAGGGACTTCCAGAACGATCAGATTCCATGCAAACAGTGGAGTGGCGATTGGGGCAATCAGGTCGTCAATCCCTTTGAGAAACCTGGGAACCCATGTATCCGACAACAGCCCGCTCCACCGATAGCTCATCGAGTGACGCGTCTCGCGGCCGATCACGCCCAAGACCTGAAGGCCCGCGAGTGCAACCTGAACTGGCGCAGTCGCCAACACCATCATGCTGTTCGCGACCGGCCCGATGGCCATGTCCCACGCGCGCACGGTAAATCCCGCTGCCTCCAATCTCCGCCGCCATCCCGACGGAGTGTGGATCTGCAAGTGCGGAGCTCCAGGCGCCGGCCGTCGACCGAACAATCGACCAGTACGTAGCAACAGCCACCCGTAGGCTTCGGAAAGCGTAAGCGCGTTAGGAGTCGTAATGAACAAGAGTCCTCCGGGCCGAAGGACTGCGCGAATCTCCGCGAGCGACACTTCTAGGTTTTCAAGATGTTCGATGACGTCAAATGCCGTGACTACATCGAAAGTTTCCCCGGCATTGCCCACACTCTGCAAGCTCACGGCGCGCAGATCGGGGGCATGCAAGCCAGTCCAATCGTGACGGTGCTGGAACTCCTTCAGTTTGTCAGCGTCCAGATCAATCCCCGTGACGCGCATTCCTTGCTTGGCCATAAAGTGCGTTTCTAGCAGGCTGCCGCAGCCGACATCAAGCACTCGTGATCCTGCGGGAAGGGCCGAATAGAAGGGCCTAAAGGTCGTCCAGCGATACTGCGTTCCTCTGGTGAGGCACCCTTCAAGTTTTGGAAGATCCCGGGCTCGTTGTGTTCGGTCGACGTTCGCCATTTCTTGCAGGGTACAGGGGATCATTGATAGGAACTCGCTTTTCCAGTGTCGCGGGCGAGCGCCCGACAAGTCCACTGTGAAGCGGTTGTTCCGTACGATGAATGCACCAACGCGGTGCCGAACTTCACGCGCCTGGCGACAATGTTTCATCGCGAACCTTCATCCTGAATGGCGAGGCTCGCGCGGTGCGGCTGCTGCCGCGCGAAAAGATCGTGCCCGCCATTCAAGCGGTGGTCGACATGCGGCGGCTGAATGAGCCCGTGCACCTCACCACGA
>VGYB01000041.1 GCA_016873115.1 Planctomycetota bacterium | reverse complement strand
CGTTTCTGGGCCTTGGCGTGCGCGAGCCCTTGCCCAGCTGGGGGAATCTGGCCTCCGCGGGGCTTCCCGAACTGAATCCCGTCGTGAGTCGTTGGTGGCTGCTTGTCTTCCCGTGCCTGCTTATCGCACTCACGCTGCTCTCGCTGAATCTTGTCGGTGATTGGGTACGCGACCGTCTCGCCGGCCGCTGACGGGGCAGCCCCGCACCGCTTCGCATAGCCTGTCAAGCCCGAGGTCAATCGCATGCAGAATCGATTCGGATTGAAGGACATCTTCGTCGTTGTGCTCCTCCTTGCCACGCTCGCCAGCGTCTGGCTGTCGATGGTCCAGAAGACCCGCATCGAACTTGCCGTCGATGGGCTGCGCGTGAAGCTCGGTGAGATGGAGCGCCAAGCCGCGCTCTTCCAGCGCGAGGTCGAGAAGGGCTTTGCCGAGGGCGTGGTCGTGCAGCAGGGGACCGGCAGCGCGGCTGCGGCGTCCGACGCATGGGCTCGACCTGGCGTATCCATCCAGCGTTGGCCGAATCCTGCACCCGCGACCGATCCAGAGGGTCAGCGCGGTTTCTCGGTCGGTGGCGAGTTCACCGAGATCTTCGAGGCGCAACCCGCCAAGCTCGTCCCCTACATCCAGTCCGATGTCTATGGCACCCGCGTGCTCGACCGCGTCTGCGAGAGCCTGGGTTCCTTCGATCCCAAGACCCTGAAGATGGTCGGTGTCCTCGCCGATGCGTGGCAGATCGATCCGGATGGCCTCTGGATCCGCGCGCACATCAATCCTCGCGCGCGCTTCAGCGACGGCGTTCCCGTGACCGCCGAGGACATTCGCTGGACCTACCTCGACTTCATCGGCAATCCCCTGATCGAGGCCGAGCGCTCGCGCAGCACGCAGGACAACCTCAAGGATGTCAAGGTCATCGATGAGCGAACGGTCGAGTTCCTCTTCAAGGAGCCGTTCTTCACCAATGTGCTGATTGCCTTCGGCAATTCAGTGCTGCCCAAGCACTGGTACTCGAAGTTCGAACCCTCCCAGCTGAACCAAGCCACCGGCCTCCTCATGGGCTCGGGGCAGTTCAAGCTCGAGCGGCTGCCCACGGGCCCCGAGGACCTCGGCGTGCAGTGGACCCCGGGCACCGATGTGGTGCTGGTGCGCAACGAGCAGTACTGGGCCACCAAGCCGTCGCTCGAGAAGATCCGCTACAAGACCGTCAGCGACGAACTGGCCCGACTGGTCGCGTTCCGCAACGGCGAGGGCGATCTCATCACGCCCAGCTCGCCGCAGTTCAACAAGGTCACGCGCGAGGAGCCGGGGTTCGAGGAGAAGGCCTTCGCCCTCAAGTGGGTCAACATGCGCTGCGGCTATTCCTTCATCGCATGGCAGTGCGGCCCGCGTGCGGGCAAGGATCTGACGCCATTTGCCGATGGACGCGTGCGCCGCGCGATGACGCACCTCCTTGACCGCGAGCGCATGATCACCGACATCTGGGACGGCATCGGCATCGTGTCGAAGGGGCCGATGAATCCTGAGAGCCCGGCCAGCGATCCGGCCACCAAGCCGTTGGCCTACGACCCCGGGCAGGGCAAGGCCCTGCTCGCCGAGGCGGGCTGGCAGGATCGCAACGGCGACGGCATCCTCGAGGATGCCAGCGGCAAGAAGTTCACCTTCGAATACACCTACGCCAGCGGCGGCGAGATCGCCGAGCGCCTCGCGCGCTTCGTGAAGGACAGCTACGCCAAGGCCGGCATCGACGTCGTCACGCGGCCGGTCGAGTGGAGCCGCTACCAGGAGATCCTGAAGCTGCGTGACTTCGATGCCATTACGCTGGGCTGGGGCAACAGCGCTCCCGAGAGCGACCCGCGCCAGATCTACCACTCCGAGAGCATGAAGGAAGGCGGCGACAACTTCGTGCAGTGGAAGAACGCCGATGCCGACGCGCTCATCGAGCAGGGACGGCGCACGATGGACGAGCCCGAGCGCATGCTCGTCTGGCGGCAGCTCGAGCAGGTGATCGCTGCCGACCAGCCGTACACCTTCATCCGGGTCGCGCCGTGGCTGCGGTTCGTCTCGCGTGACTACGGGAATGTGAACACCTACCGAACCGGACTGCAGCCCGAGGAGTTCTTCCGCGTCGCCTTGCCGGCCCCTGGCAGCGAGTGATTCCGCGAGCCGACCTGACCCGTCATGGCCACATACCTCCTGCGACGCCTGCTGCTGATGATTCCCACCGTGCTGGGGATCACGCTCATGGTGTTCATGCTCGTGGCGCTCGCGCCCGGCGGGATCGGCGCGGGGCTGGCCGTGCAGGGCGGTCAGATGAGCGACACGAGCAAGGTCGCGCAGATGCAGGCGTACCTTGAGGATCGGTACGGCCTCAACGACAATGTCTTCGTGCAGTACGCACGATGGCTGGGCCGGGTGAGCCCGCTCAAGTTCGGCACCACGCCGCTGGTGGCGCCGACCGGCGATCTGGTGCGCGAACCGCGCGATCTGCCCGAGCCGGTGATGGCGTGGGCCTTTCCGGCTCCGGCTGCGTTCATCGTGCAGTACACGCCGCCGTCTGGCGAGGCGCTCGTCGAGGACTTCAAGCGCCTGCAGCGCGAGGCTGAGGGCACTCGACGAACCTATGTGGGGTCGGTGCGTGGCGTGAAGGATGCACTTGCTGACCATGTCCGCGCGATTGGTGCTCCGTGGACAGCGCGGCTTGAGCCCAAGGGCGGCGCCGATCCCGAGCGCTTCCGCGATCTCCCGCTCGATGGTGATGCGCCCACGCTGGTCAAGCTGCGTGCGGCTGCGGCCACCATGCATGCTTCGTGGTCCGAAGCTGAGGCCGCGCGCCAGCGCGCCACCATCGCCTTCCTCGCGCGCCCCTATCCGGCGGCGGGGATCGAGATCATCCCCAATGCCTTCTCGCTCGGTGCGCCCGACTTCGGCGTGGCCTTCTCGCGCAACCGCCCGGTGTGGGACCTGATCGCCACGGCGCTGCCGGTCACGATCCTCATCAACTTCATCGCGTTCCCGATCATCTACCTCGTGGCGGTGCCCACGGGTGTCCTGGCGAGCGTGCGTCGCGGGGGTGCCTTCGATGTGATCAGCGGCCTGATGTTCCTGCTGCTGTACTCGATTCCGGTCGTGCTCACGGGCGTCTTCGCCATCGGCTTCCTTGCCAACAACCAGTACCTCGGCTGGTTCCCTGTGAGCGGGCTGCACGACAGCGCGGCCGCGACGATGACCTTCATGCCGTACACGGATGCAGCGGGGGCCTGGCACCGTGGCTGGTTGATCGACATGGTCTGGCACCTTGCGCTTCCGGTGCTGTGCCTGGTCTACGCGGGCTTCGCGGTGCTCAGCAAGCAGACCCGCGCGGCGATGCTCGAGAACTTCAGCTCCGACTATGTCCGCACGGCGCGCGCCAAGGGCGTTCCATCGCGTGATGTCATCATCAGCCATGTGCTGCGCAACAGCCTGCTGCCGCTGATCACGATGTTCGTCGGGATCTTCCCGGCCATGCTCGGTGGCAGCGTGGTCGTCGAGCGCATCTTCACCATCCCCGGCATGGGCAGCCTGGTCATCGAGGCCATCAACCTCCGCGACCGCGAGCTCATCCTGGCGAACACCTTCATGATCTCGTCGGTCAGCCTGCTCGCGCTGCTGCTCGCCGACATCCTCTACGCCCTGTGCGACCCGCGGGTGGCCTATGACTGAGCCGCGCCCATCCGGGCCTGCCGCCGTCTCCGGCGTCGAGGTGATGCGTGGCATCGGCGCACAAGAGGCCAAGGGCTTCTGGGCCGACGCGTGGGACCGGGTCCGGCGCCGTCCCGGCGCCATGCTCGGCATGGCCTGGATCGCCGTCATGGGGTTCTTTGCGGTCTTCGCGCCCTTGATCGCCAATGCCCATCCGATCCGCCTTGAACGGCTCGGTGCGGACGGCCAGGTGCTGGCGGTCGAGTGGCCGCTCTTTGCCTACCTCAGCCCGACGGACTGGCTGCTGATGATCGCGACGGCGTTCGGTGTGCCGTGGGTCTTCTTCGGCTCCGGCCGTCTCGGTCGCTCCGGCCGGATCGGTGTGCTCATCGGTCTCGCCATGCAGGCTGGCGCGACCATCGTGCTCGCGGCGCTCCTGATCTGGGCAGCGGAGGGTTCCGGAATCGAGTCGCTCGAGCGGCTCACGCGGCTTGATGCTGGGCCGTGGCCGCTGGTCCTGGCATCAGCCATCATCATGGCTGTTCTGGCGATCGCCGTGCCGATCGCGGCTCCGGTCATGCGTCGACTTGGCCCGATCCTTGGTGCAGCCGCGCTCGGCTTCGTGCTCTCGTGGCTCGCCGGCGGCCGGACGCTCGTCAACCATGAGCAAGTCATCCTCGACGAGGCAGCAGGCAAGGTCCGCGCGACCTGGACGCTGATTCCGTGGTCGAGCCAGTACACGCGCAGCGACATGGTGGGCATCGCTCCCGGCACTCGCGTTGCCGATTTGGAGAAGACCGCATCCTTCAAGGGCACGCCCTTCGGTGAGCGTCGCGTGCTGCTCGGCACCGATGCGATCGGTGGAGATGTGCTGGGGCAGATGCTCTGGGCGTGCCGGCTCTCGATCTCGATCGGGCTGGTCTCGACCGGCATCAGCGTGGTACTCGGCGTCACGATCGGTGCGTTGATGGGCTTCTTCGGCGGGTGGGTGGATCTGCTGCTCTACCGCGTCGTCGAGATCTTCATGAGCGTTCCCACGCTCTTCGTGCTGATCGTGGCGGCCGGCGTGCTGCCGCGCAATACCTATGTCATGATGGCGATCATCGGCTTCTTCAGCTGGACCGGTGCCGCCCGGTTCACGCGAGCCGAGTTCCTCAAGCTGCGCAAGATGGACTTCGTCCAGGCGGCGCAGGCGGCGGGGCTCCCGGTGCGAGCGGTGCTCTTCAGGCACATGCTCCCCAACGGCATCACACCTGTGCTCGTCGATGCCAGCTTCGCGATCGCAGCGGCCATCACGATCGAGGCCACCCTCTCGTTCCTGGGCCTTGGGCCTGATGGCCAGGCGAGCTGGGGCAAGCTCCTCTCGAGCGCCACGGCCGCGACGGGAACCTTCGTCTGGTGGCTCGCGGTCTTCCCCGGCCTGGCCATCTTCCTCTCGGTGCTTTCCTACAACATGCTCGGCGAAGCCATGCGTGACGCGATCGATCCCAAGCTCAGGAAGGCGGCACACTGATGGCGGCCCACGACATGATCGCCAAGCCGGCAGCGAGGACCCTCGAGCCATTGATGAGCGTGGAGGATCTTGCGGTCAGCTTCGACAACGGCTCGGGCCCGCGCATCCAGGCCGTGGCGGGTGTGAGCATGAGCGTCTACCCGCGGCAGACGCTTGCGGTCGTCGGTGAGTCCGGCTGCGGCAAGAGCGTGACCGCGATGAGCTCGATGCAGCTCATCCCGCGCCCACCGGGCTGCTTCGATGCCGGACGCATCATGTTCGGGGGCCGCAATCTGCTCGAGTTGCCCGAGCACGAGATGCTCAAGGTCCGTGGCGGCCAGATTGCCATGATCTTCCAGGAGCCGATGACGAGCCTGAACCCGGTCTACACGATCGGCGACCAGATCATGGAGGCGGTGCTGCTGCATCAGGCGGTATCGCCTGACGAGGCGGCCGGCATCGCCATCAAGGCGATGGCCGATGTCGGCATCCGTGATCCTGAAGGCCGCATGCGCGCGTACCCGCACCAGTTCTCGGGCGGCATGCGCCAGCGCGTGATGATCGCGATGGCCCTTGCGTGCCGTCCCAGCCTGCTCCTGGCCGACGAACCCACCACGGCACTCGATGTGACCATCCAGAAGCAGATCCTCGAGCTGCTTCGTGGACTGCAGCAGTCGAGCGACATGGGCATGATGCTCATCACCCACAATCTCGGCGTCGTCGCCGAGAATGCCGATGTCGTGTGCTGCATGTACGCAGGGCGTGTGGTCGAGTATGCGCCCGTGACCGAGCTCTTCGATCGACCGCTGCACCCGTACACGCGCGGCCTGTTCCGCTGCATCCCCGGACTGTCGGAGCTTCGCAATCGGCTGGTGACCGTCGAGGAAGTCGTGGCTGACCCGCGCGAGTATGAGGGACTTCGCAGCGAGGCCGGCCCGGTCGTGCCGTGGTGGCCCTTCATGGACCAGTCGCAGCGCCCGGCGCTCGATGATCCATCCCGGCCCTACGCGCTCGTCGAAGTCAGTCCCGATCGCTGGGTCGGCTGCTGGCGCACGCCCGAGGTGGCCCGTCATCCGAGCCGTCCGCCCCGCATCGCACCTGCGTAGGGTGTCGAGCAGGACATGTGATGTGCCGAGGCGCGAGCTCGAGGCGTCATGTTGCGTCGTCTGGCCTGCCTCTGAGCATCGCTGCCGATCAACCCCTTGGTTGAGGCCGACTCAGTGACCGGTGCTTCCGAAGCCCCCGGTGCCGCGCTCCGTCGAGGACAGTTCGCTGACTTCCGTGATGTCCGCGCGTGCGACCGGCGCGAAGACCAGTTGCGCCACGCGCATGCCCGGTTCGATCGTGAAGTCCGCCCGGCCGAGGTTGATCAGCGCCACCATCACTTCGCCGCGGTAGTCGGCATCGATGGTGCCCGGGGCATTGGGCACCGTCACGCCATGCTTGGTGCTCAAGCCGCTGCGCGGGCGGACCTGCGCCTCGAAGCCCTCAGGGATCGCGAGGGCGAACCCCGTCGGCACGAGCACGACGCGGTTGGGCTCGAGCAGCATCGGTTCCGTGATCGCCGCATGCACATCCATCCCGGCGGCAAGGCTCGACTGGTAGGACGGAATGCGTGCGAGCGGCGAGAGCCGCTTCCATTCGATGCGCACCGGAAGGTTCATGAGGGGATCGTAGTCGGCAGGCAATCGTCGATCATTGGAAGATTGCGCCGCCGACGGTCCATCACAGCCATCCAAGGCTTGACAGATCGAGCGGCTCATCGCACGCGAACGGCTCGCCCGACTCGGCGCCGATGCGGCTGCCGAAGTAGGTGTCCGCAGCAGCGATCCAGATGGGCAGGCGGTGGTTCGCGGGGTTCGCGCTGACTTGGCTGGCGTAGCAGGCGATGGAGCGCTGCTTCAGCCCGGTGAACCCGGTGGTGTTCACGATGAAGTCAGGCTGCGGCACGATCCGGAGGTGCGTGGCGAAATAGTGCATGTGCCAGCGCGGGTAGCAGGGGGTGCCCGGCAGGTCCGACTTCACATACTTGGCCTCGAAGCGGGCATCACGGATCAGTGCCGTGGCGGCGATGTGATCGGGGTGCGCATCGCGCGGGTATGGCGAGAAGATCACCTCGGGCTGTTCCGCACGGATGATCGCTGCAAGCACGCGCCGCGAGGCGAGGTCATCGCGCAACTCGCGGTTCACCAACCCGGCGTTGAGTCGTCGCACGCCAAGCACTGCCGTGGCTGCTGCGGTCTCGCGAGCCCTGATCTCCCGTGAGCCGAAGGGTGTGGGTTCGCCATCCGTCAGGTCGCACACCGTCACGGCATGGCCGTTGGCCATGAGCTTGGCGATGGTGCCGCCCATGGCAAGTTCGGCGTCATCCGGATGCGGCGCGAAGACCAGGACCTTCATGGCGCCACCGTATCCGGTCCGATGGCTGCGAGCGAGTCGAGCAGATCCCGGGCCACCTGAGCTGCGACGGCGGCGCAGGCCTGGGTCTGGTCTGCGGAACCGGTCACGGTCGCGTGGCGGAGTTCCCTCCACGCGCGCGCGAGCGTCGCCAAGCGGGCTCGATCCACGGCAATCCACGAGCCATCATGCGTCGGCGTGCCGAGCGAGCGGATCAGTGCGCACACCGTCGGCTCGACGCGAGGCAGCGAGGCCCCGATCCGGCTTTGGACGACCGATACGAACTCGGCCAGGGGAAGTTCGCGTTCGACGGCCTCCAGCGTGCGTTCACACTCATCCCACTCTCCCTCGGCGGCCGCCGTGCACACGAGCAGGATCCTCGGTCGCAGCGGAGCCAGCGTCACGGCGACACCATCGGCGGAGGGCGACCATGCTGCCCAGCGTGCAAGGGCTGCACTCGTGGCGAGCATGTCGGCGTCATCCAGACCGAGGTGGCTCAGGCGATCGGCCTGCGTCAGGGTGCGCTCGAGAAGCTCCATCTCCCGAAGTGCCGCTTGCTCCGGACGGCCCAGCGATGCCGCCCACCCTGCGCGTGTGCGATCGATGCGCGCCGCGAGCCGTGCGGCCAATGGCCCGGCCACCATGGCCATGGCTGACTGCGGCTTCCGCAGTTCGCGCTCCCCGGGGAGTTCGATCCACCGATCCAGGCGTTGTGTCATCGCGGCCAGTGCGCTTCGGGCTGCATCACGCGTGCGATCGAGCTTGAGTCCATCGCCAGCCCGCTCGGCCGTTCGGAGTGCGGCCTGCTGCGCTTTGGCTCCGAGCGATGCCGCACGACCGATGATCGTGGACGATCGTTCGAGCAAGGAGAGGTCTTCGGCCGAGCGCTCGGCAGCCGCGAGGGTTCCCTCGGGAGGATCGATCCCCGCACCATCGGCCAACCACTGCACGAGTGCGGTCCGGTCCTTGCTGCTGCGCCTGAGGATCGAACCCATCAGCGCAGGCATCGATCCGGGCAGCGCATCGGCCTGTACGCGCATGGCGGAGGCCAGCGCCATGGCAGCGCGAGTGCGCGTTCCGGACCGATCACCATCCGTCACGAGCCGGACACACCGCGCCGCTCCGTCGACGCCCAAGGGCGGTCGCCCGCCACGACCTGCGCAGAGCGTGGAGAGATCATCGAGCAGCACGCCGATGGCGTCGAGCCGCCTGAGCTCCGCGGTGACCCGCTCGCGTTCACCCGAACGGTCGAGTTCAGCCAAGGCCGTTTCGCATGCCGTGCGCAGGGATCGGATCGTGCCCTGATCGAGCCATGACATGGTGTCCAGGGTGCGCAGGAGCCGGATGCTCCCGAGTGCAGCGTCGGCCATGGCATCGACCTGTGGCCTGAAGGCAGCGATTGCCGCAGCCTGGCGCAGCATCGATGCCCCCGCCGTGGCACGGGCGGCCCACGGCTCGGCAGCCGGGAGCTGCCCAAGGGCGAACACCAGCCGCTCGAGTGTCCTCGTCGACCCTGCGCTGTCCGTGGCAGTGGGCCAGAGATCGGCGTCCGGTTGCGTCGCTGCACGATCGTCGGCAGCGAACGGGGCAAGGGCATCGGCCAGTCCCGCCAAGCTCGCCAAGACGGCTGCGTCGACACGAGCAGGATCGTCCGCCGCAAGCGCGTGGACGGCCGTGGAGCCGCGCTCCGTGAAGGCGCGTGCCGCTGCAGCCAAGCGCACCACGTCGGCATCGCTGCGGGGGAGTGCCAGCGCGCGGGCCATGGCCGTATCGATGTCCCCTCGTGCATCGACCATGCGCATGCCGGTGACGAACGAAGCTTGCGAGGACCACGGTTCGGTCGACGAGGCTCGCAGCAGCTCGATCGCCACCCCGCGCCAGGTCCGACGCACCTCGATGAGTTCGCGCCCGATCTCGTCGTCGGGCGCAGGTATCGCGGCCGATTCCGTGCTGAGCTGCATCATCGTGGCCTCGACCACACTGCCCGGACCCCGTGGTGGGTCGGCGGCGTGCACCCGGATGGCCACCGCGAGCGCAAGCAGGAGTGGCATGGCCCCGAGCACGAACTTCATGCGTTGCTTCCAGTCTTCGGATACAGGATCCACTCCAGGCACAACCCTTGCGCCGGCATCGTCGGGCCTGCAAGGCTGCGATCACGCGAGGCGAGGATGGTGCGGATGTGTGCAGGCTCGTAGTGACCGCGCCCAACCTCCAGCAGCGTGCCGGAGAGGATCCGGACCATGTTGTGCAGGAACCCCGTGCCGCTCACATCGATCGTGACGGTCCCGTCCGGCATCCGGCGTACCGAGCAGCCGTGGATCGTGCGCACCGTCGTGGCGCGATCCTCGATGCTGTTCGCGAGCCCTGCAAAGTCATGCGTCCCGACCAGCATCCCGGCCGCGGCGTGCATGCGCGCCGCATCGACTGCGTGCGGCGTGGCGGCGACCCAGAGCCGCTCGAAGACGCCGGCACGATGTGCGTTGGGGCATGCATCGCGGAAGGTGTACCGGTAGCCCTTGCTCAGGCAGTCGCAGATCGGATCGAAGCCGGGGTGGACGGGTTCTGCGGTGATCACGGCAATGTCATCAGGCAGCCGAGCGCTGATCGCCCGGGCGAGGCGTACGCCATCGATGTCGATGCTGCAATCGAAGGCTGCGACCTGGGCGCGGGCGTGCACGCCTGCATCGGTTCGGCTGGCACCAACCACGCGAGCATCGATCGAGAAGGTCGAGTTGATCGTCGACTCGAGCACCCCCTGGACGGTGCGCAACGGCTCGCCACCCGGGACCTCCTGGCGCTGCCAGCCGTGGAAGTGCGTGCCGTCGTAGGCGACCGTGAGCTTCCAGCGGCGCATGCGCCCTCGGGCTCAGTGGCCGAACAGCGTCGCGGGGGCCATCATCCCCTTGGACTCGAAGTAGGACAGCGCCTCGTCGACGCTGCGGAAGATCTTCGTCGCGGTCTCGGTGATGAAGGGCGACGGAGCCTTGCGGGGCTTCCACACCACATAGACCTCCTTGGTGTGCTCCCAGGCGTGGTGGAGTTCACGCTCCACGCCGCTCGACAGGCCCGGCCTCCCACCCGGAAGCTCCGGCACCAGCGAGACGATCATGTCGCTCTGGTCGATGAGCTTGAAGTCACGCATGTAGATCTGGCCATCCACATCGCCTGCGATGTCCAGGATCTCACGCACGCTGACCTTCATGGGTGGGGCATCGGCGCGGCCGCCGAAGGCGTGTGCCGCCACCTCGATGAAGTCCTTGCCTTCCCGCGCGGCAGCAAGGCCACGATCAAGCAGCAGTTTCTCATCCACATCCGCCGGATCGAAGGTGATGAAGAATCGCGCCAGCGCCGCGCGGAATCGTTCGATCTCCTCGAGCACATCGGGCATGTCAACCACATGGCTCATCGGGAAGCTCGGATAGACCTTGCGCATGTCGGGTCGGGTGACCAGGCGCAGGCAGGTCTCGACGGTGTCCTTGTGGCGGCCTCGGCTCAGGATGTAGAACTGGTCCCTGCAGTCGAGCGCCTGCGCCATGAGTTCCGTGGCGAGGATCTCCTCCTCGCGCCAGACCATGCAGTCCTTCAGCGTGGCGTCGATGTCATGCTCGGCGTGGAGGCGATGGTGCACGGTCTCGACGTTGTCCACCAGGCAGATGAACATGTTGGGTTCGAGCCGACGGAGTTGGTCGAAGTCGAAGGCACTGAAGAGCCCGTGCCGCCAGCGGAAGGTGGCATGGGTGTTCACCACGAGGTTCGGGTGATCCTCGCGGGGCATGGTGTGGGCGATCACATCCTTGAATGCCGCGCGGCGCAGGCTGTTGAGCCGGCTGATGGGCAGGTCGAGGATCCGCCCAGGGCGTACATCGGGTGCCTCGGCATACATCATGTCGCCGATGTGGAAGACCTGCATGCGGTCTCCGCGTTCACCCGCCTGACGCTCGACATCGCGCAGGTAGGGCTTCTTGTCCACGCCGATCTGGCCGGTGACGATGGCTCGCATGACTGCAAGGCTACACGATCGAGCGGTCAGCCCATCATGGCCCATGCGATGTCTGGAGCGCTCCGAAACTCGATCTGACCGTATCTCGCACGATCACGGCACCAGCAAGGCGACCACATGCACCTCGATGGCACGCCCTTCACCCACGGCATCGACCTTCTCGTGCGTCTTGCCCTTGATGTTGATCGCGCTCATCTCCACACCGAGCAGCTCGGCCAGACGAGCACGGATGGATTCCTTGACCGGCCCGATCTTCGGTCGTTCGCAGATCACCGTGGCATCCAGGTTGCCGAGGCGAAGCCCCCGTGCCTTCATGCGGCGTACGGCTTCGGCCAGGAAGATCGCACTATCGGCGCCATCCCAGCGCGGATCACCATCGGAGAAGAGCTGACCGATGTCCGGATCGGCCAGTGCACCAAGGATGGCATCGGTCACGGCGTGCAGCAGCGCATCGCCATCGGAGTGGCCCACGGGGCCGCGATCGTGATCGATCCTCAGGCCGCCGAGCACGAAGGGACGCCCCGCACCCTGCGGCATGATCGGCTCCAGACGATGGAGGTCGTAGCCGTGGCCGATCCGCGCACCAATCACGGGTCGTAGATCTCGCGCGGATCCTTGTCGGGCTGGCGGGATTCTCCGCTGGCCTTGGTGTTCACTTCCTTCGAGTCATCCTCAACCGGCAGCGGTTCGGGCGACCGGATCTCGACATCGATCCTGCGGCAGACCGAAGCCGGGCACGGCATCTGGTTGCGGAGCGAACCAGTGGTGGTTCCGGCTTCCCACTCTTCCCACAGCAACTGGTCGGGGCGCTCACTTGCGTTGTCGCCCTGGCCATGAAGGAACTTGAAGGTCAATTGGCGACCGGGTGCCAGGCGCCACTCGCGGAAGACCTCGGGTTCATCGGCGGCATCGAGCTTGCAGATGTTCACCAGCTTGATCGTGAGCGGCTGGGTCGGCGTGCTGATGTAGGTGAAGCCCCGGCCGCTGGTCGGCATCAGGCCACCATCGGGCGTGTAGCACGAAGCAAGGGCCAGGACCGGGGTCAGCAGCGTGGCGCGGACAAGGGCTTGGGAGATCGCCATGGCAGGACTCTATCGGCTTCCGGCGGCTGCCGCCGTGCGAACGAGATCGATGAAGTGGTCACCCCGGTGCTCGAAGTTGGGGTACTGATCCAAACTGGCGCAGGCCGGGGAGAGCAGGATCGAGTCACCCGGACGCGCTCGGCCGAGGGCAGTTTGGACCGCCAGCTCGAGCGTGCCGCACCTCAATCCGCCCCCAGTGGTGAGTTGCTCCTGGACCTGGCCGATGGCGTAGAGCCCGGCCAGTCGCGGAGCCAGCCCAGCGATGCCCGAGAGGTCGATGTGCTTGTCGTATCCCCCGGCGATCAGGTGCACCCGCGACAGGTCATCGAACGCCTCGAGTGCGCACATTGTCGCTGACGGCGTGGTGCTCTTGGAATCGTTGAAGCAGGCCACGCCGTTCCATTCCCCGATCCGCTGCATGCGGTGAGGCAGCCCCGGGAAGGCGTTGATGGCACGGGTTGCAGCCATACGATCCTGCGGCTGCCCATCGATGGTGCACGCGCGATCCAGGAGCGCCAGCGCAGTCCGTGCATTCTGCACCATGTGTGTACCGGGCACCGCGAGCGAAAGCCCGTCCATCGCGACGGCGGGTGGAGTCGTTCGCCACCACACGCGATCCGTGCCGACCGAGGCAGCAGCGGCGCGTTCCGCATCGGGGTCATCGGCGGCGAACCAGGTCACCAAGCGGCCCGAGGCCGGAACGACGCCCGCCTTGGCCATCAGGTAGTGCTCGACCGACCCGTGCCAGTCCACATGGTTGGGAGCGAGGTTGGTGAGCGCGCCAATCGTGGGTCGCCATCCGAGCCGCGGCTGGCCTGACCAATCAGCCGCCTCGTCCGAGAGCCACCAGAGTTGTGCGCTGCTCAGCTCCAGCACGAGCCAATCGGCCGACGCGGCATCGGCGTTTCCCAGCAATGAGCCGCCGTAGTTTCCCCCGAGCACGGCCCGGCGACCGGTTGCTTGAAGGGCTTCGACGGTCATGGCGCTGGTGGTGCTCTTGCCGGCACTCCCCGAGATGCCGATGGTGCGGCGATCAGCAAGAGCC
This sequence comes from Planctomycetota bacterium, assembly GCA_016873115.1. Classification (GTDB taxonomy): domain Bacteria; phylum Planctomycetota; class Phycisphaerae; order Phycisphaerales; family SM1A02; genus SYIB01. The sequence goes on along the minus strand of VGYB01000041.1, from coordinate 4,784 downwards.
TCGATTGACAGCCGGATCTCGGTGGTCACTGGAACGCCGGCATCGCGCGCGGAGCAGAGCAGTGGATTGCTCCAGGGTGTAGGCACCGCGGCGTTGGCCACGATCAGGTCAGCACGGGTGAACCAGTCGGGGGTGTGCTGCCCACACTCCACCTCAAGCCTGCCGTCCGCTCGCAGTGGATCGAGTGCATCGAGTGCCTCGGCCAGGACCTCGGCGTTCCGTCGATCGGTGATCCGCACATGAGCACCTTGCGCATGCAGCCACCTCGCCACGCCAAGCCCGCCTCCGAAGAGGCCAAGCCCCATCACGGTGACGCGCCGCCCAACCAGCAGCCTCGTCATGGACCCTTGGGCTCCCTGGGCGGGAATCGCAGGTCACCCCGGGCCGGGTCGAACAACTCGAGCCAACGGAGCTTCATCGACAGCCTGTCCTGTGGCGTCGTGATCTCGGTGCAGGACCTCGCCTTGATCGTGGCCCGATCGAAGCGAAGTTCGAAATCTGCCTCGAACTGCTTGCGCTTGGAGTCCGGAGTCGGAGGCTGAGTGCTGCGGTCGAGTTCGCAGGCCACCAGGTTCCCGTATCGGCTCTTGACCGCATCAAGGAACGCAGTGGCCTCTGCATCGAGTTTGGCACCCTCGGGAATGGTGAAGCACTCCACCATCGCTGCCGAACCGCGCTCCAGTCCCGCTCGAAGCGCCGGAGCGGGGCCCTCCATCAGCGGTGCGTAGACCGTGGCGTACGCCCATGTTCCGAACGCCAACTGCAAGGCCGTTCCCGCGATCCCGAGGCAGAGCCCCGCAACGGCCAGCCCTCGCCCCGATGCCATGCGAGCCTTGGTGGCGTTGATGCCCACCGCACCCAGCACGATCGCGGCGAGCGAGGTGAGTGGGCAACAGAGCACCAGGCCCAACACGAGCGAGGCAACGGCACACACCGATGTGGGAGGGAACCGTGGCTCTGGATCAGTCGAGGTCGAGGCGACGGACATGACTCGATCCTAACGCGCCCCATCCATGATCGATTGCTCAACCCGCCGCGACCCGACACCAAACCAAAAGAACCCGGCCGAAGGGCCGGGTTCTTGAAGAACTCAGGGAGAGCGCGGGAAACCGACCGATCAGGCGTCCCAAGCGGCAAGCAGGAGACCAAGGTCGGAGCCGTCGGTCACGTTGTCGCCATTGATGTCGCCGCTGGCGCTACCCCAGGCAGCGAGAAGCAGGGCGAGGTCAGCACCATCGACCACGCCGTCATCGTTGAGGTCGGCCGGGTTGGACGGCGCGGGAGCGGTCGGGCCCTTGGCGGAGATGCTGACCGAGGTCACGGTGCTGGATGCCGTCACCGGCTTGAACAGCCCGAGCGTGGCGACCACGACTTGCGGTGGCTGATCGGCATCGAAGCGGAAGTTGTACAGCGTCGACCAACGAATGGCGTTCGCTGTGGAGTCCTGCGAGAAGGGCGTGGTGGTCCAGTTCACGGCGTCAGCACTGCGGCCGCTGGACCACGCCGTGTTCTGGTTGTAACCGGCGGCGCCCGCATTCTGGTCGCCCGAGTGGTACAGGGGCGCGCTGAAGCCGATGTTGGTGACATTGACACCCGGAGGCGCGGGCACGCTGAACGAACCGCCGCTGCGATCGCTGTTCATGTTGAAGACGGCGTACTCGTAGTGCCAAGTGCCGTTGCCATTGTCGCTGGTGTTGTAGGCGACCACGAACAGCCCGTCGCCCTGCACTTGGTACTCGCGAATCTCGACACTCGGCTCTACCGTCTTCCACGCGTTGATCGCTGGCTGCATCTGGATGGTGGCGCCGGACAACGTGAGCGGGTAGCCCTGGGTCGTGCTCCAGGTCGACCCAACCGTGAATTTGCGGTACGAGCAGTTGTCGTTGTCATTGGCGCTGGCAGCATCCTCAGGGTGGATGTACTGGCCTTCAGCCCAGTACTGTGCACCAGCGTTTTGGGCCGGATTGAGATCGGTGCGCGCGACGCGAATTCGCTCCTTCAACGAACTCGGCTCGCTCGACGAGGGGTCGGTGTAGTTGCTGCCGAACCCGCCAGTGGCCGCATTCACGCCACGGCGGCTCTTCAGGTCACCCTGGCTGCCGTTCAGGCTCGAGGAGTATGGGTCAGAGCATCCGACGCCCAGCACGGTGGGGCAACCAGAGCCGGCAGGTATGCATGCACCGCAGAGAGTTCCCTGAAGAGCACAGAAGCCGTGCTTGACCCAGCTCATGCCAATCTGCTCGAAGCGACCGCCCTTCCAGCGGTACATGTTTTGGGGGATAACCGGGTGGTTGACGGCCGGCATCGGCTGCCACTGCAACTGCGTCGTGCCGATGTTGCAACTGGTCGTGCCGATGGCGTAGGCCGCGTACTCCACGCCATTCACAGTGGCTGGCTGGTAGCGGGAAACATCGGGAATGGCGCCAACGATGACATTGGGTCCCGCGGCCAAGCCACCATCGCCGTCGGTGCCGGGAATGGCGGTCGTCGCGTTCAGTTGGCCGAGGAACAGGGCAACCCCGCCAAGGGTGAGGCCACCAAGGGTAAGTCCAATGTTCAAGGTGCTTCTCCAGGTAGTCAGTGTCAAGCAGGGCTAGTTGTCTGGATACGCTCCATAAACTGCGCTACTGCACACTCGATCTATGGAGTGTAGCCCAACCCTCGAATCTCGGAAAGAAGACCCCAGAAATCAGGAGTTGAATCCCCGTGTTCGGGATCCCCCTTCCGCCGGCCCCGGACCAACACTCCAGGCTCTGTCTTGCGGTTCGGCACCTAGCCAAGCCGGGGATCCCCGACCAGAGGCCCAGGCGGGCGCGCTTGGGTTTGGGATGGCCCCGGCCGGAGGGCGGCTCAGCGGCGACGGCGGCCCGGCGTGAGCCCTGCTGCCTCACGCACCCCAGTTGCCCCCGGTCCGGGCACCTTGTCAAGGGTATAGGCTTGGTCGACAAGTCGCAGTTGGAATCTGCATCGTGCGCCTGCGCCCGGGGGCGCATGTGAAACATGCCCGCCTGGCTTGCCAGGCGGGCATGGAAGAGTCAGGATGGCGCTCGAGTGAGCGATCCGTTCAGCGACGGCGACGGCCGGTCAGGCCGGCGAGGCCAGCCAGAACGACAGCGCCCGGAGCGGGAATCCCTGGGATCACGAAGGACCCGGCGCCAAAGATGCCGACGGCGGTGCCGGTGGCCTTATAGGTCAGTTCGAGCGAGCCGATGTAGAGCGACGCGGTTGGGGTCCGAACGATCTGTGCCACCAAGTACGACATCGTGTTGTTGTCCACGATGTTGTTTTCCCATGGGGTCGCGTCGTACCAGCCCGCAAGCGGCGGAATGGAACTGCCGGTGGACGGGTCGAAGTTCGGGTCCAGCGCCGTGCCGGCACCGTAGGTGCCGGTGGCCGTGACGAAGGAGTCCGTGTTGGCGTTGCCCGCGTTGGTGTAACTCGCGTTCCACGACGCGCCGCTGTCGCTGTGCAAGGCGCTGAGCGAGCCGCTCACGGTGGTCCAGTTGTAGGCGTTCAAGAACACCCATTGCTGACCCGACGAGAGTCCGGTCGTATTGAAATTGGCGCGGATTTCCCAAACGATGTTGCCATTGGGGTTGGCCTGGCCGCGCTGCACCGAGAAGCCGGTGAAGGTCGCATGCGCGGCGCCAGTGCAGAGCGTGGCGCCCAACGCGCTCCAGAGGATGACTGAGCGAGAGTTCATGATGTCTGTTCCCTTTCCCGTGAAGATTGTTGAGGCGAGTCCCCCGGGGCGCGACGATCGTCGCGCCCCGGAAGAGCTGCGCTTGACGAGTCGCTCCGTGTGGCGTACGGAGCAGGAGAGTCACATGACAGGTTCAGCGACGGCGACGGCCGGTCAGGCCAGCAAGACCCGCGAGGGCGACAGCGCCCGGAGCGGGGATCTGGTACATGAATGGACCGGGCTGGATCGGGGTGGAGGTGCCGCTGACCTTGTAGGTGATCGAGAGGTTTGCCTCGTAGATCGAATCGTTCGCGAGAGTGCGGACGATCTGCGCGATCAGCATCGAGCCGCCGACCACATTGTTGGCGGTGCCGGGGGTGGCGTCGTACCAACCGGCGCCGTTGTTGATGTCCGCGACGGTGCCGCCGTTGGTGAAGCCGGGGTCCAGGGCGGTGCCCCAGCCCGAGCTGGTGGCCAGACCGCTGGCGGTGACCCAACTGTCGAATTCGCGGTCAGCGGCCGAGACCGACGAACCGGCCTGCCACGTGCCGACTTCGCCGTCAGCCGTGAAGAAGTCCTGGTGCACGGCGTTCATGGTGCCGCTCACGGTGGCGTGGCTGTAGGCGTTCAGGAACACCCACGACTGGCCGGTCGGCAGGCCGACATTGTCGAAGTTGGCATAGACCTTGTACTGAATGTTGCCGTTGCTCAGCACCACGCGGTCAGCGGAAAAGCCAGTAAAGCCAGCCGAAGCGGCTGACGCTGCGACAAGAGCAGCAACCGACGAAACAAAGAAAGCGTTCATCCCTTTTCCCTTCCTCATTTGGTGAATCAAGAAACCAAACTGCCCGGGGGCATACTCATCCCCACAGGCCTCCCTACCGTCGAATCCATACGGTCCGGCGCAAGGCTTCGTTGCACACTTTTGTGCGAGCGGTACAAATGGCTCCAGAGGACCGGCCCATAAGTCGCTGCGATCGGCTTGGGTGCCGGAGTCGGCGGCCCTTCGCCCGTCGGGTCGTACAAACAAACAAGGTGGCCGTCCTTGCGGACGGCCACCAGGCTAGGTTTGGGAGGAAACTCGCTGTGGTTTCAGCGGCGA
>VGYB01000040.1 GCA_016873115.1 Planctomycetota bacterium | reverse complement strand
TGGATGCGTTCGTCAACCGCGCCGTCGCCAACGGCCAGTTCACCAAGATCCGCGGCACCAAGGGCCGCAGCGCGATGGCTGCCTGCGGCCAGCTCGGCAACGAGCAGATCCGCGCCCGCAAGCGGGTCGGCCGTGACGGCGCCCCCATCGGGCTGACGGTCAGGGGGGCGTGAGGAAGGGCCCCACTCACACCAGCAGCGTGGCCGGGTTCTCGAGGTTGTGGCGCACGGTCGTGAGGTACTCGGCGGCCATCGCGCCATCGATCACGCGGTGATCGAGGCTGAGGGTCGCATCGAGTTCGGTGCCCACGCACAGTTGACGGCCGCGCACGACCGGCCGCTCCACCGCCGCACCGCAGGCGAGGATCGCGCTGTTGGGCGGGTTGATGATCGCAGTGAAGTGGTCGACGCCGTACATGCCCAGGTTCGAGATCGTGAAGGTGGCGCCCATCATCTCCTCGGGGCCGAGGCCGCGAGTGCGGGCCTTCTCGGCCAAGGCGCGCGTGTCGAGCGAGATCTGGCGCAAGCCCTTCTGGTCGGCGTTGCGAATGACCGCAACGACCAGGCCGCCCCCGCGCTCGGCCGGCAGGCTGACGGCCACGCCCACATTCACCTCGCCGTGGATGATGATGCGATCGCCGGCCCAGCTCGCGTTGAAGTACGGGTGCTGCGCCATCGCGAGCGCGCACGCGCGCACGATGAAGTCGTTGACGCTGAGCTTCACGCCCTGCGGTTCAAGCTGCGCGTTGAGCATCGTGCGCAGCTCGAGCAAGGGATCCATGTTGAAGCGCATCGACACCTGGTAGTGCGGGATCGTGCTCTTGCTCTCGACGAGCCGGCGGGCGATCGCCTGCCGCATGCCGCTGACCGCGACTTCGCGCGAGCCGGGGCCAGCCACGACCGGCAAGCTCGGGGCTGCAGCGGGAGCGGGTGCCATGACGACCGGCATGGTCGATGCCGGCACCGCTCCTCCATCCATGCGGGCCGCGGCGTCTTCGATGTCACGCTTGATCACGCGGCCGCCGGGGCCGGTCCCGCGCAGGCTGTTGATGTCGACGCCGAGTTCCTCGGCCATGCGGCGTGCGACGGGCGAGATGCGTGCGCGCGCGCCCGTATCGGCGTGGGTGCTCGGCATGACGACCGTGCCGGTCACGACCACGGGCTCCTCGGTCGACGCTTCGGGCGCAGCAGGCGCAACGGGTGCCGCCGCCGCAGGCTTGGCGCTGTCGGCCGACGAGGCATCCTCCCCATCGAGGGCGATCACCGCAATGGGCGTGCCGATCGCGACCCGGTCACCCGCACCGATGAGCAGCTTGGCGACGACGCCGTCGTCGTAGGTCTGCATCTCCATCGTGGCCTTGTCGGTCTCGACATCGGCCAGCACATCGCCGCTGGCGACCGTGTCGCCTTCCTTCACATGCCACTTGATGACGGTGCCGGCCTCCATCGTGTCGGAGAGGCGAGGCATGGTGACGGTCGTGGGCATGGTGACTCCTGGGATCGTCCGTGATTCAGGCGCGGTACAGGCAGCTGCGCACCGCCTCGCAGATCCTGCGGGCGTTGGGAAGGTACTCCTGCTCAAGGTTGAACGCGTACGGCGTGGGCACATCGGCGCTGTGCACGCGGTGCACGAAGTTGTCGAGGTCGTCGAAGCAGTGCTGGTGGACCTGGCTGGCCACTTCGCTGCCAGGGCTGCCGAAGCTCCACGACTGGTCGACCACGACGCAGTAGTTCGTCTTGCGCACGCTGCGGACGATCGAATCGATGTCAAGCGGGCGAATCGTGCGCATGTCGAGCACCTCGCACGAGATGCCCTCCTTGGCGAGTTCCGCCGCCGCATCGAGGCAGAAGTTCACCGGGCGGCCGAAGGACACGAGCGTGCAGTCGGTGCCCTCGCGGCGGACCTTGGCCTGGCCGAAGGGAATCAGGTAGTCGCCCTCGGGGACATGGCCCTTCATGCCGAGCACGCGCTCGCTCTCGAGGAAGAAGACCGGATCATCGTCTCTGATGGCGGTCGTCATCAAACCCTTGGCATCCTCGGGGCAGCTGGGGATCGCCAGCTTCAGGCCGGGCACATTGCTGTAGAGGCCCTCGACGCACCAGGAGTGCGTGGAGCCAAGCTGGCCACCGGCGCCATCGTTGCCGCGGAAGACGATCGGGCATCCGAACTGGCCGCCTGACATGTAGAGCATCTTGGGCGCGTTGTTCAGGATCGGGTCGGCCGCCACGAGGCTGAAGGACCACGACATGAACTCGACGATCGGGCGCAGCCCCATCATCGCGGCGCCGATCGCCATGCCGGCGAAGCCCGACTCGGAGATGGGCGTGTCGATGATGCGGCGTGGGCCGAATTCATCGAGCATGCCCTTGCTGACCTTGTAGGCGCCGTTGTAGTGCGCGACTTCCTCGCCGAGCAGGAACACGCGCGGGTCGCGACGCATCTCCTGGCTCATGGCTTCGCGCAGGGCATCACGGAACTCGATCTCGCGGGTGGCGGTCATGGTGGGGTCGATGGCGGTGCTCATGGTCAGCGCAGGTCCTTCCCCTGCAGCATCTGGGGCAGGCTGGTGCCGTTGTACGGCCCGTGCGGCTCGACGAAGACATCGTGGTAAAGCTCGGACATCGGCGGTTCGGGGCTGGACTCGCTCCAGGCGATCGCCTCGCGCACCTCGTCGCGGATCTCCTTCTGCATCTCCTTGAGGGCGGCCTCGGACAGTTCGCCGCGCTCTTCCAGATGCAGCTTCAGGCGGCCGATCGGATCGTCGCTGGCGTACTGGTGCTCTTCCTCGGGCGTGCGGTACTTGCGCGGGTCGCTCATGGAGTGCCCCTTGAAGCGGTAGCAGCGCATGTCGACGAAGGCCGGGCGGCTCTCGCGACGGCACTTCTCGACGATCGCGCTCATGTCGTGGTAGACCGAGAGGACATCCATGCCATCGACGACATAGCCATCGATGCCGTAGCCAATGGCCTTCGAGATGATGTCATGGCCCATCGTGGTGCCACGGTGGATGCTCGTGCCCATCGAGTAGCCGTTGTTTTCGCAGATGATCACGCACGGGAGGTCGAGCAGGCCCGCGAGGTTCATGGCCTCGTGCATCGAACCCTGGTTGAGTGCGCCGTCACCCAGGAAGGCGAGCGCCACGCGGCTGTTGGGGCGGCCGTCGATGACCTCGTCCATGTACTTGCAGGCGAAGGCCAGACCGACCCCCAGCGGGATCTGTGCCCCGACGATGCCGTGGCCGCCGTACAGGTGGTGTTCGCGGTCGAACATGTGCATCGAGCCACCCTTGCCCTTGGCGCAGCCCCCGATCTTGCCGAACATCTCGGCCATGCAGTGGCGGGCAGCCATGCCACGGGCGAGCGCGTGGCCATGGTCGCGGTAGGCGGTCACGATGGGGTCGTTGGGGCGCACGGCAGCCGTGCAGCCGACGGCGATCGCTTCCTGCCCGATGTAGATGTGGCAGAAGCCGCCGATCTTCTTGTCCTGGTACTGCTGCATGCAGCGGTTCTCGAATTCACGGATCAAGAGCATGTCGCGCAGCCACTGCCGGCAGAGCGCCGGATCGACCGGGTCGCGGCGACCGGTCGCGGCCGGGGCGGAAGTCCGCTCACCGGGCTTGCCGTGGACATCGAACGGGCGGGATGTCGAGGGTTCGGAAAGCATGCTCATGGTGGCTCCCAAACGAAGGAGAGTCAGTCAGTTATAGGAGATGGGAGCGTCGGGGGCAAGACCAACCCACCTTGCGACATGGCCCCTGCATCGCCACCACCCGGGCCAGCGCGCAAACGACGCAGGGATTGGCAACGACCCCAAGAACCTTGCTGCCGCGGACCTTGGTGCCCAGCGGCGACATCTCAACTCGGCGGTGCACCGCGATCGGTCGAGAGCGCAGGCTGCGACGACCTCGGCCGCTCTGCCGAGCCCACGACCGGCTCGGCCGCCAGGCGCGCCTGCAGCAGCATCAGTGCCAGATCAAGCTGCTCGTCGATGCCCTCGCCCACCAACGCACTCGGGTTCGGTCGCTCGTCCTTCGCGCCCTTGCCGCTCTCGTCGATCTGGTCGGCCTTGGTACGCAGGGTCTGCGCCTTCTCCTGCTGCTTGGGACCAACGCGCACGACCAGGTCGGGGTTCACACCCCAATCGCCGGCGTTCAGGCGCTTGTGCACCAGGCGCCCCTTCTGGCCCGGTGCCGATGGCGGCAAGGCGTAATACTGCTGCGTCACCTTGACCGCGGCCTGGCGCGGACCATCGTTCACGCGCTGTACGGTCTGCACGCTGCCCTTGCCGAAGGTGCGGTCGCCGATCACGATGCCGGACTTGTACGCCTGCAGTGCACCGCTGACGATCTCGCTGGCGCTGGCCGACTCGCGATTCACCAGCACCACCAACGGCAAGCCCGCGAGCTTTGCCTTGCTCGGCTTGGCATAGTTCGTGCCGACGGTGCGACCGTTGCGGTCCTGCACCTCGACCACCAGGCCGCGGCTCACGAACAGGTTGACCATGTCCACCGCCGCAGGCAGGAGCCCGCCTGGATTGCCGCGAAGGTCGAGCACGAGCCCGCGCAACTGGCCTGCCTTGCGCATCGCTTCGATCGCCGCGGCCATGTCGTCGAGCGTGTCATCGTTGAAGCTCGTCACACGCAGGTAGCCGATCCCCGCATCGGAGTCGATCATCCAGTCCCACGACGGGTTGCCGCTGCTGTCGATCGAGTGCTTCCACCAGCCATTCACCGAGCGCATCTTGATGCGTTCCCGGATGAGGGGTACCTCGACATCGACGGCCTCGTCACCCTCGCCGCGGCGGAGCTTCATCACGACTTGCTTGCCGGCGGGGCCCGTGATGGTCTCGACGGCCTTGTTGAGGGTCCAGCCCGCGGTCGGTATGCCATCGACCTCGATGATGCGGTCCTTGGGCTGTACGCCCGCGCGGGCAGCGGGTCCACCCTCGAGCGGGTTGACGATCATGAGCTGGCGCTTGTCGTCGTAGCGGAGCAGGATGCCCACCCCGACAAAGTCACCCTCGAGCTGCTGGTTGAACCGCCGCAGGTTCTCCGGCCAGATGATCGACGAATAGTCGTCGCCCTGGTCCTTCGAGAGCCGCTCGGTCGCACCGGTGCCGAACTCATGCAGCAGCACATCGTGCGGGACCTTGATGGTCCGGTCGTTCGCCGCGAGCATCGTGTCCACCGTCGCGCGCGCCCAGGTGCCACTGGCACGCTCAGGCTTGGTGTTGCCGAGATCATCGAGTTGCCTGGTGAACTCGGCGACAGCCGCCGGATCCTTGAGCACCGGGAAGGTCTCGTCCAGCGCCTTCGTGGTCGCCAGCAGTCGGACCTGCTCGAGACCGCCGCGGACGAGTGGCTCCCACCCTTGGCCACCGATGTGGGCCTCGGCAGCGGCTGAGAGCGCCCCGAGCGTGAGGTTGCGCGAGATGCCACCCACGACTTCCTTCCAGTCATCGGCGGCGTCCTCGCTGAAGTCCCCGAAGTCATCGTCGGGATCGACACGCTTGGCCACGCTTTCGCGCAGCGCGTGCATGGCGCGGGGCGCATAGACCGCAATGAGCGTGATGCGGTCATTGAGGTCGTCGAGTGCACGCTCGGCGCGCTCGAAGGTCTCCCGGTCGATGCCATCCTCGACGAGCACCTTGGCACGGAAGGTGAGTTCCTGCGCATAGAGCAGGTCGCCCGCCGCCTCGGCCTTGGCTGCCTCGGCGAGCGAGGTCTTGACGAGCTTCCCGAAGTCCGGCATGGTTCCCCGCCGCTTCCATTCCTCTTCGGACAGCAGAAAGCGGATGTTCGCGCCGTCGACGAGCGCCTTCAGCAGATCGCCCTTCTTGGCCTGCTCACCCAGCTCCCGTTCATGCTGCTCCAGCTCCGTCTTGCGCTCGGCTTCGCGTACCTCATGGTTCCGTGCGCGCTCGATGACCCGCTCGCGGACCTTCTGCATCGCTGGGGTCCCGTCAGCAGGTGCTGCCTTCAGCAGTTCGTCGACCTTGGCCCCATCGTCAGCCAGCGCAGCCGACCACAGTGCATCGGCCCATGCTGCGGCGCTCAACGGCGCATCGGGAGCCTGCATGGCGACCGCGGCGGGCCCCGGCAGGATCGAACCGATCGCAACACACAAGGCAAGCAGCGTGGTCATGGAGCCTCCAAGGGACATTGTGGTAACTCTATCGGTGATTCTCCGATCCAGTTCAGGACAAGCGACCCGAACATGGCACATCGCGACCAATCCCCACCCCACCGGGTCCGAACTTGCCCGAGCTGCGGCCACGACTGTGGCGGCAACGCTCATGCCATGCGCTGCCCGGAGTGTGGCGAGACATTGCCGGCGGTTCGAGCCCGGATGCCCGGGGAGGATGGCCCGGATGCCTCCTTCCGGCAGGCGCTCGAGAGTCTCTGGCGCGCCGCCGCCATGACGGCCATCGTCGGAACCTGCGCGGCAACCTCGTATGTACCGGTCTTCACGGGGCTGCTCATCCTGGGCCTGGGCGGCTTCCGCGCCATCGCCTGGTGGCGGCTCGACCGCGACGGCTGGCTCAAGCATCGCTCGCTGGCACCCTGGAGGCCCTGGATCAAGGGCGTGTCGATCGCCGAGCTCTCATCGGCGGCGGCGCTGATCCTGGGCAGCATCATGTTCTCAGGGGACCGATTCGGACCAGCAATCGTGAGCGCCCTGCAGGCCTGTGCACTGGCCACGGTCGGGCTGCAGTTGGTGGGGTTGATGCGGATCGTGCAAGGGCTGTGGCGACAGCTGCAGCTGCCGGCGCCGGAGTGGTTCGACGAACTGGCCCTGCCGGCCATGATCGTGGGTTGTGTCGGCTGGATCCAGCTACCCGTCGGACGAGCGCTCTCGCTCATGATGCCGGGGCCATACGGCGAGAAGATCCAGATGCTCGTCACCGTCATCGCGGTGCTCGGCCTGGTCGCTGCGGTCTTCGCGCTCTTCGTCCTCGTCGATCGTGCGAGCCGCGTGGCGCAGGCCGTCGGCTGCCTCGAGGGGCTGGACCCGCCACCGGACCTGCCGCCTGACTGGGATGGCACGCGCAAGCCTCGACAGAGGACCGTTGAAGGGCCCCCCGGCGCTGCCAGCGTGCATCGACAGCGCAACGACGACCATCCCATCCCCATGGACTGAGCCTGACGCGGTCAGGCTTCAGGCGAAGCTTCGTTCCGCCAACTCAATGGCCCGACCGAGCGCCGCAGCCTTGCTGACGGTCTCGTCTTCTTCGGCTGCCGGATCGCTGTCGAGCACGACCCCTGCCCCGGCCTGCAGGTCCACACGCCAGGTGCCGCGCGCGGCATCATGGAGCGCCGTGGGCACGACCATGGTGCGCAAGGTGAGCGCGATGTCCAGATCACCGTTCCAGCCCACGCAGCCGAGGCCGCCGGAGTAGGGCCCGCGACGGACGGGCTCGAGCTCGTCGATGATCTGGATCGCCCGCACCTTCGGCGCACCACTCACGGTGCCCACTGGCAACGCCGCGTGCAGTGCATCCCACGCATCGAGGCCCGGTCGCAGCGAGCCCTCCAGCGTGCTCGAGATGTGCATGACATGGCTGTAGCGCTCGATGTCCATGCACGCCTTGACCTGCACGCTGCCCAGATCGCTCACGCGCCCGAGGTCGTTTCGGCCAAGGTCAACGAGCATGACATGCTCGGCACGCTCCTTCGCATCGGCGAGCAAGTCCGCTTCCAGTCGGGCGTCTTCGGCATCGTCGCGGCCGCGCCGTCGCGTGCCGGCGAGCGGACGATTGGTCACGATGCCTCCTCGCACGCGGCAGAGGATCTCGGGGCTGCTCGCGACGAGGATGCACCCTTCCGCCTGGAGGTAGGCCTGGTACGGGCTCGGGTTGACCACGCGCAGCATGCGGTAGAGATCGAAGGGATCCGTCGTGGTCGTGCGCTCGAAGCGCTGGCTGAGGACGACCTGGAAGGCATCGCCTGCGCGGATGTACTCCTTCGCCCGCTCGACGGCCTTGCGGAAGGCTCCGGGCGGCGTGCTCGAGGAGACCGGGCGCAGCGGCGCGGCATGGGCATCCTCATCGATGCGGCCGGGCTGCAGACGCACCGAATCCGCCTCGAGTGCGGCGATGATGCGGTCGATCTCGACACCGAGCGCGAGGGAGAGCGATGGATCGCGCGCATCACCGTGGCGCGGTGCCGACGCGCAGACGATCATCGACTTGGTCACATGATCGAAGACGACGACCTCGCCGTACAGCCCCATGTGCAGGTCAGGCAGCTGACGATCATCACGCGGTGCCGCAGCGAATGGGAGCTTTCCCGGCTCGAGCCATCGCACCGCGTCGAAACCGCAGTAGCCGACCCAGCCTCCATGGAAGCACTCGGGCACCGGGCCATGGTGGACCGATGCGCCCGCAGGCGTGAGTTCACGCAGCACGCTGAGCGGGTTCGCCACGGTGCGGCGCTCGTCGGCTTGGCCTCGACGGCGGATCATGACGGCGTTGCCGTGCGCGATCACCTCGAGCATGGGGCGCGCACCCATGAGGCTGAAGCGGCCGACTTGACCACCCTGCTCCACGCTCTCGAAGAGGAAGCTCGGGGCGAAACGGCCATCCGCGGCCACCAACCGCCGGTAGGCCAGGACCGGCGAGAGTTGATCACTCGTCAGGCGGCGAGCGCATGTCGTAACCCCGTGGGCCATGCTGGGCATGCCTGAACTCTATCGGCCAGAGCGATGCGCTTGGGCGCACGCCCGTCAACCCGGTCAATGCCCCCGAGCGCCTCGCAGGCAGGCGCAGAGCGCCATGGCAATCGCATCTGCCACATCGGCGGACTTGGGTGGCGTGACCAGACCGCACTGGGCCGCGACAGCCCGTTGCATCTGGGGCTTCGTGGCCTGGCCGTTGCCCGCAATGGCTTTCTTGATCGTGGCCGGTGCCAACTCGACCAATCGCGCCCCTGCCCGCTGCGCACAGAGGAGCACCACGCCACGCGCGTGGGCCATGGTCACGGCCGTACGCGCGAACTTGGCATTCACGAAGACTTCCTCGACCGACACGACCGCCGGCTCATGCTCGGCCAGGAGCTCGGCAAGGTCATCATGCAGCTGGACCAGGCGGCTGGCAACGCTCGACCTCTGCGGCAGCCGGATCAATCCGGCCTCGATCAGGCGCGGCGCCATGGGGCGATGTGCATCGATCACCGCGTAGCCGGTGCGCAGAAGACCGGGGTCGATGCCCACGATCCTCACGCCGGGCACCCCAGGGCCTTCGCACGACCGCCCGCATGATCGCTCTCGATGGCGCCATCGCGCAGCCGCACCACGCGCTCGCAACGGCCGGCGATGCGGTCATCGTGGGTGACGATGATGAGGGTGAGCCCCTGATCGTGAAGCGACTCGAACAGCGCAAGGATCGAATCGCCCGTGGCGGTGTCGAGGTTGCCGGTTGGTTCGTCGGCCAACAGGATCGCCGGATCGGTCACCAGGGCGCGTGCGATGGCCACGCGCTGCTGCTGTCCGCCCGAGAGTTGGCTGGGCCGGTGGCCGAGCCGATCGCCGAGGCCCACGCGTTGCAGGCTCTCGATCGCACGAGACCGCCGCTCGGCTGCGGACAAGCGCTGGTAGAAGAGCGGTACCTCGACATTCTCCACCACATTGAGCTCGCTGATCAGGTTGAACGCCTGGAAGACGAATCCGATCCGGCGACCTCGTACCGCGCTGAGCTCGTCATCAGGAAGCGTCGCCACGTCGATCCCATCGAGGTAGTACGCGCCCGAGGTAGGCCGATCAAGGCAGCCGAGCAGATTCATGAGCGTGCTCTTGCCACAACCGCTGAAGCCCATGATGGCGAGGTACTGGCCGTACGGAATGTCGAGATCGATGCCCGTGAGCGCCTCGACCAGGATCGATCCATCGGGCCGGAAGTAGGTCTTGGTCATGCCGCGGAGTGAGGCGGCATGCTGGGGCGCGTGGTCCATGCGATGATCGTACGCAGGCACCTCAAGGCGCGTGAGGCATTGCTCGGCGCATCACGACCGTCACCGCCGTACCCACCGTCGGCATGCGCTCGGTCCAGGCCCGCAATGACGGCTCGGCGACATCGGCACGGTCAGGCATCACGGTCACGTTCGCGAGGGGCTCATCGCCGAAGGTGACCAGCCCGATCACGCTGCCGGATCGGTCGGCCGCGTAGGGCATGGCACCACGGTCGCGCGTGACGCTGCCTGCAAAGACGAACGACAGCGGCACGGCACTCGCGTCGGCCCTGATCCAATCCGCGAGCGGAACACGCTGCACGCATCCGGTTGCATCGCTCCACTCGACCTCGATGAGCACCGCCTCGCCCGTGGGCGCCACCAGCTCAAGCGAGCCATCGTCACGCACCCGCCAGTGACCCGGGCGTCCGGGCTGGAAGCCCGCCAAGAGGAGCGCTGCGTGAATCGAACTCGGGGGCATCGAGACCGTGACCAGCGACTCGTGGTCACGGGTTCCCTCCCGGCACACGGCCTGCTCAAGCCAGCCTTCACGGAGTGCCACGACACCCGGAACCCGCACCGAACCTGCGACACGGTCGACGGCGATCAGGCCCAGCTGGATGGTCGGTGGTGCCGTCGGATCGTTCGGCAGCGGCTTGGCCAGGGGCGACTCGGTCGAAGGCGCGGACGGAGCGGGTGGACCGCGCCCGACCACGGCAGGCTGCGCTTCGCACGCGACGATCACCGTCAGTGCAAGGATCGCAAGTGCACTCAAGCCAGCCGGACATCGGCCTCGCCTTGCACGTTCGTGGACGGCACGCACTGCGCCCTGGAAGCGCCAAGGGGTGCGCCGAATCGAAGTTGCGGTCAGGTCTCGATTCATCAGGAGCCTCTGCAAGGAAACGAACCGAAGTGAGGAATAACTGGGCATGAATGACAGGAGCGCCGAGCAAGAAAAAGGCCCGGCGGAGCTGTGCTCACGCCGAGCCCTTCCGGGGGTCCGCATCCAAACGATAGACTTTATCGCTGAGAGAGTCAAACAGCCAAGTCCGGCGGCCCGACGGATTCCATGACGACAGCCCGACCCATGCAGTTCACGGCAGTTCTCTCGCGCACCGTTCGCATGGCGTGGCCGACAGACAGAGCGGAAGGAAGCGGCCTGTTCGATGCACTCCCGCCGCTTGTTGACCCAGCCCGTTCTGTGGAGTGGACCGTCCAATGTCGAGGGAAACCCGACCACACGGGCTACCTTGTGAGCATCACCCCAATCGACGCGGCGGTGCGCGCCTGGGCCTCGACCTGGCATGCGGCGATCGAGTCGACCGAGTGCATGCGATCGTTGGCGGCTGCGTGCGCTGCCGCCGAATTGCCACCCCTGGCGGGCCTTTCCCTGCGCGTCAGCCCCCAACACGCCTATTACTGGGATCCTGCCATGCCCGAGCGCCTCCAACTCCAACTCTCCTTCGAATTCGCCGCCTCCCACCGCCTTGCCCTGCCGGGCTGCAGCGACGCAGAGAACCAGGCGCTCTTCGGCAAGTGCAGCAACCCCAACGGCCACGGCCACAACTACCGGCTCGATGTCACCGTGACTCCCCACCCATCGGTGCCCAACACCGTCGCCACCCTTGAGACCGTGGTCGATCGCGAGGTGATGTCGCGTCTGGACCACAAGCACCTCAACCTCGATTGCCCTGAATTCGCCGACCTCAACCCGAGCGTCGAGCACATCGCGCTCGTGTGCAGGAACCTGCTTCAGGCACCGCTGCGTACCGCGGGACTCGACTTGGTGTCCGTCACGGTCTGGGAGACGGCCAAGACCTGCGCGACCGTGCAGGCCGCGAGCTGAGCTTCAGCCGAGGTCTTCCTCACCAAGCAGGGTGAAGCGCTTGCGCAGGAGGATCTGCCCGGCAAGTGTGTTGTCATCGACCGCCAAGGCAACGGCGGGCGCACCGTCTCGCTGGGTGAGGAGCGGATACGAAAACCGGATGTTGAGTTCGGCCACCAGCAGATGCAGGCAGACGGTGGCGACAGTCTGGCCCCTGAGCAGCTCAACGACGAGCAGGTCGCTCTCACTGAAGGTGTACTGCTGCTTACGGAGCGTGTGGCGCGCGGCATCGGCGTTGGTGAAAATCATGCGCACCACGGCGTAGTCGCTCGAGTCGAGTACGCTGAAGGCCGCGATGTGGAGCCCATTCTGCTCGCCCATCTGCAGCAGTTCGAGCAGCTTGCCCACCTTGTTGTCGAGAAATACGCTGAATTGGCGCACGGTTGGGGGCGAGTACCCCTGCTCGGTTTCTGGGCTCAGTTGGGCCATCGACTCGGAAGTGTACTGATGAAGACACAGGGCGCCCGTCGAGGCACCCCGTGCAGGACGGTCGGGAGCACCGCGCCAACGCGAGGATCCCGCCGACCGAATCGAGCCGACGGATCAGCCGGTCCAGGCGCTGAGCAGCAAGCCAAGGTCGGAGCCGTCGGTCAGGTTGTCACCGTCGATGTCCGCCTGCGCGGTACCCCAGCCTGAAAGCAGAATGCCAAGGTCCAGGCCATTCACCAGGCCATCACCGTTGAAGTCGGGGCTCGGCACCACCGACCAGGGTCCCGTGAAGGTCACCTGCGAGAGATTCGGGGTGATCGTCAGGCGGATCGAGCTGACGTTGGCCGGAAGGCTGCCCGGGGGCACATCGAAGATCAACGAGCCGAGGCTGAACTGGTCGATCTTGGCCACGCCGGCATTCTGCGTCAGGCGGCCAGTGATCGTCACCACCGCGGGCTGGTCGATCACATAATTCCCCGTATCGATGCCCGTCGTCGAGTACGACGCGTGCAGATTCACCGGCACATTGGTCATGGTGTAGTTGCCGGTGCCGCTGAGGGGGCTCGACCCCGGGGCCGTCATCGTGATGACGACCGATGTCAAGTTGACATTCAGGTTCTGGCAGCCGATGAACGGGAAGCAGAAGAACTGGAAGTTGTAGAGTGCAGGACCGAGGAGCAGGTTCATCGAGTCCTGACCGATGTTCGCCCAGGGTGGGTTGTTGGGGTTCATCGTGATGTGCATCGACCCCGAGAGCGAGTGGGTTCGCTGCTCGGTGTCGTTGCTTGAGCCGAAGGTGTTGTGGGTAATGTCGATCCGAACCGTCGCCTGGATCGTGGTACCGGAGGCGATCGAGACGGTCGCTTGGCTCGTGCCTTGGGCAGCGGCGGTGGCGACGAGGGCCGCGAGGGCAGTGGTCTTGAGGTGCATCCTGTATCTCCTTGGGTTATCAGAGTAGTGCAGATCCCTGCCAAGTCAACGCGACCGCGGCCGATTGCTGGCCGTATCGTGGCCCCATGCGTTGCCAAGCCCCATGGTCGATGGCTCTCACCGTGTTTCTCCTCGTTTCCGAAAGGACCATGATGGCCCCGACGCACGCCGCGCCGTCACTGCTTGGTCCCCACAGTTGGGCCGGGGTACCGGCCGTGCGTGCTCCGACGGCCCCGCCGGAGGCGACCAAGAGGGCGCTCGAGTCCCTGATCGAGGAGTACGAGCGATGGGTCGATTTCCAGTACCCAGAGCAAGCCATCACGCGCCGCCGGCCGACGGCGGCCGACCGCATCACCGATGCGAGCATCCGTGGCTTCGCCATGCGTGGAGAGCACCTGAAGATCGTCCGCGAGGAGTTGCTGGCCATCGATCCGTCCCAGCTCGACTCGGCGGATCGACTCGATCGTGACCTGCTGCTGCGCGAACTCGAGTTGGGGATACGAACCTTCGAGTTCCGCCGCTGGCTCGCCCCGGTCGATGCCCGCAATGGACCGCAGGTCGAGGTGCCGCAGTTCGCCGATCATGTGGCATTCGAGCGGCCTGAGGACTACGCGAACTACGCCAAGCGCTTCAGTGCCGTGCCGCAGTCGATCAGCGACGTGGAGGCCAGGCTGCGCGAAGGCCGCGCCCGAGGCATCCTGCCTCCGATGGCGTGCATGGCGGGCGTGCTGCAACAGTTCGATGCAGTGCTGGCCACGAAGCTCCAGTCCACGGGTGCGCCGATTCGTGAGGCTGCGATACGGTACGGCGATCTCTTCGCCGCACCGCTCCTGGCCGATTGGGAGCGCGACCGCAGCCGTGCGCTCGACGCCATGGCCACGCTGCGCACCTATCTGGAACAGGAGTACCTGACGTCCTGCCGGGCGACCGTCGGCTGCTGGGACGCGCCCGACGGTGCGGCCTACTACGCCTTCGAGCTTTCGCGCTTCACCACGACCGACCTCACGCCAGCGCAGGTGCATGAGCTCGGCCTGTCTGAAGTCGCGCGGATCCGTGCCGAGATGCTCGAGGTCATTGCACGCACCGACTGGTCCACGGGCGATCCCGCCCGCGCAGCACTCGAGCCCGATGCCCGATTCGCCGCCTTCATCACCTACCTGCGCGGCGATCCGCGCTTCTACCACACGAGCGCCAAGGCGCTCCTGGCGGGCTACCGCGACATCTGCAAGCGAGTCGATGCCGAGCTGCCGAAGCACTTCAAGGTCCTGCCGCGCTGTCCGTACGGGGTGCGCGAGATCCCACGCTTCATGGCTCCGCAGCAGACCACCGCGTACTACATGCCGGGCTCGATCGCCGGCGGCCTGCCGGGCTGGTTCTACGCCAACACCTTCGCACTCGACCAGCGGCCGACCTACGAAATGATCCCCCTCGCCCTCCACGAGGCGGTCCCGGGTCATCACCTGCAGATGATGCTCGCCGAGGAAATGACCGGCACGCGGCACTTCCGCAGGGGCATCGACTCCACCGCCTTCGTCGAAGGTTGGGCGCTCTACAGCGAGCGCATCGGGATCGACATGGGCTTCTTCCGTGAGGATCCCTACGCCGACTTCGGACGGCTGCTCTACGAGATGTGGCGCGCCACGCGCCTGGTCGTCGACACGGGCCTGCACCACCTGCGCTGGGAGCGCCAGCAGGCCATCGACTTCATGAGGGCCAACACCGCACTGAGCGAACTCAACATCGCCCGCGAGGTGGATCGCTACATCGCCTGGCCCGGCCAGGCGTGCGCCTACAAGATCGGCGAACTCAGCATCCGCGGACTCAGGCTCGAGGCCGAGGCAGCGCTCAAGGACCGCTTCGATGTGCGTGGGTTCCACGACGCGGTGCTCGGCGTCGGTCCCCTGCCGCTGCCGCTCCTTGAGGCACGCGTGCGCGCCTGGATCGCGGCGGAGGCCGCCGCCGCTTCCGCGCCCTAGCGGCGCCTGTCCTCTGCGGCCGTCGCGGAACGGGGGCGACGGCCACAGAGCACCCTGCGCGGTCAGGCCATGATGCCGGTGTGCACATTCCCCTTCACGTCGGTGAGGCGGAAGTCGCGGCCGGCATGGTTGTAGGTGAGCCGCTCATGGTCGAAGCCCATCAGCCAGAGGATCGTGGCGTGCCAATCGTGGATGTCCATGGGGTTCTCGACGGCCTCTGCACCCGTGGGATCGGTCGAGCCGTAGGAGAGGCCGCCCTTGACGCCGCCGCCGGCCATCCACATCGTGAAGCCCTTGTTGTTGTGGTCACGGCCGTCATCGCCCTGCGCGTACGGCGTGCGACCGAACTCGCCGCCCCAGATCACGAGGGTGTCCTTGAGCATGCCGCGGCGCTTGAGGTCCGTCAGCAAGCCTGCGATCGGGCGATCGATCTCGCCGCACTTCTTCTCGAGGTCGGCCGTCATGTTGCGATGCGTGTCCCATCCGCCGGCGGTGACCTCGATGAACCGCACACCTGCCTCCGACAGCCGGCGTGCCATGAGGCACTGGCGACCGAACCCATCGGTCGGCTGCTCGCCGATGCCGTACAGCGCGAGGGTCTTGGGATCCTCATCGGAGACATCGAGCACCTCGGGCACTTCCATCTGCATGCGGAACGCCAGTTCGTAGCTCTCGATCACGCCCTCGATCTGATCGCTGCGCGGGTCGCGCTTGAGGCGCTCCTTGTTGAGCTTCTGCACGAGATCGAGCTGCTCACGCTGCGCTTCGCGCGTCAGCAGCGGATTGGTGATGTTCGGCAGCGCACCTTGGCCAGCCGCCGCGCCCGCCACCATCGCGCGGCCGCCACCCTGCATGCGGATGGGCGTGCCTTGCGTGGGTGCCGGCAGGAACCCGCAGCCGTAGGTCTGTGCACCGCCCTGCGGATTGATGGTGATGAAGCCCGGCAGGTTGTCGTTGGCGCTGCCGAGGCCGTAGAGCAGCCATGACCCCATGCTCGGACGCACGAACTGGAACGAGCCCGTGTGCATCTTGAGCTGCGCCTGCGGGTGCGCAGGGACATCGGTCGTCATGCTGCGCAAGAGGCAGAGCTGGTCAGCGTGCTCAGCCACGGCCGGGAACAGTGACGAGATGTAGAGCCCGCTCTTGCCGTGGGCCTTGAATTCCCAGGGGCTCTTGAGGAGCTTGGCTCCACGGCGGATCCCCTGCCCAAGACTCGTGCCATCGGCAGCGGCGAGTTCCGGCTTGTAGTCGAACGTGTCGACATGGCTTGGCCCACCGGCCATCGACAGGAAGATCACGCGCTTGGCCCGAGGCGTGTGGTGCGTGCCGGCAGCGATGCGCCGGGCTGCGCCCTCGTCATCGAGTCGCAGCGAACTCGCGCCGGCGATGCCGGCGAACGCCATGAGCCCGAAGCCGCACGAAAGCGTACCGAGCATGTTGCGGCGGCTGAAGCCGAGGCTCGTGGGCGGGGTCCAGTCGCTGGGGTGGTTGCAGTCCATGGGAACTCCTTGTGTCGTCGGGGAGCGAAGCTGGTCAGGGCGATGTGTCGGGTGCGTTCGGCTCAATCGAGGTAGCGGAACTCGGCGGTCTGGAAGAGTGCCTGGCAGAAGGCGGCCCATGCACGCTCCTCCGGCGAGGCATTGAGCATGTCGGGCGGCAGGCCAGCACCTGTCTGCGATTGCACGCGTTGGCGGACCCGGTCACGAACGCCCGCGGCACCACCGGGAGCACCCGGATCGCCGGCATGGAAGTCGCGAAGGAAGGCGATCACGGCACGCTCCTCGGCCGCCGACGGCTCTCGGCCGAAGGCGAGCTGGAATGCGAAGGTGATCCGCTGCTTGTCCGTCGCATCCATGCGCATGAGCCGCCGCGCCATGCGCATGGCGAGTTCGAGCACACGCTCGTCGTTCATCAGGTAGAGCGCCTGCGTGGCGACCGTCGTTTCGTCACGGTCGCCGGTCACGAACGATGGGTCCGCGAAGTCAAAGGCGTCGAGCGCCTCGTTCTGGAAATCGCGCACGACCGGCAAATAGACGCTCCGGGCATCGATGTCACGCAGCAGGACCTGTGCAAGCTGGTCGCCGCGCCCTCCGAAGCCGCCTTCGAAACTCGCGACCGCGCTGGCCACCGGCGGCTCGCCGATCGCGCCGGCGCACGCAAGCATGGCGTCGCGGATCGACTCCGCAGGCAGGCGCCGATCGCGGGCACGCCAGAGCCAGGTCACATCGGGATCGATCGCCGCGTTGGCACGGTCACCCACGCTCGACAGTCGGTAGGTGTGCGTGAGCACGAGCCGCCGCACGAGGGCCTTCACATCCCAGCCGCTCGCCATGAAATCGCTCGCGAGGCGATCGAGCAGTTCGGGGTGTGTGGGGGCCACGCCGCTGGTGCCGAAGTTGTCGGGGGTGGGCACGAGGCCAACCCCGAAGATCCAGCCCCACGCACGGTTGACGAACACCCGCGCCGTGAGCGGATTCGACGAGCCTGCGACCCAATTCGCCAGTTGCAGCCGGCCGCTGCCCAGATCGATCGGCGCGGGGCCACCGGCCGTCAAGACCTCGGGGAAGCCGCGCGGCACGCTCGGGCCGGCCTTGTCGAGTTCGCCACGCGCGAGGATCCGTGCATCCACATCCTCCACGCGCTCCCGGACACCCATGGCCAGGCGGTTCGCGGCGGTCGCTCGACCGTCCTCATCGAAGCGAGCACGCATGTCGGCCAGCCCCTGGGCCCCGGCCAGAGCGAGGATCTTCTGGCCACCTTGCTGGCGTTCCGCGGCCTGCTCGGCCTGCTTCTGAATCCGCTCATAGGCCGCGCGTTGCAGCGCAGTGACCGTGGGGCCGTTGGGAACCTTCGCATCCGATGGAAGCTCGATGAGCTGTGATGCCTGCTGGTTCCCCTGGCTGCGCGAGGTGCCGTAGTAGGTCTCGGTGCTCAGGAAGATCCCGGCGAGTGCGTAGTAGTCGCGCTGCGTGATCGGGTCGAACTTGTGGTCGTGGCAGCGCGCGCACGCGATCGTGGTGCCCAGCATGGCCTGGCTGAAGGCATCGATCTGTTCGTCAGCCAGGTCCATCGCGAACTGCTGCTTGTTCCGCGTGCGCTGGGCCTTGCTGCCCACCGCGAGGAACCCCGTCGCGATCGTCTTGGCTGCGTGGTCATCGGGCCCGGCCACCGGCAGCAGGTCGCCCGCAAGCTGCTGGCGCAGGAACTCGTCGTACGGCAGGTTCTGCTCGAACGAGTCGATGACCCAATCGCGGTAGCGCCAGGCGTATGGGTAGACGGAGTTGCCTTCGCGCCCGCTGCTCTCGGCGTATCGCGCCACATCGAGCCAGTGACGCCCCCAGTGCTCGGCGAAGGCGCGGGTCCCCAACAACCGATC
>VGYB01000039.1 GCA_016873115.1 Planctomycetota bacterium | reverse complement strand
AGCGCGGGCTCCTGCGCGACATCGAGAAGCTCACGCGCCAGCAGATCCCTGTGCAGCCGCTCCCGAACGACCTGTCGCTGGCCGAACCGCCGGCGAGCGCGGCGGTCCAAGGCGAATCCGCGCAGCAGCCGGCGACCGGCAGCAGCGAAGGCCGTGGCGGACCTGGCAAGCGTGGTGGGCGCGGTCGATCGCGTGGCGAGTCATCGTCGCGCGGTGGCGAGCGCGCGGGTCAGGCCGGCAAGCGCGGCGACAAGCGGGGCGACAAGCGGGGGCAGAAGCAGGGCGAGCAGGCGCGTGAGCGTCGCCCGGAACCTCGTGGTGATCGTTCAAGCACCCGCAGTCATGGCACGCCACATGCATCGCCGAAGGGTCACCAGCGCGATGCCGCCGCGTTCGAGTCGGCGCATCGACCCGGTGCGCAGGCTGGCGGTGCGACGAGCGGCGGCGCCAACGAAACCGCTCGTCCGGCCCCGGGCCGTGGATGGAATCGTCCGCTCCGCGGCCGGCGGTGAGCGCAGGCAACTGAAGCCGACCAGAGGCAGGGCTGCTTCTGGCGCAGGGCTACACTCGCCGGACCTTCAGGAGGTCCAGCGATGGAGCAAGCCGGCGGATCGAGTCTTGGTGCGCAGCGCGGCGCGACCGCGCGCGCGTTGGCGATGGTCGAGCGGCTGGGCAACCGGCTGCCCGACCCGGCCACGCTCTTCGTCATGCTGGGCGTGGTCGTGCTCGCGCTCAGCTTCATCGGCGCCCGCATGGAGTGGTCGGTCGCCGACCCGCGCACGCCGGGCGCCACCGCCACCGTGCGCAACCTGCTCGATGCCGACGGCATCAAGTGGATCCTGACGAGTGCGCTCAAGAACTTCCTCGACTTCCCGCCGCTGGCGATCGTGCTCGTGGCCATGCTCGGGATCGGCGTCGCCGAGCGAACGGGCCTCTTCCCGGCGCTCCTCAAGCTGCTCGTGCGGGTGACGCCCGACCGCGCGCTCTCGCCGGTCGTCGTCTTCATCGGGGTCATGTCGAGTGCCGCGAGCGATGCGGGCTACGTCGTGCTGCCACCGCTCGCTGCCGGGGTGTTCGCCCTCACGGGCCGATCGCCGCTGGTGGGGATCGCGGCCGCGACCTTCGGCGTGGCCGGCGGCTTCAGCGCCAACCTCATGGTGACCAGCCTCGATCCCTTGCTGTCGGGGCTGACGGAATCGGCGGCGCGCGCGCTCGACCCCACGGCCCGCGTCCTGCCGACCTGCAACTACCTCTTCATGATCGCGTCGACCTTCCTGCTGACCGGCATCGGCTGGTGGGTGACGGAGCGGATCGTCGCGCCGCGCTTTGACCGCGCAGCGATCGACCGACAGGTGCAGCAGGGTGGGCTCGATGTCGGCGGACTCGTGATGCAGCCGGGCGAAGTGCGCGGCCTCATCATGGCGCTGCTCTCGTTCCTGGTCGTGGGCGGCGCGCTCCTGGCGATGGCGCTGGTGCCGGGCGGGCCGCTGACGGGCGAGGTGCCGCATCACTCGACCGGTCGCCCCGTGCCCGCCTGGAGCGAGGCGCTGGTCCCGATGATCATGCTGCTCTTCCTCGTGCCGGGCGTGGCGTTCGGGATCGTGAGCGGCGAGATCCGGAGCGATCGATGCGTGGCCAAGCGCATGGGCGAGTCGATGGCGGGCATGGGCACCTACTTGGTGCTGGCGTTCTTCGCGGGCCAGACGATCGCATGGTTCAAGCAGTCAAACCTTTCGGTACTCCTGGGCGTGGAGGGCGGCGAGCTGATCAAGGCGATGGGCTTCGGGCAGGGACCGATGCTCGCCTCAATCGTGGTGGTCGTGGCGATCCTGAATCTGCTGGTGTCGAGCGCGAGCGCGAAGTGGGCCTTCCTGGCGCCGATCCTGGTGCCGATGCTCGGCACCGCCGGCATGTCGCCGGATCTGGTGCAGGTGGCGTACCGCGTCGGCGATTCTTGCACGAATCCGATCGCCCCGATGAATGCGTACCTCGTGATCATCCTCGTCGCGATTCGGCGCTGGGATCCGCAGGCAGGGCTGGGCACGCTGATTGCGCTGCTCCTGCCGTACTGCATGTGGGCGCTCGTGCTGTGGACGGCGTTCCTCGTCGCGTGGAACGCGCTGGGCATTCCGCTTGGGACCTGAGACTCGCGGCCCGGCTCATTGCGCCGCCGCACGCCGTGCCGACCAGACCGGGCCGTCGGGATACGCATGCGCCGCCAGTGAGGCGGGCTTCATCGTGATGCCGTAGCCGGGTGCGGTCGGCGGCATATAGTGGCCGTGGCGCACGACACAGGGGGCTTCGAAGTGTTCGTGCAGATGGTCGACCCACTCAGCGACGCGACCTTCATGCGAGCAGGCGATGCGCGCGTGATCGACCATGATGAGGTGGTTCACATATTCGCACAGCCCCACGCCGCCGGCGTGCGGACAGCAGGGGATGCCGAAGCGACGGGCCAGCAGCATGACCGCGAGCACCTCGTTCACGCCGCCGAGCCGGCACGCATCGATCTGGCAGAAGCGGATCGCATCGGCTTGCAGCAATTGCTTGAAGATCACGCGATTCTGGCACTGCTCGCCGGTGGCCACGCCGATCGGCGCGACCGCGCGGGCGATCGCCGCGTGGCCGAGCACATCGTCGGGCGAGGTCGGTTCCTCGATCCACCATGGATCGAACCGCGCGAGGTGGCGCATCCACTCGATGGCGACCGGCACATCCCAGCGCTGGTTGGCATCGACCATGAGCTTGCGGTCGGGGCCGATCTCCTGGCGCACGATGGCGCAGCGACGGATGTCATCAGCGAGGTCGGCACCGACCTTGAGCTTGAAGTGGTTCCAGCCCGCAGCCAGTCCTTCGCGGCAGAGGCGCCGGATCTTGTCATCGTCGTAGCCGAGCCAGCCTGCACTGGTCGTGTAGGCGGGGTAGCCGTGCCGTTCGAGTTCGGCGATGCGCTCGCGCTTGCCGGTCTCGCCCTCGCGCAGGATCGCGAGTGCCTGCTCGGGCGTGAGCGCATCGGACAGGTAGCGGAAGTCGATGCAGGACACGAACTCCTCGGGCGTGAGCTCGCAGAGCAGGCGCCAGAGCGGCAGGCCGCGCTCCTTGGCCCACAGGTCCCACACGGCGTTGACGACCGCCGCGGTCGCCAGATGCAGCACGCCCTTCTCGGGTCCGATCCAGCGCAGTTGCGATTCGTTGGTGAGCGCACGCCAGAAGCCAGCGAAGTCCGAGGTGATCGACGCGAGCGATCTGCCAACGACGAAGGGTTCGAGTGCGCGAACGGCGGCGACGCAGACCTCGGTGCCGCGACCGATCGTGAAGGCCAGACCGTGGCCCTCGAGACCGGCAGCATCGGTCCTCAAGATGACATAGGCCGCCGAGTAATCAGGATCGGTGTGCACGGCATCAGAGCCGTCCAAGTGATCGCTCGTGGGGAAGCGGATGTCGAGAACCTCGAGTGAAGCGATGGTGGGCATGGTCAGGATGCCATCAGGGGAAGGAGGTGGATCACTCGCCGAGACCGTAGAAGTGTGCGCAGGATGTCCCGAGCACCTGCTCGCGGTCGCTTGCGCGAAGCCCCAGGAGCAGCTCCTGCGTGATCGAGTCCCAGTGCGCGTAGCTCGCGGCGCCAAGGACCACCGGCCAGTCGCTGCCCCACATCGTGCGCGATGGTCCGAAGGCCTTGAGCACCGGATCGATGAACGGCCGCAGGTCGCGTGCACCTGCACCGGGCCTGGCCTCGGTCAGTGCGCCGCTGAGCTTGACGAACGCCCCACGCTGTGCGAGTGACTGCAGCCCGCGGAGCCAAGGGCCCGCCTCGGTCCACTCGTCACCGAGGGCGATCGAGGGCTTGGCCATGTGATCGATGACCACGCGCAGCGTGGGGTGGCGGTCCATCAGCCGGGCGATCGCACCGAGCTGGTGCGGCCGCACGAGCGCATCGAAACGAACGCCGTGCGCAGCCATGAAGGTGAGCGCGGGCTGGCAGCGAGCATCAAGGATCCAGCGGTCATCCGCAAGATCCTGGAGCATCGGCCGAAGCCCAACGAGCGGACCATGTTCGCGCAGGCGCATGATGTCGGCGATCGCCGTCGGCGAGCGCAGGTCGACCCAACCGACCACGCCCTCGATCCATGGGTGGCGCCGTGCAAGCTCGAGCAGGAAGAGGGACTCCTCCACGCTCTCGGCTGCCTGCACGGCGATGCAGCCGCTGATGCCGCGGGCGAGCAGCTGCAGGCGGAGTTGGTCAGGCTCGAAGTCATGCCAGAGTGCGGTCATCGACGGCGTGAGCCAGTGGTAGTCGCCCCGTGAGCGACGCCAGAAGTGCTGATGGCTGTCGATCCTGCGGTGGGTCATGGCACGGTGTCCGGATCCGCGGAGAGCGGCGTGCCGCCGTGATCGCTCGACGCATAGAGCGCTTCGACGAGCTGCATCGACCGCCATGCATCCTCGAGCGGACTCACGAGCACGGCGTCCTCGCCGGCCATGAAGCGCTGCAGGTTGCACATCGGTCCGCGGAAGGCCGTGGGGAACCACGAACCGACGAGCGGCACACTGCACCAGGGCTGCCCATCAAGCGCGACCTCAAGCGCGTCGGGCTGGCCCACGGGATAGTCAAGGTTCACGCCCATGCGCACGACCGCCGCGCCACGGGTGCCTTCGACGCGAAGCTCGCTGGCTTCGTGGCGCGGACCATGCGCATGGTGGTGGTTCATGGAGAGCGTGCAGCGAAGGTGCTCGCCGAAGTCGATGATCGCGCTCGATCGCGTGGCCGCCAAGCCGCCGCTCCCAGGGTGTGGCACCGCACGGGCCCAGACCTGGCGCGGTTCGCCGGCGAGCGATCGCAGCAGATCGAGGTAGTGGATCGAATGCTGCGTGAACTCGATCCGCTCGAGCGACCTGAGGTATGGCCACTGGTGCCAGGGCATGGCGCAGGTGACGCGGACCTCGAGGTCGGTGAGCGCACCGAGCGCACCCGAACGCACGAGATACGCGAGGGCGATCATTGAAGGCGCGAATCGTAGTTGGAAGTTCATCGCTGCACGCAGGCCGCGCTCGCGGGCGAGGCGCCGCAAGCGTGTGGCATGCGCGAGGTCGAGACCGAGGGGCTTCTGGACGAGTGCTGCGGCACCCACTGGCAGCGAGGCGAGCACCTCGTCGAGTGCTTGCGGCGGCACGGCGACATCGAAGATCGTTCCCGCGTGCCATGTGCCCGGTGCGAGCGTTCCCGACGCACGGGCGATGCCCCAGCGATCGGCGAGCGCCTTGGCGCGCTCGAGGTCGGGATCCACGATCGCCTCGATCGTGAAGCCCAGAGCTCGGTAGGCCGGAAGGTGTGCGTCGGCAACGATCGATCCCGCGCCGATGATCGTGATCGGTCGGGGCGCCGTCGGCATGGGCCACGCCTGCGGCAGGGCACTGGGCTTGGTGTTGGGTGACGCCGTCATCCTGCACCCCGGCGTTCAAGCCGCGCTGCATGCCAGCGCCGGACCAGTTCATCGGCGGCTACGCCTGCCAGGAGCACGGCACCGATGACCGCGAACTCCAGTTGCGAACCGAGCCCGAGCAGGTTGATCGAATTGCGCAGCACCTGCAAGGTCGCGGTCCCGAGCACGATGCCGATCACGCTCACGCTGCCACCACGCAGGCTGCAGCCGCCAAGGACGGCCGCGGCGATCGCATAGAGCTCGTAGAAGTTGCCGAAGTCGCTTGGCTGCGCGCTGCCGACATCGAAGATGAACAGCATGCCGCCGAGCCCCGCGAGCAGGCTGCACGCGACATAGGCCCCGGTCACGAGCCGCCCGGTCGGAATGCCGCTGTAGCGCGCGGCGGCTTCGTTGCTGCCGGTCGCGAGCAGCCATCGGCCCCAGACGGTTCGCGTGAGGAAGATCGCCGCGATCACGGCCAGCGCGATGAGCGGGATCGTGGTCGCCGGCAGCCGGAAGGTCTCCAGCCCGGGGACCGGGATGCGACCGACGGCGATCGATCGCAACTCGGCGAACTCGCCCTGGAATCCCTGCGACTGGTCGCCGGTCATCCATCGCGCGATGCCGCGATAGAGGAGCAGCCCGCACAGCGTCACGAGGAACGGCTGCAGCCTGAGTCGCGTGATGAGCAGGCCATGCCCGAGCCCGATGAGCGCCGAGCCCACCAGCACGACCGGGACGACGACCCACGGCGACCAGCCATGCTCGATGAGCAGCCAAGGCACCGCGATGCCCACGAGGCAGACCACCGAACCCAGCGACAGGTCGATGCCGCCGGTGCCGATCACGAAGCCCACGCCGAGCGCCAGGATCGAGAAGAGCGCGGTGCGCTGCACGAGGTTCATCAGGTTGTACGCCGTCAGGAAGTTCGTCCCGTACAGAGCCGTCACGATGCAGACCACCACGAAGATGCCGAGCAATCCCCAGTGCTTCCTCATCGTGCTGCCTCCATGGCGCCGCCGGTGGCCAGACCCATGATGGCGACCTCGGTCGCCGCATCGCGCAGGAACTCGCCCGCGATGGCACCGTCGTGCATGACGAGGACGCGATCGGCCAGGAGCAGGACTTCCTCGAGATCGCTCGAGGCGAACAGCACCGCGCAGCCGGCGGTGGCCGCAGCGCGGATCGCTTCGTGGATGTCGTGTCGTGCGCCGACATCGACGCCACGGGTGGGTTCGTCGAGCAGCAGCACGCTCGGCTCGATGGAGAGCCAGCGACCGAGGATCGTCTTCTGTTGGTTGCCCCCCGAAAGCGTCTGTACGCGTCGCGCAGGATCGGCCGGCCGCAGGCGCAGCCGCGTGATCATGCCGTCGACCAGATCACGCTCGCCCGCGCGGTCGACCAGTCCCGCATGTGCGCCGCGCGGCAGCCAGGCCATCGAGACATTCGTGCGAACAGGATCGAGGGTGAAGAGCCCATGGCGTGCGCGGTCTTCCGGCACGATGGCAAGTCCGCGCGCGACGCGCTCGGCGATGCTGCCTGTCAGCGCGCGGCCGTCAAGCGTGATGCGGCCACCAGCGTGGCCCAGCCCCGCGATCGCTTCGAGCAGTTCGGTGCGACCCGCCCCGACCAGCCCAGCGAGCCCAACGATCTCGCCGCGCTTGACCGTGAGCGAGGCCGGACGCCGACGGCGATGCGCACTGACCACACCCTCGGCAATGAGGCGGGTGGGCGCATCGTCGAGCGACGGCCGGGCCGTCGTCGGCGGGAGGGTGCGCCCCACCATCAGTCGCTCGATCGTGGCACGAACCATCGAAGCCCGATCGAGCGTTCCGGCCATGCGGCCATCACGCAGCACGATCACGCGATCGGCGACCGAAAGCACTTCATCGAGGTGGTGCGAGACATAGACGATCGCCACGCCGCTGCGCCGCAGTTCGTCGAGCATCGCCAGCAAGCGCTCGGTCTCGCGCGCACTCAGGCTCGAAGTCGGCTCGTCGAGGATCAGGATCCGTGCGTTCGTGCTGAGTGCCTTGGCGACTTCGACCAACTGCCGCTGGGCGATCGGCAGGCTGCCGCAGAGCGTCGATGGATCGAGGTCCAGGCCCACGCGCGCGAGCCATTGCGCAGCCTCGGCGCGCATCGAACGCGTGTCGAGCCAACCGAAGCGGTGGTGCTCGCGGCCGAGCAGGATCGCGCCGGCGAGGTCGAGGTTCTCCGCAAGGTTGAGCTCCTGGTGCACGAGCGCGATGCCCGCTTGGGCGGCCTCGGCCACGCTGCGCAGGCGCAGTTCGTGCGTGCGACCATCATCGTCGACCTCCTCGAGCGAACCTGAACTCGGTGGCAGCACGCCTGACAGGATCTTCAGCAGCGTGCTCTTGCCGGCACCGTTCTCGCCCACGATGGCGAGCACTTCACCGGCGCGGATCTCAGCCTCGATGCCATCGAGCGCCGTCACGCCTGCAAAGCGTCGGCCGATGCCGCGCGTGCGCAGGATCGTCCGGACGGTTGGCTGGCTCCGCATGGGATGGACTGTACCCGCGCCCGTGCGCGGCCCCGCGATCACTTGGCGGCCTTGCCTGCGGCGAGCTTCGCCTTGAGGTCGGACCAGAAGGAGTCGACATTGTCCTTGGTGATCGTGCGCGCGGGGATGTTCCTCACGCCGTCCTTGGGGATCGCGTCGAGCTTGCCCTGGGTCAGCGCATGGAGCAACTTGATGCTCTCGTAGCCGTAGCCATAGGGATCCTGCACCACGGTGCCGAGCACGATGCCCTCGCGGATGCCCACGAGCACATCGGCACCCTCGTCGAAGGCGGCGATCTTGATCTGCCCGGCGCGACCGGCCTGGCGGAAGACCTCGACCGCGAGGACCGAGTTGTATTCGAAGAGCCCCGTGACGAGCGCGAGCTTGGGGTGGCGCGTCATCACATCCTCGATGTTGGCCTTGGCCTTCGCGCGGTCGAACGAGTCGGTCCAGGTGCCCACGATCGTGTAGCCGGCTTCGGTGAAGGGCTTGGTGTGGTCGTCGCGTCGCTCGGCGTCGACGCTGCGGCCGAGCAGGCCATCGACGAAACCCTGCCAGCGACGCTTGGCGTTGTCCTGCTCCAGGCGACCGATGAAGATGGCGACCTCGCCGCCCTCGGGCAGGCCCTTGCGCGCGAGCTCGCCGCATTGGCGACCGGCGAGGTAGTTGTCCATGCCGATGTAGCAGAGTCGTGGCGAACCCGGTGCATCGCTGTCGTTGGTGATGAGCAGGGCCTGCTCGGCGATCTGGTTCAGGACCTCCATCTGGTTCTTCGGGTCGATCGGGCTGACCGAGACGCCGTCGATCCCGCGGATCACGAGGTCCTCGAGCATGCGCTTCTGGTCGCTGAGCCCAGCACCCGGGAAGACGACGGTGACCTCGCAGCCGAGGTCCTTGCCCGCGGCGAGCGAACCGGCCTTGGCGATCGTCCAGAAGTCGGCGACACCGTTGCTCACGAAGGAGAGGTGCGGCGACTTCATCGGTGCCTTGGCGTAGCCGGCAATGCGCTCCTTCTGGGCTGCGACGAGATCGGCTGCGGGGGAGATGGCCATGGCCGTGCACAGCGAGAGGGCGGTGGCGAGGGCGGCGACGGTGCGGTGGATCGTCATGCCGTGCAGCCTAGCGCAGCAGGGGTAGCCTGCACGGCATGACGAACCTGCCGACCGACCGTCGTGACTTTGTCCGCACCGCGAGCCTGCTCGCTGCCATTGGGCCCGCTCTGGCAGCGTGCGCAGCGTCGCCGACGGCCCCGGCAGGGCCGGCGTCCACACCCGAGCCGCTTCCGCCGCCGGGTCGACCGATGGGCCGCATCAATGTGGGCATCGTCGGGTACGGCAAGCGCGCGAGCGAGCTGCTGAATGCGTTCATGGATCACCCGGGTGTCGAGGTCGTGAGCGTGGCTGAAGTCGTCGAGGTCCGCCGTGACGAGTGCATCGGTCGGGTGAACCAGAAGCGCGGCCGCACGGTCTGCACTGCGGCGCGGTCGTGGAGGGAACTCGTCGCCGATCCTGGCGTCGATGCGGTCCTGGTGGCAACGCCTGACCATTGGCACGCCGAGCCATCGATCGCTGCGTGCCTGGCCGGCAAGCATGTGTACTGCGAGAAGCCGCTTTCGCTCACGCTCGCCGAGGGCCGCGCGATCGCAGCGGCGGCTCGCGCGACGGGCGTGACCTTCCAGGTGGGGTCGCAACAGCGCTCAGAGTTCAATCACATGTTCGCCACCGCAGCCGAGGCGGTGCGCAATGGCCGCATCGGCACCGTCAAGCGCGTGCTCGCCGGCGTGGGTTCGATGGCAAAGCCCTGTGACCTCCCCGAGGAGCCGCTTCCGACGGGCATCGACTGGGACGCGTGGCTCGGCCAGGCGGCGTGGCGAGGGTTCAACCACGAACTCTGCCCGATCGGCATGCATGCTCATTATCCCGCGTGGCGCAACTACGCCGAGTACGCGAATGGCGGTCTGGCTGACTTCGGCGCCCACCACTTCGACATCGCCCAGTGGGCACTCGGCATGGATCTGTCGGGGCCCGTGACGATCACGCCGCCCACGGACGGTGCGCTGACGGGTCTGGTGTTCACCTATGCCAATGGCGTGGAACTCGTGCATGGCGGCCCGACCGACTGCACCTTCATCGGCACCGAAGGCACGATCGAGGTGTCGCGCGGGCACCTGAAGGCCTACAAGGGGGAGGATCGCCGCGCGGATCCGGCGATGGAACTGCTCCGGCCGCCGGGACCCGGGGAGGTCCGCTTGCCGCGCAATCGATCGCACGTGCATGACTTCCTCACGGCGATCGTGGACGGCCATGAGCCGATCTGCACCGCCGAGACAGGGCATCGATCCGCCACGGTCTGCCACCTTGCCGTGATCGGTTACACGATCGGGCAGCCGCTGACCTGGGATCCCGATCGTGAGGAGTTCACGGGCCCCCATGCCGTGCGGGCGAATGCCTTGCGTGGTCGCGCCGTGCGGCCTCATGCATGAGATTCCCCGTCCGCTGCCATGGACCTGAGGCAACCATCATGATGACCACTCGACCGTTGATGTTCGGCCAAGCCGTCCTCCTGGTGCTGCTGCATCTCGCATGTGCCGCCGAGCCGCCCGTCCAGGCACCGCCTCACTCGGCGCCGGCGGGAACCGCGCCGCCCTCGATACCCGCTTCGCCAGAGCCGGGCAAGCCAGAGCCGGGCAAGCCAGCCGCTCGACCCCGCTTCCTGAATCCCGAGCCTGCCCCGACGCCCGCGCCGAGTGCCGAAGCCATCGCCAGGGCCATCGCCTACAGCGAGTCGAGTTCCGGCCGTGCGGTGCTCGTGATGAAGGATGGGGTGGTGATCGCCGAGCAGTACGCGAACGGTTGGTCGGCCGAGCGGCCGCATCCCTTGGCGAGCGGAACGAAGAGTTTCTCCGGCGTCACGGCGGCAGCTGCAGTGACCGATGGACTGATCACGCTCGATGAGCTCGTGAGCGACACGATCACCCAGTGGAAGACGGATCCGCGCGCGAGCCGCATCACGGTGCGCGAACTGCTCAGCCTGACGAGCGGGCTCGAGCCCAACAGCGATCTGCTCGGTCGGCAGGGGTACGGCATCAAGGA
Organism: Planctomycetota bacterium; assembly: GCA_016873115.1. Lineage (GTDB taxonomy): Bacteria > Planctomycetota > Phycisphaerae > Phycisphaerales > SM1A02 > SYIB01. Next base: position 7,783 of record VGYB01000039.1, on the reverse strand, counting down.
TCTCGGTGGGACGAGCGATCTCGCCTCACGGCTCAACGGCGGTGCGCGCGAACGGGCTCCGGAGAACTGGTACGCCGCCGTCGTGAAGGTGCCGGTCACCGCCGAGCCGGGTCGCACCTTCCGGTACGGGCCGTCGCACTTCTACGCGTGGGGGGAGTTCCTCACGCGCAAGCTCGCGGCGAGTTCACGGCCAGAGCGGAATTACTGGGACTACATGCACGCGCGCGTCCTCAAGCCGGCGGGCCTGGAGTTTCCCAAGACGCGCTTCGCGCTCGATCAGCAGGGCAATCCCAACCTGCCGGGTGGCGCACATCTCACCGCGCGCGAGTGGGCGCAGTGGGGGGAGTTCGTGCGGCGTGCGTGCGCGGTGCGATCGGAGCCTGGAACGAAGCAAGCGCCGGGAGCGCAGTCAGGCTCGTCGTCGGCTGCCCCCGCAGGCCAGGGAGCCGCAATCGAAACTGCTCCATCGAGCGCTGTTGCCACATGGACACCCGTGATCGACCGCGATGCACTTGAGCAGTGCTTCATCGGCAGCCGCGTCAATCCGGAGTACGGGCTGACCTGGTGGTTGCTGACGGGTCCCGACGGCTCGGTTGCGAAGGTCGGTGGCAGCGAGGGCGGCCGCATGCGCAAGCGACTCGGTCGCGGCGAGCAGCCTGGTCTTGCTGATTTCGCGGCAGGCCAGACCGCCACGATCCTCGATGCCAACGGCACGCCGGTGAAGGCCGTGATGGCTGCCGGCGCGGGCAAGCAGCGGCTCTACATCCTGCCCGAGCACGGGCTCGTCATCGTGCGGCTCGCCGAGATGAACCAGAAGGGCGTCAACTTCAATGACACCCGGTTCCTGAAGCTGATCCTGGGTTTCGACGGACGCGGTACGGTGTCCGGCCCCAATGCTCCTGACGGCAAGTGACCTGGCGAAATCGCAGGGCATGCGCACGCTCTTCAAGGGCGTGTCGCTGGCCCCCAAGTGCTTCAACCGTGACCCGTCAACCCGCAGGCCGCACCTGGCCCATCACTGGCCGGCAGGGCGCTGGCCGCGACGAGGCGGTTGCGCGGGGGCATCGGCTGGAGAAGGCTCGTGGTCCTTGCTCGGCTCGGGTCCCATCGGCCCGGTGCGGTACTTCTGCAGCGCCTGCTCGTACTTGCGTTTCATCGATGGATCGGTCTCGAGCCGCACCGCGCGCTCCCCGTTCGTGATCGCAGCCTCGCGGTTGCCCTTGGAGTAGTTCGCCAGCGCCACCGTGTCGGCAGCGCGGGCATCCTCGCCCTTGGCCAGCGTGTCGGCAGCGATGGCCAACTCCATCGCGAAGTCAAGATCACGCACCTTGACGAAGGGGGTCTCGAGGATCGCGCGTGCCATCGCGCGAAGCGTCTCTATCTCGGTGGCGCGGGCCTTGGCCACGGCGCGGCCGAACGCGTAGCCCTGCTCGACCTGCTTGGCCAGGCCGATCATGATCAGGAATCGCTGCGATTCGTACTGGCCTGCGCGTTCGGGGATCGCCGCGCGGACATGGTCGAGCGTCTCGAGCAGGGGCTGCCAGTCGCCTGATCGATCGCACCAGCGGATGACGGTGTCGGTGGCGTTCTTCGCTCGAGCGACATTGCTCTCGGTGACGGCATCGTCCAGTTCCGAGCGGGGGTCCCATGTTCCGGCAAGCAGCGCATCGAGGACCGGCCGGCTCACCTTGGGATGGCCATACCACTGCACGATGCCATCCTTGATGATGAAGAACCGTGGCGTCGCGGTGCGGAAGGTGCCGTGCTGGAAGAGCGCGAGCAGGCTGCGATCGGGGTCGGCCGTGATCGCACAGGGGAAGTGGTCCGCGACGCCAGCCTTGCCGTACCACGCGCGGACGACATCGGGTTGCTCATCGGTGGTGGCGATGAAGCGCACGCCCTTGGCCCCGAAGTCGCGCATGACCTGCTCGATCAGCGTGGCGTACTCCCTGCAGTGGCTGCAGTCGGTTCCGAAGAAGTCGATCACATAGATGACGCCGGGCGCCCATGCGGTTTCCGGTGCGCCCACGATCCAGTGATCGAAAGAGGGGAACGGTGTACGCGCACCAGGCTTCATTGGAGGATCGATGCGGGTGAAGGCAGTCGATGGCCGGGGCGGGAGCGGTGTGGCGGGGCGTGCGGGTTGCGTCGCCTGGCCGGGTACGGCTCCCGGTGCTGATGCATCGGCCGGCACAGTGGCCGTCACGGCCACATCGACCACGCCCTGGCCCTCGATGACGAAGCTGACCTTCTTCGTCAGCCGCTCACCGCGCTGTGACTCGCTGGGCTTCAGCGTGATCACGGCCTCGGCGGTACCACCCGGAGCGATCGGCTCGGTCGGCCAGGTGGAGGTGGTGCAGGCGCAGTTGCCCGCAGCCGTCACGACCCGGGCTGGCTCGCTGCCGGTGTTGCGCAGGATGACCGGTATGGACCGCTCCGAGCCCATCGGGATCGAGCCAAAATCCAGTGCTGCCGGCTCGACCACCACGATGATGGCAGCAACATGCCGGCAGATCCATCGGAGGAGTCGACGAACGCGCATGGAAGGAGGCTACCGCACCGGACCGTGCGCCTTGTGGTCAATCCAGCGTTGTCGCTTCGATGAAGTCGGGGAAGAGGTCGAGTGTCCGGTACTTCGCAAGCGTCCGTGAGGGCAACCGGTTGAAACGACCGACCCGGCGTCGTGGCGGAAGGTGGTGGCTCGTGGAGGCGCAGGTGACACGCGGCCGTGGTAAGACTTTCGGCGTGATCGCACCGCCTCCACCCGTGCTGACGGAGCGCCATCACGGCATCGATGCGCTGCGCGCCGCCATGATGCTCCTGGGAGTGGTCCTCCACCTGTCGATCAATTACATCGAAGGCCCCGAGGACCCGATCTGGCCATTCCGAGATGCGTCGCGGACGCCCCTTGCCGGCGTGTTGGTGCTGGCGATCCATACCTTCCGCATGCCGGCCTTCTTCGTCCTCTCGGGGTACTTCGCGGCGATGCTGCTCGACCGGCGCGGCGCAGCGGGCTTCGTGAGAAACCGCCTGCAGCGCATCGTGCTGCCTGCTGTCGTGGGATGGGCTGTTCTCTTCCCGCTGACGATGCTGTGCTTTGCGTTCGTGCGAGCACAATCGACCGAGGGCGATGCATCCGCCAAGGCAACCGCGTTCGGCATCATCCTGCAGATCGTTGCGGGTGGGCTCGGGCCGATCCATCTTTGGTTCCTCGAGATCCTCATCGTGTTCCTGGCACTGTCCTTGCCGGTGGTGGCCCTCTCGGGCGCGCTGCCCGCTTCGATCCGCGCGTCGTCGGCGGGTCTGCGGTCGTCTCTCTTCGTGGGCCGTGCACGATGGCTGCTCGTGCCGGCGCTGGTGGTGCTCAGTGTCATCCCGATGCTGTGGATGGACAGGCCCGGCATCGACACGCCAGCAGGCTTCGTGCCCAGCATGCCGATCCTCATCTGCTACGCCACCTACTTCGTGGTGGGTTGGTGGATCCGTCGTGAGCCGCGCATGATGCCACGCCTGGTACGCACGGCGTGGTGGCACCTCGGCTTCGGAATCCCTGTCCTGCTGGTCACCGTCGGTTTCAGCATCGCCTGGTTCATGAAGACCTTCGAGAGCGGTGCAGCTGCGCCAGCGCTTCGTGTCGCCACACAGGTCTCGAGCGCTCTGGCATCATGGCTCCTCATCTTCGGGCTGACCGGGATCTGCGAGCGGGTGCTTGCGCACCCTCGACGGTGGATCCGATGGCTCGTGGATGCCTCATTCTGGATCTATCTCGTGCACCTGCCGCTCTGCATCCTCGTTCCCTGGCTGCTGAGGGACCTGCCGATGGGTGCACTGGGCAAGATCGGACTGGGCTTCCTGATCGTGTCGACCCTGCTCGCACTCAGTTACGAGGCCACCCTCATGCTCGTCAACCCGCGAGGCCGGACCTAAACTGGACCCGTGCAATCGCCCCGCCCAGCCACGGAGCGTCGGTCGATCCCGATCCAAGGAATGTCCTGTGCGGCATGTGCCCTGAAGCTTGAGCATGGCCTCGGTGGTCTGGCCGGTGTCCGCTCGGTGAGCGTGAACTTTGCCACGAGGTTGGCGACGCTCGAGTGTGGCAACGAGGTCACGACCGACCGGATCGTGGAAGCGGTCGAACGCCTGGGCTACTCCGCCATCATCCCACGCATGGGTGATGCACGCGCGGCCATGGTTGCTGCCCGCGATGCCGAGGGGCGCGACCTGCTCTCGCGCACGATCGTCGGCGCGATCCTGGCTGTGCCGGTGGTGGTGATGGCCATGACGCATGGCAGCGTGTCGTGGCTGCACGGGGCGTGGGCCGACTGGACCCAGGCGCTCTTGGGCACGGCGGCGATGGCCGTCTGCGGTTTGCCCTTCATGGTCCGCGCGTGGCGACAAGCCAAGGTCGGCATGACCTCGATGGACACGCTCGTCGCGCTCGGCAGCGGCGTGGCGTGGCTCTGGTCGATGCTGGTGCTCTGCGTACCCGCGCTCGCCGAACTGGTGCGCGATGCGGGTGCGGCGGATGCGCACGGTGCGCCGTTGCAGTTCGAGGCGGCGGCATCGATCGTGGTGCTGGTCACGCTGGGGAAGTGGCTTGAGTGGCGTGCGACACGATCGGCAAGCCATGCGATCGAGTCGCTGGTGGACCTTGCACCGCCTCGAGCGGTGGTGCTGCGTGACGGCAGCGAATGCGAGGTCATGGCATCGGAGGTTGCCGTGGGCGATCTCGTCCTCGTGCGCCCTGGCAGCCGCGTGCCGGTCGACGGCACGGTCGAGTCGGGTCGATCGAGCGTGGATGAATCGATGCTGACTGGCGAGCCCATGCCCGTCGACAAGGCCCCCGGGGATCGCATGCTGGGTGGCACGGTCAATGGCGCGGGTGCCCTGCGCATGGTCGCCACGCAGGTCGGGCGCGCCACGGTGCTGGCGCAGGTCGTGCGTGCGGTCGAGGATGCGCAAGGCAGCAAGGCGCCGATCGCGCGATTGGCCGATCGCGTGAGTTCACGCTTTGTCCCCGTCGTGCTGGCCATCGCGGTCATCACCGGTGTGGCGTGGATGCTGTTCGGCCCAGACGAGGACAGGTTCGGACGCGCGCTCGTGGCCGTCGTGTCGACGCTGATCATCGCGTGCCCCTGTGCGATGGGGCTCGCCACGCCGGCTGCGATCATGGCCGGCACGGCAGCGGCTGCTCGCCGAGGCATCCTCGTCAAGGGCGGCGCCGCACTCGAGGCGCTTGCGCGGGTGACCACGGTCGTCCTCGACAAGACCGGCACGATCACGGAGGGACGCCCGCGCGTGTCGGGTGTGACCGCGTTCCATGGAGCCACCGAGCGCGAGGTGCTCTCGGTTGCTGCCTCAATCGAGTGCTCGAGCGAGCACCCGTTGGCGCGAGCCATCGTCGCTGCAGCGGATGAGCGGGGGATCCTGCCCAAGCCCGCCACGGAGGTCGTGGCGCATGCAGGCGAAGGCGTGGAAGGCGTGGTCAGTGGCCAGCGCGTGCGCGTTGGCACGCCGGCGTGGATCGCCGCTGCGGCTGGGCTGGCTGTGCCGGCCCATGATGACGAGGCCTCGACGATCGCCGTCGTTGCCGTGGACGGGCGCGTGCTCGGTTCGATCCAGCTTCGCGATGCATCGCGTCCAAGCAGTCGAGCGGCCGTCGCCTCGCTGCGCGCGCTTGGCATCGATCCTGTGATGTTGACAGGAGATGGTCTCGCACCGGCGCGGGCCATCGCTGCAGAGGTCGGCATCGACCGCGTCATCGCGGGCGTGCTGCCGCACGACAAGGCGCGCTCGATCATCGAACTGCAGCGTGGTGGCGAGCGCGTCGCCATGGTGGGCGACGGCATCAACGATGCGCCTGCCCTCGCTCAGGCCGAGGTTGGGATCGCCATGGGCTGCGGTGCTGCGATCGCGCTCGAAGCGGCGGACCTCACGCTCATGCGCGGGGATCTTGCCGCGCTGCCGATCGCGGTGCGCTCGGCACGGCGCACGCTGCGCACCATCACGCAGAACCTTTGGTGGGCGTTCGGCTACAACGCGGTCATGATTCCGCTGGCCGCCGGCGCGCTCTGGCCGTGGACCGGCTGGTTGCTTCCGCCGATGCTGGCGAGCGCGGCGATGGCGCTGAGCAGCGTGAGCGTGGTGCTCAACAGCCTTCGACTGCTGCGGCAGAGCGACTGACCGGCCCGCTCCACGCGGCCTTCACTGGATCGCTGGGCGCGAAACCCACCTGGGCAGCGCATCATCAGCGTCGGATCTGCTGCGCGGAATCCATGGCGATCGCCGCAGCATGGTCCCACGGCACGGCCGAGAGCTCGATCTCGGGGTTGCGCTCCTGGAAGAACCGCACGGGCCAGTGGTCGCTGAAGAGCACGACGCCGCGACCGCGGTCATCCCACGCCAGGCGCGAACCTTGTGGTGCGTCGGGGAGTTCCATCTCGCGCTCCTCGGCCATCATCGGCGCATCAAGGCCCTTGCGGCGCCACCACCGCGTGATCTGCCATGGTGCGCTCTCCAGCCGGCTCTCCGCGCCGTATTCGCCCTTCAGGCGGTGCGCCATCACCTCGAACTGCAGCGGACCGACGGCCGCGAGCAGGGCGATCTTGGTGCCGCTGCCGACGGTCTCGAACTTCCGGGCCACGCCTTCGCGCAGCAGCTGCTCGAGCCCGAGGTTGAACTTCTTGGAGTTGCCCGGCTGCGGGTTGTGCAGGTAGGCAAAGCACTCGGGCGTGAACTCGGGGATCTCGTCGAAGACGATCGTGCGATCATCCGTGAGCGTGTCGCCGATGCCGAAGAGATCGTTGCCGACCAGGCCAACCACATCGCCGGCGACCGCGTGGTCGACGGTCTCGCGCTGGTTGCCGAAGAGCTTGGCCGCGTTGCCCAAGCGAACGCGCCGACCACTCTGCGCGTGCACGACTTGCATTTCGCGTTCGAATGTGCCGGACACGACGCGCAGGAACGCGATGCGGTCTCGGTGCTTGGGGTCCATGTTCGCCTGGATCTTGAAGATGAAACCGCTGAAGCGTTCGTCGCTGGGCTCGATGCGCCCCGCGCGAGACTGGCGCGCGGTCGGGGGGCTGCTGTCGCGCAGGAAGCCATCGAGCAGGAGCTGTACGCCGAAGTTGTTGATCGCGCTGCCGAAGTAGACGGGCGTCACGCGCCCGGCGAGCACGGCCTCGCGGTCGAACGCCGCGCCGGCGCCCCCGGTCTCGTCGAGCATCTTCACTTCCTCCAGGCTCTCGGTGTGGGCATCGCTGTCGAGCCGCTCAAGCAGTTGCGGATCGTCGATACCGCCGACGGTCGATGGCGCGGCAAACGCGCCGCCGCTCGTGCGCTCGAAGAGGTGCATCTGCCGTGGAGCACGGTCGTAGACGCCGCGGAAGTTGGCGCCCGTGCCGATTGGCCAGTTCACCGGATAGGCACCGATACCCAGGATCTTCTCGAGTTCGTCGACCAGGTCGAGCGGGGGACGCGTCGGCCGGTCGCACTTGTTCATGAAGGTGAAGATGGGCACGCCACGGCGGCGGCAGACTTCGAAGAGCTTGCGCGTCTGCGCTTCGACGCCCTTGCCTGCGTCGATGACCATGACCGCGGCATCGACGGCCGTGAGCACGCGGTAGGTGTCCTCGCTGAAGTCCTGGTGGCCCGGCGTGTCGAGCAGGTTCACGCGGTAGCCCGAGTAATCGAATTGGAGCAGCGTGGAACTCACCGAGATGCCGCGTTGCTTCTCAAGGTCCATCCAGTCGCTGGCCGTGGCCCGTCGGTCCTTGCGGCTCGT
>VGYB01000038.1 GCA_016873115.1 Planctomycetota bacterium | reverse complement strand
GGCGCCTGGCGCGGTTGGCGATGGGTTCGTAGAAGGCTGCGCAAGTCCGCCAGTTGAATCCGGCTTGACCGCAGTGGGAGCCGCAGCAGGAGCCGCAGCAGGAGCCGCAGCAGGAGCCACAGCGGGAGCCGCAGCAGGAGCCGCAGCAGGAGCCGCAGCGGGAGCCGCAGCAGGAAGAACTCGGCTCTCCGTCGTGACGGAGGTTGGGGTTGAGTTGCCCGACGCCTCAACCGGAGGAGGAGCCTTGGCACCGCCAGCGGACCCATCTTCCGCCTGGACCGGAGCCGACTTCTTCACCAGGCTCCGCTTGGCCGTCCCCTTGTGTGTCGTGGCCTTGCGCGTGGCTTGCTGTGCGCTCGCCTCGCTGGTCACGGTGAGCCCCGCCACAAGCGCGAGCACGGACATCACGACACCCCAGCGGCTGTTCATTCGAAGCATTCGGTGATCCCCAATGGCACGATCCGCGGCATGCGGGCCGTCCGGGCATTGTGCTATGCCCCCGCCACCGGGTCAAAGGCTGGAGCCATCCAAAGCCAAAAACAAGCGAAGATCACGCAGGACGCCGCTCAAAAGTCGAGCGATCCGTCCCAGACCCTGAAGGCTTCCATGGCCGTGTACTCCGGCAGACCGAGGGCGTCGTAGCGCTCGGCCGTAGCGGCGTTTCGCTGCTCGGCTCGTTGCCAGAACTCACGCTCATCGACACCGGGGAACGGGGCACGATCCTTCTGGGACTGATGCTTGAAGATTGCCTGCCGCTTGCGCATAACCTCGTCAGGCGAGAGCGGCACGGCCATATCGATGTCCTCGAGATCCCACTCTTGCCACGCACCGCGGTAGAGCAGCACCTCGCAGTCGGCCATCCACGGGCGCTCGCGCAGGCGATGGAGCGCCCACAGCACCGCACCGAGGCAGACCCGGTGCGTGCCATGCGGATCGCTGAGGTCACCCGCCGCATAGACCTGGTGCGGCTGGAGCCGATCGAGCATGTCCACGGTGAGCCGGATGTCCTCCTCGCCCAGCGGCTTCTTGCGCACCCGACCGGTCTCGTAGAACGGCAAGTCCATGAAGTGCAGGCGATCATGCGAGAGGCCGCACGCCACGCCGGCGGCCCGCGCCTCGCCTCGGCGAATCATGCCCTTGAGCAGCTGCACCTCCGGCGGGTCAACCTCACCGGGGCGCTTGGAGCGCAGTCGATCGGCCAAGGCGTGCTCGAGCCGCTCGGTGCTCGCGCCATCGAAGCCGAAGCGCGCATTGAACTCGCTCGCGAAGTCGAGAAAGCGCATGGCATCTGCATCGAAGACCGCGATGTTGCCGCTGGTCTGGTACGCCACATGGACCTCGTGGCCCTGATCGACCAGACGGATGAGCGTGCCGCCCATCGAGATCGCGTCGTCATCGGGATGCGGGCTGAACACCACCACGCGCTTGGGGTAGACGCGATCGCGAGGCCGATCGATGTCGCCCGCGAGCTTCTGCTCGCGGGGCTTGCCACCGGGCCAGCCCGTGATCGTCTCCTGCAGCTCCCGGAAGACGCGCAGGTTGAGGTCGTACGCGCGGCCGTGCATCGCCAGCAGGTCCTGCAGGTGGTGCTCGTTGTAGTCCTCGTTGGTGAGCTTCAGGATCGGCTTGCTGGTTGCCTCGCAGAGCCAGAGCACGGCCTTGCGCACCATGGGCTCGTCCCACCGCACCGCACGCACCGACCACGGGCAACGCTCGCGCGTGAGCCAGCCCGCAGCGGCGCGGTCGAGCACGACCAGCGCATCAGGATGGCCTTGCAGGAACGTGGCGGGCACGCCATCGGACACATCACCTTCGACGAAGCGCTCGATGATCGGCGCCTTGCCCTCGCCGAGCGCCATGAGCACGATGCGCCGCGCCTCGAGGATCGTGGCGATGCCCATCGTCACGGCGCGCAGCGGGACATGCTCCTCGCCGAAGAAGTCGCTCGCTGCATCCTGGCGCGTCACGCGGTCGAGCGTGATCAAGCGGCTGCGGCTCGTGCGGCCGGAACCGGGCTCATTGAAGCCGACATGGCCAGTCCGGCCGATCCCCAGGAGCTGCAGGTCGATGCCGCCCTGCTCACGGATCCGTCGCTCGTACTCCTCACAGTGCGCGTGGACGGCATTCGCGGGCACCGTGCCGCACGGCAGGTTCACGTTGGCTGGATCGATGTCGATGTGGTCGAAGAGATGCTCCCGCATGAAGCGGTGGTAGCTCTGCAGTTCGTGCGGCTGCATGGGCCAGTATTCGTCGAGATTGAAGGTGACCACATTGGCGAAGGAGAGACCCTCCTCGCGGTGCAGGCGGATGAGTTCGTTGTAGACGCTCACTGGCGTGCTGCCGGTGGCCAGCCCGAGCACGCACCGCTCGCCCTGCGCCGCCTTGGCACGCACGAGCGCGGCAATCTCGGCGGCGACTGCGGCGCTCGCCGCTGCCGGCCGGTGGAACACCGCCACCGGGATGCGCTCCCGCGCACTCGCACCATCAGGTCCGCTGTGCACACCATCCATGCGCCGATGCGAAGCCATCGTGGACATGCGCGGAAGATAGCGTTGCAGGTGCCGGCGGAAGAGTCACAAGGAGCGGGCAGCCGACAGGAACCGGTCGTGCGAAGCACGGACCTGGTCCCAGGAGTCGCCGCCGAACTTCTCCAGGAACGCTCGGGCGATCTCGAACCCCACCGCATGCTGCATGACCACGCTGGCCGCAGCCACGGCGCTGATGTCGCTGCGCTCGTACTGGCTGCGCGTGGCGTCCTTCGTGCGCAGGTCCACGCTCGGCAGACCCTGCAGCAGCGTGGAGATCGGCTTCATGGTGCCGGTCACCACCACCGGCATGCCGTTGGTCATGCCGCCCTCGAGGCCGCCCGCGTGGTTGGTCGGGCGCAGGTAGCCAAGATGCGGTTCCGCCGAGCGCGATGCATCGAACAAGATCGGATCGTGCACCTTGCTGCCGAACCGAAGCGCACACTCGCGCCCCAAGCCGATCTCGACGGCCTTGAAGGCCTGGATGCCCATGACGGCCATCGCGATGCGTGCATCGAGCCGCTCGTCCGCGGCCACGCATGATCCCAGGCCGATCGGGCAACCGAGTACATGCACCCGGCAGAGCCCACCCACGGTGTCCTTGGCGACCTTGGCGGCATGGATGTGCTCGACCAGGCGTGCATCCGTCACCGGGCACGGACACGCGACTTCAGCACCATCACGCGCTGCGCGCATCGCGGGAAGCGATGCCGCGTCGACCTCAACGGTCGCGAACGCATCGATCGCGCCGAGCACATAGCCAAACGCCTCGATGCCGACCTCGCGCAGCATGCAGCCAGCGAGCGCGCCGGCCGCCACGCGCGCAGCGGTCTCGCGTGCGCTCGCACGCTCGAGCGTGCCACGGCAATCGTTGGTGAGCCACTTCACGCTGCCAGCCAGGTCCGCGTGGCCCGGCCGTGGCTGGTGGACCGGCGGCGTCCGCACCGGATCATCGATCCTGCTGTCGGCGTTGACGATCTCGAGCGCCACCGGCGAGCCAAGCGTGATCCCCTGCCGCACGCCCGACAGAATCCGCACACGGTCGGTCTCGATGCGCTGGCGCGCACCACGGCCGTAGCCGCCCTGCCGGCGCACGAGCTCGGCATCGATCCAATCGGTATCCACGCGCAACCCGGCCGGAAGCCCCTCGACCAAGGCGATGAGGGCGGGGCCATGGGATTCGCCGGCAGTGCGGTAGCGGAGCGGCATGGATGGATCGTACGCGTGGCCAAAAGTGTTGGACGCCCGGGCCGAAATCGGGCCGGGCGTCCATGCCGCCGAGGGCGGCTCGCGGGAGGCGTATCACACCGTCTCCCCGCCGTAGGTCGGGTGTTCCTTCAGGGACCGCGTGGCGCGAGGCACACGCGGTCCCTGGCGCAAGCGCGCTCCGACGAGCGCTCGCGCCCAATCCCCTCCTCACAGCAGGCCTTCGCAAAGGCCTCGGCTGCGCTTCCGACCACGGCGACGGCGAACACGAGCGCCGCCAGCTTGCCCCACCCTCGGCTGCCCCGATCCCCACGAGGCGCCTGCTCCCTTTCCGTCTCTCCAGACTCTTCCATCCCTCCGACGGTGCTGGGCATGTGCTGGTGACCGGTCATGTGTGCCTCCTTGGCGCAGGCCAGACGACTCGGCCATCGAACACCACAACCGTACGTTTCATGATGCGCCCACCAAGGAAGCAGCGGGGATTTCGGCGCACTTCGCTCAACCGACGATTCAGGAAACCTGCACCGAAATCGTGGAGGGCCGCGTGCCTGTCCAGAGTTCGCATTGCAGGGCAGCCTGACGCAGGAACATGCCCGTACCCGTCACGACGCGAGCACCACGCGAGGTCGCCTGCTGCACGAGTGGCGTGCGTTCAGGCACATAGACGGTGTCCATGACGACCACTCCATCGAGCGCCACATCATCGGGGATCGGGCTTTCATCCGGAGCGGGGCCATCCTTCATGCCCAGCGGCGTCGCGTTGATGAAGGCATGGAAGCAGCCACAGCCGATCGAGGCTGCATCGCCGGCCTCCACACGCATCGGTCCACGCTTGCCGGGCCGGCCATCGAGGGACCGAGCACATTCCACCGCGCGTTCATGCGTGCGGTTGATCACGACGACATGCGCACCGGCATTGGCGCAGGCCCAGGCCAGCGCACGGGCCACGCCGCCGGCTCCGAGGATCGCCACGCGCAACCCGCGCAGGTCATCGCTCGCTCGGGCAAGCGCCTCGGCCAGCGACTCGATCCCCGCGAGTGCATCGGTGTTGCACGCCCGCAGGGCACGCGACTCCTGATCGATGACGAGCGTGTTCGCCGCGCCGATCGCCAGGCTTGCGTCATCCCGTGCACCACCGCGCTCCTGCACGAAGCGCACCAGATGCTCCTTGTGCGGCAGCGTCACGCTCAGGCCCGCCAGCCCGAGCGTTGGGTGCTCGATCAGTTCCGACAGGCTGGCCTTGAACGATTCCCAGGTCGGACCCACCGGCAGCGGCAGGTAGCGGGCATCAAGGCCCATCTGGCCGAACCACGCGTTGTGCACGACGGGCCCACGGCTGTGCGAGACCGGCCAGCCCACCACACCGTAGACGCGTGTGCGGTTCGTGATGGCCTTGATGCGATAGCGATCGACGAGTTCGCGCACCGTCGGCTGGCCCGGCGCGGTGCCTTCCTCGTCATCGAGCCGGGCGAAGGTCAGGAACGCACCGAACTTCGCACCCATCACGCGCGAGAGCACGCCCTGCTCGCCCATGCAGAGTGCGATCGTGGGACCTTGGCGGCTGCCGAGCACCTCGAACGCCTCGAGGTTGTCGCGCACGGTGCGTGCGGTCCACGCCACCTTGGCCACATGGCACACCGGGTCCGACCACATCCGCTCGAGCTCGGTCCAGAGCGCTGTGGGTCGGCCAGCCATGTCATGCAGGCTCACCACGAGTGACGGACGCCGTGACTCCTCGACACCGGCCAACGCGGCATGCACGGCGTCGCTGGCTCGATGGTCGCGCAGGAGCGCAGCCTCGACATCGACGAAGCGCGGCGGCGTGCCGCAGACGATGGCCGCAGCCAGCACGCGCGCGGCATCGATGGGCGAACCGTCGTAGGCGCCGCCCTCCGCTTCGCTGCGGATCGTGAGGATTGCCGGCAACGGACTCTCACGAAGGAGCCGCTGGATCGCGCCGCCTGCATCGGGCAGCTTGGCCAAGAGGTCGATGCGCCATTCGACCACGTCCGCACCATCGGCCTTGGCACCTTGGGCGCGATCGAGCGCAGGCGACACGAGATCCGGTCGATCAACGGTCACACTGCAGGCCACGAGGGTCATGAGCGAAGCGTAGCGCCCTGCATCAGGCATCCGTCATCTCGGGCCGCGACATGATCGTGGCTGCATCAGGCCTGCGTGCAGCCGAAGGCCCACCGACGCCGGGATGACGGCACTTGTCGGCCCGCATACCGTGCGCGAGATGCTCGACGATCCGGATGGCATTGCCGACGAGGCCTACCTCTGGCTGCGCAGCCACCTTGAGGGCCACCTCTGCTTCGACGGCGAGCGCCGCCCGGTGAAGATCGTGCTCGCGCCGGATGGGCGCATCGTGGCTCCGGTCATGGTGGCCGTCCTCGCGAGCGGGGATGTCGTGCTCGAGCTGCCGGATGGCGAGCCGGACGGCATGCAGCTCTCCGTGACGCCCGAGCGGTTCATCGAGCGCGGTGCGGATGCCGCGCTCTGCGATCGATGGCGGATCTACCACGGCGATGCGCCCGATGTGAACTGGGCGCGTCTGGCGATCGATGCCTGCCGCCATGCGGGGTACTACGTCGATGCCGAGGCCATCGTGGTGCCCAACGCCGTGATGTCGATCGAGCCCGCCGCGTGCAAGGCGCTCAACGCCGATCCAGCGCTGCTCCTGCGCGCGATCCCCGGTTCATCGCGCACCGCAGCGAAGGATGTGCATGTGGTGGGGATCGATCCCGATGGCATGGATGTCCGGCGCGCCTTCGATGTCGTGCGCGTGCCATGGCCGGATGGCGTGGACATCACGAGCGTGGAGAGCGCGCTCGCTGCCGTCCGGGCGATGGCTCGCTGAGCGCACGCGGCGCGCCGTTGCGCGGCGACGCACACCGAGCGCTGCAGCCCCGGTCGATCAGGCCATCAGGGCCGACCAGGCAGTCGCAGCCGGTCAGGCCGTCGCCGCCGCCGGAGCCGCGTTCAGCAGACGCTCGGCGTAGCTGTTCATGGCATCGCGCAACTGCTCGAAACTGTCGAGCACATAGAGGATCGGCTGGTAGTGGTCGATCTCGAAGCTCGTGGCGCACACGGTCTCCAGATCGAAGGGCCGACGATCGACTTGGGTCGAATGCAGCGCGTGCTGGCTCTCGCCCGGGCTGCTGATCAGCCCCGAGCCATAGAGCTTGACCTGGCCGGCCTCGCGGATCAGGCCGAACTCCACCGTGAACCAGAAGAGCCGCGCCAGGCGCTCGGTGTGCACGGGATCATTCGTCAGGAGGGCCGCCTTGCCGTAGGTCTGGAGGAAGTCCGCGAAGGTCGGGTCGGCGTGCAGCGGCACATGGCCGAAGACATCATGGAAGATGTCCGGCTCGGGCAGGTAGTCGATCGATTCCTTCGGGCGGATCACGATCGTGGTCGGGAACTCGCGGCGCGCGAGGCAGGCGAAGAAGGCCTTCGCAGGCAGGTAGCCCGGCACGGCGCGGCTCTGCCAGCCGGTCAGCCGCTGCAGGAAGATGTTGACGCTCTTCGGACCCTCGAGGTAGGGGATGTGATCCCTCACGAGGTTGATGCTGCGGGCGCCCGACAGGTAGACATCGCTCGCGTGGTCGGCGAGGTAGGCCATTTGGCGGTCGTGCAGGATGCGCCAGGTCTCCTGGTTCTCCTCGGTGTAGCCGGCATAGTTCTGGGCGATGTAGACCTTCGTGATGTCGCTGTAGCCGGGCTCGCCGAAGCGATCGGCCATCGCCTGGGCGGCCTTGGCCTCGGTACCGTCGATCATTGCGTGATTCAGGCTGCCGGACATCTTGTTGCTTGCCATGGTCGGTCCTCGGTGCCCGATGGTACGCGTCGGCGCGCATCTACCATAGGCCCATGGCCAAGCGCACGATGTCGACCCGGACTCCCCGCACCACCTCCGCCCGCACGGCGGCAGCTCCCACGGCGATCCCCCTCGCCGAGCACGCCGCACGGCGCGAGCGTGTGATGAAGGCGCTCGGATCGAGCGTGGCCGTCGTCCTTGCAGGCAACGATCAGGGCGGTCACTCCGGCCCCTTCCGTGCGCATCCACACTTCGAATGGCTCACCGGCATCTCGGATGAATCCGGTGCGATGCTGCTCCTCGATCCCGGTCATCCCGTCGCGAATCGGCGCGTGCAGCTCTTCCTCAAACCGCTCGACCCGGAACTCGAGAAGTGGGACGGCCTGCGCGAGGAGATCGCGAGCCCCTTGAAGGACCGCTACGGCATTGGGACCATCTTCCGCACCAATGCCTTCCCCCGCTGGATGCTGGACAGCGCCAAGCGCGCCAAGAGCCTGACCTGCCTGCATCCCTTCTCTGCGCACACCGCGCCTGTCTCGCCTGACCTGGCGATCTTTCGCGAGGTCGTCTCGCGCATTCCATCCTGCGCGATCCATGACGGCACCGAGATCATCGCCCGGCTTCGTGCGGTGAAGAGCCCTGCCGAGCAGGCACTCATGCAGCGCGCCATCGACATCACGGCCGCAGGCTACGAAGCCGTGCTCTCGACGATCCGTCCCGGCATCACCGAGTTCGAGATCCAGGAAGCAGCCGAGCACACCTATCGAAGCCACGGCTCCCGCGGTCCGGCCTACGGCACCATTGCCGGCACAGGCATGAACGGCACAGTGCTGCACTACCGCGCCAACAACGCGCCGCTCGTTGCCGGGGACCTGGTCGTGCTCGACTCGGGTGCACAGTACGCGGGCTATGCGGCGGACATCACGCGCACCTATCCCGTCAATGGCCGCTTCACGAAGCGCCAACGCGCTGTCTACGACATCGTGCTGAAATCCCAGCTCGCAGCGATCGCAGCCGTGCGTCCGGGCGCGACCTTCGGGCAGATCGACAAGGCCGCGCGTGATGTCATCACGAAGGCCGGCTTCGGCGACTTCTTCATTCACGGGATCGGCCACCACCTGGGGCTCGAGGTGCACGACATCACCCCGAACGAACCGCTCAAGGCAGGCGCCGTGATCACGATCGAGCCCGGCATCTATCTGCCGGCCGAACGCTTCGGTGTGCGCATCGAGGACGACATCCTCGTCACGCCATCGGGCCGCGCGAACCTGAGCGCACACATCGAAAGGGATGCCGACGCGATCGAGCGCGAGATCCGAAGCCGTCGGTGAACCATCAATGGTGCGCCGACTCGCCCCAGGGCAGGTCGCATGTTGGATCGCGGGCCGTCATCCGTGCGCGCATCATGCGCTGCCTCAACTCGCTCACGAGCGCCGCATGGTGCGATGAGACATCGGTCGACTCCGTTGGATCGGTCGCCAGGTCGTACAGCGCGATGGGGGCATCGGGATCCTTGCGGACGCCCTTCTGCAGGGCTTTCCACGCCCCGAGCCGCATCGCGCGCTGTCCACCGCTGCCGGCGAACTCCCAGTAGAGCTCACGCTCCGGCGGTGGTGGCGCATCCGGCCGGCCCGCCGATGCGAGCCATGGACGCAGGTCGATTCCGTCGACGCTTCCACCGTCAGGTGCGACCCCGGCCGCAGCGCAGAGCGTGGGCACGAGATCCCACCCGGTCACAGGCATGTCGAGCACGGTGCCCTCGGGGACGACTCCTGGCCAGCGCAGGATCCACGGAACGCGAATGCCTCCCTCGTGGAGATTCGTCTTGTGTCCGCGCAGTCCACCGGTCCCGTCGAACCACGCCGGGTCGTAGCCGCCGATCGCGAATGTGCTGCCATTGTCGCTCGTGAACACCACGATCGTGCGCTCCCACTGCCCTGAGCGGCGCAGTGCCTGGTCAAGGCGCGCGACATGATCATCGAGCCTGGTCACCATCGCGGCGTATGTCGCTCGCGGCGCCGTGCACGGCAAGTAGCCCTTGCCGCCCGGGTAGGCAGGATCGTCAGCGACGGCGTGGCGAGCGACGGCCTCGGCGGGCGCTTGCAGTGCCAAGTGCGGCAGCGGGCTCGCGAAGACGAGCAGGAACGGAATGTCACGAGGCGCCATGATGAAGGATTCCGCTTCGTCCGCCATCAGGTCCGGCGCGTAGAGCGACTCGCTGCGCGACGCGGGGTCGTTCCCCGGAAGCTCCACGCGCTCCCGGTCGCGGATGAGATGGGTGGGGTACAGGTTGTGCGCGTGGCGTTGGCAGAGATAGCCGTAGAAGCGATCGAACCCCTGGGTGAGCGGATCGCCCTCGCTGCCGGTGATGCCGAGCCCCCACTTGCCGACGAACGCCGTCTCGTAGCCCGCGCGCTGCAGGCGTTCGCCGAGCGTCTCGGCCGACGCCGCGAGCGGCGCTTCGCCACCGAACTCTCCCTGCGACGGATTGGGACGCTCGACATTGTCACGCACATCGGCATGTCCCATGTGCAGGCCGGTCAGGAGCGCACAGCGGCTGGGCGCGCACACCGTGCTGCCGGCGTAGCCCTGGGTGCAGCGGACCCCAGTCGACGCCAACGCATCGATCGCCGGCGTGCTGAATCGCCGCTGGCCCTGGCAGGACAACTCGCCCCAACCCAGGTCATCGGCCAGGATGACGACGATGTTGGGCTGCGATCGTCGCTCGCGCGGCTCGGCCGCACCCAGCTCGAGTGACGGCGCTGCCTCGGCGCGATCGATGGCGTGTCGCGCCAGCAAGACGCCGGACCACACGACCGGCGAGGCCGATATCAGGACCGATGTGATCGCGAGCGCGCGGCCCGTCCTCGGCCTGAAGCGTGAAATGACCTCGCACAGCACGATGACGAAGAGCGTGAGGCTGAACTTGAAGCCGACCGCGCCGGGAAGGCCCCAGTCACGGATGACGACCGCCGCCACCGGATTCGCTTCCGTGCCGCCCTTGCGCAGGATGACCCAGGTCAGCACGATGTCGCAGCACGAGAAGAACACGAACAGGATGTACGCGTTCTCGTGGAGCATGGCCGGAAGGCTGAGGAAGCCAGGTCGCTTCGGCTGCTGGTCCATGGTGGTATTGAACCACGCCGAGAGCCCATCCGCGCTCGGCCTACCCGCTTCGTCGGGTCGCCTCCGCGTCGTGCTTCTCGCGCTCGGTCGCTCCGGACGAGCGCGGCACTGCATCGCCCTGCGGCCGCCGCGCTCAGAGCAGCGGGTCGTGCGACGGCAGATTGTGCGCCGGCGCGGTGTTCAGTTGCACCAACTGCTGGCCCTGCACCCGCTGCGCCGTCTGGGGATCGACGAAATCGCTGTGGCAGCCGGCCTTGCCGGCCTCGGCGCCCACGGCCTTCTTCGTCTTGCTCGCGAGCCGATGGATCTCGTCCGGGCTCAGCACGCCGCGCTTGGCCAGGATCTCCTGCTGCTCGGCAGTGAGTGCCGCGCTGCGCACGGGCTTGCCGCGCTGGTACTCCTCGTCCTTGCCGCTGGCGAACTCCTGGATCTCCTTGGAGATGCGCACGCTGCACCAGTCGTGGCCGCACATCGCGCAGAAGTCGGTGTCGACATCCAGGTCCTCGTCGTGGTAGGCGCGGGCTGTATCGGGGTCGAAGCTCAACTCGAAGTGCTTCTCCCAGTTGAGCGCGGCGCGGGCCTTCGTGAGCTCGTCGTCGCGATCGCGCGTGCCGGGAATGCCGAGCGCCACATCGGCCGCGTGGGCAGCAATCTTGTACGCGATGCATCCTTGCTTGACATCGTCCTTCTTCGGCAGGCCCAGGTGTTCCTTGGGGGTCACATAGCAGAGCATGCTCGCACCGTGGTAGGCGGCTGCGGTCGCGCCGATGCAACTGGTGATGTGGTCGTAGCCGGGGAAGATGTCGGTCACCAGCGGCCCGAGCACATAGAACGGGGCACCGTGGCAGAGGTGCCTCTGCAACTTCATGTTGAACTCGATCTGGTCGAAGGGCACATGGCCGGGGCCCTCGATCATGACCTGCACACCCTTGCGCCAGGCGCGCTCGGTGAGCTCGCCGAGCGTCTCGAGCTCCGCCAGTTGTGCACGATCGCTCGCATCGGCCAGGCCGCCCGGGCGCAGGCCGTCACCGATCGAGAAGGTCACGTCGTACTCGCGCATCACATCGCAGATCCGCTCCCACTCGGTGTACATGAGATTCTGGCGGTTGTGCACGAGCATCCATTTGGCCAGGAGCGAACCGCCACGGCTCACGATTCCGATCAGGCGCTTCTTGATGAAGGGCAGGTGCTCGCGCAGCACGCCGGCGTGGATCGTGAAGTAGTCGACACCCTGGCGCGCCTGATGCCGCAGCGTGTCGAGCACGATCGCCTCGTCAAGGTCCTCGATCTTGCGGCCGATGATCATGCTGTAGATCGGCACGGTGCCGATCGGCACCGTCGCGTTGCGGCAGATCGCATCACGGCACTCATCAAGGTTGCCGCCGGTCGACAGGTCCATGACCGTGTCCGCACCCCAGCGCTCGGCCCACTGCAACTTCTCGACCTCTTCGTGCGTGCCGCTCGACACCGGGCTCGCACCCATGTTCGCGTTGATCTTGGTCTTGCTCGCGCGGCCGATCGCCATCGGATCGAGCCGGTGCGCCAGGTGCACCGTGTTCGCAGGGATCACCATGCGGCCGGCGGCGATCTCGTCGCGCACCTCGGTTGCCGTCAGGTGTCCCTCGCGCTCGGCCACGCGGGCCATCTGCGGCGTCACGATGCCCAGGCGAGCCGACTCGAGTTGCGTGATCGGTGCGAAACCCTTCGGATGGATCACGCGCAACCACTGACCACGCGCGGTCTGGAACTCGACGGCCGCATGACTCGCACCGCAGCAGTTCACGCAGGTGGGACCCGCCGGAGCCTGCGCCAGCGTGACGACCGACCAGCCATCCGGGAGGAACTCCCACGCGGTCTTGCCGCTCGGTCCAGGCATGCCGGGGGTATCGGGGCTGCTGAAGGAGAGCGGACCGCCGATGTCAGGTGCGTTGGCGAAACAGCCGGGGTTGGTGCCTTGGGCCAGCGAAGACGGATTGCAGGCGCCGCTCAGCGGCAGTCCAGAGCGGGTCAGTTCGGTGTGGGCAGCGATGATCATGGGCGGAGCCTCCGTCGATGGGGCCCCGCTGAAGACGCCCAAGCGCCCTGTCGCATCCCTACGCCGGCATGATCCGGATCAGGTTCAGCGGGTGCTTCTCAGTCCCGAAGGACGCCCCGAGCGACGCACGGAGCATAGGCGAGACCGTTAGCATTGTGATGGTGGTCTTCTCAAAGGAGCACACATGGGCATCGAACCAACGATGTCCGGGGATCCCCGAAGACACTCGAAATCGTGTGGGGCAGCCCCATGCTGACCCGCACGATCTTCAACGAAGCCGGCCTGCCCGATCTGGAACCTGCTGACTGCGCGCTGATCGATCACCTCGTGGCCGACCCCCGCATGTCGGGTCGTGACCTCGCCAAGGCACTCCGCTGCTCTGAAGCGAACATCAGCCGTCGCTTGAACAGGCTCGTGGCTGAACACGCGGTACGCATCCGCGCCTTCATGCCGCTCGATCGCGCCGCACTGTCGACCAGCGCGCTCCTGATCGTGCAGAGCCGCAATCCCGAGGCACTCGGCCTGCGACTTGCCGCGCAGGATTGGATCCATTTCATCGCCACGGCGGGGCCGCTCGATGGCCCAGCCGATGCACTCGTGATGCATGGCTCGGCTCCCGACGGCGGAGCCTTCCGCAAGATGATCGACCGCGACCTGGCCACCGACCCTGACACCACGATCGTGGATGTGCGCATGAAGCTGCACAGCCTCACCACGAACAACACCGCCGATGCCCGCCGCCACACCTGGCGGGGCGACCGCCCGCTCGACCGCGTGAATCGAACCATCATCCGTGAGTTGCAGCGGGATGGCCGTGCCACCTTCGCCACGCTGGGCGCACTCGCCGGGATCTCTTCCACGGCGGCGGCAGAGCGCTTCCGTCACCTCATGGAGGATCGACTGATCGAGTTGGTGGCGTTCCCCGAGCCATCCCGCATCGGTCTGCGCGCCACCGGCCTGCTCTTCGTTCGTTCGCGCATCGACACGGACGCTGTGCTCAATGCAGTGAAGCCCGTGGCCAACCCGGGCTGGATCGCCATGGTGTCAGGCCAGAGCCGCCTTGCCATCGAGTGCAGCGTGAGGGATGGCCCGGCCCTGCAGGACCTTGCTGACCGCGTGGCTGCACTGCCGGGGATCCTCGGGGTCGAACTCCACCCTTACCACGCGATCCTCAAGGAATCGTTCGTCTGGTGCGGCGCCGACGAGGAGTGATCGCACGCAGCTAGCCTGCGCGTCATGCATGCTGCCAGCCTGGGTGACATCCAAGGTGCCCTGAAGCGCATCAGCCCGTTCGTGCATCGCACCCCGGTCATGACCTGCCGCACGATGGATGCCCTCTCTGGCCGCCCCCTGCACTTCAAGTGCGAATCGATGCAGCGCACAGGTTCGTTCAAGGTGCGCGGTGCAACGAATGCCGTGCTGTCGCTGGAGGAGCGGACTGCCGCACGAGGTGTGGTCACGCATTCCAGCGGCAATCATGGCCAAGCGCTCGCGCTCGCTGCACGACTGCGCGGGATCCCCTGCACCGTCGTGATGCCCCATGACTCCGCGCGGGTGAAGAAGGAGGCCGTTCGATCGCACGGTGCCACCATCGTCGAGTGCGAACCCAACGCCGCCGCACGCGCTGCGGCAGCGGATCGCGTGGTCCTGGACACGGGTGCCACGCTGATCCCGCCCTTCGACCATCCGCACATCATCGCGGGCCAGGGAACGGTGGCACTCGAGTTCCTCCAGCAGTGTCCGAAGCTGGGCGCGATCATCGTGCCGATCGGCGGTGGTGGGCTGATCAGCGGCATCGCCATCGCCGTGAAGGCGCTGCGGCCCGACCTTCGCATGATCGCCGCCGAGCCCCTCAATGCAGGCGATGCGGCGATCGCCAAGCGCACCGGACGCATCGAACCCGTGCCGCCCACCCAAACGATCGCCGATGGGCTGCGGACGCCGCTGGGCCACCTGACGCTGCCGATCGTGCGCGACCTCGTCGACGAGGTCATCACCGTGACCGAGGAGGAGATCATCGCGGCCATGCGCCTGGTCTGGGAACGCATGAAGATCGTGATCGAGCCCAGCAGCGCGGTAGGCGTGGCGGTTGCGGTGCAGGACGCCTTCCGCGCACGAGCGCCGGTCGCGACCGGCGTGGTGCTCTGTGGGGGCAATGTCGATCTTGATGCGCTGCCGTGGATGCGTGGCGGCTGAGCCTGCCACGGCCTGGCCTCGCGCCGATCGCACGCAGGGCATTCGAGCGGGACGCCCGAGCTGGCACTTCAGCGAGCGTTCGCGATCATCTCATCCAGGCGGGCCAGGCGGCGACGATGCTGCTCGCGCGCCGGTTCAAGAATCCCCAACGCCACGACATGCAGGCGCGCCGCGGCCAGGTTGCCGACCTCGAGTTGCGTGGCCGCAGCGAGTTCGCGCAGTGATGGGTCGAAGGGGTTGATGCGGACGGCGCGTTCGATGTTGGCCCCCGCTCGTGCACCATCGCCGGCCGATCGGGCGATGCGCGCCAGTTCGATCGCGTAGGAGTTCTCACGGTCGGTGATCGAGTCGAGCCGCTCCAGATGCGGAGCGGCGTCGGCGTCGCGGCCTGCGATGAGCGCCACCTCGGCGAGCTTGCGGTGCGGGAAGGGATCGACCGGGCGCGCACGGCAATAGCGCTCAAGGAGCGCGATCACCTCGGGTGCATCACCCTCGCCACGCTCGGTACGCCGGCGTACGGCCAGCTCGAGCAGGTCAGGATGGTCGGGATGCGAGCGCAGCAGGAGATCGAGTTCCTTGTCGCTCACCGGCTCGACGCGGTCCTTGCCCAGGAGCGCATCCGCAGGAGGCTCAGGCGCAAGCCCCCACGCCTTGACCTGGGCGCGTGCCCACGGCGTGAAGCGCTGGAGGAACTCCTCCTTCGAGACCTCGAGCACCTGAGCCAGCACCTGCGACTCCGTGGCCCCCTCGGCGAAGAGAGGAAGCATGCGGCGCAAGGCTGCGTCGCCCCAGGTCTCGCGGATGAACTCGACCCACCAGTGTCCCTGGGCGTAGGCCTGCGCCCGATCGGTGGGCTTCGCCGGTCGAACGAACGCCACCAGGATCGAGTCGAAATCGAAGAGCGTGCCACCCTCGAGCGCTGCGGCGAGCATCTGGCAGTCCTTGTAGTCACGACGCTTGTGCTGCAGGTCCACGGCGATCGCCTCGGTCATCCAGTGCGGGATGCGATTGCGGGTCTGCGAGAGCGTGACCGTGTGCACATACTCGTGCCGCACCACATCGAGCCAATCGAAGAGCCCCAGGTGCTTCTTGCGGCTGCCCTCGCGGGGAACTTCCATCGCGATCACCGGGCCTGTGCACGCGGCAATCGTGTGGATCGCGGGCAGGCCGGTAAGGCGCACACCGAACCACTCGTGGTCAGGCATGAGCTCAATGCGCGTGCGCCGCGACGGCTCGTGGCCGAGCCGCGCGCAGACCTCCTCGTGCATGGCATCGAGCTGCACCAGCATGCCATCGGCCATGGCATCATCGATGCCAGGCTGCGAACGCACTGTGAAATGCTTGCCTTCGCGCACCGGCCACGGAGCCATGTCCTTGAGCAGGCGAAGGCTGAGCGTGGCACCGACATTGAACGGATCGCGCTCGACGGCCGCGCCCAGCGCCTCGAGCGCACGAGCATCCTCGCCCGACTGCATGTCCATCAAACCGAGTTCCATCGGCGGCTCGCTCCACTCCGGAGCACGATCCCACGCACGACGCAGGAGCACTGCCGCGTCCTCGTACTGTCGGCGCCGAGAGAGCATGCGGCCCACCTCGAGCGGAGCGTGAGGGCTGCCGGGTGCAGCGCGATCGGCATCGACGAGTGCCTGTTCCATCGCCTCTGGGCGGAACCGCACGGCATGCATCGCCGCCAGATAGGCAAGCGCATCGGGCTGCGTGGGCGCGGCCGCCAGCACTTGGCGCAGCATCGGTTCGGCGCCGTCCGCATCGTCCTGCATGAGCGCGATGCGCGCGCGAAGGAGCGCAGCCGCTGCACACGCCGGCGAGAAGGCATCGATGACATCGGCGATCGCCTTGGCGTCGGTGCCCTCCAACGCGCCCGCGCTCAGTTCCCCGCGCATGCGCCAGGCCTCGGCCAGCCGCGGGTGCTGTGCGAGCGCATCGGCAAGCGCCTTCCAGGCGTCGGCGCGGTTGTGCCGCGCCGCAAGGATGCGCGCCTCGAGCAGCATCGCTTCCCAATCGGTTCGGTCGAGTGCGCGTGCGGCACCAAGTGACGCGATCACGGCTTCGTAGAGCTGCGGCGCCACGCGTCCGGTCATCGACCAGGCCTCGAGCGCTTCGGCCTTGGCGAGCACCAGGTCGCGCTGGCCCTGCGTGCGCACGACCGCCGGCATCGGCTCGGCCATGAGCGGCTCGAGCGCGGTACGCGAATCGGCGAGCTTGCCGGCACCGGCGAGTGCGATCCCCTTGAGCGCCCTCGCGCGCGGCGACGCATCATCGGCGAGCACAGCGAGCGCACGATCACATGCGCCTTGCTGCACGAGTGCCCGAGCGCGGATGACCGCTGGCACCGATGGATCGGCCAGTGCAGGCTCGTCCCAACGCCACGCCCACACGGCCGCCTCGGCCGCGCGCAGCGGTGTATCGAGATCGCCCTGCTCCCACGCGCCGTAGCGCACACGCAGGTCCTTCAGCGCATCGGGCGTGGCCACCTTCGAGTCGAGTGCGGCGCGGCTCGCGGCCGAGCGTGGGATCTTGGTCGGGTCCTGCCGCCGCGCCGGTACCGCACCATCTTGGGCATTGGCCACGGCGGTCACGATGAGCGCGGCCACGAGCAGCGCGGCCACGAGCACGACCGCAGAGCGAATGACGATGCGGTCGCGCGTCATGGCGCGAGTGGACGGCGATCGACCGTCCATCCTTCTGGTGCTGCCTGCACCTCGACAAGCGCCCGGTCGGCCTCGTTGAGCGCTCCGACCTCGACGGCGCGCAGTCGCGCGATCGTGCGATCGCCCTCGGTGGAGTCGCGCACCACCGCGATCGGCAACGCCGTCGCTCGGTCCCACGCCACGATGAGCTGCTTCGAATCGCGCGCGGCGGGCGTGGATGGGCGCGGCACCAGGCAGAGCACATCGCTCGCCGGCAGGTCCTTCCAGAGCGGGCTCTCAGGAAGGCTGGCCGCGGTCACGGTGTAGTTCGCGAGCACGTCGCTGCGACGAGCGCCCACAGGAAGCGCCAGCGGGCCCTCCCCGGGTTGCAGCGGATCCATGCTGGTGCCTTCGGCCACGAGCTGCCGCTCGATCTGCTGCTTGCGCGCGTCATCACGCTCGATCAGCCATCCATCCCGGTAGAGGAAGAGCCGGCGATCCTCGCTCGCACGGCCGGAACCATCGATGAACTGGTCGATGCGCAGTGCGATCCGTCGCGCAGGCCCCGCCGATCCTTGCAGGACCAGACGCCCCCGACGACGCTCGACATCGTCCGTGAGCGCGTCGCGCTTCTCGATGATCACGGTGCAGGCCATCGACTCCAGTCGCGCACCCGCCGCTTCGGCTGCATCGAGGATTCGCCCGATGTCCTCGCTGGTGGCCACGGCTGGCACACCATCAGGGGACGCACCATCCCCGGTGGGCGACGCGGTGGGCCCGGGTACAGCCCGCTGCGGGCTGCCATCCACGGGCACTGCCTGCACCGGCGGACCATCCTGTTGCGCCGAGCAGGCCACGGCAAGCGCCATGACCGCCAGGGCGTGCGCGGTCACTTGGACTCCTCCAGCATGTCCATCATCGGATCGCTGCCTGCGGCGCCGGAACCGCCATCGGCATCGTCGTCATGGCCCGCCGCGTTGATGATCGTGGCCAGCACGACCACCAAGCACAATCCCGCACGCCAGGCCACGCCGACGATGGGCTTGACGCCTCGCAAGCACGGCCTGCAGATGAGCAGCGCGAAGAAGGGTGACAGCAGGATCGCCGCCCAGTGCAGCGGGCGCACCTCGCCGTAGTTGTACGCATGACCGCACAAGGCAAGCACACAGGCGATCGCGGCCAGCGCGGTCGCCGCAGCTGCCGTCCACGGCACGAGTTCGCACACCGCTTCGGCTGGACAGGTCTCGCCGACGGACTGCGCGTCAACCGCCGACGGTTGCACCGAGGCAGCAGCGCGCAGGCGAGCCGCCTCACGCAGGTTGAGCACGCCGCTCACCATGCCAAGTCCCGCGAGCGCTGCGGCCACGGCAAACGCCATCACGCCCAGGCTCGCGAAGTTCGCCAGCACCATGAGCACGCCCAGCCCCGCAAAGACGATCGCAGCCATCATCGCCATGCCCACGCTGCATGCATCGCGCGCCACGGCGGACCAGAGCAACCCCACGAGCACGATCGAGCCGAGCAAACCTGCCTGGAGGTACGGGTTGCTCGCAGGGAACACCACGAACTTCCAGGCCAAGCCACCCAGGATCGCCGCCACGATCGACCACTGCACCCACCACGCCGAGCGCATGCCCGACACGATCGCACCCACGATCGCCGCGGCGCCGACGGCATAGGGCAGCACATGCCATCGTTCGACAGGCGGAAGACCGACCGGGCCTGTCTCAAGGAGGAAACTCGCCATGAAGGCGATCGGTGCCGCCAGAGCCTGCCCGACCTGTGCACAACGCACGGCCCGCGCGCGATCGGCTTCGGCACATCGCGCCACCATCACCACGCCGAAGCCGCCCACCGCCACCCCGGCGAGTGCCGGCAGCAGGAGCACCGTCAGGAGATAGAGCGCAACCTCAGGCAGCATGCGTCACTCGGCCTTCGTCTCGTCGGCCTCGAGCCCGATCACCAGGCGAACCTCGTCACCAAGCGCCTTCGGCGGCTTCTCGATCCCCCAGGTCATGCCGAAGTCGCTGCGCTTGATCGTGACCATGCATTCGAAGCCGACCTTCTTGCCCGTCGGCCCCTTGCCCACGCCGGTGACGACGCAGTCGACCTGGACGGGCTTGGTCACGCCATGCAGCGACAGGTCGCCCGTCAGCATCCAGTGCCGCTCGGCCACGCGCGTGCCGCCGGTCGAGCTGAACGAGATCGACGGGAACTCCTTCTCGTTGAAGAAGTTCGGGCCCTTCAGGTTGTTGTCGAGCTTCTCGCTGCCGGTATCGATGTTCTTGATCTCGGCCACGGCCTTGATCGTCGGCGCAGCCGAGTCATCCAGCGGCCAGGCGACGCTTCCCGAGAGCGCATTGATGCGGCCCCAGAACTGCCCTGCCTCCAAGTGCTGGATCCGGAAGAGCGCCATGCTGTGGACGGGATCGAGCGTGAGTTCGCCTGCAGCGGCCGGCTGCGTGATCGGTGCGGTTGCTCCGGACGGCGCACCCGACATGGGCCGCGACATGGCCACGAGGAACGGGACGGCGATCAATGACGAAGCGACGATCAGGGTGCGCATGAAAGCCTCCGAGGGGATCGGAAGATCATACGGAACGCCCCTTCATGGGATCGTTCCTCCCCCACGGATCATGCACATCGCACACGCGGCGCGATTCAGGGTGTCAGGGCCTGATGGCCCACGATCTCCAGGCCGAAGCCGTGCAGGCCCGGGAGGAAACGCGGATGGTTCGTGAGCAAGCGCAGTCGCGACAGTCCAAGGTCGCGCAGGATCTGCCCACCGATTCCATATTCGCGTTCACCCATGGGCTGCGCCCTGATGCCGATCCCCGACGGTCGTGTGAGGTCTGGTGCATTCACGTCATCGCCTGCAACGCGGCTGATCGCGTGCAGGCGTGCGCGAAGGCTGTCATCGGTCTCCTCGGGGCGCAGGTAGACGAGCGCACCGCGCCCGGCCGCACGGATCGCCCTCAGCGACGCGCGGATCGTCTCCTGACCGCTGCGGTCACCGGCTGCGGCTGCACCGAAGATGTCACCGAGCACATCGCGGCGATGCATGCGCACCAGCACGGCATCGTCGATGGGCGCGACGGTGCCATCGGCGCCGGGAATCCCCACGCCGCCATAGGTCAGCGCCAGGTGCGGCTGCGGATCGATCGTGCTGTGCCAGGCGAGCACCGTGAACTCGCCCTCGGGCGTCATCACGCGTTCACCCGTGACGGGCTCGATGCGGCGGACCAGGCTCTCGCGACGCAGCCGCCACTCGATCACCTGCTCGACCGAGCACATCTTGAGCCCATGCTGCGCGCAGAGCCGTTCAAGGTCAGGCACGCGGGCCATCTCGCCATCCTCGCGCACCACTTCGATGATGCAGGCCGCAGACCGCAGACCGGCGAGCCGGCACAGGTCCACGCTGCCCTCGGTCTGCCCGGTGCGCACCAGCACGCCACCATCGCGCGCGCGCAGCGGGTTGATGTGGCCCGGGCGCACAAAGTCATCCGGCCGCGAGGCGGGATCGCACATCAGGTGGATCGTCTTGACGCGGTCGCGCGCGCTGATGCCCGTGCCGACGCCGTGCCGTGGGTGGCCATCCACGCTGACGGTGAAGGGCGTCGCACGCAGGCTCGTGTTGATCGCCGCCTGCGGCACAAGGTCCAGCCGCTCGCACGATGCACCGTCGAGCGCCACGCACAGGTAGCCCGCACCCACGCGCGTCATGAAGTTCACCTGCTCGACCGTGAGCGACTCGGCCGCACACACGAAGTCGCCTTCGTTCTCCCGGTTCTCATCGTCCACCATGACCACGATGCGGCCGGCGCGGAGTTCGTCGAGGATCTCAGGGATGGGACTGAGCGGCATGGAGGCGAAAGCGTAGCCGCGAGCG
>VGYB01000037.1 GCA_016873115.1 Planctomycetota bacterium | reverse complement strand
GGGATCTGGCCGCGCTTCCATTGGCCTGCGAAGAGCCGGTCGAGGGCAGGCTTGAGCGCCTTGGGATCGACGCCAAGGAGCTCGTTGGTGCCCATGGTGACCGTCTCCGGGCGCTCGGTGGTCGTACGCAGCGTCATGCACGGAACGCCCATGACGGTGGTCTCCTCGGTGATGCCGCCGGAGTCGGTGATCACCCCCTTGGCATGCTTCACGAGGTAGTTGAACTCAAGGTATGGCTGCGGATCGACCAGCAGCACATTCGATGGGACCGCACCGACCTCGCGCATCGTCTTGGCGGTGCGCGGGTGCACCGGGAACACAACCTTCATGCCCCGGACCGACTCGGCCATCGCCCGGAGCAGTTCGGCGAAGGTGCTGCCGCGGTCCACATTCGCGGGCCGGTGCAGCGTGGTGACGAAGTACTCGCCGGCTGCAAGCCCCAGCTCGGACCAGAATGGCGGCTTGGCGAACCGATGCTGGTTGGCCAAGAGCGTGTCAATCATCGTGTTGCCGACGAAGTGGATTCGGTCCTCGGGCACGCCACTCTGGCGCAGATTCTGGTTCGCCACCTCGCTGGTCGTGAAGAACAGGTTGGTGATCGAGTCGGTGACCATGCGATTGATTTCCTCCGGCATGGTCCAGTCGCCGCTGCGGATGCCGGCCTCGACATGGGCCACCGGAACGCAGAGCTTCTGTGCAGCGATGGCGCACGCCATGGTGCTCGTCACATCACCCACCACGACGCAGAGCGCACTGCGCGAGTCCAAGAGCAGCGCCTCGTAGCGGGTCATGATCGTGCCGGTCTGCTCGGCCTGCGTGCCCGAGCCCACCTCGAGGTTGCGGTGCGGCTCGGGAATGCCCAGTTGCGTGAAGAAGTCGCCGGACATCTTGGCGTCGTAGTGCTGGCCGGTGTGCACGAGCCGGTACGCAAGCGGCGCACCCGCTGCCATGCGTGCCTCCATCGCGCGGATGATCGGCGCGATCTTCATGAAGTTCGGACGGGCTCCCGCGATGATGTCGATGGTTGCGGTCATGGTGGGGTGGGCAGTGGGCTCGATGCTCAGGCCCCGGCGATGCGGATGCTGGCGCGGGCCACCTCGAGGATCTCCCCGTGCGGAATCGGGGCAGCCCCGCCGCGCACTGCAGCGAGGAACGCCGCAGCGCACGCCGTCTGGCCCTTGTCCTGGCGCCAGAGGTTCATCGAGCTGAAATCCTTCCACCCGAAGCCTCGCAACGTGCGGAAGTTGTCAAGCTGCAGCACGCCACCCTGCGCGAAGACCTCCAGGCGCTCCTTGGGGAACGCCTTGCTCCCATTGGCGAAGTAGTGGACGGTGCCGATCGATCCATCGGCGAAGCGCATGGTGAAGGATGTCGTGTCCGCCGTCGGCGACGCCATCGTGTCGCGGCTGAACGACTCGATCGGCGCCCCGGCCAGGAACCGCAGCAGGTCGATGAAGTGACAGCCCTCGCCCACGATCCGGCCACCGCCCTGCTCGGCATCCTGCGTCCAGTGATCGGCAGGGATGGCACCGGCGTTGACGGTCATCACGAAGGACTTCGGCCCCGAGGCCCCGCGGAGCAGCGCATGCATGCGCTGCACCTGCGGCGCAAAGCGACGATTGAAACCGACCATCAAGGTGATCGGCCTCGGTGCCGCAGCCAGTGCCGCCTCGATCCGATCCGCCTCGTCCATGGTCAGGCAGAGCGGCTTCTCGACAAAGACATGCTTGCCAGCCTCGATCGCCTGCAGCACGAAGCCTGCATGGCTGTCGTGGCGCGTCGTGATCACCACCGCGTCAGTCCCGGCATCGGCAAACAGTGAGGCCGAATCGGTGGTCGTTCGCTCGAAGCCGAACTTGCGACCGGCGTGAAGTCCAGTGACCCCCCCGCTCGACGCCACCGTGCGCAGCGTGGCACCAGCTTCACGGAACGCCTTGATCAGGACCGCCGTCGCGTAGTTCCCCGCACCGAGGAAACTCACCGCGCCCGTGCCGGAGGTTCCGCCCGAGGGCTTCAACTCGACGGTCCGCTGCAGCGCAGGCTGCCGGGCGGCCACTTCGGGATAGGACAGCACGATGCCCAGCGACGGCTCTGATCCACCGACCACCTCGTAGGCGGCGACCGCATCATCGATCGGGTAGCGGTGCGAGACCAGCGGCTTCACATCGAGCCGGCCGTCAGACATCATGTCGAGCACGGCTTCGAGGTTGCGCTGCTCGGTCCACCGGACGAAGCCGAAGGGATAGTCCTGCCCCTTGTCCTCGTAGTTCGGGTCGTATCGGCCGGGACCGTACGAGCACGAAACCTGGAAGGTGATTTCCTTCTTGAAGAAGTCATCGCGCGAGAGTTCGAGTCCGGTGACCCCGACCAGCACGATGCGACCGCGCTTGCGGCACATCAAGGCGGCCTGATGCATGGGCTCGTTGCTGCGGGTTGCGGCCGTCACGATGACGGCATCGACCCCGCGCCCGCGCGAGAACCGCTCGGCAGCCGCGACAGGATCCTCGCCAGCCGACAGATCGACGGTCTCGGCGCCGAACTGCCGTGCCAAGGCCAGCTTCTTGGGATCGAAATCGATGCCGAGCACACGACAACCGTGGGCGCGCAAGAGCTGCGCCGTCACGATGCCGATCAGGCCCATGCCGGTCACCACGACCGCCTCGCCCAGCGTGGGTTGCACCAAGCGGATGCCCTGCAAAGCGATCGCACCAAGGACCGTGAACGCAGCCTCTTCGTCGGAGACACCCTCAGGAACGCGCGCACAGAGATTGACCGGCACGCTGACGACATCGGCGTGCTTGCCGTTGGACGCCACACGGTCGCCGACCTTGAAACCCTGCACGCCGTCACCGACATCGATGACCGTGCCGACATTGCAGTAACCGAGTGGGAGCGGCTGATCGAGCTTGCCGAAGACCGCCTCGATGGTCGGTTGGATCCCGTCGGTCCGCATCTTGTCCCAGACCATCTTGACCTTGTCGGGTTGCTGGCGCGCCTTCTGGATCCAGCCGGCCTTGCCGAAGTCAACCAGCATCCGCTCCGTACCGGCGGACACAAGGGTGCGCTCGGTGCGGATCAACAGATGGCCGCGTCGCGAACCCGGGCTGGGTACTTCAGCGACCTCGGTCGAGCCGTCTCTCAGCGATTGCAGCACCTGCCTCATGGGGGTTTCCTTCGTGGATTGAGCTCGCCAAGATGCCCGGCGTATCGTCATGCCGGGAGTGGTGACTGGTGAAAACCTACCGGGATGGTGCATCCCGCTGGTCGAACAAGTCATCGGCAGCGGCACCGAGAACGGCCCGCTCAATGGCGCGGCACTGATAACCTGCATTCCAGAATCGAGCAACGATGCCTCGACACCGCTCGTACGCCGCTGGGCTGCGGTTCGTTCTCAGAAGCCATGGTTCGAGTGCATCAGCGAGGGATGAAACGCTCCCGGCTTCGAAGTGGCTTCCGGTGACCCCGGGAATGATGGCCTCCCACTCGGGTGCCTGATCACGAACATCTCCGTGACTCACGACCGGCACACCGTAGGTCAGCGCGTGGATCACCGTGAGACCGACCCGGCCGGGGGAAGCGACCACATTCGACGCCATGATGAGTTCCGCCAACCGTTGCTCGTCGTAGCACGCACCCTCGAAGTGGGTGCTCACGCCACGCTCCCGCGACAACCGTTCAAGCGACGCTCGCTCAGGGCCATCGCCAATGAGCAGCAGGTTCGCGCGCAGCCCTCGTGCGGCGAGCTCGGCAAGCGCTTCGATCAGGAGATCGAGCCTGCGCATGGCAATGAGCCGTGTGGTGCAGGCGACCACCGGCACGGAAGCGTCACCAAAGAGTTCCTGGCGAACATTCACGAGCCGCTCGTCAGTGATCCCTCGGGCGATGCGCGACTGCTCCTCGAAGTCAAGACTGTTGTAGATCACATGCACCTTGGCCGGCGACCAGCCCAGCCCAACATGCAGGGCCTTGGCGACCCGTCCGTAGAACATGTGCTCATGGGGGAGCGCGTTGAACCATCGGCGGATCAAACCCTTCACTCCCCTGGGTTGCTCGCGCAGCCCGTGCCCCCAATACAGGGTCCGCTTGCCCATGAGCCGAGCTGCGATCACGCCCATCCAGGTGCAGGGCCAGTGCGGGACCGGGTGGAAGATGATCGTGTCGAACCTGCGATCGAAGGCGACCGTGAAGGCCTTCCACTGCCACATGAACGGTCCACCGATGTGGTGCGTCTTCGCCAGCTCGAATCGCACGGCAGGGCTCAGCCGCGCTGGCTCCACCGACCCGAGGTACTCGTGGTCATCGCCGATGAAGGTGAAGTCCGCCACATCGCTGCGTGCAAGAGCCTCGATGACGGCGCGACGGTAGTGCGGGTAGAAGTGGTAGACCACCGCCACCTGGGGGCGGACCTTCACGAGGGTCCAGCCTTCCTGGCCCTCGCTGCGGGGTTCATGTCGTGGCTCCCATCCCCGGGCGACGGCGGAAGATCCGCCCCATTGCAGCACGGAACAGCGGCCTGATGTCCATCCACGCTTCAGGATTGGCCCAACGTGTCAGCATGAGGCAAAGCGCAAAGGCCGTTGGCCCCACGAACCCAAGGGCCAGCGCACTGCCCCAGGCTCCGTGGTCCGCGAGCGCATCGCTGGCCCACCATGCGGCAAGCCCTACTGGCAGGCAAACGCGCCACGGTTCAAGGAAGACATAGACGGACTCCCATGCGCTCCGGCCTGTCGGGCGGCCGCAGAGCCATACCGCTGTCGGCAGGCTCACGGACCAGCAGGCCAAGGAGGCCACGGCGACGCCCAGCGCTCCATAGTCCGCTGCCACCAGATAGAAGGTCGCAGCCGCCACGGCGAGATGCGTGATCTGCCATCCGAAGTACACACCGAAACGCCGCTGTGCCCGGAGCAGCGACATGGTCGGCGCTGTCGCAAAGTAGATCCCCTCGAGCACACTCAATACCGTGAAGACCGGGATCGCCACGGCCCACTTCGGTTCCAGGAACAGCTCGAACATCGGGCGGGAGACCGCAGCCTGCACCAAGGTCAGGGAAACGGCCACGGCACCGATGGCCCGAAGGACCCGCCGATAGGCCTGCGCTTGGCGGGCAGGATCCTGTTCCATCCGCCCGAAGATGGGTTGCAGGACCGTTCCGAGTTGTGAGGCCACCAGCCCGTTGGCCTGCGTCGCCAGCATGAAGGAGAAGGCAAAGAGACCGGTCTGGCTCTCGGTCGAGAAACGACCAAGGATCACCGCGGGCAAGAGAACCACGAGATTGTGCGCATACTGCGCAAATCCTGCCCGCAGCGTGTCACGCCAGATCACCGCCCTCACCCTCCCTCGCATCCATGGCGGCACGGGCCGTGTGGGAGCGAGCATCGGACGAGACGCCTTCCAGTAGGCGGCGGCCTTGGCGAAGGTCGCAACGACCTGCGGCAACACCAAGGCGAACACACTGGCTCCAGCGAGGGCCATCGTGACCGTGCTGATCGTCGCCAACAGCTGGATCGACCCATCCGCAAGCGCGATCGAGCCGTAACGAAGATCCCGCCGCAGGCTCGCAAGCGCGACCGGGCACAGTGCATCGGCGACCGGGCGCAAGGCCAGGATCCACAGCAGGGCCATCAGGCGGGACGGCGGATACTGCGAGTAGAACGTCACGAGCAGCGGCGCCGACAGGAACATCAGGCCTGCACAACCGAGGCCAATCATCAGCGCGATGCGGCGGACCTCGGGTGCTGCCAGATCGAATCGTCGCTGATGCGCCACCAGCACATCCCCGAGCGTCAACGGAGGAAGCAGGACCAGGTAGTGCCACAGCGCCAGCGCCAAGTACGCCATGCCAATCTCGTCCGGGCTCAACTGCAACGCAACGACCCACATCGAACCGACGGTCGCGAACTTGTTGACGACGACCTGAGCTGTGGTCATCCAGGTTCCGCGTGCAGCTGCCTTGGCCAAACCGCCCTGTGGCGCGGCTTGGGCGTCCGTGACTGTGGTCGAATTCACTGTTGGTGTCGTGCCGGGGTTCACGCGTAGGGGCCGTCGCTTTCGATGGCAGCCGTGGCGATCGTATCCACGAATCGTGCGATGGACTGCACCTGTTGAAATGCTCATCCTGGTCGTACGAAGTGTTCCGCCTTTCGGGGTATCGTGTGGGCATGTCGACTGCTGTGCGGCCGCACCATGACGCCCCGGCGGGCTCGACCAGCAAGGGCTTCAACTTCGCCGAGAACAACTTTGACCTCATCAGGCTCGTTGCGGCCTCGGAGGTGGCCATCCGGCATGCTGTCCACCACCTTTCACCCGAGCGGGAGTCGGGTCCCCTGTTCTGGCTGCTGGACTTCATTCCCGGGGTACCTGTCTTCTTCTTCCTGAGCGGCTTCCTCATCAGCCGGTCTTGGGAGCGCTCACCATCGATCCCGAACTATGCCCGGAATCGATTCTTGCGGCTGGTGCCCGCACTCTGGTTGTGCACAGGGCTCACGGTCGTCATGCTGTTCGGCACGGGCTACCTCACCAGCGCCGAGTGGCAGCCCCGCCAGTTGCTGGCTTGGCTGGCGTGCCAAGCCACCGTGTTGCAGTTCTGGAATCCTGATTTCCTCCGCGGCTTCGGCTGCGGCGCGGTCAATGGATCCCTGTGGACGATCTCGGTCGAGATCCAGTTCTATTGCGCCCTCGTTCTGCTTTACCTGGGCCTGCGCCCGCTCGGCGCGCGGCGATTCAATGCTGCCGTGCTGGCCATGGTGATCATCTTCGGTGCCGCGAATCAATGGAAGGTCGATGTCCAGTCGGCACTGGACGGCGCGCTGGGCAGTGAGATCGCCGGAAAGCTCTTCTTTGTATCGTTCATCCCGTGGATCTACATGTTCCTGCTTGGCGTGATTGCGCAGCGCCATGCTTCATCGATCGTGCCGTGGGCACTCCGACATCGCTGGGCCATCATCGGTTCGACTGCAGGCGCGATCATCGCATGCAAGTACGGGTTCGGCCTTCCGCTCGGCAACTACCTTCCGGCGCCACTGATCCTGCTCTTGGGCCTCTGCGTCCTCTCGCTGGCCTACAGCGCGCCCGGCTTGAGCCAACGGATCCTCCGCGGCAACGACTGCTCGTACGGCGTCTACATCTACCACATGCCGATCGTCAACCTCGCCATCTGGTACGGCGGCTCGGGATCCATGTGGGCCATCGTTCTGTCGCTGGCGGCCACAGCCTTGGTTGCTGTCCTCTCGTGGCGATTCGTCGAGCGTCCGTTCCTCCGCCGCAAGCGTGATGCCCTCCGTACGCCGGGGGCGTGAATGAGTCCACGCCCCCCCGGTGCGGATGTACGCTCGACAGCACCGTTGCCCGAACACGCAGTCCTCGTGGAGAAGCCATCGTGATTGAGTTCGGTACCGTTGCGTTCTTCGCCTTGGCATGCCTGCTTGCTGCCAGAAGCACCGCTTGGGCACTGGCCCTCGTGTTTGCGATGTACTCGATCGAACAGGCACTCCAGTCTTCCGCGGGGATCTTCCTGCGGATCCCGCCGCTGGCCAATGTCTGCGTGGCCCTGGCCGTCGGTACCTCCCTCGTCGGAGCAATGGTTCGCCAGCAGCGCCCCCTCAAGGGGTACACCACCCCACAGTTGGCTGCCGTCGCCACACTCTTCATCTGGGCCGCCCTGTCCCTGTTCTGGACTCCTTCCCAGGAATCTGCCCTCGGCCTCACACGATGGGGGCTTCCCTATGTTGTGCTGATGGTGTTTGCAGCCCCACTGCTGGCCGATGAGATGGCATCGCTCGGGCAGTTCCTGCGCGGCTTCCTGTTGATCGGAGTCGTGACGACAGCACTGATCATGCTGAATCCGGGTTTCACGGTGAAGGCCGGCCGGCTCGGCATCGATATCGGAGGCGGGTTCCGGACCAACCCCTTGGCGATTGGAGAGATGGGAGGGATGCTGATGATGACCGGGCTGCTCGCCATGCGCCCGAGCAACTCGGTCGTGGTTTCGACTGTGCTCAGGACGGCAGCGTGCCTGCTGGGGGGTTACTTGGCGCTTCGATCAGGTTCACGCGGTCAGTTGGTGTTTGCGCTCGCCGTCACCATCTGCTTCACTCCCGTCGCCCGGAGGATCAACCATGTCGCGCGGTTCTTCGGCATCGTCGCCGTTGCAGTGGCCCTCGTCCCCTTGGCCATGTGGGCCGCGCAGACCTTCCTCGGAACACAAGAACTCCGGCGCTGGGACCTCTCAGTGCTCGCAGAAGGCGCGGATGTCCGGAACGCCAACATCGTCGAGCTGTTTCGGGCCTTTGTGACGGATCCCCGGGCCTGGTTCCTGGGACTCGGCTACAACGCCTTCACCAGTGTCACCCCGACGGTCGAGCCGTACTCCCACATCTTCTTCGTCGATGTGCTCACCGAACTGGGCATCCCGATGTTCGTCCTGCTGCTCTGGTGGCTCATGAAGGTCTTCGTCGACGGACTCTGGCTGTTCCGGCGCTACGCCGAACAAGCCGAGCAGCGTGCATCGATCGCCTGCCTCTTCGCCATCTTCGTCTTCCAGATGCTGATTGTGAACAAGCAGGGCTACCTCTGGAGCGCCACGCTCTTCTTCCTTCCCGGGATCATGATCACGCGCCTCCGAATCCGGGAGGAGATCCTGGATGCCGAGTTCCTCGAGTCGGCCACCGATGTTGGTGACGAGGCTGAGGAGCCCGAGCTCGATGACGCGCACCAAGGCACGATCCGCTGACACCGAGGAACCCTTGCCGCCGACCACTAGACTGTTAGATCCTTGAGACAATCCATGGATCCACGTCCCTACCAGATCTGCTCCAACTGCGTGATGGATACGACTGACTCGCTCATCACATTCGATGACGCGGGCATCTGCGACCACTGCAGGACCTTCGAGCGGACCATCAAGCCCAATTGGCGGACCGATGCCCGAGGTCGGGCTGAGATCGAGAGGATCGCCGAGGGCATCCGTCAGGAGGGTCGAGGCAGGGACTTCGACTGCATCATCGGGATGAGCGGCGGCATCGACAGCTCCTATCTCGTGTACCTCGCGAAGGAGGAACTCGGGCTGCGACCACTGGTTTTCCATGTCGATGCAGGCTGGAACTCGCAGGAAGCCGTCAACAACATCGAGCGCATCGTCGACCGGCTCAACCTCGACCTGTTCACCGAGGTCATCGACTGGGAGGAGATGCGCGACCTGCAACTCGCGTACTTCCGCGCAGGAGTGCCGCACATCGACACACCGCAGGATCATGCGTTCTTCGCCACCATGTACAACTTCGCGGAGCAGCACGGGATCCGCCACATCCTGACCGGGGCCAACTACTCCACGGAGTGTGTTCGCAATCCGATCGAGTGGATGTACTACCAGTCCGACTCCGTCCAGCTGCGCGACATCCACTCCCGCTTCGGCTCTCGGCCGCTGGTGAAGTTCCCGATCACCAGCATCCTCCGCCACAAGGTCTACCTGCGCTACATCAAGCGGATCCAGGTCGTGGCGCCGTTGAACCACATGCCGTACATCAAGGCCGATGCCATGACACTCCTGGCTGACCGTTTCGGCTGGCAGCCCTATCCACAGAAGCACTTCGAATCGCGGTTCACGCGGTTCTACGAAGGCTTCTGGCTCCTGGGCAAGTTCGGCTACGACGTTCGCCGCGTCCAGTTCTCAAGCCTCATCCTGACCGGACAGATGACCCGCGAGGATGCGCTGGAGCGGCTCAAGGCACCGCCACTCGATGCAGCGACCATTGCCCAGGAAACGGCGTTCGTCGCCGCGAAGTTGCGCATCACCGAGGATGAATTGATGGGGTACTTCCGCGCACCGAACAAGACCTACCGCGACTATCGATCGCAGGAGAGCGTGTACCAGGTCGGCGCGTGGGCCATGCGACTGCTGGGCCTGACGCGCGGAGGCAAGCGGTGATTGCCATCGTCGACTACGGTCTGGGGAACGTCAACGCCATCGAGAACATCTATCGTCGGCTCGGCATCGAGGTCGTGGCGGTACGGACCGCGTCGGAACTGGCCAAGGCGCCGAGGCTGATCCTGCCGGGTGTCGGGTCCTTCGACTGGGCGATGCGGCTCCTGGATCGGTCGGGCATGCGTGGAGCGCTGGATGAGGCCGTGCTGGGGCGGCGCATTCCTGTGCTGGGGATCTGCGTGGGTTTCCAGATGATGCTCCGGCGAAGCGATGAAGGCGTGCTTCCCGGGCTAGGTTGGATCGAGGGAGATGTGCGCAAGTTCGAGCCAACGCGCTCCGGGCAACTCACCCGCCTGCCACACATGGGCTGGAACGATGTCCGTTCCAGCACCCGCGATCCGATCTTCGCAGCGCTCGAGGAGCCGATGCGTTTCTACTTCCTTCACTCGTACTACATCCAGCTTGCCGCACCGGATGGCGAGATCGGCACAGCCGACTACCAGGGCGATTTCTGCTGCGCCGCCCGGCGTGACAATGTCGTGGGCGTGCAGTTCCATCCCGAGAAGAGCCACCAATGGGGCGTCGGACTCCTCCGGAACTTCGCCGGGAGCGGGACATGCTGAGACCCAGGATCAGTCCTTGCCTGCTCGTCCACGAGGGCGGCTTGGTCAAGACCGAGCGATTCGGCAATCCGAAGTACGTTGGGGATCCCATCAACGCGGTACGGATCTTCAACGAGAAGGAAGTGGACGAGATCATCGTCCTCGACATCGATGCGACCGTCCGCAACCGGGAACCCGACTACGACCTGATCCGACGGCTCGCTGCGGAGTGCAGGATGCCGCTCTGCTACGGCGGCGGTGTTCGCAAACTCGAGCACTTTGAGCGCATCGTGAGTCTGGGCGTGGAGAAGGTCGCCGTGGGTGCAGCGTGCTGCGAGCAGCCCGAGCTGATCACGAAGGCCGCGGAGGTCGTGGGCAGCCAGAGCGTGGTCGCCGTGGTGGATGCGCGCCGTCCATCCCCAGGCGCCCCGCCAACCGTCCTCACCCGAAATGCAACCGTCGATGGAAGGGTCGCGCCTGCCGACCATGCGAGGAGACTCGAGAGCCTCGGCGCTGGTGAGATCCTCGTCAACTCCATCGATCGCGACGGCATGCGGGTGGGCTACGACTGCGAGTTGGTGCAGTCCATCCGAGACGCGGTGTCGTGCCCCATCACGGCGCTTGGTGGCGCAGGATCGCTGGCTCACCTGGGCGAACTCTTCAAGCACTTCGGCATCATCGGCGCGTCCGCCGGAAGCCTCTTCGTCTTCAAGGGTGTCTACAAGGCCGTGCTGATCAGCTACCCCAATCGAGCGGATCGCGACCGGCTGGTCGCGGAGTCCCTCGGTCCTCGCGGGGGTGAAGCGTGAGCGGTGCACGGCGAACAGCGGTCGCCCTTGCGATGGCGTGCTTCGCGTTCTGCGCGTCCGGGGCGCAACCGCCGAGTCCTGAACGGGCAACGTCCAACCACGCCAGTAGACCGATCCTGCTCACGGATGCCGTGCCATCCTTGAGTGCCACCCCGCAACTGGTGACCTTGGGGGCATCAATCTGGCTTCAGGTCAACCAGGACCCCGCCTCGTACCAAACCGGCGTGATCGATGTGTTGGCGATGCTGGACTACCTCGCCCGACAGGGTGTTCCCCCGTGGGCGATCCTTGACTTCGAGGAACCCTTCTTCGCCAACCTCAAGAAGGCCGGGAGCGAGGAGCGCAAGCGCAGCCTCGACTCCATGCTTCTGGCTCTTCGGGAGGCGAAGAAGTGCTATCCGGGGGTCAAATGGGGGTTCTACGGGCTTCCGAACCTCGACTTCTGGGTCGGAGGCAAGGGCTGGGCCGAGCTTGACGCTGCGACCAGAGCCGACGCCCTGGCGAAGGCCGAAGCGGCCTGCCGCGAGCTGGTCGCCGAGGCCGACTGGCTTTCGGTCAGCGTGTACGACTTTTACGACCCAACCATGGTCCGGCCAGGCAGTACAACCAGCATTCGCGGAACACCCGAACTCTCGGTCCGAAACGGAATTGCCTGGCGAACCGAAGCCATTCAACTGGCTCGAAAGCTGGCCAACGGACGGCCCGTGATCCCGATGGTGTCGCCGTACTGGGCGCCGGGTGGCATCGCTCCATCGTGCCAACTGATTCCCCCTGCCGACTTCTTGGCTCGTCAGGTCAAGCCGTGCATTGACGCCGGGGCGAGCGGGTTTGCCATGTACACCGGCTACACCTACCGCATCGCGAGGGTGACCTCGTCGGAACCAGACCCTCCGCGCACCGAACGCTCGTACGGACAGTCCGAGTGGCGAACCGCGTTCGTCAAGGACTTCTTCGGCGGCACGACTCCGCTTGACTGGAGCGCGCCGGAAGTCCGCAAGCGTCTGGAACAAGAACTGACCAGCGTCGTTCTTGATAGGCTCCGAGCCATCGATAGAGCCATCGACATGGCCATGCTCAGCAACCAACCCGCTCCAGAACCAACACGCTGACGACTCGGGTCAGTCATTATGTGCGGACTCTTCGCGCTCCTGAATCTCGGCACCGGTCCGCTGCCTGACGATGCAGCGCAGCGCACGACGCGTGCCCTCCATGCCATCCGACACCGCGGACCCGATGCCACTGGTCTTCATGTGGATCCTGCAGGTCGTTTCGTCCTGGGGCATGTCCGGCTGTCGGTCATCGATCTCTCGTCCGCGTCGAACCAGCCGCTCTGGTCGGAGTGCGGCCGCTACGCCATCGTCTTCAACGGCGAGATCTACAACTACATCGAACTCCGTCGCGAACTTGAGGCAGAGGGCCTCGGCGTGCGTACCGCCTCGGACACTGAAGTCCTCCTGAAATGCCTGATCCACTGGGGATCCGCAGGAATCGATCGTCTCAACGGCATGTGGGCCTTCGTGTTCGTGGATACCGCCACGGGCCAGGCCATCGTGTCCCGCGATCGCTGGGGGGTCAAGCCGCTGTACATGCTTCGGTCCGGGCCGCTGCTGCTTGCATGCTCCGAGATCAAGGGCCTGCTGGCCTTCCAGGGATCATCCTTGCCGCCTGACCATGAGTCGATCGGGACC
The DNA here is from genome assembly GCA_016873115.1 of Planctomycetota bacterium. Lineage (GTDB taxonomy): Bacteria > Planctomycetota > Phycisphaerae > Phycisphaerales > SM1A02 > SYIB01. Next base: position 9,938 of record VGYB01000037.1, on the reverse strand, counting down.
TATCTGAGGTTCGGCATGGGTGGGGAGTGTCGCAACACATGGTTCCGAGGTGTCGAGCGGTTCCCTCAAGCGACTTCGGAGGCGTTCACCCTCGGCTCGCCGAACTCCACGGCCACGCGCTACTGGTCGTACCCAACCACGCGGGACATTCATGATCCCGGCGAGGCCATGGATGGGTTGCGGGCTGCCCTGTCCGACGCGATTCGCATACGCATGCGCAGCGATGTTCCATTCGGCCTGAGCCTTTCCGGTGGCATCGATTCTTCCGTGATCGCTTGGCTCGCCTCGGTAGTCGATCAACGGCCCCTCAGCTCGTACACGGCCTTCAGCGAACCGAGGGAACAGTCAGAACTTCCCCGGGCGCAACTCATCGCGTCCCGGTTCGGCCATGCCTGCCATCCGATCCTCCAGTCGGATGCCCATCGGACGCTCGACGACCTTCGGGACTGCATCTACCACCTTGATGCACCGCACAACTCACCGGCCATCGTTCCCTACATCGAACTCTGTCGCGCCGCCAGGAACTCATTGACGGTGATGCTGGAAGGACAGGGTGCGGATGAACTGCTTGGCGGGTACCTGATCTTCGGCATCTTCGCCGCACTGAACCAGTTCCATCGTGGAGAGGTGGCGCAGGGCATCCGCTCTGCGCGTACGGCCATAGCGGATCAAGGTCTTCTTTCGGCACTCGCGAATGTCGGTCGCTATGGAAGTCGCAGGATCTATCTCCGGCAAGCCATCCGTTGGGGTGCACACGACATCCTCGGAGCCGAGTGCCTCCGTGTGGATCCAGGTCCACTGCGGACACTGGGACTGGGACAGCGCGACAACTTCGAAGAAGCCCTGCGGTTCTGGCACGAGCGGAGTCTGACCAACCTGCTTCAGTATGGGGACGCCATCTCGATGGCGGTCAACCTCGAGACTCGCTGCCCATTCCTGGATCGGAGGGTCGTGGAGCTGGGCTTCCGCATGGACACCGACCTGCTGTTCCACGACGGATTCGGCAAGCACATCTTGCGTCAACTGGCGTCCGGCACGGTGCCTGATGAGGTGCTCTGGCGTCGCCACAAGGACGGCTTCACCAATCCAACGATGGCCTTGGTTCAAACTGCGGCCATCGAGCATGGCTGGCCCGCACTCGGACTCGACCTTGCCTTGCAGCATGGGATCGTCACCGCGGCGATCCGTGACCCATCGCGTATCCGCCGACTGGGCGAGAACGCCACCTTCCGGCTGTTCTCGATGATGCTCTGGATGGAGGAGTTCCAGTCCGGGAAACCCCTGCGATGAGCGATTCCCGCTCGTTGCGCATGCTGAGCCTGCTGCCGGTTCTTGGACATCCGCGGGATTCCAAACGCATCTCGATGCTCCAGTCGGAGGGATTCGAGGTTCGAGCGGCCGCGTTCGAGCGTGACTACCACACTGGCCGCTTGCCGACCTGTCCGATCGAGCGGCTCGGCCGGATCAGTCATGGACGCTATCTCTCGCGCCTGGGCCGGATGATGTGCGCCCTGCCGCGGTTGCGCCGACTCATCCGGCGTTCCGATGCGTGCTATGCGTCCGGACCCGACATGGCGCTGATGGGGCTGATCGCAGGACTTGGTCTGGGGAAGCCGATGGTGCTCGAGGTCGGCGACCTTCGACGGATCCAGGTGTCACCGGGGATGTCCGGCAAGGTCATGCGACTCGTCGACCGCTGGATCATCAACCGATGCGCCTTGCTGGTCTCCACCGCCTCGGGGTTTGCCCATGGGTACTACCGTGATCGCCTGCACTCGCGTACGCCCGTGCTCCTGATCGAGAACAAGCTGGATCACGCAGCATCAAGGGCGCTGCGGGAGCTGCCCCCTGCGCCGCCTCCGCGTGCCGGCGGCGCCAAGATCCGGATCGGTTGGTTCGGTGTGCTTCGCTGCCCATGGTCACTCGATGTGCTGAGGCACTTGGTCCAGCGGCACGGCGAGCGATTCGAGGTCATCATTGCAGGCCATGTGCTGGACCCGGCCAACCTCGCCGAGGTGGCGGCGAACACCCCAGGCATGTCCTATGTGGGCGAGTATCGGTCCCCCGATGACCTTCCCTCGCTCTACGGCTCGGTCGACATGGTCTGGACGGTCTACCCCGGGCCGGAGGTCACCGATCCTGCCTGGCGATGGGCCTTGCTGGTGAGCAGGTCGAACCGCTTCTACGAGAGTTGCTTCTTCGGACGGCCCATCATCACGATGGCCGACAGCGGTGATGGCGAAGAGGTCGCTCGACGGGAGATCGGTCTTTGCCTTGACTCGCAGGACCTTGATTCGATCGCGAGCACGCTCTCCCGTATCGACACCGCGCAACTTCAGTCTTGGTTCGAAGCACTTAGGCGACTGCCAGAGTCGGCTCACTCTGCAACGTTTGAGTCCCTCGAACTAGCACGCACCATCCGCCAAGCCGTCTTGGAGGCTGAAGTCGACTGACTGGGTCTCGTCCGTCAGCACCGTTCACGGACTTGGTGTTGCTGACATCTAGGCTGGGACAACCGTTTGTGATGACTTCACTACACTCGGACCTTCAACGTCTCTGCTTCAAGTTGCCCAAATTCAGCGCGGCCTACTCAACTCGAAAGTCAGTACGCAGCGTAACGGCTCGAGCACACTGCTCGCGTTCACAACACGCTCGTAGAGTCGGCCAAGTGCGTAAGACGCCACGTTGAAGCGCAGATACTCCGGCCTGCCCTCGACTCGGGACACCGCCCGTACCTCAAGGCCACTCCGAGCAGCAAGGGAGCGCACATCGCCCGAGGAATTGCATCGGTAGTAAGTCGGGAAGGTGTCGAGCTCGAGACGTCCGCGACGTCGATTCACGGCCTTATGAAACCACGTCGGTGTACATCGCGCTATGACAGGCATGTAGTGCCATTTGTTTGGCGTCTTCGCCAAGAAGACCCCGCCAGGCTTGAGCACGCGTCTGATCTCAGCGAACACCGCGAGTGGGTTTGCGACATGCTCCATGACATTGTCGGCAAAGATCACATCGAACGAAGCATCTCCATAAGGGATCTTGCCGCTCGGAAGTTCGAGGATGCGCGCTTCGTCAAGAAATGGATTGTTGTAGGCTGCCTTATCCGGATCCACCCCCGCGACAAACTCGGCAATACCGCGAAAGTTCATCTCTTCGACGTGCCCTCGGCCGCATCCATAGTCAAGGACACGCTTGGACCGGTCGATTCGCCTGAGCAGCAACTCGCGAAACAAACGGTTGTCCCAATTCGGTTCGAATTCCGGGTACCAGCGCACATCCAGACTTTTGACGCTTGGGAACATGCGCAGGGTGTCGGTCCGTTACAGGGTGCTCCTTCAATAATGGTCGCTTCAGGAGTTCGTGCATGGTGTGCTGCACAGTTTTCTGGGTCTTCGGGAATCCGTGTGGGTAAGGGCGCCCCGTCGGCCTGATTTCCTGCCCATCCCGCGCCCCCTACCGTGCGCGGATGCGCGACCGCGACCTCTACGCCCAGATCCTCGGAATCACCTCCCCGTGGCACGTCTCCGACGTGCGGCTTGACGTCCCCGCCGGCAAGGTGGAGGTCATCGTCGAGCACCGTGGCACGGCCTGCTGCCCGCAGTGCGGCAAGTCCTGCCCGGGCTACGACTCGCGCCTGCGGCGCTGGCGTCACCTGGACACCTGCCAGCTGCAGACGGTGCTGGTGGCGGAGGTGCCGCGCGTGGAGTGCCCCGAGCACGGGGTGGTGCAGGCATCGACGCCGTGGTCGGACCCTGGGTCCCGCTTCACGGCGCTCTTCGAGCGGGTGGTGATCGACTGGCTGAGGGAGGCGAGCTTCAGCGCCGTGGCACGCCGGCTGGGCCTGACGTGGGACGAGGTGGACGGGATCATGGCCCGCGCGGTGGAGCGGGGGCTGGCGCGGAGGGCCGAGCCCTCGGCGCGGCGGATCGGCATGGACGAGACCTCCTTCCAGAAGCGGCACGAGTACGTGACGGTGGTGACGGACCTGGACGGCAGGCGGGTGCTCTCGGTGCTGGAGGGCCGGACGAGGGAGTCGGTGGACGCGCACTTCTCGGCGCAGCCTGCGCACGAGCGCGAGCGGGTGGAGGTGGTGGCGATGGACATGCGGCGGCCGTACATGGACGCCGCGGCGCGCTGGCTCCCGAACGCGGCAGTCTGCTTCGACCGCTTCCACGTGGCGAAGCACCTCGGGGACGCGGTGAACACGGTGCGCAAGGCGGAGCACAAGCGTCTGCGTGCCGAGGGGGGCCGGACGCTGGTGGGGCCGAAGTACCTGTGGCTTGAGAGCCCCGGCTCGATGCTGCCGGCGCAGCGGTCGCTGCTCTCGAGGCTGAAGGACGTGTGCACGCGCACGGGCCGTGCGTGGGCACTGAAGGAGGCGGCGTCGCGGCTCTGGGACTACGTGAGCGTCGGCTGGGCGCGGAAGGTGTGGCTGTCCTGGGCCGCGCTTGCGTCACGGAGCAAGCTCGAGCCAATGGTGCGCGCGGCGCGGATGGTGAGGAAGCACCTCGAGGGAATCCTCAATACAGAGGTGCTCAAGGCGACGAGCGCGGCGGCGGAGTCGATGAACGCACGGATCCAGCGGATCAACGGGATGTCCTGCGTGTACCAACTTCAACTTGTCTCAGAGACCAGATGCGGTACATCGGAACAATCGCCACCTCTCACATATCGGGTGATCGGGCCCATGCTTGGACAGGGGGATCCGGTGAATAACTTCCGAGCGAGAGCTGCTCAGCACGCCAAAGCCAATTGGTCGTTAGACTCTTGGCAGTCAAGGGCGATTAGCTCAGCTGGCTAGAGCGCACGGATCACACCCGTGAGGTCGAGGGTTCGAGTCCCCCATCGCCCATTCCTGGATCGGCTGTGCGCTGAGCAACGCCGCTTCACCACGCCCCAAGCAGCACACCAAGGTCGGCACCCGAGGTCGAGCTACTCCAGTCCATGTCGGTCGGACCAGGCTGCGCCCATGCTGCGAGCAGCAGAGAGAACTCCGCGCCATCCACCGGGCCAGAGCCCGTGATGTCGGGTGAGCGCCGCGCACCGTCCGACACGACAGCGGGCGCACCCGGAGGTACGCCCGCTGGACGATGCAATCTGGCGACAGCCGACGCCGGCGAGCCCCCGTTTCGTGACGACATCCACCCGTCTGCATCCGGCCAGCGTGCTCTCGCGCGAGCCATGCTGGACTGCCTGAGGCCACTCGGCAGCATGACCCCGCTTGATGCGTCGGTCGAGCGCTGACCGATGGACGCATCGCCGCAACAACGGTGCTCTGCATTGCTGCACGCGGTCGCACGAAACAGCATCTGCCCGCGGCGCTGCGGTTCCAGCCATCAGGCCATTCCCAACGCCGGCTCGCTCACAGGTGGTTGCATCAGACTGCCGCGAAGCACCGATTCCTGAACATCGACCATTGCACCGAACGCTCCGATCTGCTTTACTTGTTCAGTCGAGATTGGCTAGACATGCCGTCCTGGGCCCAACAACTTCACTCCCTCATCGGAACATTGGGCTCAATGGTCGCAAGCATGGCCTGCCAGGGCGATGCTCCACGCGTGTGGTGCTGGTCCACGCCCGAGGGGACGGCCGCCGCTCACCCATCGCTCACCGCGCTCATCAACATCTGGATCGCACCGACTGCAGATCCGCAATCCACAGCCGACCAGATTTGCAACGACATCCTGGCTCGAGGCCTCGGCGAGGGCGATGTCGCGATCACGATCCTGAACTACGGGCGCAGCACGCTCGTGGGTAACCCGCTTGACGCCATGGTGGGCACAAGCCTGCCCGACCACCTCAACCGCGGCACCCCATGGACAGCGAGTGGCGTCGCCGTGATGACTGGCTGGACCGATGCTTTCATCACCCGCTACCAGCAGCGCCAGGCCCTGCATGGCATACCTGCGCCAACGCGGTTCCACATGGACAGCGAGCTGCGACTGCCCGCACTCTGCTACCTGCCGAACATCGGCGACTGCTGGGGCACCGCCCCGCTGCAGGTCTTCGAGGCCATGATGGCCGATCCCCGCTGGACAACCGAGCCGCTCGCCATGAACCCGGGAGGCGCGCCAACGATGCGAACGATGGCAGAGCTTTACGCCGCGGCAGGTTCGCCGGCTCATGATGCATCCGTGCCACGTGACCATCCCGCGAATCGTGCGTGGAGTGCCTGGTGGGATGCAATCATGCGCGAATCGGTCGAGGGAGCCTTCGACCAGGCCTTTTACTCACGCGTCCGGGCCGCATGGCCCGCAGTGAAATCAAGCGAATTCGCGCAGACCATGCGCCTTGACGGCGGGCTCGAACCCGATGGCACGCGACGCGAGTACACGGATTTCGAATGGTGGAACGAAGGCTGGATGCGTTCATCGTGGGTCGGTCGCGGCGACCTGCAGGCGCCTGCCTTCTATGTCTTCGGCGAGACCTTCGTCGATCCAGCGCAGCCATTCATGGACGAACAGATGCGGCTGCACCGTGCCAATCTCGATGCCTGCCTGCACTCGTTCGGCGGCGCTGATCCAGCCACGATCACCCCGTGGGTCACGCTGCCGGGGATCGCGCTGCCCTTTGGCGAAGCCCCGCCAACCAATCATGCCTACTCGGACGCGGAGTTCCTCAGGATCATGGCGCTCTTCCAGAGCCGAGGGATCGATGAATTCATGGTTTGGCCCTCAGCCCCGGCAGGGACATGGACCAGTGCCGCCGAATCGATCGATGCGGCCTGGTCGCCGACGCTCACTTCAGTCGAGATGCTGTCAGGCTCCGCCTCTTCCGATGCCATCGCGCGGCTCGCGCGCGCGGACCGTTTGCCGTGTGCCCTGACATCGGACGCCGGTGGGATCGACCTGATCGTGCACGCCACGGCACAGCAGCCAGATGAATGCACCGATCGAGGCGTGCTGTGGGTAGCGGTTGAGTCAACCACGCCGGTCATCGCGACAACGCATCTCGCTTTGCGCGACCGGGCCGGCTTGTGGCAGACCATCGGGACGATCTCGTCTGATGCGGGCATGCCCTCAACCGCATGGCTCGGGCCCATCGATGCACCGATGTTGGTTACCCCGTCCGGCGAAGTCGCCCTGCGCATCACCACGATGGGCGTGTCGGCGGCGGAATTCGATCTGGTGCAGATCGTGCACGCACCGTCGTGGACGAGCGCCGGGAGTTCGAGCGCTCCGTGCGATTGCGTCGCCGATCTCAACGGGAGCGGATCGGTCGATGGCGCTGACCTTGGGGTCGTGCTGTCGAACTGGGCGACCTCCGGGCAGCAAGGGACCGTTGACGGCGACCTCAACGGCGATGGCACGGTCAACGGCGCCGATCTGGGATTGCTGTTGTCGGCGTGGGGCCCGTGTACGCGGTAACCACGCGCTCCGCAGGCATCGCTCAACACGCCCCACGCCGGCCGTGGATCGGGCCCCGCGTGCACTGGAGATTCAATCTGATCGGCACGCCTTGGAACGCGAGCGTCGACGTGTCGTTGAAGACCTTGAAGTCATCGACGCGGTGGACATCGGTGAACCCATGCTCGCGCAGAAGCGCCTTGAGGATGGGCTCGCTGAAACCGGTCTTGTGGAAGTCGAAGGGCTCCATCTGGCCGCCCATGATCATGCGCTGCACCATGAACTGCGCCTGCAGGTCGCTGCCGCGCTCGAGGAAGAGCCGGCACAGCACTTCGAGGTCGGGCACCGCCACACGGAGCCGCCCGCCCGGCATGAGCACGCGCGAGGCTTCAGCCAAGGCGTCGTGGAGTTCCTGCTGGTAGCCCAGGTGCTCGTAGACGTGCGAGGCGTAGATCTCGACCGCGCTGCGGTCAGGGAACATCGACAGGTCGGTCACGCTGCTGCGGACATCGACGCCATCACGTTCCTCGACGTTGACGATGATCCAGCCGGGCTTGGTCTCCCAGCCTCCACGATGCAGCTGAAGGCGGGTCGCTCCAGCGAAACGCGATGGATCGCTCGACGTGCGAAGAGGCCATCGCGCCGGATACACCGCGCGCATCGCGCCTGACGACAGCGGGCGCACCCGGAGGTACGCCCGCTGGACGATGCAGTCTGGCGAGGTGCTCGGATCAGCCCCAGGCGCCGAGCAGGATGCCCAAGTCGGCGCCATCGGTGATCCCGTCGCCGTTGATGTCGGCGGCAGCCGTGCCCCATGCACCGAGCAGGATGCCGAGGTCGGCGCCATCCACGATGCCGTCGTGGTTGAGGTCCGAGGGGTTCGACGGTGCGCTCGGGGCCTGGACCGATGCCGTGACCGTGTTCGGGTCGCCGGCCGCGCCAGGACGGAAGAGCCCGATCGTCGCGTTCGCATTGGTCGCCGCGACATTGGCGTCGAACCAGAAGTTGTAGAGCGTGGCGAAGCGCAGGGCGTTGCCGTTGGCGCTCACGGCGAAGTCACCACCGGTCCAGGTCACGCTGCCGCCGGAGGTCGAGTTGGTCCAGTCGGTCGCCGCGTACGGATCGCCCGAGTGGTAGTCGATGTCCTTGAAGCCGACATTCGTGACGGTCGTGCCGGCAGGCACGGGCACCGAGAAGGAACGCGCCGATCGGTGCGAGGTGAGGTTGTGCACCGCGAACTCGTAGCGCCACTGTCCATTGCCAAGGTCGCGCGCCTTGCTCGACACGATGAATCGGCCGTCGCCCTGAGCGTCCGCATTGGACTGGGTCACGGTCGAATCGCTCGTCTTCCAGGCCTCGATCGCTGCCTTCTGCTGGATCGTTGCCCCGCTGAGCGTGAGCGTGTACGCGCCGCTGGAGAGCGCACCGACGGTGATCTGCCGATACGACGCATTGTTGTTGTCGTTGTTGGCGGCAGCATCCTGCGGGTGGATGTAGTGGCCTTCAACGAAGTACAAGGCGCCAGCGTTCTGGGCCGGATCGAGATCCGAAGCCTTCACCGCCAATCGACGGCCGTAGGTCGCCGGCGGGCTCGGCATCCCGGAGTTGTAGCTCCCAGGGAAAACACCAGTGTGGACATTCACCTCGCTGCGCGTGCCAAGGCCCGACTGACCGCCGTTGAGGCCCGACGAGTACGGGTCGGAGCAACCGATGCCGAGGTAGTTGCCAGTCGGGGAAGCCTGGCAGCTGCCGCACAGCGTGCCCTGCAGCGCGGTGAAGCCGTGCTTGCCCCAGCTCATGCCGATCTGCTCGATCCTGCCGCCCTTCAGGCGGTACATGTTCATCGGGATGAACGGATGGCGGTTGTCCGGGCTGGCGAACCACTCCAGTTGTGCGTTGCCGATGTTGCAGCTGGTGGTTCCGATGGCGTAGGCCATGTGGCTCACGCCATTGATCGTGGCGGCGCCGTACTTCGAGATGTCGGGGATCGCACCAACGATCACATCGGGGCTTCCAGCTGCCGCATTCAGGTTCCCGGCACCAGAGTTGCCGCTCCCATAGCCGCCAACGACGACGATGTAGCTCGTGCCGGCCGTGAGTGAGGCCGTGACCGTGCTCTGGTTGCTGCACGCATCGTCGTTGCACGCCACGACCCCGTTGGCCGTGTTGCAGGAGTTGAGGATGACCAGACGCGTGTCCCAGGTGGTGCCGGTGCAGGTCGAGAACACATATGAACCCGTGGTCGTCGGCGTGAAGGTCCAGTAGGCGGTCTTGTAGACCGTGTGGGCCCCCGAGCAGCTGCTGCTCGGCACGCTCAGGTTGACCGTGGCGTTCGTGGTATTGAACGCATTGTCACCCAGCGCCAGCGCGGTTGCCGTCGAACAGGTGAAGGACGGAGGCATCATGAACATGGGAACAGCGTCGGAGTGCAGTTGGCCGAGCACCAAGGCCAGCCCGGAACCGGTCAGGACGCCCGCGAGGGTGATGGTCTTCATGCATGGAGAGTAACCCGAGATGGCCGGCATCCAACCCCCAACTGGGGTGCGGGCAGAGGTTCCCCCCCCCTCCCCCCCAAAAAAATAAGAGGAAAGACGG
>VGYB01000036.1 GCA_016873115.1 Planctomycetota bacterium | reverse complement strand
GCTTGGCTGCCCGGCCATCACCCGAACCCAGCGATGCACCGCAACCCTCGCCCGGGCAGCGATCCGGCGCGGCATCGGTCCGGGCGACGAGCCACGAGCGGCCGCATGCGGCGCATCGGATCGACTTCACGGTGCATCCTCACGCTTCTGCCGGGCACGCCGATCGAGCTCGTCGCCCAGTCGATCGAGCTCCTGCCTGAGCAGGCGGCGACTGGGGTCGTCCCTGCCCCGTTCAAGAGCGTCGCAATCAACCAACTTGAGCTGTCGAATGCACTCCCGGACGGGCACAAGTTGCTTCTCGTCGAGCCTTTGCTGTCCACGCACACCCTCGACGATGGCCGTCTCCACCTCACTGTCATTCTTGGCTGCGGCGCGTGCATCACGCCACAGCGAGCCCAAGGAGCAGAGTGCGCGACGCACCTCGAGCTCGGTGTCCTTGAGGGTGTCGTCGTCGATCTTCGCCATGCCCGACTCAAACCTCTTGAGCGCCAGCGCAGGCGACTCGTCCGTCGCGGAAAGCCCCTGAATGAAGGGATACGAGGCCGAACGCTCGACCAAGGCAGACAACGCGCGAACCAGTCGATCCTTCGGGGTCGCCGCAGACTGCTTGGATTGCTCGTTCCGGCGATCGAACCCACGAAGCGCTTCAGGACCGTCGTCAAGCCGCCACGAATCGAGCGCGCGGGCAACACGCTGAACATAGCCCACGCAGTCCGGCTTCGATCCATCCTTCGGCTCTGGATCATCGACGCGGTCTCCGAAGCCATCGCCGTCGGCGTCCGACCATTCGGTCGCATCCAGTGGGAAACGGTCCGTGCCATCGGGAGTGCCATCACCGTCGCAGTCAGTCGTACGGTCGCAGGGCAGGCGCCCTTCGTCACGCTGCTCCGACGGCATCACGGGCTCGTCGACATTCTCCACTCCATCGCCGTCACGGTCCCGATCCTCGTCGTTCAGGATGCCATCGCCGTCGAGGTCATGCTCGCTCGGCGCGCCATTGACCAGCCCGTCACCATCTGTGTCTTCGAGCCGCTTGGCGGGATCGCTTGGGTACGCGTCACGCAGATCATCCATGCCGTCGCCATCCGTGTCAGCCTTCAACGGATCGGATCCCTTGATGACTTCGGCCGCGTCGACCAGGCCGTCGTGGTCGTCGTCGTCATCCTTCGAGTCATCGATGCCATCACCATCGGTGTCGACCGAGGCGGCGGGATCGAGCGGAAAGGCATCGGTCGCATCGCCGACGCCATCGCCATCGCTGTCGCTGCGTTGTGGGTCTGTTCCCTTGATTCGCTCCAGGTGGTCAGGGACGCCGTCACCATCCAGATCACCAAGTCGTCCCGCTGGTTTCGTGGAAGGCTCCACAGGCGTCGTGGTCGGCGCGGTCGTCGGCGTCGAGGAAGACGATCCCGATGAGGGCTCAGTGGTGGTGACGGGCGGACTTGCATTCGGCGCTGCTGGATGTGTTCCATCCCCGGGAGTCACGGGTTCCACCGGGCGCTTGATCGATGGCGCGCTCAGGGTCAAACCAGTCGGTGCCGGAACTGGCGTGGTCGCCGCAGGCGCATTCGGGACCAGGGGATCGGTTCCTTGGGCGAGTTCAAGCCGATCTGGCACCCCATCGTTGTCATCGTCGGGATCGACCGCATCATCGAGACCATCGCCATCGGTATCGAGCACGGTCGCCACCACCAGACCGCGGGATGTCCCCCCCGCCGTGGTCGCACCCGTTGCATCCCCAGGGCCGCGAAGGACAACCGCCAGGACCAAGAGCATGATCGAGAATCCGATCGCCGCCACGCCCGCCCAAAGCAGCCGCCGATCGGACCAGGGGCTCTCTCGTTCCGAGCTCGTTGCGGCATCAACCGACCGCGTCGAACGCGCGACCATGCGTCCACTCGGCATCGGGGCGCCCGCTGGCTCAAGATGCAGTTCCCTGAGCGACGCCAACCGACCGATGCGACCCTGTGCTGCCACGGCCGACAGCGCATGCGCACCCAGTGCTGTGCGCGCTCGCGCAGACGATGGATGAATCGCCACCAGTGCCCGAACCGATGATGGCATGACTCCCGCCCGCATCGAGCAGAGTTCCACCGAAGGCGGCACGGTGAGCAGACCGACACCCCAACTCACCGCCATCGCATCGGCCGGTGTGAGCGAGTGCAGCGTGGCCATGATCAATGCGGAGTCGCCGGCGATCCATGCCAAGCCCTCGGCATCGCGAGCCAGTTCGAGTGCATCCATCGCGTTGGCCACAGGGCGCTGCATCACTCGTTGCGTGACCACGGAGGCCGGCCACTCCACTCCATGATCCACCTGCGACCTGATCGCAGTCCAGGCTGCATGATCCGACGCAAGCATGTCGAGATCAGGCAACCCATTCGCCCAGTCGGTCGGCGTGAGGATGATCGTGACGACTTCGATGGTCGCACGGCCGAAGTCATCGCGACCACCCGGGAGCAGCCTGGAGATTGCCCACCGACCCGACGGGAGTTGCCTGCCCATCATGCACGGCTCATGCACAAGCGAGTCCATCTCTTCCTCGCGGGAGACACCGCCAAACCCAAGTTCTTCGAGCGCTTGGCGCTCACGGGCGTTCACGCCCGGTGATGCCGCCAAGGTGGTGTAGCCGGCCTTCGAACCCAGGACATGGACATCCGCGCGCGGCATCTCAGAGCTTGCCCATCCACCAGAGCGTGACCACCGCTGCACCGACCAGCAGCGCACTCACCCCGATCCAGAAGGTCACCAATGCCACGCGGGCTTTGCGCTCCTCGCGTTCGTCCTCGGCCTGCTCTTCGTGCAGTTGCTCCGACCGGCGCCGGCTCGCCTCGACTTGGGCTCGCTCGAGTGACTCCTGCTCCTCCGCCCGCTCAAGCCAGTCGAGGCAGAAGACCAGTGGCTCGACCACATCCCGAGGTGCGCGGCGCTTGCGAGGAATGACCATGCCACGCGGCGAACGCACCACACTGGTGGCACTGCTCGCGAACACCACGGTGCGCTTGCCACCGAGCTGCCGGAAGATCTGTGGATACAGGCGTTCGGCGAGCGCACGCGGGCCGCCCTCGGCGCGAAGGAGCGGCACGTGCACATCGCACTTGGTGAGCACGACGACCACCGGAACATCGTCACCATTGGGCATCGATCGCAATCGTTCGACGGCAGCCACCAGCCCGAACGAATCCTCCTCGCGTTCGATGCCTGGCTTGAGCGCGACCGCCGGATCGACGAGCAGGATCAGCACCGCTGCGCAATCCACGGCATCGCGCAATTCGTTGCTTGCGGGGTCCTGGGCACCGACCGCGAACGCCGTGCGGAAGACCTCGCCCGGATAGTCCATCGCCGAGAGGAGCTTCGTGCGGCCGTCGAGCGTGATGTCGATCTCGATCAGCGCGCTGCTTTGCGTCGACACCGGCCACTTGCCTGCATCGAGGTCCATCGCCATGCGCCGGAGTTCGGTGTGCTGCCGTCCATCTCTCGCGCGCGCACTGAGCGTGCGCACGGCATCGCCAGCATGCACCTGCCGCTCGGGAACGAACCGGCCGTTGACCAGCCGACACCCCTGCCAGAGGGCCTCGTAGAGGCGCGTGATGAAGACCGTCTTGCCGGAACCACGGCGGCCGAGCACCACGATGCGGTTACGCACGCCCCCAGGCGTGAAGAACTCGCTCCCCGCCGTCGGCACGCTCATGGGCGGCATGTCCGGCGCCGATGTTCCATCGAACGCCACGGCATCAAAGGCCGCATCGAACCCATGCGCCATCAGTGTGTCATCGCCCCGGCCGTGACCCTTGGGATGTGGCTTCGAGCCCATCGCGCGACGCCCCTTCCGCGCCCGTTGGGCGCATGCCGGAGCATACTCGCGCCACGAAACACCCTGAAAAACACAGCCGCCTCCCGAGGAGCTCGGGAGGCGGCGGGAACGGTGGCTGTCGGTCGGGGGATCAGGCCGGCCGGCGATCGTGCGAGGGCTGGGCCCGGCCTTCGCCGGACCAGCCGATTGGTCCGTCAGAGTTCCTTCATCCGGTGCTGCATCTGCGCCTTCATGCGCGCAAGGATGCTCGAGTGCATCTGGCTGACGCGGCTCTCGGAGAGATCGAGCGTCATGCCTATTTCCTTCATCGTCATTTCTTCGTAGTAGTAGAGGACGACGATGAGCCGCTCGGCGCGCGAGAGCCCCTTCGTCAGAAGCAGCTTGAGGTCGGCCTTGCCCACCGACTGGAGCGGATCGGCCTGGCGGTTGTCCTCGATCACATCGATCTCGCGCACATCACGGCTCGAGTCGGTCTCGAACCACTTGCGATTCAGGCTGACCGTGCCAACCGGGCGCGAATCCTTCACGACCTTGTCGAAGTCCTCGCGCGACAGGCCGCTCTCGGCGAGCACCTCCTCGTCGTTTGGCTTGCGCCCAAGGCGTCCTTGCAACTCCTTGCGGATCCGCTCGATCTTCGCGGTGCGGCTGCGGACCAGGCGCGGGACCCAGTCCATGCTCCGCAGTTCGTCGTAGATCGCACCCTTCACGCGCTGGGCGCAGAAGGTCTCGAACTTCACGCCGCGGCTGGGCTCGAAGCTCTTGATCGCATCCATCAGACCGAACAGGCCGGCCGAGTTCAGATCGTCGACATCGACCTCGCTCGGCAGCTTCATGCGTAGCCGCTCGGCGTTGAACTTCACGATGTGGAGGTAGTGCTCGATGAGCTCGTTGCGCAGGCGCTCGAGCTCGACCGGGTTATCGCTACTGGCCTGCAGCGTCTTGAACAGTTGCCAGGTGGCATCGATCGGTGAGGCCTGCACCGGGACATCCACCACCTGCTCGGTCTGCTCGACGAGATCCTCGGTGTCAACGCCGGCAAGTTCCTTGGCGGATCTCAGACGCAACGCGCTGGTGGCGGTTCGACCGCTGCGCTTGGGTGGCACACCGCTGCCACGGGCAACGCCCTTGGCAGACACTTCTTTCAATGCACGAGCATTTGCTCTGGACATGCGTGGTCGCTCCTTGACCAAGGGGCCGTTGGGCCCAGACCAGGTTCACGACGAGACATCCGTGCCGCGTCGGCCTCTTCGGTGCCATCCGTGGCTCCTCAAGGCACGGGGAACATAGCAGATGGTTTCCGGACGGTGCAAGGCCACCAGCCCACCTTTGTGCCAATTTCATTTCTCGGACTTGACCAGGATGGGCACCGCCTGTCGGCGCACCTCCAAGCGCACCACCACAGCATCCTGTGGTGCACGCGGACGATCACCATCCATCTGGTAGCGCACCGGTCCATCAGCACCCTTCACCACGATCGACTGGGCGCGACAGTGCATGGCTCGCCGGGCACGAAATTGTTGTCCAAGCCAGCATCGGATCGCCCACATCGATGCGCCGATCGCCGACCTGCACGGGAAAAAGCACGCGTCGAGCAGACCATCGTCATCGATCGCCATCGAGGCAGGATCGAGGTGCGCGGCATAGCCCCGCGTGTTGCCGATGACGAGGAATCCCGGGCCCGGCAGCCTCCACGGCGAACCGTCGAGCTCGACCTCCAGGCGCGGCGCACGCCAGGAGAGCGCCTGCCGAAGGATGGGGGCCGTGTAATCGAGCTTGGAAATCGTGCCGGTCCGTGCACCCGCGAGGTCGTGAACGACCTCGGCATCCAAGCCGATGCCGCACATCGAGAGGAAGGGCTCGCCGTTGACCAGTCCAAGGTCCACGCGTCGCACACCTCCACCCCGAAGCCGCTCGATCAGCGCCGGCACATCGCGGCTCATGCCGAAGTGCCGCGCGAACAAGTTCTCGGTTCCGAAGGGCAGATTGCAGAGCGGCACACCGACGCGGGAAGCGCTCAGGGCTGCCCCACGCACGGCACCGTCCCCGCCCATCACGACCAAGGCATCGTGCCCCGCGAGCGGTCCATCGAGCCATGCTTCGCTCGGGCCCGGTTCGGTGGCCAGGCGGAAGACGACGAAGCCTGCCTCGCTGAGCGCGCGTTCAATGCCAACGCTCGCGGCTGCTGCCCGCCCGCCGCCAGAGATCGGGTTGAAGATCACCAGGACCCTTCGCACGCCGGGACGATAGGCCTTTTTGGTGATTTCCCGGTTCGGCGTCGCCCGATGCTCGTCCGGCGGGCCCTTCGGGCTGCAGTTTCGCAGTACGGCAGAGTGTCCGCACAGGGGCGACGACTGACGGGCCCGGCGACTCGACCCGATCTTGGTTCCACAGACGGAATCGTCAACCATGTCGACCTGATCGCCGTGATCACCAACTGGGGTCCGTGCGACGACAGTTCGCCTGGCTGCACCGCGTCGACCGACTGCGACGACGGCGCCCCTTGCACGATCGACCGCTGCTTCGCCGGAACCTGCTCCCACATCCCTTCTGGTCCCGGCTGCCCCTGAATCACGTCGGGCTTGCCGCGATCTTGTTCGCGCGACCCGAACGACAAACGATCGCCCGGTCCTCCAACGCAGGGCCGGGCGATTTCCCATTGGTCCCAAGCGGCTCGACTCGCTCGCGCCAAATGCGTGCGAACGGGGTTCCGTGACCCACTCTCTTGTTGGCGGCGTGGGGCCAGAACCCCTAGCATCTGCTCATGCTGCGGATGCTCGCGATTCTCGCCCCCATCGCCCTTGCCGTCCCCTGCCTCGGGCAAACGCAAGTGCTCGATGACAACGACCAGTGGGTCGCCCCCGCTGGCGTGGCGCCCGGCAGCCCCGAGGGACGCCTGCAGATCGTGCGCGAAGCGCTCGCCGGCGGCGAGTACGCGCGCGCCCAGAAGCTCGCCGATGCCTGGCTCGAATCCTTCCCTGCGAGCGGTCTTCGGGCCCGTTGCCTGCTCGCCCGAGGCGATGCGATCTGGAAGGGAGGCAACGAGTACGACGCCCTGTTCGACTACGAGGAGGTCGCCCGACGCTACCCGTCGAGTGATGTCTTCGTGCTGGCCTTGCAGC
The DNA here is from genome assembly GCA_016873115.1 of Planctomycetota bacterium. Lineage (GTDB taxonomy): Bacteria > Planctomycetota > Phycisphaerae > Phycisphaerales > SM1A02 > SYIB01. The sequence goes on along the minus strand of VGYB01000036.1, from coordinate 17,107 downwards.
GCGAGTACACGATCGCGTGTGCCTACGCCGATGGCCTCAAGCGCCGCTGGTTCGGCACCCTGCGCATCGTCGATGCCACCGATGAGGCCGTCGAGATGCTCATCCGCATCCAAGAGCGCCTGCCCGGGAGCCAACTGGCTGAACAGTCGGGAATGCGGCTTGCGGATCACTACTTCGACACGCGACAGCTCGACATGGCTGCCGAGGCGTACGACCTCTTCGTGCAGAACTACCCCCGCAGCCCGCAGATCGACAAGGCAAGACTGCGGTTGATCTATTCGTACTGCGCGTCGTTCCGTGGCCCGGCCCACAGCGCCAAGGGCTTGGTCGAGGCGCAGATCCGCCTTCGTGAGTTGGAGGTCCGCGCCCCCATGCTCGCCAATCGCATCGGTGCCGAGGCCCTGCTCGTGCGCATCGACGAGAGCGAAGCCCGCAAGTTGCTCATGGAGGCTCGTTGGTACATCGCGCAGGACGACCTGGTGGGCGCCGAGCGCTTCATCCGGCGGCTTGTGACGCGATTCCCCCGAAGCGTGTCGACGCTCGAGGTGCTCGACATCGCACCCGAACTTGCGGAGAAGTTGCCTGTGCACGCCAAGGCCGGTGCGCCTGATTACGCCTCGCTTCGGACCGCGATGCGCGCAGCGCTCGAACCTCTGGGCGGTGGCCTGACCTCGCCCGCAGGCGAACCGGTACCTGCCGTGCCGAATGCAGCATCCACGACAGCCGAGCCGGCGAAGGCAGCAGCACCATGATCCTTCGCATGGCCATCTTGCTTTCCGTGGCCGGGGTCCTTGCTGCCTGCGACGGAGCGCCCAAGTACGAGTCGGGACAGCGCTACGACAAGGGGGTGCGCACGGTGGCGGTCCCGGTCGCCAAGAACGCCACCTTCGATCGCAAGGTCGCCCCTGAACTCACCGATGCCCTTGTGAAGGCCATCGAATCCGGCACGCACTTCCGGGTCACGAGCGAAGGCCGGGCCGACACCGTGCTTCGTGCCACGATCCGGACCGTCGACCTGCAGCAGATCAGCAAGAGCCGCGGAACCAAGCTCACCGAGGAAATGTCGCTCAATGTGACCGTCGACTACGAGTGGATCGACCAGCGCACGGGCAAGCCGCTCGTGCAGCGCAACGGATTCCGCGAATCCGCGGTTTTCGTCGCGAGCCTCCCCGTCCAGCAGCCGATAGATCTGGCGCGGTTCCAAGTGGTCGAACAACTTGCCTCGGCGATCGTTGACAGCATGCAGGCCGATTGGTGAAGCCCATGAACCAACTCCGTCCCCCGATCCACGCGCAGCAGAACCAGCCCGGCCAGGGCAAGGGCCCAGCCCCCGGCAACAGGGGACCGGGTGGCCAGGGCGGTCCGGGCGCGGTGCCGCCGCGTCGGCCCGGCCTCACGCTCGTCATGCTGCTGGGCTTGATGGTGCTTGTGGGGATGGTGCTCTTCTCCGGCGGCCCCGACGGCCAACAGCAGCCGCTGCCCACGCTCATCGAGTACGCCAAGCAGGGCAAGCTGAAGGATGGCTCCATCATCATCGAGACCGGCCGTGTGGTCGCCGAGGTCAAGGAGAACGCGACGCCGTGGACGGCCCCCGCTCCCGCGGACGAGGGCAAGGCTCCGGCCGCCACCCCCCAGCAGCCCATGCGCATCTACTCCACGATCCTGCCGGATGACTACGGCTGGATCCGCAACCAGCTCACCGCAGCCGGCGTGGGATGGAGCGAGGAGAACACGGGTCAGTCCTGGTTCATGACCCTCCTGCCGAGCCTGCTGTCACTCGGCGTGCTGATCTTCATCTTCTGGTTCTTCATGCGCGGCCTGCGCTCGGCCGGCGGCGGCCCTGGCGGCATGCTGGGCAACTTCGGCAAGAGCCGTCACCGCCTGCAGACCAAGGACTCGACCGGCATCACCTTCAAGGATGTCGCCGGCATCGAGGAAGCCAAGGAAGAGGTCAGCGAGATCGTCGAGTTCCTCCGCAACCCCAAGAAGTTCGCCCGCCTCGGCGGTCGCATCCCGCGCGGCGTGCTGCTCTCGGGCCCACCGGGCTGCGGCAAGACGATGCTCGCCAAGGCGATCGCCGGCGAGGCGGATGCCCCGTTCTTCTCGATCTCCGGCTCGGACTTCGTCGAGATGTTCGTGGGCGTGGGCGCAAGCCGCGTGCGCGACCTCTTCAAGCAGGCCAAGGAGAATGCGCCGTGCATCATCTTCCTCGACGAGATCGATGCGGTCGGTCGCCGTCGCGGCGGCGGCTTCAACAGCGGCGGCCATGACGAGCGCGAACAGACCCTCAATGCGATCCTGGTCGAGATGGACGGCTTCGAGGCCAGCGACCAGGTCATCGTGATCGCCGGCACCAACCGGCTCGATGTGCTCGATCCCGCGCTCACCCGCCCGGGCCGGTTCGACCGATCGATCCAGGTCCCCCTGCCCGATGTGAAGGGCCGCGCCGAGATCCTGGCCGTGCACGCCAAGAAGGTGAAGATGGGCCCTGATGTGGACCTGGCGCGCATCGCCAAGGCCACGCCCATGTTCAGCGGTGCGGACCTGGCTGCGCTCATCAACGAGAGCGCGATCATCGCCACCATGGCCGAGAAGGACTTCATCGAGCAGAACGATCTCGAGGAGGCCCGCGACAAGGTCCGCTGGGGCCGTGCGAACAAGAGCCGCCGGATCGAGCAGCAGGAGCGCGAGGCCACCGCGTACCACGAGGCCGGCCACGCCGTGCTGCAAGTGCTGCTCAAGGATGCTGATCCGCTGCACAAGGTCACCATCATCCCGCGCGGGCAGGCCTTGGGCGTCACCTTCAGCCTTCCGGACAAGGATCGCTACGGCTACAGCCGCCGGTTCATGGAAGCGACCATGCGCGTGCTGTGCGGAGGCAGGCTCGCCGAGGTCCGCCACACCGGCGACATCTCGTCGGGAGCGGGCATGGACATCCAGATGGTCACCGCGTACGCACGCGCCATGGTGCTCAAGTGGGGCATGAGCGACCGGCTGGGCTTCGTGAACTATGGCGGCGAGGACGGCCGCGAGATGTACACCCCCGACAAGGACTACTCGCCCGAGACGGCGCGCATCATCGACGAGGAGATCCGTCGCCTCAGCGACGAGGCCTACGACGAGGCGCGACGCATGGTCGAGCAGCACTGGACGGCGATCGATGCCGTGGCGCAGGCGCTCCTCAAGTACGAGACGCTCACGCGCGACGAGGTCGAACGGCTCATGCGTGGCGAGAAGCTCGAGAAGAGCACGGTGAGCGATCTCCTGCAGCGGGAGTTCGCAGCGGCCAAGCCGGCCCCCGCGCCGACCACCGACCCCGATGCAGAGCCCCCCGCGAGCGCCCTGCCCTCGCCAGCCTGAACCTCCTCACGCGCCGGTGCCGTCGGCGGGCTTCCTTGGCGGCAGCAGGCGCTTGGTCCTCAGCACATGGTGGTAGTGCTGCGCGTAGCGGTGCGCTTCGTCGCGGATCGCCTGGCAGAGCTTGAGCCCGGCGTTGTCGCGCCCGAGCCGGATCGGTTCGGTCCGGCCCGGAAGGTGGATCAGCTCCTCTCGCTTGGCCAGGCTGATCACCATCGGCGGCTTGCGGTCCATCTGCGCGAAGGCCTCGAGCGCGGCGTTGAGCTGTCCAAGTCCGCCATCGATGAGCACCACATCCGGGTAAAGCTCATGTCCCTTGCCCGCATCTCGGTACCTGCGGCTCACGACTTCCTGCAGCGCCCGGCAGTCGTTGTTCTCGACGCTGCGCACGCGGAAGCGGCGGTACGCGTCCTTGAAGGGCCGACCGTCGATGAAGCACACCTTGCTGCCGACGGTCTCCTCCCCGGCCAGGTGCGCGATGTCGAAACCTTCGATGCAACGGATCGACTCCAGGTCCAGCGTGCGCGCCAGGCTGCGCGTCATCGCCAGCGGGTCGCCGCTGAACATCGTCACCTCGGGTTGCCAGTCGTACTCCCCCTCGTCGCCGCGGGTTTCGCGGTCATCGAGCCGCTCGATCGCGCGCACCTGATCACGCAGGATGCCCGCGCGCTCGAAGTCGAGCGCCGCGCTCGCCTGTTCCATCTCCACTCGGAGTTCCCGCAGCATCGCGCTGCGCTTGCTCGAGAGAAAGCGCAGGAAGCGGTCGATGTCGGCGCAGTAGGCCTCGGGCGAGATGCGATTGGCGCACGGCGCCGTGCATTGGTGGATGTCATGCAGGAGGCACGGCCGGAACGAAGCGTTGGCTGGGTTCGAGGCCTCGATCGTGAGTTCGCAGGTGCGATACTTGAAGACCCGCTGCAGCACCTGCACCGCATGGCGCAGCGAGCCGCTGCTCGTGAAGGGGCCGAAGACGCGTGCGCCGCGGAACTGGGGCGCGGCAGGATCGCGCGTGATGAAGACTCCAGGGAACTCGTCACGCAGGGTCACGACGAGGTACGGGAAGGTCTTGTCGTCCGACATCCGGTCGTTGAAGTGCGGATGCAGGTCCTTGATGAGGCGGCTCTCCATGAGGAGCGCCTCCCACTCCCCTTCGCAGGGGATGGTGTCGAGGTCGTGGATCAGGTCGAGCATGGGGTGCTTGCGGGGACCGAGGTCGGCACTGGGCACGAAGTAGCTCGCCACGCGATTGGGCAGGATCCCCGCCTTGCCCACATAGATCACCCGGCCCTCGACATCCTTCATCAGGTAGACGCCTGCCACCTTGGGCAAGGCTCTCGCCTTCGCCAACAGCGCCGCCAAGCGGACGGCTCTGGGCAAGCCCAAGAAGCCCTCTGAGCCAGGGCCAGGGACGCCTGAGGGGCGGTTCTCGGGCGAGGTTGGGGGTTCCGAAGCGGTCATCTTTGTCCCAAATCGCTGTTCCGAGGCAACAATCACGCTAGAGTATGCGTCTCGCAAGGGACACGAGGTCCCTCGATGATCGTCCGTGTCGAACACGATTTCATTTCACCAACCCCTAGGAGTTGACCATGACCAAGTTCTCGATCGCTGCCCTCGCCCTCGTCGGCATCTTCGCTGCCTGCGAAACCACCAAGACCGCGGCCCCCGGCGCCGTTGGTGCCAAGAGCGAATGCTGCTCGAAGGATGCCAAGGCGTGCTGCAAGGAGGCCGCTGCGGCCCCCGGCGCGGTCGCCGAGAAGAAGGCTGACTGCAGCAAGAGCTGCTCCGAAAAGGCCGCCTGTCCCGCCTCGGCCGCCCCCGGCGCGGTCAGCGAGAAGAAGGCTGACTGCAGCAAGAGCTGCTCCGAAAAGGCCGCCTGTCCCGCCTCGGCCGCCCCCGGCGCGGTCAGCGAGAAGAAGGCCGGCGGCTGCGCCAAGAAGGCCTGCCCCGCGACCCAGGGCTGAGCCCTCTCGGGAGTCCACTCCCGCGTGACGGACTGATCCATCGGCCCCGCCTCGTGCGGGGCCGATGTGTTTTTTTCGCCTCCATCGTGCACCGCGCTGGCCTCCGTACCATCCCCGCCCATGGCGACCTACCTCCTGCGTGGCGGACGGATCATCGACCCGGCCTCGGGACTTGATGCGACCGGCGACCTGCTCATCGATGGCACCGCGATCCGCGAGCGCTCGACGAGCCGCATCTCGCCGCCGGCCGGCGCCACCGTGATCGATTGCGAGGGCTGCATCGTCGCGCCGGGGCTGATCGATCCGCATGTGCACCTGCGCGAGCCGGGGCAGGAACACAAGGAGACGATCCTGAGCGGCGCATCGGCCGCCATCGAGGGCGGCTTCACCACCGTCTGCTGCATGCCCAACACCACGCCAGCGCTCGACCTGCCGAGCCTGGTCGACTTCGTCCGGCTCAAGGCGCAGGAAGCGGGCAAGGCTCGCGTGTTCACCGTCGGCGCCGCAACCGTGGGACGCAAGGGCGAGGAACTCGCACCGATGGGCGCGATGGCCAAGGCCGGCGCCGTCGCCTTCAGCGACGACGGCGATTGCATCGAGAGCGCCGCGATGATGCACAAGGTGCTGCTCACCTGCGCAGCGCTCGGCAAGGCGTTCATGCAGCACTGCCAGGAGGCCTCGCTCACGGCGGGCGGCGTGATGAACGCCGGCACGGTCGCCGCGCGACTGGGGCTCGGTGGCTGGCCGGCGGTCGCCGAGGAAGTCATCGTCGAACGCGATGTGCGGCTCAATGCGCGCGTGGGTGCGATGTATCACGCACAGCACCTGTCGAGCGGCGGAAGCGTGGAGATCATCAAGCGTGCTCGCGATGCCGGCCAGTGCGTGACCGGCGAGGTCAGCCCGCACCACCTCCTGCTCACCGACGATCTCTGCGAGGGCTACAACACGCAGGCCAAGCTGAATCCACCTCTGCGCACGGCCAGCGATGCGCAGGCGCTGCGCCAGGCCGTTGCCGACGGCATCATCACGGTGCTCGGCACCGATCACGCCCCGCACGCGGTCGCCGAGAAGGCCCGCGACTTCACCGCCGCGCCCTTCGGCATCATCGGCCTGGAGTGCGCGCTGCCGCTCTATGCCAAGGCGCTGATCGACTCAGGCGCGATCGACTGGCCTCGGCTCATCGCGCTGATGACGATCGAGCCCGCGCGGCTGTGCGGCCTCGACGGCTGCGGCCTCGGCACGCTGACCGTGCACGGGCCCGCCGATGTCACGGTGATCGACCCTGCACTGGCGTGGACGATCGATGCGGAGTCGTTCGTCAGCCTGAGCCGAAACTGTCCGTTCGACGGGTGGCCGGTCACCGGGCGCGCGTCGCATGTGTTCGTGCGCGGCGAGCTCTTACTGGCACGGACCCCAGTTCGCCAGCAGTGAGCCCAGGTCGCCGCCACCGACCTCACCGTCGCCATTGAGATCGGCGACGCAGGAGCCTGCACACGGCCCCCAGGAGCCGAGCATGGTGCCCAGATCGGCGCCATCGACCAAGCCGTTGCCGTTGAGGTCGCCCATGCAGGTGGGTGCGCCGAAGAGTTCCTCGGCGCGGGCCAGTGCCTTGGGCGCGATCGCTCGACCGATGCGGCGAGCCGGGTAGTCATCCATGGGCGGATGGATCCCTCCCCACACGCGGCTGAAGGCGCTCTGCGCCGCCGCATCCTGGAAAGTCGCCCATTGGAGCTGCACCGTCTGCGACGGGCCGTCCTCGAAGACGAGGTACTGGCTCTGCACGGCGTTGAAGATGCCGAGCCCGCCCGGGAAGTAGGGCGATCCGGTGATGTGCTCGAGCACCTCGGCCGCGCAGCGGCTGTAGCCGGAGTGCCCGCTCACATAGCCGCCGAAGGGCGGCGTCACGAAGGTCGGTCGCTGGTAGGGCCACCAGGTCTGCGCCAGCACCCACGCGCAACCCGCCACATCGACGGCTGGGTTCGAGATGTAGTCGGGGCCGCGCCAGGCGAGCGCGGCGATCTGGCCCTCGTAGCCGGCGAGTTCCTCGTGGCGCTGACCTGGCGCCGTGGTCTGCGGGGTGATCACCTCGATCATGCCGGGCACGAGCGGCAGGCCATGCGGGTGGTACGACGGACCGGCGGGGTTCGACGACTGGCCCTTCATCGCCATGTAGCGCAGTGCCGTGACCGGGCGAGCGGCATCGTGGTAGCCCTTCACGCTCCAGATCGAGATCGCCGTGTCGTGCAGTGCGCCACCGAGCGTGACATAGAGCCGCACATCCCACTCGAGTGCGCCAAGGTCGGGACCCACGCCGCCCCAACGCTTGGAGGCCAGGTTGTCGGTGACCTCGTTGCTGATCTTGAACCAGTGGCCGGGCGGGGTTTCGCTGCTCGGGCCATCGGCCCAGAACTCGGCGAGCACCCGCGCGAAGTCACCGCGCTTGACCACATTGGGCGCGTAGGACGAGCCGGTGACAGGATTCAGCGGCAGCCCGGGACCCCACTTGGGTCCCAGGTAGCCGTCGTAGAGCGTGGCGAAGTCATCGGCGGGGTCGAACGGCAGTGCCTTCGCGGTGATCGCTCCAGGCGAGATGTTGATCATCACGCCATCGGCGGGATCGAGCTGACCGCTCAGCGTCAGCGTCACGGCGTGGCTCTGCTGGAATGTGGCGATCATCGCATTGTCGAGCGCGGGCACCGGCCCCGGATCCAGATAGACATTCCAGTTGTAGCCGCCCCGCTGCTTGACCTCGCGATCCGCGGCGGTCAGGCTGAACGGCGTGACGAAGCCCCACTCCGGCGAGAGGAACGGTGGGAATCCACCGGGAATCGGGTTGCCGTTCTGGTCGACGAAGAACTCGAGCGCCAGCGGTTGGTAGCGGCTTGGGTTGATGGCCCATGGATTGCCGGGCAGATCCACGATCAGCGGATCATTGATCGACTCATACTGCTGGTTGGTGTACCCGTTCTGCTGATTCGATCCGTCACTCAATCCGTGCGCGATCACGGCCGAGGCGATCGCGTTGCCCAGGTCCGCGGGCGTACCGCCGGTGGTGCCCGTGTAGGCCGGGTCGTAGCCAAGCGCGTTCATGCGCGCCGTGAACGCCGCGAGGCTCACTGCAGCACCGGGTCCGGTCGAGAAGCGATTCTGGAGGACGCGATACGCCGCGTACGAGATGGCCATGTCGCGCGCTGCGCTGACATCGCCGGCCGTCATGTCGGGAACATTGACGGCAATCACGGCATCAGCGGCAGGATCGAACGCCGCCCACGCATCCCACATCGCGGCGCTGACGTGATAGAGGTTGCGCGCGTGCACGGTCGGGCGAGCGAGGTCAAGACGGATGGCCGCGAGCTGCTCGTCGTTCCACTGCCGTGCCACCGACTGGGCGAACGACGACGAGGTCGCCATCGTCGATGCGACCATCGCGATGCCCACGACGGCGATCATGCTCGTCTTGCCCATCAATCGGCCTTCCTTCACGGACCCGCCCAAACGCTTCCGGAACGCATGCTGAACATGCCATGCGGATCGTGTCGGGCGAACCGAGAGTTCCCCGATTCCCACAGGGCACCCCTCGGTGGTGAACGGGCCGAGGGGAGGCGGGCAAGGTAGAGTGATCAGCAACCACTCACCATCTTGCCAATAATCAAGAGTGTGAATCCCTTCCAGTCCACTGCTGACGCTGCCGCCCGGCTCGCCACCCGAGCCCCCAAAGCCGTTCTTGGGGTCGGCATCGCCCTGGCCATCGTCGGAGGCTGGCTCGGGGCCATGTACCTGCCCTTGGATGCCGACACCAACTCGCTGATCGGGCGCGAACGCCCCTTCATGCAGCGGTACGAGGCCTTCCTCGAGGAATTCGGCGACCTCGAGGACATGATCGTGGTCATCGATCCGCTGGGGACGGATGTGGCGGCCGAGCACAGGGCCGAGACCGCGGTGCTCGAGGTGCACAGCGCGCTCACGCAACTCGTCGAGCGCCGACACCTGATGTGGGTACACCGCGGCATCACCGCCAACGAGCAGTGGCGCGTGGCACCGCACGCCATGTCCGAGCGTGCACTGCATGAGTTGGCCCGTGCCGGGGCAGCGTTGGACTTCCTCGCGCGCGGGCAGTCAACGATGGCGCTTGCGCACGCTGAACGCGCGGTCGCGGCGCCCCTGCCGGATCGTGCGGTGATCGAGCCGGCGATCGTCACGCTGGATGCCTTGGCACCGCCGGCGGCCGACTCCGATGCAGGCGGTGTGCATGCTGCGACGGACGATCGCTCCCTTGGCGCAGAACGTCCCGAGCGATTCCTGCGCTCCGAGCATGGCCGGCTCTGGTTCGTGCAGGCCATGCCGGTCAAGGACTTCGCCAACTTCAACGCGATCGCAGCACCCCTGGCTGCCGTTCGCGAGGCACTCGCTGCCGTGCAAGCGCACCACCCCGGCGTGGAGATCGGCCTGACTGGGAAACCGGTCCTCCAGGAGGACGAACTGGCCACGAGCCATGCCGACATGGGTCGATCGAGCCTGCTGTCGTTGGCCGTGATCACGGTGCTCTTCATCTGGCTCTTCCGGGGCATGCGCAGACCGCTCCTCGCCGTGGCGGCCTTCGGCATCGCCGTGGGCATCACCATGGGCTTGGCGTGGCTCCTCGTCGGGCGCATCACGCTGCTGTCCAGTGTGTTCCTGCTGGTGCTTGTGGGCGCGGGGCTCGACTACGGCGTGCATGTCGTGAGCCGGTTCAACGAGTACCTCGCCGGTGGGTCGCGCGCGTCGGCTGCCGAGCGCACCGTGCGCGAGGCTGGGCCCGGCACGCTCGCCGGGGCGTGCGCCACGGCCGTCGTCTTTGCGCTCGCCATCACCACGGACTTCGGTGGACTTCGCGAATTGGGCACGCTCGCCTGCGCTGGGCTCATCACGAGTGCCATCGTGATGGTCACGGTGCTGCCAGCGCTTCTGGTCCTGGCGGGCGGTGCGGCGACCGCGCCGCCGCGCACCACCGCGCTCTTCATGCGCGCACCCGCTGGAGCGGTGGTGTCGATCTCGGCGATCGCCATCGTGGCTGCGGCGATCATGGCACCGTCGAACCTGCGCTTCGATGCCAACCTGCTCTCGATGCAGGCCGAGGGCCTCGACAGCGTCGCGTGGGAGAAGCGCATCCTCGCGGACGACGCCACGCAGACCTGGTTCGCAGCCTCGACCGCCGATGGGCCCGAGGCCGCGTGGACCCTGCGCGAAGCACTGCGCGGCGTGCCGGGCGTGGCGCGGATTCGCAGCGCCTTCGACATCGTGCGCGTGCCGACGGCTGCGGCGGATCGGGCGCGTGCCGATCTGGCTGCGGTCATCCCGATCTCGGAGGCCGTGAAGCCAGACCCCAATGGATCCACAGGACGCAGCGACGATCGACTCGGCAGCCAATCCACCCCGGATCCGACGATCGCACTGACCCATGAACAGGCAGCACGCCTCGCCGCAGGCCTCGAGCGGCTCGCGGCACTCGCCCAGAGCACGGGCCAGTCGGAGGGTGCACCGATCCTGATGGCACTGGCTGCGCGCTGGCGTGCGATCGAGCGCGCACTCGAGGAGCCCACGCAGGCCGCGTCGATGCTCGCTGCACTCAATGCGCGTGCGGCCCGTGCCCAGCGAGCACTCGCCGAACTCCGCGCGGGATGCCTGCTGGGCGTGCGCGATGCCCTGCCGGCAGCGATGCGGGCGAACTCGATTTCTCCTGCCGGCTCGTGGCTCCTGCAGATCGTGCCCGCGGGCGATGCCTGGGATGAACCGACACTGCGCGAGTTCGTGACCCAGGTACGGACCGTCGATCCCAACATCACCGGGGTACCCGTGACGCAGGTCGAGTCGATCGCCGACATGCGCAGCGCGTTCGAGTCCGTCTCGTGGCTCTCGCTGGTGGCGATCCTGGTGATCGCCTGGATCGACTTTGGATCGATCCGCACGGCGCTCCTCGCCACGGCCACCGTCGTGGCAGGGGTGCTGCTCATGCTCGGCCTGTTGGGACCGCTTGGACTCTCGCTCAATCTGGCGAACTTCTTTGCCGTCCCCATGCTGCTGGGACTGGGGATCGACAGCGCCATCCATGTGCTGCACCGCTGGAAGCGGGACCGGGATGGCTTGCCCGCCACGCTCACCGCCACCGCATTCACGGGCGTGACCACGGCGATCGGCTTCGGTGCGCTGGTCCTGGCGGATCACCGCGGGCTGGCGAGCCTCGGTTGGGCGATGCTCGTCGGCAGCATCGCGTGCGTGATCGTGGCGGTCGTCGCGCTGCCTGCGCTGCTCAGGTGGCGGGCGGCGTAGCGGGTGCCGCAGGCGCGGCGGGCTCAGCGGCGGGCTCAGCCACAGGAGTTGCTGCCGGTAGCGCGTCATCGATCGGTTCGACTTCATAGCCGAGCTTCTTGACGGCGTCGATGACCGACTGCGTGCGCTTGGCATCGTCCATCGCCACGGTCGCGCGCTTACCCTCCAGATCGACCGTGCAATCCGCCACGCCGTCCACCGCCTTGACCTTCTTGGCCACGGTGTTCGCGCAGCCATCGCAGTGCATGCCCTTGACGGAGAACGACTTCGTGTACGCCGCGGGGACCACGGCCTTGGGCGCGTCGGCAGTCGATGCTGAGCCCCCGCCATCACAGGCCATGAGCGAGGCGGAACTGGCGAGAACGGCAAGAAGCGTGACGCAGCGCATCCTGGGATTCTAGCCTCGGCCCGCGGCCGGCTCCGGCTGATAGGCCTCGAGGATCGGCTGCGCCATCGCCCAGGCCGCGTCCATCGAAAGTTTCACCCGCCCGCCGGCGGCCAGGGCATGCCCACCCCCGTTGAACTGCCCGGCAAGCACATTGACGTCGTAGAAGGGCTGGTCGCCGCCGCGCGGCTTGCTGCGGAAGCTCATCTTCGTGATCCCGCGCTCGTGCTCGGTCATGAGGATGCTCACACAGACCGAACCGACCGTCATCGTGCTGTTGACGATCCCGCCAAGGTCCTCCGGACGCGCCTTCGAGCGCTCGAAGTCCTCGGGGCGAAGCTGCATGACGGCGATGCGCCCATCCTGCAGGAAACGAACGCTGGTGAGCGCCTGCGCCATCGCCGTGAGCCGCTCGGGTCGCTCGGTTTCCTCAAGCTGGCGGTACAGCGTGCTCTTGTCCACGCCCAGCGCGAGCAACTCGCTCGCCAGCGCGAATGCCGCGCTGTCGGCGCTCGAGAACCTGAACCAACCGGTGTCGGCGGCGAGCCCGGCGAACATTGCCTCGGCGATCGATCGGTGCGCGTTGCCACCGGGCCGAACCATGCTGAGGTCAAGGGCGCGCACCACATCGGCCACGACCATCGTGGCACTCGCGCACTCGGTGCGCACGAGCCGGAGCGCTGCAAGATCGTCCCCCGAGCGGTGATGATCGATCAGGATCACCCGCTCGCGCAAGGGTTCCAGCCACGGCAGGTAGGGCTCCAGCTGCGAGCGCGATCCGGTATCGACGATGATGACGAGGTCATGCGACGGCCCCGGCAAGCCGCGGCTGACATGGCGCACCTCGCCGGGTTCGGCCAGCGATTGGATGTTGGGATCGACCGCACCCGCGATGTACCCCACCGCACGCTTGCCCAGTGCGCGGCACATGCGCACGGCGACGAGCAGGCTTCCCATCGCATCACCATCGGGCTTCTGGTGCGTGATGACGCAGGCGTCGGTGCACGCACTGATCCGTGCAGCCAGTTCAGCGGGCGTGGCGTTGCTCGTGTATTCGAACGGTTCAGGCATGGAGTTCCTCCCGGCAGCGCGCCGTGTCCGCGCCGATCTGGCGGATCAGGTCATCGACCTTGGTGAATCGGATCTGGTCACGCACCCAATGACGCAGCTCCAGCCGCATCGACCAGCCATAGTCGCCGATGACGCCATCGAAGCCGACAAGGTGCGCCTCCACCGTACGCCGCGCGCCGGCGAAGGTGGGCTTGATCCCGACGCTGACTGCAGCGACGAACATGCGGCCATCGTCAAGGTGCGCCGTGCCGGCGTAGACCCCGTCGGCTGGGAGGAGGCACCCCTCACAGGCAAGGTTGGCGGTCGGAAAGCCGATCGTCCTCCCACGCTGGTCGCCCTGTTCGACCGTGCCCACGAGTTCGTGCGGGCGACCGAGCAACCGCTCGGCATCGGCGACGCGACCGTGCCGCAGCATCCATCGCACGGTCGTGCTGCGTGCAGCGACGACATGACCGGACTGGAGCGAGGCCTCGACCTCGGGGACGACCTCCACGGTGAACCCGAGCTTGGGGCCGAGTTCATGGAGCGTGCCCACATCGCCTGACCGTCGATGGCCGAACCGGAAATCGGTCCCCTCGACGATGCGCCTGAACGGCACGCGATCACGAAGCCAACGAAGGAACTCCGCCGGACCGAGGCCGAGCGTGGCCCGGTCGGTCGCCAGCGTGAGGACATCGGCGGCGCCCGCCGCCCGCAGGAAGTGATCTCGACGACGCGCCCCCATGATTCGCGCAGGTACCGGTAACCCGAGTACCGCGTTGGGGATGGGGTCGAAGGTCACGGCCGTCATTCCCTGACCGGCCTGGGTCACCAGCGCCTGGTGGCCAAGATGCACGCCGTCGAAGTTGCCGATCGAGATCGCGGTCATGGTGCGCACCGGGGGGGCGGTGCGAATTGGTAAGAATAGGAGATGGACCAAGCGTCTTCAACGGGCACGACATCCAGCTCCCTTGACCGGGTCCAGCTCACGGCTGACCTGCTCCAGACCTACCGCGATGCTGCCGAGAGCGTGGTCCCCTGGTTCATCGCCCAGATGGGCTCCGGCTACTTCCACGACACCACGCCGGACGAGGTCCGCAGCCACCTTCAGGCGATCATCGCCGCCAAGACCAGCGGCCGCCCGCTGAACATGACGCTCCGGAACAAGGACGGCTCGGTCATCACCGCCATCCGGTCCGGGGACTCCACCGGCGTGCTCGCGGCCGTCGTGGCCGAGCTTCCGACGGACCTGAGCCTGCGCTCAGCCCGCATCCACAGCGCCCTCGACGGCTCGCTCGTGATCGACACCTTCGAGTTCGGCGAGCGCACCCCCCACGACCCGCGCCACCCGGTGCAGGCCTCGCGGCTCGATGCGGCGATCCAGTACGCCGCGCAGCACTTCCGTGAGTGGACCCCCGAAGCGATGCAGTCGTACGCGCAGGGCTGCAGCGGGGACTATGTGCTCACGGTGTCTCCCCTGCGCTTCTGCCGTCAGCGCAAGATGGTCCTGCAGGTCTCGGGTTCCGATGGAGCCGCCATCGAACTCGAACCCGAGAGCGATCCCACCCAGAGCCGCATCACGATCGCGTATGCGAATGCCCGCACCCGCACCATGCTCGAGCGCACCGCGATCGTGCTGTCACGCGCGGGCATCAGCATCGTGCGCGCGTACCTCGATGTCGTGAAGGACCCCCCGCACGGCTCGGTCACCATGCTCGGCTTTGTCGTGCAGACGGCCGATGGCCGCGCAATCGATCCCTCAAGCGCCGTCTGGCAGCGCACCGCGCGTGACCTGATGCGCGTGAAGTGGATCGACCACCGCATTCTCGAGATCCAGGCTCGCCATCCAACGCTGGATCTGGACCGCGCCGAGGCCCTGAGCACCTTCGCCGCGCTGGTGCACCAGAAGCTCTCACCGCAGAATCCATTCGCCTACCACCGCGATCGTGTGCTGTCGGTGCTCGAGCAGTTCCAGTCGATCTCGTTCGCTGCGGTCGATGCGTTCATGCGCCGTTTCGATCCGGCAGGAGCACGGGACGACGGTTCATTCCTGAAGGCGCTCGACGCGCTCGACACCGAGGCCGCGCAGAAATCCGACGGCGAGACCACGCTGACGATCCTTCGCACGACGCTCGAGGCGATGCGCGCCACGCTGCGCACCAACGCCCATGTTGCCGACCGCTTCGGCTTCGCGCTGCGGCTCGATCCGGCCTTCATGGTCGGCACCACGCGCCCCGAGACCCCCTTCGGCACCTTCTTCGTGCACGGACGGGGCTTCAATGGCTTCCATGTGCGCTTCAAGGAGATCGCGCGCGGCGGCCTGCGCGTGGTGCGCCCCACCACCCAGGCGCAGTACGAGCGCGAGGTCGATCGCCTGTACGACGAGGTCTACGGGCTCGCATTCGCGCAGCAACTCAAGAACAAGGACATCCCCGAGGGTGGCGCGAAGTGCGCGATCCTGCTCGAAGTTCCCGCCGACACCAACCGCTGCGTCAAGGCGTTCGTCGACTGCATCCTCGACCTGATCACGAGCGACCCGGCCGCGCGCGGCCGCGTGGTCGATCGGCTCGGGTTCCAGGAGTTCATCTACCTCGGCCCCGATGAGAACATCACGCCCGAGCACATCGAGTGGATCGTGGCGCGCGCACGCCGCCGCGGCTACGCGCTGCCGAGCGCCTTCATGAGCTCGAAGCCAGGTGCCGGCATCAACCACAAGGTCTACGGCGTGACGAGCGAGGGCGTGAATGTGTTCCTCGCCTGCTCGCTGCGCGCCCGCGGCATCGAGCCGACCAAGCAGCCCTTCACGGTGAAGATCACCGGCGGCCCCGACGGGGACGTCGCCGGCAACATGATGCGGATCCTCGAGCGCGACTACGGCGCCAACGCGCGCATCGTGGGCGTGGCCGATGGCTCAGCCTGCGGCGAGGATCCCGATGGCCTCGATCATGCCGAGCTCCTGCGGCTCTTCCGTGATGGGCTGCCGATCGCGCGCTTCAACACCGCGAAACTCGGGCCCAAGGGCCGCATCGTGCCGGTCGAGGCACCCGATGGTGCGCAGCTGCGCAACACCATGCACAACCGCGTGGTCGCCGATGCCTTCGTGCCCGGCGGCGGCCGCCCCGCCACGATCAACGAGCGCAACTGGAGGGACTATCTCCTGGCGGATGGCCGTCCGAGCAGCCCGATCATCGTCGAGGGCGCAAACCTGTTCCTCACGCCCGAAGCGCGCGTGCGGCTCTCCGAGAATGGCTGCCTGATCATGAAGGACTCGAGCGCCAACAAGTGCGGCGTGATCACGAGCTCCTACGAGATCCAGGCCAGCATGCTGCTCGACGAAGCCGAGTTCATGAAGCTCAAGGATGCCTTCGTGGACCAGGTGCTCGTGAAACTGCGCGAGTTCGCCCGGCGCGAGGCCGAACTCTTGCTGGCCGAGGGGCGCCGTCACCCGAGCGTACCGCTGCCGGAGCTCAGCACCCGGCTCTCGATGGCCATGAATGCGGCGGCGGATACCGTGTACGCGAGCATGGGTTCGTGGAACGCCGCCGACAAGGCCGCCATGCGCGAGGTGATCCTCGAGCATGTGCCCGAGGTGCTGGCCAAGGCCGTGGGTGAGCGGCTCTTCACCGTGCTGCCCGCGCCCTACCAGGCGTGGATGGTGGCCAAGAGCCTGTCGAGCCGCATCGTCTACCGCGAGGGCATCGACTTCTTCTCGTCGATCGATGCAAACGCGGTCGGCACGGTCGTGCTTGGCTACCTGCGCAAGGAGAAGCAGATCGAGCAGCTCATCGCCGCCGTGCGCGCGAGCGGCAAGCCCTTCGCCGACCAGGCCGCCGACCTGCTGGCCAAGGCCGGCACGCGGGCCGCGCTGATGGATCTGTGAGGGGCGTGTCACGCTGAGGTGATCGGGGCGTTCCAGGGTCACCATACGATCCCCCCATGGACGCCCTCTCCCTCATCATCGGTTTCGTCCTTGGCGCCGCCGTCGGCGGCGCACTCGCGTTCCTTGCGCTGCGTGCCCGGCAGACCTCGGGGCAGGCGGCCGAGCACG
>VGYB01000035.1 GCA_016873115.1 Planctomycetota bacterium | reverse complement strand
GAGGACGAGCGCAAGGACGCAAGGCCGGCCAGCGCGGGTTCGCGGCGCGTCCGCGCAGCTCGCGACCCGAGGTCGCGGGAGGACGAGCGCAAGGACGCAAGGCCGGCCAGCGCGGGTTCGCGGCGCGTCCGCGCGGCAAGGACCCGAGGGAGCGCAAGGACGAGCGTCAGCCGGTGCCCCAAAGGAGCGATGCCGCGACGCTGGCGACAGGACCCCACGAGCGCAACGACGAGCGCGAGTGCGTGTTGCTGCCCACGCGCCCTACGATGGCCGCATGACCGCCCTCGTCAAAGGATCGAAGGTGCTCGTCGCGATGAGCGGCGGCGTCGATTCGTCGGTTGCGGCGGCGCTGCTCGTCGAGCGCGGCTACCAGGTCGTCGGCTGCTTCATGCGGCTCGGCTCGCCGGGGGAGGAACTCGAGGGCCTCGCGCCCATGCCGGAGGAGGGCTTCGATGCCTCGTCGTGCGCCTTGCCGGCCAAGCCCGACGGCAGCACCCCACTGCGCATCGGGCATCGTGGCTGCTGCTCGATCAACGACGCGCAGGATGCACGCACGGTCGCGGCGAGGCTCGGCATCCCGTTCTATGTCTGCAACTTCAAGAAGGACTTCGGCCGCATCATCGACTACTTCGTTGGCGAGTACAACGCCGGTCGCACCCCCAATCCCTGCGTGCGATGCAACGACTGGCTCAAGTTCGGCAAGCTCCACGAGTACGCGCGCTCGATCGATGCCGTCGCCGTCGCCAGCGGCCACTATGCACGCATCGTGCATGGCGAGCGGGGGGCCGAGCTCCATCGCGGCATCGACCTGTCGAAGGACCAGTCCTATGTGCTGTTCGGTGCGCGCCGCGAAGCGCTGCACGAGATGATCCTGCCCATCGGTGACCTGCCCAAGACCGAGGTCCGCGCCATGGCACGGGAGCGCGGGCTGCCGGTCTTCGACAAGCCCGATTCGCAGGAGATCTGCTTCGTACCCGATGACGATTACGCGGGGCTGGTCGCGCGTCGCACGCCGGCGGCGGTTGTCCCGGGGCGCATCGTCGATCATGAGGGTCGCGACCTCGGCGAGCACCCGGGGCACCAGCACTTCACGGTCGGCCAGCGCAAGGGGCTCGGCGTGGCTGCGGGTATGCCGCTCTATGTCATCGGCAAGGATGCGCAGGCCAATGTCGTCACGCTCGGCCCGCGCGAACTGCTCGCGTCGGCAGGTTGCACCGCCGCGCAGTCGAACTGGCTCGTCGATCCGCCGCAGTCATGGGTGCCGTGCACGGCGAAGATCCGTTACAACGCGTTGCCTGTCGCAGCGCGCGTTCGCGCGACTGGCGCGGACACGATCGAGGTTCGCTTCGATGAACCGCAGGCTGCGGTGGCTCCGGGCCAGGCGGTGGTCTGCTTCGACGGCAGCCGCGTCCTGGGCGGCGCCTGGATCGACGCGGCGATCGGGTGATCGCCCGAGCCCTCACGCCACCGTCACGGAGCGGTCGAGGTAGACATCCTGGATCGCGTTCAGCAGCTTCACGCCTTCGGGCATCGGGCGCTGGAAGGCCTTGCGGCCGCTGATCAGGCCCATGCCGCCGGCGCGCTTGTTGATCACCGCGGTCTTCACGGCCTCGGCGAAGTCGTTCTCGCCGCTGGCGCCGCCTGAGTTGATCAGGCCCGCGCGGCCGGCGTAGCAGTTCAGCACCTGGTAGCGGCAGAGGTCGATCGGATGGTCGGTCGCCAGGTCGCTGTACATGCGCTTGTCGAGCTTGCCGTAGCTCGAATCGCCGCTGTTGAGCGCCGAGTAGCCCCCGTTGAGCTCGGGCAGCTTCTGCTTGATGATGTCGGCCTTGATCGTCACGCCGAGGTGGTTCGCCTGGCCGGTCAGGTCGGCACTCAGGTGGTGGTCCTTGCCGTCCTTCTTGAACTTCGGGTTGCGCAGGTAGCACCAGAGGATCGTGGCCATGCCGAGCGCGTGGGCCTCGTCGAAGGCCCGGGCGACCTCGACGATCTGCCGCCCGCTCTCGTCACTGCCGAAGTAGATGGTCGCACCGACCGCGCAGGCACCCATGTTCCAGGCATCGCGCACCGAGCCGAACATGATCTGGTCGAACTTGTTCGGGCAGGTCAGCAATTCGTTGTGGTTGATCTTGACGATGAACGGGATGCGGTGCGCATACTGCCGCGACACGCTGCCGAGCACGCCGAAGGTGCTGGCCACACCGTTGCAGCCGCCTTCGATCGCAAGCTTCACGAGGTTCTCGCCGTCGAAGTAGATCGGGTTCTTGGCGAAGCTCGCGCCTGCCGAGTGCTCGATGCCCTGGTCGACCGGCAGGATGCTCACATATCCCGTCCCGCCGAGGCGGCCGGTGCCGAAGAGCCGATGCAGGTTGTTGAGCACCGGCTGCGGACGGTCGCTCTTGGCCCACACGCGATCGATGAAGTCGGGACCGGGCAGGTGCAAATTGGCGGCAGGCACCTTGGCCTTGTGCTCAAGGAGGCTGGTGGCGTCCGCTCCGAGGTACTGGGCGATCTTGCTCATGCCGGGCAAGGTAGCGGCTGCCGCGAAGGGGGGCCGCCATCGCCCTGAGGCCCCATGACGCCGCTGGACCGCCCCGGGTGACCGGGCGATCAGCTCGTTGCCGCGATCCGCTGCATGGCACGCGTGGGTTTCTGTGCCCGCTGAACCTCGGTCTGGCGGCGGATCTCCTCGGCATCGGCGTATTCCTCGCCGAAGCGCACCAGTCGCAGGCTGTTGGCGATGACGAAGACATACGCCACGGCCTGGTAGAAGGGCGTGATCCAGATCTGCAGGTTGCCGGTCGCGGCCAGTGCCAGGCCGATGATCGCCAGCACCAGGCTCGCCGCGATGTTCAGGGCAATGATGCCGCGCGCCTTGCGGGCGAGTTCGAGCAGGAACGGCACCAGTCGCAGGTCATCGTTCATCAGCGCCACGCCGGCACTGTTGGTGGCGATGTCGCTTCCCGACAGGCCCATCGCCAGGCCGACATCGGCGCTCGCGAGCAGCGGACCGTCGTTGATGCCGTCGCCCACGGCCAGCACACGGTGGCCGCGCTTGAGCAGGTACTTCAGTTCCTCGTGCTTTTCCTCGGGCAGGCATTCGGCTTCGATCGAGTCGACGCCGGCCGCCTGGCCCACGCGAGTGGCCACGCCGAGGCGGTCGCCGGTGAAGATCGAGACGCGTCGCACGCCAAGATCACGCAGGCGCTTCACGGTCTCGGGCGCATTGCGACGCAGCTTGTCCTCAAGACCGACGGCACCGAGATAGGTCTCGCCGCGCATGACATGCACGCCGCTCATGCCTTCGATGCCTGCCTCGACGGTCTTCACCGACGCAGCGATGGCAGGACTCAGCTCGAGCAGCCAGCCCGAGCGGCCCGCGCGCAGCGTCTGCCCGCCAACGACCGCGACGACGCCGCGGCCGTGCACTTCCTCGTAGCGCTCGACCTTGGCCGGCTCGATGCGCGCGCGCTGCGCCGTATCCAGGATCGATCGCGCGAGCGGGTGGTTCGAGCTCTGCTCGCAATCGGCGGCAGCCTGCAGGAGATCGGCGGCATCCACGCCCTCGGCGGGCGCGAGCCGGCTGACGCTGAACTTGCCGGTGGTGAGCGTGCCGGTCTTGTCGAGCACCACGGTGTCGATGTCACCTGCGCTCTCGAGCACGCGCGTCTGCTTGATCATGATGCCCAGGCGGGCGGCGGCCGCGAACGCGGCGACCATGGCGGTCGGATACGAGATCAGGAGTGCGCCGGGGCAGGTCACCACGAGCACGGTGATGGCGCGCACGGCCGCGGTCTCGCGCACCTCGGCACTGTCGGACTTGCTCGTGAAGAACCAGACGATGCCGGCCACCATGAGGACGACCGGCACGTAGTAGGCCGAGAGCCGCTCGATGAGTTCCTGGCGTTCGGTGCGGCTGTTCTCCGCTTCGCGGATGAGCGTCTCGACCTTGCCGATCGTGGTCTCGCCGGCGACGGCCGTCACCTGCAGGTCGATCTGGCCGGTCAGGTTCGTGGTGCCCGCGTAGACCTCGCTGCCGGTCTGCACTTCCACCGGCACGGCTTCGCCGGTGAGCGAGGCCTGGTTGATGCTCGACTGGCCCGCGACGACCTTGCCATCGACCGGAAGGTTCTCGCCCGGGCGCACGCGCACACGGTCGCCGGTCTTGACTTGCGACAGGCTGACTTCGCGGTCGCTGCCGTCGGCGCCGACGAGTCGCGCCATATCGGGTGTCAATTCGACAAGTTCGCGGATCGCCCGTTGCGCACCCCACGCCGTGCGGCTGAGGACGAGCTCCGACAGCCAGAGGAAGAAGGCCAGAAACCCGGCCGGCAGGTACAGGTTGTTCGCCAGCGCTGCCAGAACCGCGAGGGAGGCGAGGGTGTCGCTGCTGGGCTTCCCGGCGACAAGCTCTTCCCAGGCTCCCTTCACCAAGGGAGTGGCGAGGATCAGCGCGCCCAGGGCCGCCGTGATGTTGGTCACGCTCTCGCCAACGCCCAGAAGCGTGCCAGCGACCCAGGCGGTGAGCAGCATGACGCCGCCGACGAGGGCGACGAACAGCTGCCGCTCAAGACGCTCGCCGTTGGAGGCGGACGGATCGATGGACGGGGAGGCTGACGGGGTCGTGATGGTGCTCATGGTCGATGGACCCGAGGGAAGAGAAGTGATCTACAGCGTAGCACGCTCACGATCCCAAGGTTCGATCCAACGGGGTACCTTCCGACCCATATGCGACAGGTCACCGTCATCGGCGACGGCCAATTTGGGTTGGTGCTTGCTTCGCTGGCTGCGAGCCGGGGGCATTCGGTCCGGCTGTGGGGGGTCTTTCCCCAGGATCTTGCCCCCTTGGCTGCCACGCGCCGATCGCCCCGCCTGCCCGGGTTCGAGCTCGATCCGGCTGTCGTGGTCGAACCCGATGCGCAGCGCGCCCTCGCGGGTGCGGACCTGTGCATCAGCGCCGTCCCCACCCAGCATCTGGCATCGGTCTGGCCGCGGTTGGGCAAGGGGTTGCCGCCTTCGGCGGTCATCGTCAGTGTGAGCAAGGGCCTCGAGCGAGGATCCCTCCGTCGGCCGAGCGAGATCGTGAAGCAGGCCGCGCCGGGCCACGAGGTCGTGACGATGTCAGGGCCCTCGATCGCCGCCGAGATGGCCCGCAGGCTGCCCCTCGTGATGGTGGTTGCTGGCTCGGCGCACGCCACCGCGCCCGTCCAGGAGGCGCTGAGCTGCTCGTGGCTGCGGCTCTACACGCTGCGTGACCATGTCGGTGTCGAACTGGCAGGGGCTGCGAAGAATGTGATCGCGCTGGCCGCGGGCATGCTTGATGGCATGCATGCCGGCATGAACGCCAAGAGTGCGCTCCTTGCGCGTGGGCTGGCCGAGATCGTGCGTTTCGGGTCGGCGCACGGCGCCGAGGCAGAAACCTTCTTCGGCGTTGCCGGCGTGGGTGATCTGGCGACCACCTGCTTCAGCCCCGATGGCCGCAATCGCTCGTGCGGCGAGGCGCTCGGTCGCGGACAGACCCTGGCCGAGCATCTGGCCCACACGCGTTCCGTGGTCGAGGGCGTGGACACATGCGATGCGATCGTGCGCGATGCCCGCTCTCGGGGCATCGAACTGCCCATCATGGAAGCCGTGCACGGCGTGCTGTTCGGCGGCGTCGCGCCCGCTCAGGCGCTGCAGTCGCTGATGTCCCGCGATGTCGGCGTCGAGCGCGTGCGCTAGCGAGCCGCTCACTCCTCATCGAACTTGCGCGCGATCAGCCGCAGCAGCGCGGCCATCGCGGCATCCTCGTCGGGACCGTCACAGGTGATCTCGAGCTCGGTTCCCGCAGTGCCCGCCACGAGCAGCATCTGCATGATGCTCTTGCCATCGACGGCCTCAGCGGCATCGGCGCGACGCACGGTCACGGAGCAGCCGAAGCCCATGGCCGTCTGCACGAAGCTCATCGCGGGGCGCGCGTGCAGCCCGAGCCGATTCAGGATGGTGGCGCGACCCGTCACCATGCGGATCAGCCCTTCGATGACCCTGCTTCCTGCAGGAGCAGGCGTGCGTCGGCTGGGGTCCGGGCCTGGCGCAGCAAGCGCTTGAACTGGTCGTCCTGGAGCGACTGGAAGATCGCCTCCATCGCAGCCACATGCAGGTCAGGCTTGGCCTCCGGGCTCAGGATGAGGAAGACCGTGTTGACGGGTTGGCGATCGAGCGAGCTGAAGTCGATGCCCACGGGGCTGATGCCCAGCGCCGCGATCGGCGCATCGACCAGATCGGTCTTGGCATGGGGCACGGCCATACCGTGGCCGAAGCCCGTCGAGCCCTTGCGTTCCCTCTTGAGCACGGCCTTGACCAGTTCCTCGGCCTGCGCTGGCTTGATGACCTTCGCCGTCACCAGCGCCTTCATCAACTCGCCGATCGATGCATCTCGCTTGGTGGCATCGAGCGGGGCGCGGATGGCCTTGGAGTGGACGAGTTCGTTGAGTTTCATGGAGAGGTTGGATCGTAGCGATTGCTGCGTGGTACGGCCAGAACGAACGCGCCCGGCGTGGGAGCGAGTCCCGCGTCGGGCGTGGTGATGAAACCGGGTTCGATGCGGTTCAGTGGCGATGCTCGCGCAGGCGGGCCTTGTGCTCGCTGAGCTGCCGTCGGCTGCGGTCGACCGCCAGATCGACGCAGGCGTACAGGTTGTCGTGGTGTGTGTTGCAGACGAAGTCCGTGTGATGGTCCACATTGGCACGCAACTCCACATGGAAGCCATGGCTCGGCAGCGGTTCGACGACGACTTCAAGTCCACTCACGCGGTTGAAGTACCGCGGGAGCTTCGACACCTTTCCGCGGATGTACCCGGCGATGGCCTCGGTCAGCTGCATGTGCTTGGCACTGATGGTCACGATCATGGCAAGAGTCTCCGTGAACGACGATGCGGGGCGGCACCGCCAACTGCGCGACACGCGGCAGGGGCGACGATCGCCCAGCCGTCCAGGTCCCGAGCCCGGAGGAGCTCGCCATGCATCACGCAGGGCGACTCCGCGCCAAGGTGAACCACGAGGGAACCTACCCCCAAGTTCGCGCATGGGACAGCACATTCCGCGAACATCCCGCGGATCGTCCGGACCAGGTCGTGAAGGCGAGGGAGGGCTGGCGTGCGTGCCATCGTGGTCCGCCGGCTCCGTCATGGACGCCGGCGCACCGCGAGGATCGAATACGAATCGCCCCGGCGGAAGCGGATCGCGAGGGTTTCGTTCCTGGGCGAACGGGTCAGCGCCACGCCGAGCTCACGAACCGAGCGTACGGGTTCGCTGTCCACCCCCACGATCACATCGCCGGGTCGCAGGCCTGCATCGCGGGCGGCGCTCTTCGTGACGAATCGTACGATCCGGGCCCCGTCGGGATGGTCCTCGGTGGTGACCCCGATCGAGGGCTGCGTGGGGTCGGTCGAGAACCCCTGTGTACCCCGTTCGCGAGCCCAGGCGGCCCAGGCGCGCTCGATCTCCTCGAGGCTGCAGCCCAGCGCGCGCTCCAGGGCTCGCGTGCAGGTGGGGTCGTCACGGAATCCAGCGACTGCCTCGGCGTAGAGCCGCTCCACCGCCCCGCGCGAGGCCGTGTACTCCATGAGCGAGCGCACCAGCGGGTAGGTCGACTCGCCATCCTTCTGGAAGTCGTCCTCGGGCATCGTCAGCAGGCGGCGCAGCGCCGGCGCGGCACCCGTGGCCAGGAGCTGCATGGCCGCATCGGCACGCTCGTTGGGCAGGAACTCGAACGAGCCGTCATCGCGCGTGCGGTAGGTCTCGAAGACCGTGGCGAGTCCCTCGCGCAGCCAGATCGGATGCACTTGGTTGACACGCTCCATGTGGGCGAAGTGCAGGGCGTGGGTGAACTCGTGGCGCAGGGTGGCGCCGGTATCGCGCGTGAGCAGGCGGCGCATGCCGTGTTCGTAGCGGCCTGCGCGCGATGCCGTGAGCCCGTCGCCCTCGCCATCGGCGCCGCTGGCCACGATCACCGCCACGGGTTGAGCGAGTCCCTTGCCAAAGAGCCTGCCCACCTGATTCTGAGTCATCTCAGCGAGCATCGACATCAGCTCGCTGCGGCTCGTTGGATCCTGCGTCGTCACCAGGATGGTGTTGGTCACGCCGTCGGGGAAGACGCGATAGCCGCTGGTGAAGCGCATGCGCCAGGCATCGACGGCCTTGGTCGCCTCGGCGCCCGTGAGCGTGCCCTGCTCGTTGCGTGCACGGGCGGCGCGCATCGCCTCCTGGACCACCGCCCAGGATTCATGCCGTCGCAGCCCGGCGAAGTCGGGACCGGATTCGATGGTGGCGAAGTCCGTGAAGCCCTCCTCGATGGCGCGCTTGAGGTAGCCGGCGGCCACGCGCTGGTCGCCCGCTTGCGCCGCGGCGCGAGCGGCCAGCGCGAGCATGCCCGCATCGCCGGGTGCGCGGTCGAGCCAGGCCTTGGCCCGGGCCAGCGCCTCGGCGCTCCGGTGCTGGGCCAGGGCCTCGTTCACGGCCCGTTCGGTCGCCGATCGTGCGGTGTCGGCGGGGGGCTGCGCCGACGCTGCCATGGTCGCGATGGCCACGCAGGCGACCACGACCCTGATGGAGCAAAGCGCGTGACGCACGCCGTGATCGTATCCAGCCGGGTTGCGGGAACCGCGCCCTGAGCCGATGATCCCGTGCATGAAGGCACCCGAAGGCTTCGACCTGTCACTGCGCGTGATGACCATGCCGCGTGACACCAACCACAGCGGCACGGTGTTCGGCGGAGTCGTCCTGAGCTACATCGACCAGGCGGCGTACCTGCACGCGCGGCGGCTCGGCCTGCACCGCTGGGTGACGAAGGCCATGGAGAAGATCGAGTTCATCGCACCCGTGGGCGTGGGCGAGTCGGTCACGCTCTGGACCCGCACGGAGCGTGAGGGTCGCACGAGCGCCACGATCCGCGTGCTGGTCCACGCCGAGCGCTTCAAGACCGGCGAGCAGGTTCATGTGACCGAGGCCCTGGTGACCATGGTCGCCATCAGCCCCGACCGCAAGCCGATCGAGTTCAAGCGCCCCGGCACGCTGCATGTGGAGGACGAGTGACCGACTGTCCGATCGCGCTGGGTTGCCTCATCAGCGGTGGTGGTCGCACGGTGCTCAACCTGCAGCGGGCGATCGATGCCGGCCGGCTCGATGCGCGCATCGGCGTGGTGGTGGTGACGAAGCCGGGGATTGCCGGGATCGAGCGCTGCCGTGGGGCGGGCCTGAAGGTGGTGGTGTGCGATTCCTCGCTTCCCGAGAGCCTGGATGACCAGGTCGATGCCGCGCTGCAGGCCGCTGGGGTCGAGCTCGTCTGCCTGTGCGGCTACCTGCGCAAGTTTCGCGTGGGCCCGTGGGCCGGGCGTGCGCTGAACATCCATCCCGCGCTCCTGCCGCGCCATGGCGGCCACGGCATGTACGGGCATCATGTGCACGAGGCCGTGCTTGCCGCAGGCGATGCCGAGAGCGGTTGCACGGTGCACCTGGTCGATGATGAGTACGACCACGGCCGCACGATCGTGCAGCGTCGCTGTCCGGTCCTGCCAGGCGACACGCCGGAAGCGCTCGCGGCGCGCGTCTTCGAGCAGGAGTGCCTCGCCTATCCCGAGGCGATTGGGGGGATGGCGGCGAGCGTCGTGCGCGGGTCAGAAGCCCGCGACTGACGCGACCGCCGCCTCACGCCGTCGCGCGCTTGCGCGCGGCGGGCTGCTTGGCGCGCACGGGCTTGGGTCTAGCCGCTGCCTTGGGCGCGCTCGTGCCCAGCATGCGGGTGAGGTACTCACCGGTGAAACTGCCGGGCGTGGCGGCCACGGTTTCGGGCGTGCCATGCGCGACCAGCGTGCCGCCGCCGTCGCCGCCCTCGGGCCCCAAGTCGATGATCCAATCGGCGCACTTGATCACATCGAGGTTGTGCTCGATGACCACCAGCGTGTGACCGTTGGTTGCCAGGCGCTGCAGCACGCCGAGCAGGCGGTGCACATCGGCGAAGTGCAGGCCGGTCGTGGGCTCATCGAGCACATACAGCGTGTGTCCGGCGCTCGACATGCCGAGCTCGCTCGCCAGTTTCACGCGCTGCGCTTCGCCGCCCGACATCGTCGTGCTCGCCTGGCCGAGTTGCATGTAGCCCAGGCCGACATCACGGATGCACTGCAGCATCCGCGCGATCCTGGGATGGGCATCGAAGAACGCGGTCGCATCCTCGATGGTCATGTCGAGGACATCCGCGATCGACTTGCCCTTGTAGAGCACCTCGAGCGTCTCCCGGTTGTACCGACGGCCCTTGCAGGCCTCGCAGGTCACGAAGACATCGGGCAGGAAGTGCATCTCGATGCGTCGCACGCCTTGCCCGGCGCAGACCTCGCAGCGGCCGCCCTTGACATTGAAGCTGAAGCGCCCGGGCTCGTAGCCGCGGATCTTGGCTTCGGGCATGCGGGCGTAGACGGAGCGGATCTCGTCGAAGATCCCGGTGTAGGTCGCGGGGTTCGAGCGCGGCGTCCGGCCGATCGGTGACTGGTCCACCTCGACCACGCGCATGACCTTGCCCAGGCCGGTGACGGAGTCGTGCATGCCGGGCAGCTCGCGTGTCCCGGTCACCAGCCGCCTGGCTGCCTTGAGCAGGATCTCGTTCACCAGCGTGCTCTTGCCGCTGCCCGAGACGCCGGTCACGCACACGATCCCGCCGAGCGGGAAGGCGACATCGATCCCCTTGAGGTTGTGCTCGCGCGCGCCCTTCACCACGATCGACTGCTTGGCCGAGAGTGGACGGCGCTCGGCCGGCACCTCGATGCGGACCCGGCCGCTGAGGTAGTCGCCGGTCACGCTGCCGGGCGTGTCGCAGATCTCGCTCACCGTGCCCTGAGCCACGACCATGCCGCCGTGGCGGCCAGGTCCCGGCCCGATGTCGAGCACATGATCCGCGGATCGGATCATGTCCTCGTCGTGCTCGACGACGAGCACCGAGTTGCCGATGTCGCTGAGGTGTCGCAGCGTGGCGACGAGTCGAAGGTTGTCGCGCTGATGCAGGCCGATCGTCGGCTCATCGAGCACATACGCCACGCCCACCAGTCCGCTGCCGACCTGCGTCGCCAGGCGGATGCGCTGCGCCTCGCCACCAGACAGCGTGCTGCTCGTGCGATCCAGCGTGAGGTAGCCCAGCCCGACGCTTTCGAGGAAGCCCAGACGCGCGGCGATCTCCTTCACGATCGGTGCTGCGATCGAGGCCTGCGAAGGTCCGAGCCGAAGCCCGGCGAAGAACTCACGCGCAGCGCCGATGCTCAGGTTCGTTGCGCTGGTGATGTCGAGCCTTCGGTGTGCACCCTGCACCATCACGCCGAGCGAGGATGGCTTGAGCCTGCGTCCGCCGCAGGCCGGGCACGGAGCCGTGCTCATGTACGCGTGCAGCCGCTCCTTCACGAACTCGCTGTCGGTCTCGGTGAAGCGCCGGCGCAAGTGGGGGAGCACGCCCTCCCAGCCACCCTCTTCGCCATGCATCAGCGAGCGGTGCGCCTTCGACGCCAGCTTCGCGAACGGCGTGGCGGGATTCACGCCCTCGTTGGCGCACCACATGCGGATGCGGCGTGCGTACCAGATGTTCATGCGGCGGCCGTTCTTGCGGAAGGGCTCGATCGCCTCGGCCACGGGCTTGGCCTGGTCGGGAATGACCAGATCCTCGTCGAACTGGTCGATCGTGCCCAGCCCGGCGCATGACTCGCACGCCCCCTGGGGTGAGTTGAAGCTGAAGAGCCGTGGCTCGAGTTCCTCGAGCGAGCACTCGGGGTGGTCAGGGCACGAAAAATGCTCGCTGAAGCGGTGTTCGGTCCATCCTCCGGCACCGTCATCGACGAGCAGCAGGAGGTTGCCGCCGCCGGCCTTGAGCGCCGTCTCGATGCTCTCGGCCAGGCGCTGCCGATCCTCCACGCTCGCCACGATGCGATCGATGATGGCATCGACCGTGTGGACCTCGTAGCGACCGAGTCCGAAGGGGTTCTCGCCACCGCGCCTCTGCGCGTCACGCAGTTCGACGATGGTGCCGTTCACGCGCGCACGCACGAGCCCGGCACGCACCATCTGCTCGAGGATGTCCTTGTGGAAGCCCTTCCGTGCACGAACGAGCGTTGCACAGACCATCAGCTTCCTGCCCACGCTCGAAGCGAGTACCGACTCCACGATCTGCGTGGGTGGCGTCGCCGTGATCGTCTTGCCGCAGACCCTGCCGGACTCGTCGCGGTGCCAGCAGGTCGGCGTGCCGCAGCGCGCCCACAGCAGGCGGAAGTAGTCGTAGATCTCCGTCGTCGTGGCGACCGTCGAGCGCGGGCTGTGTCCACCGGAGCGCTGCTCGATCGCGATCGTCGGAGGCAGCCCGTCGACCGACTCGAGGTCGGGCTTCTTCATCTGGTCGAGGAACTGGCGCGCGTAGGCGCTCAGGCTCTCCATGTACTTGCGCTGGCCCTCGGCGAAGATCGTGTCGAACGCCAGGCTGCTCTTGCCGCTGCCCGACACGCCGGTGACGACCACGAGCCGGTCGCGGGGGATGTCCACGCAGAGGCCTCGGAGGTTGTGCTCGCGGGCTCCGCGAATGCGAATGCAGTGACTTGGGTCGGCGGGGAGCACGGGAGGAGGCATTATTGGGGCCTGCAGGGCCGAAATTCACGCAATCACCACTTTGCAGGGGCGAAATGTGCGTCCATCATCCGGGTCCCGCCGAAACGATCCGTGGCCGCAAGGCGTTGCGCGGGCTCATGTTGGATCAACCCATGCCGACCGTTCACCCATCCCCACCCGCCGAGCGCGCCCGTCGCGAGCGTGTGCATGCCCCTTCGCCGCAGCGGCCCGCTGCGGGTTCGCATGCGCCCTCGCGTCGTCCCACGCCCGAGGAATGGCGCGAACTGATCGATCGGAGTGCACGGCTGCGCCTGGGTGCGCGCCGTCCCGAACGCTGACCGAGCGCCCCGGCGCTCACCCACCGCGTTTCTTCCTGAAGTGATCCGGCTTGCGCCGCTTGCGGGCCTTCGTCCCGGGCATGCCCGGTGCCGGCCGTGGCTCGTCGCCGGGATCGCCGAGCACATCCTCCACGCGCTCGGCCGTCTTGACCCGCTCGATCTCATCACGCAGGCGCGCAGCACGCTCGAACTCGAGACGCCCCGCCGCGGCCATCATCTCCTCGTGGAGCTCGAGCACCAGGTCGTCGCGGTCGATGGTGACCTCGCGACGGCGACCCGCGCGCTCGACACCGCGTCCCGCGCTGATCTCATCCTCGATGCCGCGGCGGATCGCCTTCTCGATCGTGCGCGGCACGATGCCGTGGCGCTCGTTGTAGGCCAGCTGCTTCGCCCGGCGTCGCTCGACCTCGTCGATCGCACGCTGCATCTCCGGCGTCACGCCGTCGGCATAGAGCAGGCAACGACTGCCGGCGTTTCGTGCGGCCCGACCCATCGTCTGGATCAGCGAGCTCGTGCTGCGCAGGAAGCCTTGCTTGTCGGCGTCGAGGATCGCCACCAGGCTCACCTCCGGAAGGTCGAGGCCCTCGCGCAGCAGGTTCACGCCGACGAGGCAGTCGAAGTCGCCCTCTCGCAGGGCACGCAGCAACTCCAGCCGCTCGAGGGTCTCGATCTCGGAGTGCAGGTAGCGCACGCGCACACCCTGGTTGTGGAACCAGTTGGTGAGTTCCTCGCACAGGCGCTTGGTGAGCGCGGTCACGAGCGTGCGGCCACCCTTGCGCGCTTCGGTCCGGACTTCCTCGAGCAGATCGGCGACCTGCCCGCGCGCGGGTCGAAGCGTGATGGGCGGGTCGACGAGCCCCGTCGGCCGGATCACCTGCTCGGCGATCACGCCGCCGCACTGCTCGAGTTCCCATGGTCCAGGGGTCGCACTGACGAAGACCGCCTGGGGCAGCAGCGACTGCCACTCCTCGAAGGTGAGCGGCCGGTTGTCCAGTGCGCTCGGCAGGCGGAAGCCATGCTCGACCAGCGTCTCCTTGCGCCGGCGATCGCCGAAGTACATGCCGCGGACCTGCGGGATCGTGACATGGCTCTCATCGACGATCATGAGCCAGTCGTCCTGGCCTCGGCCCGGCACGTTCCGGAAATAGTCGAGCAGCGTGTAGGAGCGGCTCCCCGGCGCGCGGCCTTCCATGTGGCGCGAGTAATTCTCGATGCCCCGGCAGGCACCGGTCTCGGCGATCATCTCGAGGTCGTACTTCGTTCGGCCGAGCAGGCGTTGGGCCTCGAGCAGCTTGCCCTGCGACTGCAGCTCCAGCACCTGCGCATCGAGCTCGCCCTTGATCGAGGCCATTGCGCGGTCGAGTTGGTCCTTGGGGGTCATGTAGTGCACCGCGGGGAAGACGAACGCGCGCTCGAGCTCGTCGAGCAGCTCGCCCGAGATGGGGTCGAAGGCCTCGATCCGGTCGACCTGGTCGCCGAAGGTCTCGATCCGCAGCGCGACCTGCTCGTTGGCGGGAAAGACCTCGATGCAATCGCCGCGCACCCGGTAGTTGCCCCGTTCGGGCGCGATGTCGTTGCGCGCGTACTGCATGTCAGCGAGGCCCAGCAGGAACGCGCGCCGATCGAGCCTCATGCCGCGCTCGAGCATGAGCATGGTCTTCATGTACTCGTGCGGGGAGCCCAGGCCGTACAGGCACGACACGCTCGCGACCACGATCGTGTCCGGACGCGAGAGCAGGTTGCTCGTGGCGGCCAGGCGCAGCCGGTCCAGGTCCTCGTTCCGCGAGGCATCCTTCTCGATGAAGATGTCCCGCTGCGGGATGTACGCCTCGGGCTGGTAGTAGTCGTAGTAGCTCACGAAGTAGCTCACCGCGTTGCGCGGGAAGAGCTGGCGCATTTCCTCGTAGAGTTGCGCCGCGAGCGTCTTGTTGTGGCTCATGATCAGCGTCGGGCGCTGCGAGCGCGCGATCACATTGGCCATGGTGAAGGTCTTGCCGGTGCCGGTCGCGCCCAGCAGCGTCTGGAACCGATTGCCGGTCGCCACGCCTGCGAGGAGCTGCTTGATCGCCTCCGGCTGGTCGCCGGTGGGGGCAAACGGGCTCACGAGCTCGAAGCGTCGCTCCATGCCGACAAGGGTATGCCGCCCGGGCTCACGCACCGTGCGCAGCAGCAAGCAGTTCGCGCACAGGGCGTCGCATCAGGTGCACGCCGGCGGGGGTGGCAGCCAGCACCGTGAGGACCAACAGCACCAGGCAGCCGATGGCCAGGGGCAGGGGCGTCAGCGTGATCTTCAGGTCCAGTCCCGCCAGGTCGTGGTAGAGACGCGTCGCCATCCATGCCAGGTGGATCCCGAGCCCGAAGCCGCTCACGATCGCGGCGAGCGCGATCGCCAGCACCTCGCCCAGGACCACACGCAGGAGCAGCGATGGTGTGGCGCCGACGGCCCGCAACACGCCGAACTCCTGGCGCCGCGCCGCGATCCCGGCCACCACGACATTGCCGACCGCGAAGCACGCCAGCATCATGGCCCCCAGGGCGATCCCGGCACTCAGCGCCAGCATCACATTGCCGATCTCGAGCACGGCACGACGGATCGTGCGACCGCTGGCGAAGCTCGCGCCGGGGATCTGGTCCTCGAGGTGCGATGCCATCGCCTTCTCGCCCCCATCGTCGAGGTCCGGCGACATGCTGAACTGCATGATGACCGCCTCGCGGTTGCCGAACTCTCGCGCCACGACATCGAAGTCCATGAAGATGCACGACACCGCGTGTTCCATGTACATCGAGCGGATCCCGAAGAACTGCGTGGCCAGGTCAAGTCCTGCCGACCCCACCACGCCCACGATCGTGAAGGTGCGCTTCTCCTCGCGCGCGCCCAGGAACAGCCGATCGCCGACATCGAGCCCGCGCGCGGTGAGGAACTCCTCGGCGACCAACACGCCGGAACCGTCCAAGAGGGCCGGCAGCGCGGCCTCGGGGGTGCCGCGGATCCAGTTGATGCGGTTCTGCCTGAAGAACGCCTCGGGCTGGAAGCCGATGCAGACGACATTGGGCGGAGAGATCGCCTTGATGCCGAGCAAGGTTTCGTCACCCGTGCCGTCCTTGCGCTCGAACCCCCGCACGCGGATCGGCATGTAGCCCACGCTCACGGCGTTGATCACGCCGGGGATCGCCCGCACGCGTTCCTGTTCCTCCGGGGTGAAGCCCGCGGTCTTGAAGACGAACGCATCGGCGAACTGCACACGCTCGGTCAGGTTGCGCACGAGTGCTTCGCTGTCCGATCGCGTGCCGACCATGATCGACACACCCATCATGAGGGCTCCGGCCGTCAGGCCGAACCGGATCGGGCTCGCACGCAGGCTTCCCGAGAGCAGGCCTTGCGGCATGCGGAGCGCGCGCTCGATGAGCTCACCCGACCACGGTGTCATGGCTGCCAGGATCGGCACGGAGAGCACGAACCATCCGACATGGATCAGGGGCAGGCCGACCAGGGCCCACGCCCAGAAGCGCGGCTCGACATCGGGGATCAGGAGCAGCAGGAGTTGCACGCCGATGCATG
Source organism: Planctomycetota bacterium (assembly GCA_016873115.1). GTDB lineage: Bacteria > Planctomycetota > Phycisphaerae > Phycisphaerales > SM1A02 > SYIB01. The sequence continues at coordinate 8,288 of VGYB01000035.1, read as the reverse complement.
CTGCGCCCAGCGCCCCGAGCGCCCACGGCAGGGAGCCGCTGACGGCGCGTGCCCGAACGGTGAGCGCCATGAGCGGCGACACCCGCGAGGCCGCCGTCGCAGGCCAGAGCGCGCCTAGCAGGCCGCTCATGAGTGCACCGCCCAGGCTGAGCACGATGCCCAACGGCGCAATCGAGAGCCCCGCCGGGACGAGTTCCTTGAAGTGCTCGGCCAAGCACCAGGCCACCCCGATCCCCAGTGGCGCACCCAGCACGCCACCGAGCCCACCGATCGCCGCACCAACCATCAGTTGGCCCAGGAAGAGGTCGCGCCGCTGTGCGCCGATGCATCGCGCGATCGCCATCTCCCGAACCTGCTCGCTCACGGCCACGGTCATGCCTGTGGCGACGATGAAGGCGCACGACATGAACGCGATCATGGTTGCGATCAGGAGACCCAGGTTCGCGGCCTCGAGCTGCCGCGTGAAGCCGGCGGTGGCCAGTTCCGCAGGCTCAAGCACCAGCGGATCCTCGAAGGCACCCTTGTGCTCCTGGATCCAGGCCTCGGACTTGAGCCCCGGCTCGAGCTTGATCGCGATGCGGCTGACTTCCGGATCCTGTCCCTGCGCCAGGGCGAGCGTCCGTCGAGCGACCTGCGCCAGCGGGCGCTGCAGCGCACCCAGCACGGGACGCTCATAGATGCCCGTGATGGTGAGTCGAATGGGGTCTCCGAAGCGCTGCACATCGACCTGCGTGCCGGGCTGGGCACCGAGCATCTCTGCCGCCAGCGGATCCACGATGATCTCGTCATCGCGCTCGGGCCGGCGGCCGGCCACCATGGTGACCTTGCGAAGCTGCAGGTCCTCGACCAGGTCATCCCCGCGCGCCTGCACCGTCGCGCGCTTGGGGCGGCCGAAGTCGTCCTTGGTCCCGTCGGCGCGCACCAGCGTGAGCGAGCCATCGAGTCGCCCAGAAGCATGCTGCACGCCCGGCAGTGCGCGCACCTCCTCGAGCACATCGTCGGCGAAGTCCTCGCCGTAGCGCTGCACGAGCCTTGCATCCGCGTCCCCGACGAGCCTGCGCAGCCGGACTTCAACATTGGACTGCGCCGTGGCGATGGCACAGGACACCGCCGTGACCAGCGCCGCGCTGAGCGCGACCGCCGTCGCCAGCAGCGCGGTGCGGCCGTGCCTACCGGCCAGTGCCTGCCGCGCGAAGGACCAGCTCGGATGGAGTGAGGCCATAGGATTCGAATCGTCCCGCGACGGCACCGTCGCGCAGCACGAAGGTCTCGACGCAGTTGCACGCGGCAGCGGGCTCGTGGGTCACCACGACCACCGTCAGCTGCCGTCGCGAAGCGACTTCGCGGAGGATCGTCCAGAGCCGATCGGCGCTCGCGCTGTCGAGGTTGCCCGTGGGTTCATCGGCCAAGAGCACGCCGGGCTCGAAGAGCAGTGCCCGCGCAATGGCCACGCGTTGCTGCTCGCCACCGCTCATCGCCTCGGGGCGATGGTCTGCGCGCGCACCAAGCCCGAGTTCCTCGAGGAGCGCCAGGCCGCGGGCCTCCAAGTCGGCGCGCGGACGCCCATCGAGGATGCCGGGCAGGATCACATTGCCCAGTGCATCCAGCGTCGGCAGCAGGTTGAACTGCTGGAACACGATGCCGACCGAGCGCCTGCGGAACAGCGTGAGCGCAGACTCGTCCATCGATTCGAGCCGGTGACCCGCCACGGTGATCGTGCCCGAGTCGGGTCGGTCGAGTCCACCGAGGAGGTGCAGCAGCGTGCTCTTGCCGCTGCCGCTGGCGCCCATGATGCCGTAGAAGCCCGGGCCGTCGATGTGCAGGTCAACCCCGCGCAAGGCCTGCACGGCCCGCCGCCCTTGGCGGTAGCTCTTGACCACGCGCGACAGCGAGATCCCGACCGGGCCCGTGCTCGGGGCGGGGGACTGCATCGCCGCTCTCGTGGCTTCAGCCGACGGGGTGCTTGGTGTCATAGGTCGCGCTGTCCATCAGGCGGTCCAGCGCCGAGGTGTCGGACACCTTCAGCTTGACGAGCCAGCCCTTGCCGAAGGGATCGGAGTTCAGGATCGACGGATCGCCCGTGGCCGCCGGGTTGACCTCGACGATCGTGCCAGCGAGCACGGTGTAGACGTCGCTGGTCGTCTTGACCGACTCGACCTCACCCAGGCTTGTACCGCTCGACACGGCCGTGCCGGCGGGTTTCATGCCCACATAGGTGATGTCGGTCAACTCGTTGGCTGCGAACTGCGTGATGCCTACCGTCACCGTGTTGCCTTCGGCGAGGAACCATTCGTGCGAGTCGGTGTATCGGCAGGTCGATGGGCTGGACATGATGGCTCCTGATGCTCCGGGGAAAGTAGGCCGTCAAGCATAGCGCGACACCTTGCTAGACTCCGGTCTGGATCCACAAGCCGTGCACGTCCAGACCATCCTCACGATCAACGCGGCCTGCATCGCACCGGGAAAGGTCCTGAAGGGGCCGGCTCCGGCCGACCTGCTGGATGTGCCCCGGTTCGCCGCGGAGTACCTGGGCCTTCGGGGCATGAACCTTCCGGCGGCCATGCTTCGCGGCAAGACCCGGACCGACCTCGAGAGGCTCCGCGACCGGGCCGACAAGGCCGGTTGTCCGATCCTTGTTCTGGTCGATGACCACCCGCTGGACTTCCTTCGCGACCCCGGGGCAAGCGGAGACCGTCTCTTCAGCTTCGCCGGGGCGGCTCAGTCGCTCGGCTGCAATTCCGTGGGCATGACCCCGTCCGCGATCGGCTCGGTCGACGCCCTCGAGCGCTACGGCAAGGCCATCAAGCATTCGATGCAGCGCATCGAGCGCATGGATGTGAACACGCTGCTGCGACCCTCGGACCCCATCTTGGCCGATGCCGCGAACTACGCGGAACTCATCAAGAAGGTCGGAGGGTTCCGCATCGGTGCGCTCCCGAGCTTCGCCCACGCCCACAACTCCGGCGACCTGCAAGGCGCGCTGCGTCGCGTGGCGCCCTACGCCAGTGCCGCCATCGAGGCCACCGTCAAGACCTTCACGCGCGCGGGTACCCACAAGGAGTGGGATCTCGCCGACGCGGTCAGCGCCATCCAGTCCGTGGGTTACGGCAACACGCTCTGCATCGACTATGTGGGCACCGCCGATCCGGTCGCCCCGATCGAGAAGGCGGTCGCCCTCCTCACGGAACTCCTCGCCGAGCAGGATGCCGATGGCGAGGAGGATGATCCCGTGGCAGCCATCGAGGGCGACGACGAATGATCCACGGGGTCGTCATCACGATCGACGGCCCAGCCGGTACCGGCAAGAGTTCGGTTGCGTCGATGCTGGCGACCCGTCTGGGGCTGGACATGCTGGACACGGGTGCGATGTATCGCGCACTCACGCTGTGGGCCCTGTCCCATGGGGTGTCCTCGCAGGATGCCGAGGCGGTCGATCGCGTCACGCATGCGTGCGTGGTCGACTTCGACTTCACCGTGAATCCTCCGCGGGTGATGCTCGATGGGCGCGATGTCAGCACGGCCATCCGCTCGCAAGCAGTCACGGATCATGTCTCGTATGTCGCGGCGCATCGAGCCGTGCGCGAGCGGCTCGTTCAGGCGCAGCGCCGCATCGCTGCGGCGCACCCCTGGCTCGTCACGGAAGGACGCGACCAAGGCAGCGTGGTCTTCCCGCATGCCCCGGTGCGCATCTACCTCGATGCGCGCCCTGAGGTACGCGCGCGTCGCCGGTGCGAACAGCTCGTCGCCCAGGGCGAGCGCGTCGATGAATCGGAGATCCTTGCTTCGATCATTCGCCGTGATGCCCTTGATGCGGGCCGGGCCACCGGCCCCTTGCGCTGCCCCGAGGGCGCGAAGGTGGTCGACACCAGCGACATGACGCAGGAGCAGGTCGTCGAGCGCTTGGAGTCGATCGTTCGCGCGATGGTCGGCCACACGCTCGGCCAGCGGCATGCCCGGGGGACCGTTCCGTGCGCCTGACGCAGTTTGCTCGGCGTTGCCCGGGCCGCGGCGTGGTGCAGTCGACCTGGTTCGATCTCGTGACACTCGCGGTCGAGGCGTTCTTCCTGCTGTTCCATCGGAGGCTCTACCTCGGTCGCTCGAATGTGCCGCGCACGGGCGCGTTCCTGGCCGTCTGCAACCACTGCAGTTTCTACGACCCGCCGGTGTGCGGCACATTCCTCGCCGAGCGGCCGTTCTCGCCCATGGGTCGTGCGTCGCTCTTCGTGGGTCCCTTCGGCTGGCTCATCCGCAGCCTCGGCACGATTCCCATCAACCGGGATGGTGCCGATGCCGCGGCGATGCGTGCCGGCATCGACGAGCTCAAGGCCGGTCGCGTGGTGCTGGTGTTTCCCGAGGGCACGCGCTCGGAGGATGGCGAGCTCAAGGAGTTCAAGCGTGGTGCCTCGATCATGATCCGCAAGGCAGCGGTACCCATCATCCCCTTGGCCATCGAGGGCACCTTCGAGGCCTGGCCGAAGGGGAAGTTCCTTCCGCGACCCTTCCGTCGCATCGGCTGCCTTGCGGGGCCGGTCATTCCCGCCAACGAGGTGGCCGAACTCTTCAAGGACCCGACGGCGGGCATGCTCGAGTTGCAGCACCGCATCGGTGCGCTCCAGACGGACCTGCGCATGTCCATGGGGCGAGCATGAGCCAGCCGCACCTGACACCGCACGATGCAGCGCGGTCGATCGCGCTTCGCCTGCGCGATGCAGGGCATGTCGCCTACTTCGCGGGGGGCTGCGTTCGCGACCAACTCCTGCTGATCGAGCCGACAGACTTCGACATCGCCACGAGCGCCAAGCCCGACGAGATCACGGCCCTCTTCAAGGGTGCCAAGGGAGTTGGGGAATCGTTCGGCGTCATGCTCGTGCGCTCGGGCGGCGTGATCGTGGAAGTCGCCACCTTCCGTGCGGATGGTCCGTACTCCGACAGCCGCCGTCCCGACTCAGTGCGGTTCGCCACGCCCGAGGAGGATGCGCTCCGGCGCGACTTCACCGTCAACGGCCTCTTCATGGATCCGCAAACGGGCGAGGTCATCGACTTCGTCGATGGCCGTGCGGATGTCGCGGCACGCGTCTTGCGAGCGATCGGCTCGCCGCACGAACGCATCCGCGAGGATCGACTGCGCATGCTGCGTGCCGCGCGTTTCGCGGCACGCTTCGCGCTCAAGATCGAGCCGCAGACGGCTTCGGCGATCAAGGCGCACGCTTCCGAACTGGCCGGCGTCAGCCGTGAGCGCATCGGCATCGAGATCCGCAAGATCGTCGAGCATCCGAGCCGCGTGGGGGGTGCCGAACTGGTCGAGTCGCTCGGGCTCGATGCCGCGGTCTTCGCTGAACCACACACCGCGGGGCCATTGACTCGCCTGGCGGCCATCGAGCACGGCCGGCCCGTGGGCGCACTGCTTGCGGCCTGGCTGCGCGACCGCACCGATCGCGGCGGCGGCACTGGGCACTGGACCGAAGCGCTCATGCTCAGCAACCGCGAGTCGGGCGATCTCGACTCGACGCTCGGGCTGGCCGCGTGGATGCGGGACGGCTTCGACGGCGCCACGATCGCCGATCGGCGGTTGACCCTGGCATCGACCCTGACTCCATCGGCGCTGGACATCGTGGGGGTCGAAGCCGCGGCGCGCGCGCAGGCGATCCGCGAGTGGCTGTCCCCCTACGCAGCGGCACCCGGCGGGCTTGCACCCGCCCGATGGGTCAACGGCGGCGACCTGATTGCAGCCGGTCTGCGGCCGGGCCCGAGCATGGGGGCCGTCCTTGACCGTGTGTACCGCGCACAGTTGGAGGGTCGGGTGACCGATCCGGCCGCGGCACTGGCACAGGCCTTGGAGTGGGGACGGGCCAACCCCTGAACTGAATCTTTGATGGATGAACGGGTGGGGGGTTCCGCTAGTATGCCCGTCATGCGCCGAATCGCCCTGACGCTCGCCGTGCTTGCCCTGCCGCTGCTCGCCTTCCAGGCACCCCCCAAGAAGGATGCCACGAAACCAGCGACCAAGCCCGCCGCCACCAAGCCAGCCACGACCAAGGACACCGCGCCAGCGAAGCCCGCTGCAAAGCCGGCCGAAGCCGCACCTGCGGCAGCGCCCGCCGGACCGCGCGTCTATGTCGCGCCGTTCACGGGCATCTGGGGTCTGGACATTCACCCCGAGCTCTGCCAAAGGTTCGTTGACGACATCAAGGCGAAGAAGCCCGATCTGGTCGTGTTCACGCTGGACAGCCAGGACCTGAAGGAAGGCTTCTACACCGCCGAGCGCAACGAGGACGGCTCCGGTGTCTTCGAGGATGACTCGCAGCGACGCATGCTGAAGCTGCTGGACGAGGAACTCCGCGGCACGCCGACCATGATGTGGGTGCAGGATTCCTGGGGTTACAGCACGCTGCTGGCTTTCGCGTTCAAGGACATGTACATGAAGCCAGGCGCGCGGCTCGATGGTCTTGGCCGCGTCGCCGAGCGCTACAGCATCGAGGATCCGCAGGTGCTGGCCAAGTTCCGCGAGGCGGTGGTGGGGATCGCCAACGGCTTCTTCGAGGTCGGCGGTTACGACATCATGATCGGCCGCGCCATGATGCGCCCCGAGCTCAAGCTCAGTGCATCGTGGAAGGGCCGCGACCTCGTCTGGACGCAGGATGCCGACGGCACCTGGGTCGTCGACGGCTCTGAGAAGGCATTCGCCGCGTTCGACGCCGATACGGCCGAAGACCTCGGTCTGGCCGACGGCAGCGCGAGCGATCTGGGTGAGCTGATGTTCCTGCGCGGCTTTCGCGAGTTCCAAGTGGTGCCGAGCGAGCAGGATCCTGAGATGGGCGCCGGCGAACGCATCGGTGCCGACTGGCACCGCGCCTGGAACAAGGCCTTCGATACCGCCGAGGAACTCTGGCAGGACGCCCGCTCGAAGCTCCAGCTCGATGCGGGCAAGTACACCGACCTCGCCAAGCGCCACTACGAGAAGATCGTCGATCTGCTCGAGAAGAACGACGCCGCCTACACGAAGTGGCGCATGACCCGTCACCCTGACCTGAACCAGCTCAAGGATCAGATCGAGCGCTGGAAGCAGGAGCAGATCGCCCGAAACAAGGCCAAGAAGGACAACCAGGGCGGCTCCGGGACCGGTGGCGGCCGCGGTGGCCGCGGCTTCGGTTCGCCGGGCGGACCCGGCGGCGGCTGAGCCGATCATCGCTGCTCGCTGCTGCCTCCATCACCGATCACCCACGACCATCCGACCACGCTGAACACTGACCATGACCCCGAAGACCGCCATCGCCACGCTGCTCGCCTCGCTGCTCGCCCTTGCGCCCGCCGCTCTCGCGCAGTCGACCAAGCCAGCTCCGTCGAATCCCTCGTCCTCCTCGAAGGTGGGTGCCAAGCCTGCGGCCAAGCAGGCGGACCCGCCCGCCGCCGCTGCGGACGAACAGGAGAAGAAACAGATCTTCATCCTCCCGCTCGAGGGCACGGTGGGCATCCAACTGCGCGCCAAGGACATGCACACGATCAAGGACATGGCCAACGCGGCTGGTCCGGGGCAGATCGTCATCATCAAGATCAACTCCAACGGCGGCCTCGTCCTGGAAACGCCCGAGATCCAGGCGGCGCTGATGGGGATCCGCGACGGTGGCCATCGGCTCGTGGCGTGGATCGAGAAGGCGATCTCCGGTGGTGCATTCACCGCGATGTATGCACCCGAGATCTACTTCATGAGGACCGGATCCATGGGCTCGATCACCCGCATCTCGGGCCAGGCCTGGGTCGAGCAGGGGGCGCAGGAGTGGGAAGATGCTGTCGCCCGCACCTGCGAGATGGGCGGCCGGAGCCCCTTCGTCGGTCGCGCGATGGTGCACGCCGAGGACCTGCTCTCCTACGACGTGGACCCCGACACAGGCGAGGTCACCTTCTACGACACGCTCGAGGGCACGCACGCACTGAGCAACGCCAAGGAGAACCTGACCTTCAACGCCTCGAACGCGCTGGCCTGCAAGTTCAGCAGCGGCACGGCGGACACGCTGGACGACCTGCTGACCGCGATGGGCGTTCCAAAGGGCCAGTACGAGGTCAGTGCGGCCGGCAACAAGGTCTTCGAGAAGTGGAAGCGCACCTGCGAGCAGTGCGAAAAGGAAGTGCCGGAGCTCTTCCGTCAGTACCAACTCGGCGGCACTGGGACCGGCGACGGCAACGTGATCCTGAACAAGCGCATCGATGCGATCAAGAAGCTGCTCGAGTGGTGGAAGAAGGCTCCCGAGATGCTTCGATTCCAGTTCCAGGTGCCTCCGCCCGAGCAGCTC
>VGYB01000034.1 GCA_016873115.1 Planctomycetota bacterium | reverse complement strand
TCGCTGCCACCACATCGCCCGGCGTGTAGAGCTCGCTCTTCCAGATCGGTCCGTCCGTGGGAGAGACCACGACCAACAGCGGAATCGTCGCGCCGCCGGCCGCTTTGAGCCGATCGCCGCGCGCGGGCACGCCGCTGGTCAGATCGACCTTGAGCGGCACCACGTCGTGCTGTTCAAGCGCATCGAGCACGGCCTGCGATTCGAGCACGGTCTTCTCGAGCGTCTTGCAGTTGAGGCACCAGTCAGCCGTGAAGTCGACGAGCACGACCTTGCCATCCTTGAGCGCGGCAGCTTCGTGCTCGGTGGTCCAGGTCTTCCAGTCGATCGCTTCGTAGGTCATCGACCAGCCGATGAGCGCGCTCATTCCGGCGATGAAGAGCCCCACCCCACCGAACACGGTGCGGTTGCGGCCGGTCTTCGCGATCTTCAGCGTGCCGCGCACGAGCCAGAGCCCGGCCGCGATTCCCGCGAGCGAGACGAGCCACCAGTAGGTGTGGCTCGGTTCCTCGAGGTAGCCATTCACGCCGCTGCCCACGAAGTAGATGCCCGCCGCGAGGAGCAAGAGGCCCATGCACTGCTTGAGCAGTTCGCCAACCGCACCACCGCGCGGCATGCGGTCGACGAGCCGTGGATTCATGCTGAGCAAGAGGTAGGGCAGCGCCATGCCCACGCCGATCGAGGTGAAGACCAGCATCACCGTGCCCGGATCCTGGATCTTGATGGCGTAGCCGGCGGCCGCACCCATCAAGGGCGCGGTGCAGGGTGTGCTGAGCACGGCGGTCATGATGCCGAACACGAAGCTTCCGCCCGCCGATTCCTGCTTCGTCTCGATCGAATAGACCCAGTTCGGCAGCCCGACAGTGAAGAAGCCCGCCATCCCGATCGCCATCACGCAGATGAAGACGCCGACGGCGATCGTGAACCACGGCAGCTGGAAGAGCGCGTTGAGCTGCGCGAAACCTTCGAGCGCCTTGATGCCGGTGCTCGCGAGCGCGAAGAGCGTGCCCAGTGCCACCCAGAAGAAGACGACGCCCAGGCTCATGATCCCGCCGAGCTGCAGCATGCGGCCCTTCGTGCCGGCTGCGCGGGAGAGGCTCATGATCTTGAGGGGGATCACCGGCAGCACGCACGGCGTGAAGTTCAGCAGCACGCCGCCGAGTGCAGCGAGCAGCGCCAGCAGCACGAGCCCTGAGCCGCGCGGATCGATCTCGAAACGGATCGAGTCGGTGAGCTTGAATTCGAGCGAGACCGGCGCTTGCTCCCCGCCACGAATGCGCCCGAAGACCGATGGATCGAAGCCAGCGAAGAGATCGCCGGCGGGAGCCGCCGCCGTGGTGCCGCCGATCGCAAGCGAGATCGTCTCCGTCACATCGGCCGGGGCGAGGCAGGTGGCGTCGTCGCAACTCTGGAAGCCGGCTGTCACGGTGAGCGTGACGGCACCGCTTGCGCCGGGTGCGATCGTGACGGGAACGAAGACGACCGAGCGGCCCTCGAAGACCGCATAGGACTGCTTACCGTCGCCCAGATCGGCCTTGACCGTATGCACCTCAGGCCACTGCGTGAAGCCCCCGTGCACGGTGGCCTTGGCGGGATCGCCGGTCGTCACCGCGACGGTCGTGTTCACGGCACCGATGAACTCGGCCGTGCCTTTGGGAAGCGCTCGCTGGTTGGGCCAGGTGTGCCAGCCCGGAGCGATCATGAGCTCGACCGCGATCACCAGGTCGGCTCCGGCGGCCGGGCTCATGGCCGAGGCCACGGCTCGGACCTTCACCTTGTCGGTGCTCAATCCGGTGCCGGCGTCCTGGGACTCGCCCAGGGGCGCAGAGCCCGGGAATCCACCGAATCCGGGCACCTGAGCGATGGTGGCGGGGGGTGCGCCGACCAGCAGCAGGAGGGCGCAGAGGATCGCTCCGAGGCGGGCAAGACGGGTCATGCGTCCATCCTACGCCTGGGCCGGAGCGGGGTTTGCCTCTTCCGCTGGGTTGGGAACATCGCTAGAATCTCGCCTCCCGCCGGGTCGTCCGAGCGGGGCTCGTCTCTCGCACCCCTTCGTTGAAACGGCGCATGCTTCGATCCATCGACAGCCTGCTTGCCCGCCTGATGGCGGGTTCCGCTTCGACGGCCCACCGCTGATGGCGCGTTCGCGCGTCCATCCTTGGTCGGCCGGCGCCGGTCGCGCCTTGCTCCCCGCTTGCGGGAAGGCAGGGGGCGCCTAGCGCCGGGGCAGCCACCATCTGGTGGTCGCAGAGCGACGAGCCACGCGGTTGCCGCAACCGCCGTGGCTCGATGTGTTTTTGCGCGGCGACATTCCACCAATCTTCCAACCCACCAATCCAGTACGCCAAGGACCAGACCATGAACCAAGAGACCCTCCGCATCCTCGAATCGATCGCCCGCGAACGAAGCATCGACCGTGAACTCCTGATCCAGGACCTGGAGCAGGCCATGGTGAGTGCGGCGCGCAAGCACTTCAATTCGCTCGATCCCGAGGAGTTCGGCTGCGAGATGGATCGCCTCACCGGCGCCATCACGCTCTGGCGCAATGATCTGGAGACGGGCGAGCGAGAGGACATCCCGCTCGCGCGCCTGGGCCGCATCCCCGCGCAGACCGCCAAGCAGGTCATGATCCAGCGCTTCCGCGAGGATGAGCGCAGCAGCCTGCTCGACCAGTTCAGCAAGCGCCAGGGCGAACTCGTCACCGGCGTGGCGCAGCGCTACGAGGGCAACGCCCTCATCGTGCAGATCGACCGCGCCGAGGGCTTCATGCCGCGCAGCGAGCAGATCCCCGGCGAGCAGTTCCAGCCCGGCGATCGCGTGCGCTGCCTCCTGCTGGATGTGCGCGACGCGGGTCACCAGGTCAAGATCGTCCTCAGCCGTGCGCACCAGGACTTCATCCGCCGCCTCTTCGAGGCCGAGGTCCCCGAGGTCGCCGAGCGCACCATCGAGATCAAGGCCATGTCGCGTGAGCCGGGCTTCCGCACCAAGCTCGCGGTCGCGAGCATCGACAGCAAGGTCGATGCCGTCGGCGCGTGCGTCGGCGTGCGCGGCAGCCGCATCCGCAACATCGTCGATGAGCTCGCCGGCGAGAAGATCGACATCGTGCGCTGGAACGAGAGCAGCCAGATCCTCATCTCGAACTCCCTCAAGCCCGCCGAGGTCGAGGAAGTCAGCCTGTGCTTCGAGCTCGGCCGTGCCACGATCATCGTGCGCGATGACCAATTGTCGCTGGCCATCGGCCGCCGGGGCCAGAATGTTCGCCTTGCGGCGCGGCTGACCGGTTGGGATGTCGACATCCTCACGCCGCCAGAGTTCCAGCGCGGCCTCGAGATCCTCGAGGAGACCGTGCGCGGCGTCGAAGGCGTCACGGACGAGATGCTCGACCGTATGGGTGTCCTGGGCCTCATCAGCGTCTTTGATGTGGAAGAGGTCGGCGAGGCGATCCTCGTCAACGAAGCCGGCATGAGCGATGACCTCGCCGTGGCGGTCGTCGATGCCTGCACCGAGCGTGCCAAGGTCGTCGCGGCCGAGCAAGCCGCCAAGCAGGCCGAGGCCGAGCGCCTTGCGGCCGAAGGTGGCGATGTGGTCGATGGCATCCTCGGTGGCGGCCCGTCCGCTTCACCCGATGCGGCGAGCGAAGCCGCGGCCGACGACATCCTCGGGCGTTGAGCGCATCCATCATCTCCCACGAACCAGCAGCATCATCCAGACCAGCAACGACTGAACCGAACCACCACAGAAAGAGCACCGATTGAGTACTTCCAAGGGCAGCAAGATCAGGATCAGCCAACTCGCCAAGGAGCTGGGCGTCACCAGCAAGGACATCGTCCTGAAGTGCCAGCGCGAGCAGATCCCCGGCGTCTCGAGCGCTGCATCGACGGTGTCGGTCGGCCTTTCGCTGACCATCCGTGAGTGGTTCTCGGGTGCCGCTGGCGGCACAGCCGTCGAGACGGCTGAGAAGGTCGACGTCGTCGAGGCGAAGAAGCGCGCCACGACGGCGAAGTCGACGAAGAAGAAGAAGGGCGACGAGGCTTCTGGCGATGCCCCCGCGCCCACCTCGGCAGAACCTGTCGAGCCCAAACCCGCGGTCGTCAAGGCCAAGGCCGGAGCTCGGGCAACGCGAACGACCGAGCCTGCGTCGGCCACGACGCCAGCGGCCAGCAGCGCACCTGCGGTCGCACCCAACTCAACCTCGGCGACCAAGGCCGCCGCGGCAGCACCTGCAGCCGGGGGAGCAGCCGACGCACCAGCCGGCGGCGTCACGCCGCCCAACACTGCCGCTGCCGGTCGTCGATCCAGCCTCACCTCTGGCGTGATTCGGACCGGTGCAAGCGGCATCACCCCGCGCACGCCGCCTGCAGGACCCGGCACTCCGCCTCCAGCGAGTCCCGGCTTGTCCGGTCCCTCTTCCGGCCAGACGGGTACCACGCCGGTCCCCGCGCGCCCGACACGCCGGACCAGCGACACCGGCCCGCGTGCGACGCCCAATGTTCCGCGGCGGCCAGAGGTGGTCAAGCCCGCAGGGCAGATGCTGTCGCAGCCCACCAAGACGGCACTGTCCGGCCCAAAGGTCGTGCGTGTCGAAGAGCCCGATCGTGTCGCGACGCCGCGCCCACGGACTGGTCCCGGCACGACCGGGCCCGGCAGCCCCGGTCGCATCAGCACCCGTGCCGGCAGTGGTTTCGGTGGCGCTGGCGTGCGCACCGGCGGACCTACTGGTCCAAGCGGTCCCGTTGGCCGCGGTCGTGACGACCGCCGCACCGGATCTGGCGACAAGCGGGCGGGTGGTCGCGCCGAGGGCGGCGGCCGCAGCGCGAAGGCGGGCGGCGATGCGCCGTTTGAGCCGTGGCGTGCGCAGGACCTGATCGACCGCGAAGGACGCCTGACCCGTGCCGGTGGGTTCTTCAAGAGCCACAAGGCCACGCCCGGTCGTGGCGGCGCCGGTGGTCGCACGGGACCCGGTGGGCGCGTGCAGGCACAGAAGAGCAGCGGACCCGTCAAGATTGCCGAGCCGATCGTGATCAAGGAGCTCAGTGCCGCCACGGGCGTGAAGGCCACCGACATCCTGAAGAAGCTCCTGCTCTCAGGCACGATGGCCACGATCAACAGCGTGATCGAGACCGCGCGCGCCGAGGAGATCATGCTGGAGTTCGACATCGTGCTCGAGGTCGCCAGCGAGCAGACCGCCGAGGATGCGATCGCCAGCCAGTTCGCCCAGCGTGAGCGCAAGGACCCGCGTGCGCGTTCACCGGTCATCACGATCCTCGGCCATGTCGACCACGGCAAGACCAGCCTGCTCGACCGGATCCGCAAGGCCAATGTGGCTGCGGGCGAGGCCGGCGGGATCACCCAGGCCACCAGCGCCTTCATGGTGCCGGTCAAGGCCGGCGACACCGACCGGACGCTCACCTTCATCGATACCCCGGGCCATGAGGCGTTCACCGCCATGCGCTCGCGCGGCGCCCGCATCACGGACATCGTGGTGCTCGTGGTCGATGCCGTCGATGGTGTCATGCCGCAGACCGTCGAGAGCATCAACCACTCGAAGGCGGCGGGTGTGCCGATCGTCGTCGCGCTCAACAAGATCGACAAGCCCGAAGCGGGCGACAAGACCTTCAATCGCATCTATGGCCAGCTCGCCGAGCATGGCCTGAACACCGTGCCGTGGGGCGGTGATGTGGAAGTCGTCAAGACCAGCGCGCTGAAGGACCTCGGCATCCAGGAACTGCTCGACATGCTGGCGCTCGTGGCCGACATGAAGGGCATCGTGGCCGACTGGGCGGGCAACGCGCAGGGCGCGGTGCTCGAGGCACAGATGGAAGAGGGCCGCGGCCCCGTGGCCCGCGTCCTTGTCCAGGAGGGCGTGCTCAAGAAGGGCGATTCGATCGTGATCGGGCGCGCTTCGGGCCGCATCCGCGACATCGTGGATGATCGCGGTCAGCGCGTCATGGAAGCCATTCCCGGCACCCCGTGCGCCGTCAGCGGTCTCGACGAGCTCCCTGACGCCGGGGACAAGTTCTTCGTCGTCGATTCGCTCAAGGAAGCCGAGCAGGCCGCGAACGAGCGCCGCCAGGCCGAGCGCTTGCGCGAACTCGCCGCCCCCAAGGTCACCCTGGACAACATCCTCGAGCACATCGGCAAGGACAAGGCCAAGGAACTGTCGCTCGTGGTCAAGGCCGATGTGCAGGGCAGCGTCGAGACCCTCAAGGTCATGCTGCCCAAGATCAGCGTGGGCGAGCTCAAGGTCACGGTCAAGCACTGCGCCGTGGGCGGCATCAACGAGAGCGACATGCTGCTCGCCGAGACGACCGGCGCGATCGTGGTTGGCTTCAATGTCACGACCAACGCCAAGGCCCGCGCGCTCGCCGAGTCCAAGAAGGTCGATGTGCGCCTCTACGACGTCATCTACCACATCAGCGAGGACATCGAGAAGGCCCTCAAGGGCATGCTGGAGCCCACTGTCCGCATCGATGTGCTCGGTCACGCCGAGGTGCGCCAGGTGTTCCGCATCTCCAAGGTCGGCGCGGTCGCCGGGTGCTATGTCACCGACGGTACGGTCGAACGCAACGCGCAGATCCGCGTCACGCGCGGTGGCATCGTCATCGAGAAGGACCGCCGGCTCGAGCAGCTCAAGCGGTTCAAGGACGACGCGAAGGAGGTCCGTTCGGGCAACGAGTGCGGCATGAAGATCGTCGGCTACGACGACATTCAGGTCGGCGATGTGCTTGAGTGCTACAAGTCAGTCGTCGTGCGGGAGGGAAGCGATGGCTGAGCGCGCACGACCTGCCACCTCGCTCCCCGGCATCGCCGGCAAGGAGGAGACCCCGGTGCGCTTGCTGAAGTGGGCGAGCGTGATCCGTCGTGCGCTGCAGCAGCGGCTGTCCGAGGGGCTCGCCGACCCTCGCTTCCAGGGGCTGGTGTCGATCGTCGCGGTCGAGGTCTCGCCCGACGAGCAGCGTGCCTTGGTGCGCGTGAGCGTGTCGCCCGCCGACCGGGGCCGACTGGCCCTCAGTGCGCTCCGCAGCGCGGCAGCGCACCTGCGCCATGTCGTGCGCGACGAGAGCGCACTGCGTCATGTGCCGCGACTGGACTTCATCCTCGACGAGAGCGGGTACCGACAGATGACCGTCGAGCAGGCGATCGCCGAGGGATTGCGCCGCGAGGGCATTGTGCCCGCGTCGGATCTGGGCGGCGAGGACCTTGATGCGACCCCTGACGACAGATCCAACGAGGGAACCGAAGCACCCATTGACGAGGCAGACCGAACGTGACCACCACCATGACCGCCAAGAAGCCACAGTTCCATCCTTCCAAGTTCAGTTCGCTCATCAAGCGCCACGCCCAGCCCGAGCACACGGCCGATCCGAACGCCGTCGATCCGGTGGCGCTCCTGATCTCGAGTTTCCTGATGTACGACGCGCCAAGCCACATGGCCGTGGCGGCGATGCAGAAGATCCGCTCGGCCACCGTTGACTTCAATGAGTTCCGCATCAGCCTGGTGACGGAGATGGTGCAGATGATCGGCGTGCGCTACCCGCGTGCCGAGGAACGCTGCAAGGCGCTGCGCCGAGTGCTCTACGACATTTTCCGTCACCACCACAAGGTCAGCCTGGCGCACCTTGAGGGGCACCCGAAGCAGCACATCCGCGCGTACCTCGACAATCTCGACGGCATGATCGCCTATGTCTCGAACCGGGTCTGCCTGCTCCGTTTCAATGTGCATGCGATCCCGGTCGATCAGACGACGCATGAACTGCTCGTCGAGGAGGGGGCACTCAGCCCGACCGTCACGCTCTCCGCTGCCGCGGGCGTGCTCGAGCGCAACATCCGCGCAGGTCACGGTCTCGGGTCGTACTTCGCCCTTCAGGCCGCCGCCGACAAGCGTCACGCGGGCGGCCCGAGGGCCGCGAAGCCCGAGAAGGCAGCCAGGACCGCGAAGTCCGCATCCAAGCCCTCGAAGCCCGCCTCCGGCGCGACCCGTACCAGGGTCGTGGCGCGGACCAAGGCCCGATGATCCCAAATCGCCCCGCAGCGCGGCGGGGCGGGTGAGAGCACGCCGGATCCCCAGCGATCCACAGCACGGAGCACGAGCGTCATGGCTGGTCACAGCGCCTGGAAAAACATCAAGCACCGGAAGGCTGCCGTTGATGCCAAGCGTGGCAAGCTCTGGTCGAAGGCGAGCCGCGCCATCATCATGGCTGCCAAGTCAGGTGGGGGTGATCCGAGATTCAACGCTGGGCTCCGCCTGGCCATCGATGAGGCCAAGGCCGTGAACATGCCCCGCGACACGATCGAGAAGGCCGTCAAGAAGGGCACCGGCGAACTCGACTCGGAGTCGTACGAGGCCGTGCGCTACGAGGGCTACGCGACCGGAGGCGTGGCGGTGATCGCCGAGTGCCTCGTGTGCAATGTGAACCGGACCGCGCCCGAGATCCGCACGATCTTCGTCAAGAACGGCGGCAACCTTGGCGTGCCGGGCAGCGTGAGCTTCTCCTTCGTGCAGCATGGCTCGATCATCGTCGACGGCGAAAGGGCCACCGAGGAGCGGCTCATGGAGACCGCGCTCGAGGCCGGCGCCCAGGATGTCCGCGATCTGGGTGGTGCCTGGCAGGTGCTCACCGCGCCCGCCGACCTCTCCAAGGTCAAGGAAGCGCTTGAATCCGCCTCGATCGCGCTCGAGTCCGCCGAAATCGCCTGGATCCCCGGCATGATGGTGCAGGTCGATCCTGTGTCGGGGTCCGCCGTGCAGAAGTTGATCGATGCCCTCGAGGAGCACGATGACGTGCAGAAGGTCTTCACCAATGCTGAGTTCGCCGAGTGATGCGCTGCGACTGATCGTTCGGGCCGTGGCGGTGGTCGCGCTGGTCCTGCCCTCGAGCGGTTGCGCCCTCGGCAGTGCATCGAGGCCCTACCCCGGTGCCAATGTGGATCGGCTGTGGGAGTGCACCGTCGCGGTGGCCGAGGACCCGTCCGTCGAACAGTGGCACACCGTCGAGAACAACGCATGGGTCAGTCGAGGAGACCGCCGCGTCGAGCTCATGCGTGTGATCGAGCGGGTGCTTGAGCAGGAGGGAGCCAAGCCCGAGTACCAGCGTCAGACTTGGTCGATGACGCTGCGCGTGCTGGCGGCCTCACCCGATGGCGACCCCGAGACCGGTGAGGTGCGCCGCGATCCCGAAGTGCGCATCGACTCACGCAGCGACCGGCCGCCCGCGCAGTTCTGGATCTTCGCGGATGCCATGCTCGATGCGATCGATGCACGACTGAACGATCCTGTCGGGCGGCGCGGTGGGGCCCCGCCCACGCGGCCTGAACGCGCCGGGCAGGTGGTGCCGGGCGGTTCGCTGCAGTCACCCTGATCCGGTTCGGGTGGGGTGTCCTGGCACCGCGCGCTCGCCGCAGGGCACTCCGTCAGAGACCCGTGTCGAGCCCAGCCTGCTTGAGCGCTCGCTTGGCCACCTGACTGATGACCGCGAAGGCTGCCACAAGCGCCACGATCCCGATGCCGAACCACAACCAGCCCTGATCCTTGATCAGTGCCTGGATGTCGTCGGCACCGGTGGCTGCCCCGGCTGCTGCGATGCCCGCGGCCGCAATCGTCCGAGGCATCATCCCGATTGCGGTGCCTGCGATGAAGGGCAGCAGGCGCACCCCGGTGCTGGCCATGGCAAGGTTGGCGATCGCGAATGGGGAGTTCGGCGGCAAGCGCAGGAGCGCCACGAGCCACATCAGCCGGAGTTGGTGTGTACCGACGAGTGCGGAGCGGATCGCGTGGGCCTTGGGCTTTGCGTCGAGCCAGGCCTCGATGCCCCGACCGCTCACAAGCCGCGAGAAGCACCAACCCAGCAGCGCACCGCCGACGCAGCCGGCGATGGCTGCGGGTGCACCGAGTGCCAGTCCGAAGACCCAGCCACCGAGGATCGCCTGCGCGTAGGTCGGCAGGATGCCGAGCCCACTGGAGATCGCGAAGATCAGGATGTACGCCGGGATCCCGCGCGAGGGATCCTCCTTGAGCCACTCACCCACGGCACCGATGTTGGCGAGCAACTTGAAACCGATGAGCGGCGGCATCGTGACCCAGACGAAGGCCAGCGCAAACGCGGCGTTGCGTCGCGTGGTTGATTCGTTGGGCGTGGAACTCGGCATCGAGGCGGGGCGCACGGGCGAAGGATCCGGCGTGGGTTTGTGATCGGTCATGGCTGCGGGAGGTTCATCGGCCCAGGAACAATCGTGCCGCGAACACGATCAGCAGGACGATGAAGCCTGCCGCGAGCTTGCGCACCTGCAGGCGGTACATGAGCACCGCACCGAGATAGCCGCCGATGACTCCCCCAGGGAGGAGGCAGATCATGAGCCGGGCTTCGTCATGCAGCCCGGCGAACCCCTCGCTGCGCAGGATCGGGATGATCCGCGCCAGCGTCGCGAAGGTGCTCGTGAGCAGAACCAGGATGGAACTGGTGGCGACCGTCGAGCGCAGCGGCAATCCGCCGAGCATGCGCAGCCACGGCACGGCAAGGATGCCGCCACCGATCCCCAGGAGCGCGGAGAGCGCTCCCATGAGCGTGCCGAGGATGAGCGCCAGCACGGGGACGGGGGCGGCTCGAAGGGGGGTTGCCTTCCCATCCTGTTCCTTGCCCCACCAGAGCGCCCATGACTCACGCAGGGCAGTGGCCGTGAGGAAGCACCCGAACAGGACTTCGAGTATTCGTGCATCGAGCGATCCAGCGAGCATCGATCCGATCCATGAGCCAAGGATGGTCGCGGGGAGCGCCCAGCGGATCCAGCGCCAGTTGATCATCTTGGCGCGCAGGTTCTTGACCGCGCTGCTGCCTGCCACACACACACCCACAGGCAGCGCTGCCACCTGGAATGTCTTGATGGATCCACCCGAGATCATGGTGAGGCCCGGGATGATCACCAGGCCACCACCGATGCCGAAGAGGCCCCCGCCGAGTCCGCCAGCAAGCCCAATGAGCGCGATCTTCGTCGCCAGTGCCGGTTGATCGACGATGCTCGTCAGGATGGGCAGCGTGGCGTCAGCGGGATCCACCGTGCGAATGTAGCCGCACGGGATGGATGACGGTGGTCATGGGATTCTCCACCGAACTTCCGGCGGCTTCCGTCAGGGTGGTCCATCGCAGCGCCATGATCGCCGCATGCCTTCCGGGTGCCTCTCGTTCGTCCTTCGCGGTCTTGATGCCCTTGCCGTCGAGGTCGAGGTCACGGTGGCCTCGCGCGGGTTGCCGCACACCACGATCGTGGGCCTGCCCGATGCCGCCGTGCGCGAGAGCATCCAGCGTGTGCGCAGCGCGCTCGCGGCGATCGGGCGCGACATGCCGCGCAGCCCCCTCACGATCAACTTGGCGCCGGCGCACCTTCGCAAGGAGGGGCCCGTCTTCGACCTGCCGATGGCGCTTGGACTCCTTGCCGCCGATGGTGCCTTCTCCAAGGCCGCAGCCACCGCTCCAGCGCTTCACGAGTGGATGGTGGCTGGGGAACTTGCGCTCGATGGTCGGGTGCGCTCGGTGAGCGGCGCCGTGAGCATGGCCATGGCCGCCCGGTCCATGGGTCTGCGAGGCGTGATCGTTCCTGCGGAAAATGCCGCGCAAGCCGCGGTCGTGCGCGGCATCACGGTGCTCGGTGCCACGCACCTCAAGCAGGTGATCGAGCATGTACGCACGGGGCAGGCGCTCGAACCCTTCGAGCCGGGCGTGGTGAGCGCGCCGCCCACGCCCACTGCGCCGGACTTCGGCGCGATCCTCGGGCAGGAGTTGGCCAAGCGCGCCATGGCCATCGCCGCGGCAGGTGGGCACAATGTCCTGCTCATCGGTCCTGCGGGGTGCGGCAAGACCATGATGGCTCGCGCGCTGCCGGGCATCCTGCCGCCGCTCGATCACGACCAGGCCCTCGAGGTGACCCGCATCCAGAGCGCGGCCGGTCTCCTGCCGGGCGGCGTGTCGCTGGCCGTCGAGCGGCCGGTGCGGTCGCCGCACCACACGGCCAGTTGCGCAGCGATCGTCGGTGGTGGGCGTGGTCCACGCCCCGGCGAGGTCACGCTGGCGCACCATGGCATCCTCTTCCTCGATGAACTGCCCGAATTCATGCGGCCTGCACTCGAAGCGCTGCGCGAGCCCCTCGAGGATGGGCACATCACCATCGCGCGCAGCGCAGGCACGGTTCGCTTCCCGGCGCGGTGCATGTTGGTGGCGGCCATGAATCCCACCGCTCGCGGCAATCGTGGGTCGGGTCGCGGCGGAAGCGTCGCCGATGCCGATGCCTACCTGTCGCGGGTCAGTGGCCCGCTGCTTGATCGAATCGACATGCATGTGCAGGTTCGTCCCGTCGATGTATCGCTCTTCGCTGCCCGGCGCACCGGTGCTGACTCGTCCAGACTGCGTGCGTTGGTCGACCTTGCGCGTGCGCGACAGGCTGCACGGCAGGGGAGCGTGCTCAACGCCGCACTCGCTTCATCGAACCTCGATCGTTGCGGGGGCATCACGGCTCCGGCTGCGGCGGTCCTGTCCGAGTCCATGACTGGGCTTGGGCTCTCGGCGCGCGCGTATGACAAGGTGCGCCGCGTGGCGCGCACGATCGCCGATCTCGAGGGAAGCGACCGTGTCGAACCCGAGCATGTGCTCGAAGCCGTGCAGTACCGCCAACTCGATCGCAGCAGCGGTGCGCTGGTTGAGTACGCCGGGTCGGGCTAGCCGTTTCGGTCACGCGATCATTCGAGCCCAGGCGCGAAGCCACGGCGCATCGTGTTCTCGCACACGCACCGCGGCTCCACGAAGTGCAGCAGGTACTCACGGCCGCCGGCCTTGCTGCCGAGCCCGCTCATGCCGAACCCACCGAAGGGCTGGCGGCCCACGAGTGCGCCGGTGATGCCACGGTTCAGGTACAGATTGCCCACGCGGAACTCGCGTCGCGCACGGACCAGGTTCGATGGCTTGCGGCTGTAGACACCGCCGGTGAGCTTGTACTCGCCCAGGTTCGCCAGCTCGAGGGCGTGATCGAAGTCGCGCGCACGCATCACCGCCAGCACCGGTCCGAAGATCTCCTCCCGGGCGAGTCGGTGGTGGGGCTCGATGCCGCTGATGATGGCCGGGCCGACATACGGCTTGCCCACGCGCTCGGCCAGTCCCGCAGGGATCGGCAGTTGGGCCTCGAGCTTGCCTTCGGAGCGGCCGAGCTCGACATACGACGCGATCTTGCGGGCCGCGTCCGAGTCGATCACCGGTCCGATGTTGGTGCCGGGAAGGCTCGGATCGCCGACCACCAGCGCCTGCATCGCGCCCACGAGCCGGTGCAGGAACGCATCATGCGCCGAGTCGACGACGATCACGCGGCTGCAGGCCGAGCACTTCTGTCCGCAGAATCCGAAGGCCGACTGCCGGACACCAAGCACGGCCTCGTCGAGGTCGGCGCTGGCGTCGACGATGATCGCGTTCTTGCCGCCCATCTCGCAGACGACCTTCTTGACGAAGCCGTCACCGGGCATGCCGCAGGCCGACACGATGTCCAGGCCGACGGCCTTCGATCCCGTGAAGGCCACGAGCGCGGTGCGGGGATGGCGCACGAGTGCGGCTCCGACGGTCTTGCCCTGGCCCGCGATGAAGTGCAGCACCTCGCGGGGCGCACCGGCCGACCACAGGATGTCGCACAGAAGCTTGGCGATGCCCTGGGTCTGCTCGGCAGGCTTCACGATGCATGGGTTGCCGGTGACGAGCGCGGCCACCGCCATGCCGCAGCAGATCGCCAGCGGGAAGTTCCAGGGAGCGATCACGACCGCCACGCCTCGCGGCTGGTGCCACTGCTCGTCGAGTTCACCGACGAAGCAGCCCAGACGCTGCGTGGTGAAGAGCCGGCAGGACTCGCGGGCATAGAACTCGCAGAAGTCGATGGCCTCGCAGACATCGGCATCGGCCTCCCGCCAGGTCTTGCCGCTCTCGCGAATGATGACGGCGCTCAGTTCATCACGCCGCTCGCGCATGGCTTGCGCCGCCCGGACCAGGACCGCGGCACGCGAGTGGTGCTCGGCATCACGCCAGGCGGGGAAGGCCCGGTACGCGGCCTCGACCATGGCGGTCGCCTGCTCGACGGTGCCGTCGTTGGCCACCTGCGGCACGCGGACGCTGGCCAGCGCAGCCGCGAACCGCTCACGCACCTCCTCGCGCGAAAAGTCGCGCATGGGTTCGGTGTAGAACGGCCGTCCGTCACCCACGCCATCGACGGCATCGCTGAGCGCATGGCGCTCGGGAGCAGCGTCGAGTCGCGCCGTCGCGCTGACCGGATCAGGCCGGGCCGGATCCGCCAGCAGCGTGTCCGTGCTCGCGTTGTCCAGGAAGCCGGCCTTGAGCCAGCTCTCGTTGCTCGTGTTCTCGAGCAGGCGGCGCACCAGGTACGCCATGCCGGGCACCAGTTCGCCGACCGGGACATACTCGCGAATGCGCAGGCCCAGGTCGACGGCCGCGGCCTTGAGCTCGTCGGCCATGCCGTGCAGCATCTGCAGTTCGAGCGCGCTCGTGGGCAGGCCGCGGCGCTCGAGGGCCGTCATCGCCGCCGCGATCGAGCGAGCGTTGTGCGAGCCCAGCGCGAGCTTCACGCCGCCTTCGCCCGCCGAGGCCGGCGTGCTCGCGATGAACTGCGCGGCCATACGCTCGAAACTCGCATCCGTATCGCGCTTGGCGCCCCAGACCGGGCTCGGCCAGCCTTGCTGCTCGGCGTGGATCGTCTCGTAGTCCCAGTACGCGCCCTTGACCAGGCGCACCGTGACCTGACGGCCTGTGCGGCGGCTCCAGTCGATGATGCGCACCGCGTCATCCTGGCCGCTGCGCAGGTACGCCTGCATCGCCAAGCCAGCCGGGAACGCGTGGCGTTCGCACGCGCGCATGAAGAGCTCCAGCGTCAGGTCCTTGAGCGCGAACTGCTCCATGTCGAAGTTGACGAAGACACCCTTCGACGCAGCAGCCGCAAGGATCGGATCGAGCGACTCGAGCAGGGCGCGGATCGATCCCTCGGTATCGATCGGGTCCACGCGAGCCGAGAGCGACGAGATCTTGATGCTGATGTTCGTGCGCGGGATCGCGCCCAGGTGGTCGCTGTCGAGGCGAGCGTTGTGCGACCAGCCTGCGACCGTGGAGGGCAGGTTGTTGACGAGATCGAGGTACTTCGCCCGGTAGGCCGTGGCCTCGTCGTCGCTGACGCAGGCCTCGCCGAGCAGGTCCACGCTGAAGGCCAGGCCTTGCTTCCACAGCGACTGCAGCGTCGGCAGCGCGCTCTGTGCATCGGTGCCGGCGATGAACTTGCCGGCCATCGCGGTGATCTGGCCTTCCATGCCCCAGTTCATCAGGCCCTTGAAGAGGCCGCCGGCCTTCATGCCCAACTCAAAGCCCGGCGGCATCTTCACGCCCGGCTGGGCCATGTAGTCGGCCAGGTGCTCGTGCACGGCCTCGGGCGTGCGCAGCATGGGGTAGCAGTCCACGAACCGGAAGAGCTGGACCTTGAAGGTCTCGTCCTTCATGGACCAGTCCATGAGCTTGTTCGACCAGACGGCCGCGCTCAAGAGCGAGCCCTTGTTGCGGCGTGCTCGGTCCAGGAACTGCTCGCCCAGCTCGCGGATCCTGGAGTCGATGGCGCTCGACGGGGCGCTGGCGGTTGGCGCTGGGGTGGCGGGACGGCGCTTGGTGAAGAAGCCCATGTCGTGGCAGGTCCTAGAGGTGCGCGACGGCCCTGATCATAGGGCGCACCGCCGTCATGGCGCGGCGGTAGGAGTCGACGCATTGGCGTGCCGCGCCGTCCCAGCCGATGCCGCGAACCTCGAACTCGCCGTGATCCTGCAGCGTCCGCTGCAGGGGCGGGTGGCGAAGCACCGCCACGATCTTGTTGGCGATGTCGTCCACATCCCAGAAGTCGACCTTCAGCGCATGCACCAGGATCTCGCTCACGCCGCTGTTGCGGCTGATGATCACGGGGACACGGTGGCCCATGGCCTCCAGCGGGGCAATGCCGAAGGGCTCGCTCACGCTCGGCATGACATACAGGTCGGCCATCGAGAAGACTCGACTGATGTCCCGGCCACGCAGGAAGCCCGTGAAGGTCATCTTCCCCCCGATCCCGAGCTGCGCAGCCAACTCGATCATGCGCTGGGCCTGGTCGCCGCTGCCAGCGACCACGAACCGCACATCACCCATCACCTCGAGCACGCGCTTGGCCGCACGGACGAAGAACTCCGGGCCCTTCTGCATCGTGATCCGGCCGAAGTACAGCACGATCTTCTCGTGGCGCTCGATGCGCTTGATCCCTGCCTGGGCGGGGTCAAGGTCCACGCCGTTGTAGACGACATCGATCTTCTCGGCAGGCACGCCGTAGCGGTTCGTGCAGAGGTTCTTGGTGAGCATGCTGACCGCGATCACGCGCGCAGCGGCGTGCATGCCGCGGCGTTCGATGTTGTAGACGATCTGGTTCACATGCTCGCCGCTCCGGTCGAACTCGGTGGCGTGCACATGCACCACGAGCGGCTTGCCCGTGAGCCGGGCAACCGCGATGCCCGCGGGGTAGGTCAGCCAGTCGTGCGCGTGGATCACATCGAACTCGAGCCCTCGCGAGGTCTGCACGCAGAACTGCGCGTAGCGCTCGCTTTGGGCGATCAGGTCGCCGCTGTAGTCGGCGGCACCCACGATCGGTGCGGCCTCGGCGGGAGAGGATGCGGGACCATGTGGCGCGAGGAAATCGCAGAGCGGGACCATGGCGCCGCCTTCGGCAGGGATCCGAAGCGTGCGCAGCACCTCCGGTGCGGCGCCGACCTCATGGATCCAACGCGCCACCGCCTCGGCACGGGATGCGGAGTAGGGGGCATTGGCCTGGACCGGCAGTTCGAGCAGCCGTGCCTGCAGGAACTCCCGCAGATGCACCTCGTCGACCTCGGTGGGCGCGGTCGTGGACGCTCGAACGGCGGTGGGGGGCTTGGGTGCAAACACCGATGCGGGCGTGGCTCGTTGCGGTGCCGTGGTCTGGTCGTGACGCGTGAAGCGCTCCCCGGCCTCGGGCGCGAGCAGATTCACATGGGAGGCGAACGATCGGTCGACGCTCTTGGGCAGTGCGAAGGTGACGGGAACGCCCTCGGCATCGAGGGCCTTGGTGAGTCCATAGCACGCGGTGCCCAGGCCACCGGTGATGAACGGCGGGAACTCCCACCCAAGCATCAGGACGCGCGGTGTCGGCATCACTCGTCCCCGTCGCTGCCACCCATGTCCCCGAGCTGGCGGAAGGCAGCCTCGTAGGCAAGGAGGAACAGGAGTGCGGCCCGGTCGTCGGCCTGCGGGAGATCGTTCTCGAAGACAAACTCGCGAGCGTCGTTGCGGAAATGACGGATCTTCGGCACCTTGCCATCGCCGCCGAGTTCGATGAGTTCGTCGGCCACCAGGTCCTCGATGGAATCGCCGAAGTGCATCAGGTCGGTCTCGATCGACTCGCTCAGCCATCGATCGGTCGTGCGAAGACGAACGGTGACCTGGTCGCCACGGGCGTGCAGCGAGTAGGTGGCGGCGGCAGCCTCGAGCGCGGCGCACTCGAGATCCTGTCCGTGCAGGGTGACGCTGGCGAAGACGCCACGCTCGGTGGCCTTGGCTGCAATGGCGTTCAGGTCGATGCTCATGGTGCCTCGGTCGGGGCGGAAATGGTAGCGGTTCCCGGCGTGGCAGGCCCGGTTCGCTAGGATCCTTCCCATGGCGACCGAGTCGTGGACGACCCGCGGCCTTCGTGACTGGATGCGCGGATTCATGCAGCAGAAGGGCATCGAGAGCGCGTCGGCCTGTGCGGACCTGCTCCTGGCCCATGTCGCCGGCTGCGAGCGCATGCACCTCTACATGGAACCTGAACGGCCTTGGACGCCTGATGAGCTCGCCGTGCTCCGCGCGCTCGTCGCGCGAGCCGCACGCCATGAACCTGTGCAGTACCTCGTTGGATCGTGGGGCTTCCATGCCGCCGACTTCGAGGTCGCTCCCTGCACGCTCATTCCGCGCCCCTCGACCGAGGCGCTCGTCGATGCGGCGCTGGACTGGGTGGGGCAGCAGCCAGCAGGTTCGGTGCGTTCGGCGATCGACCTCGGTACGGGGACCGGCTGCATCGCGTTGAGCATCCTGCGCGGGCTGCGCGGGCGACAGCGCAAGGACCGTGTGCTCGCGCGCGCGGTGCGATCCGGCACACCCGAGAGCGTGGATGATGCCGAGGGCATCGAAGCCCAGCCGGGCGAGCCGTCCGCCGCACGGGTGGCGTGCGCCGAGCCCGATGCGCTGCCCTCGTTCGTGCTCACCGACCTCGTTCCCGAGGCGATCGAGCTCGCTCGGCGCAATGCGCAGCGCCACGCGCTGTCCGAGCGCTGCGCGTTCCGAGTGGGGGATGCCTGGTCTGCGCTCGAACGCACCGATGGACCATTCGACCTCGTGGTCTCGAACCCGCCGTACATCAGCGATGCCGAGTTCGCCGATCTTGCGCCCAATGTGGCCGAGTGGGAACCGCGTACGGCCCTCCACGGTGGAGCCGACGGGCTCGATGTCGTCGAGCGCATCGTTCAGGGCGCGATGGGCCGGATGCGGCCCGGTGCCTTGCTCCTGGTCGAGATCGCGGCGAGCCAAGAGCGGGCGGTGGTCGACCTGGCGAGGACATGCGGATTCACGGATCCGGTCGTGCTGCGCGACAGCGACCACCTGCCGCGCGTGCTGCGTGCGCTCACGCCTGCTTGAGGAGCGCCTTGCGGACTTCCTCGATCAGCTGTGTGGCCTGGAATGGCTTGAACAGGCAGCACTGCAGGCCCTCTTGGCTGGAGCGCACGATCGAGTGGTTGGGGTCATAGCCGAAACCAGTCATGAGCAGGACCGGTGTCTCTGGGCTCATGTCACGCGTGCCACGGAAGACCTCGTAGCCGTTGCGGTCGGGCATGCGGACATCAGAGACGACGAGGTCGTACGGACGATGGTCCGAGATCGCGTGCGCCACCGCATCGAGCGTACTGGCGCCGTCGGCCCGAACATCGACGCTGGCGCCCGCCTCACCGAGGATCGACTTGATGGCATCGCGCACGCCGGGTTCATCGTCTGCGACCAGGATCCGCTTGCCGGCGATGACGGGATCGGGTTCAGAGCGATGCTCAAGCTTGTCGATGCCCAGGACCGTCTGCGGACCGCCGGTGGCGCTGCGGATGCGGGCCTCGAGGGTTTCCAGTGCGGCCTCCAGGCGCTCGTGCGCATCGAGCTTGCCTGCGGCGACCGCGGTCGCCGCTTCGCGCACAAGCTGGACGGGAATGGCGATCTCATCGCGGACGAGGCCGCCAACGCGCTCGCTGGTCATGGAGCGCTCCACGATGAGCATGTCGAGGATGTTGAGTGCCATGGCCACATAGCGGCCGTAGGTCTCGAGCCCGACCTGGTCCTCGTCGCCGAACGCGAGTTCGCGCACGCTCTCCACATTGATCACGCCGATCACACGCTCATGCAGGAGCAGGGGTACGGTGAGCGACGACCGCGCCAACGGCAGGCCGGGCAGGTAGTTGGGGTCGCGCGCCGGGTCGTTGCAGATGTAGGAACGGCCGGTCGAGGCGACGAGTCCGGAGATCCCGTGGCCAACCGGCTCCGCGTGGATCGACTCACCGATCCGCAGCGGATCGAGCCCGTGACCCATCACGAGCTCAAGCTGGTTGGTCTTGCGATGGCGCAGGCGGACCTCGAAGTGCGCGAAGCCGAAGACCGACTCCATGGCGGCCCCGATCTTGCGCTCGATGAGCTGCAGGCGCTCCGCCACATTGAGCGGGTTCACGATGTGTGCGTCGAGGTCCAGCAGCTCGCCGCCGGCGGCATCGATCTGGTCCATCCGGGATGCGAGTCGCTGGCGAACGGTCGCATCGACGAAGACAACCACCATCCGATCAGCACCCAGGCTCGACGCGACGACCTCCCAGGAATGCTCGCCGCTGCTGAAGCGCCGTCGCCAGGTGCGACGGGATTCCGCAGCCATGTCAGGGATGAGGGTGCGCGCAAGGTCGGCGAGGGCGCGAAGCGTGGCCGCATCGAGCTGCGACACGCGCTGGCTCATCCAGTGGATCTCGCCATGCACATCGACGATGGCGATGCCGTCGCCGATCTCATTGAGCATGGCGAGTGCCTGATCGACTCCGGGGCCGGCGGGGACCTTGGACATCGTGGTACCGAAGTCTATCCGCGTGTGGCCGCCCAACGCAGTCCGTACACTCACGAACGAGGACTCCGCACCGTGATCGAGGTCGATTCGCTGCATCGAAGGTTCGGCACCGTGCATGCGCTGCGCGGGCTGTCGTTCTCGGTCGGGCCGACCGGTGTCTGGGGCTTGCTCGGTCCCAATGGCGCGGGCAAGACGACCACCCTCCGGATCCTGTCCGGGACGCTGGGCGCCGATGCCGGCCGGGTCCGTGTGGGGGGGTTGGATCCAGCTGAGCCCGCTGCCCGGGTGCGGCTGGGCACACTGCCCCAACGCAGCCCTCTCCCCGGCGACCTGTCGGTCCGCGAGTACCTGGAGTTCCGGTGCGCGCTCGCAGGGGTGCCTGCTGCGGAACGACCGTCAGCGATTGCACGCGAACTCTCGCGGTGCGGACTGGATTCCGTCCAGCACCGATTGTGCGGTGCGCTCAGCTCGGGCTTCCGTCAGCGCGCCGGCCTGGCCGCGAGTCTGGTTCACGGTCCGCGGGTGGTGCTGCTCGATGAACCGAGTGCCGGGCTGGATCCTGTGCAGACACCGGCCTTCCGGGCCTTGCTCCGGGATGTGGGCCGGGACGCCCTCGTCCTGGTGAGCAGCCATGTTCTCGCAGAAGTCGAGCAATCGTGCGATGGCGCGGTGCTGATGGATCATGGAATCACCGTGGCCCAGGGCACCTTGGCCGAGTTCCGCGCCAGTGGCGCCGACGATGCCGCGTTCGTCATCGAATGGAAGGGGACACGGCCGGACCTCGGTGAAGGCTGGCGTGAGGCCGAGGAGGAAGCGCTCGATGGCGGGTGGAGCCGGCTCCGGGCCCGGAGCGCGCTCCCGGACGCGCAGGACCGGCTCGCCCAGGCCGTCCAGGGCGGTGGCCGGCTGGTTCGGCGGATCGAGCGTGAGCCCGATGCACTCGAGGCGGTCTTCGCGCGTCTGGTCAGGGGGAAGCGATGAGCGCCTTTGCGGGCATGGTTCGGCGCGAACTCATTGCGCTGGTCGGGACGATGTCCGGCTGGACCGTGTTCGCGGTCGTGCTCGCCATTGGACTCATCGTCACCCTTCAGTCGGTGCTCGTGGATGGTGCGCTCCTGGACCTTCGTCCGGCGCTCGTTGCCGTGATGTGGTCGGTGCTGCTGCTTGCGCCGGCGCTGGGGATCCGAGCCACCGTCACGGAGCGCCGATCGGGACTCTGGGAGGTGCTCCTCGCCACGCCGGCCTCGGCTCGAGTGCTCACGGCGGGGCGCTGGTGTGGTGCGGTGATCGTCGCGACCGCCATCACCACACTCGCGTGTGGAGCCTGCGCGCTGCTCGCATGGGTCGCCTCCGCGCCCGATTGGGGCGCCGTGGCTGCGGCGATCGTCGGCATCGCGCTGGCTTCAGCCGCCATCATCGCCTGGACACTTGCCGTCGGGGCACTCGCCGGCTCCGCTGAAGCTGCGTATGCCCTCACCCTCGCGTGTGCAGCGGGGTGGGCCATCGTCACCGGGGCCCTGACCGGAGCCAGCGAGCCGTGGGTTGCCGATGCGGGCTTCGCTCTCAGCCCACTGCATCGACTTGACGACTTCCTGTTGGGCGTCATCGATCTGTCCAATGTGGTCATGTTCGTCGGGCTCGCCGCGGCCGGACTTGGTGTGGCCATCGGGCTCGGTGCGACCGAGGTGTCGCGCTCGGCGCAGGCTTCGGGCCTGCGTCGCTGGGCACTGCCGATGGCGCACGGCGCAGCATGGTGCGTGATGGCGCTGGCTGCGTTCGCCCTTGCACGCAGCCCGATGTTCCGCGTAGAGGCTGATTGGACGCGGGCCGGTCTCTTCGAGATCAGCCCATCGACGCGCGAGTTGCTGGCTTCGACGCAAGGCTCCTGGCGCATCACGCTCGTGGCTCCGGGTGATGTCGATGCCGAGGTCCGGTTGCAGGTCGGCCAGGTGCTGGGAGCCTTCGGCGACGCAGCAGGAGCCGCCGGCTGCGAGTTGTCAGTCGCCAGCTTCGATCCTGCGAATCCCGCCGATGCGTCGGCGTATGGGGCGTGGCTCGAGGAACTCGACAAGCGATTCGCCCGCGACCAGCGCGCGTACGACCAGGCGCTTGGTCGTGCTGCCGAGGATCTCGATGCCTTCGAGCGATTCACGGCGGCCGTGCGTCCGGACCTGCGCGGGACGGTGGCGGCACTCCCGGCTGCAAGCGCCGACCGCACCTCGCTCGATCAGGTTCGTGGCCTCTTCGATCAGCTCTCCGAGCAGTTCCCGGCGTTTCGCCAGCGGATCGACGGACTGCGCGTGGCCAGCGAGGAGCGCCCCTTCCCGGATCGCGCGGGGGCCGTGCGCGCGTACGAGGAGCTCTTCCGGGCGTGGTCGCAGCAGCTCGTGGGCATCGCGCGGGACCTCGTGGAGCGATCCGTCGGCGACGATGTCCCCGATGCGCTTCGAGCCTTCGTGGCCGAACACGCTCGCGCCTTCGATGCCCAGGGGCAGTCGCTGCGCCTGGCACAGGATCGGCTCTTGCTCTTGCCGCAGGATGAGCCGGGCCGGCTCGCCGAGGCGATCTCGCGTGGTGCGGCTGCGGTGATCGAGGGGCCGAGCGGCGTGGCGGTCCTGCCCGGATGGCAACTCTTCCCCTCAGCCATCGGGGAGCGATCACCGGATCGACGGTTCCGTGGCGAGGAAGCGATCGCCGCAGCCATGCGCTCCTTGCAGTCGAGCGAACGCCTCTGCCTCGTGCTCGTGCATGCCGAACAGCGTTCGCTCATGAAGCCCTCGGCCAACGGTGCTGAACTGGCGGCGCTCGTGGATGCCGTCCGGCTTGGCCGCGGTGAGGTGCTCGAGTGGATCGTGACGGCTGGCGGCGAGCCCACCGGCTCCGAGGGTGCGAAGCGTGCGTACCTGATCGTCCCGCCCAATGAGCGTGCGGTCGGCGAGCCATCGCGCCGCGAGCGTGAACTGCTGTCCACGACGCGGCGCCTGATCGAGCGCGGCGATCCGGTGATCCTGTCGATCGGGCCGAGCGTTCGCGCACTCGCGGGTCAGGTGGATCCTTGGGAAGGACTTGCCGCTGCGCTCGGGGCCGCTGCGAGGACCGGCGGCATCGTGGTCGATGATGTGGCGGTCGGTGAAGGGCGTCGTGAGCCACGCAGCGACCAGCTCTTCGCGGGCCTTCGTGGCGATGGCTCGCTCGCTCGTGCGCTCGATGGCCAGCGCGTTCGCCTGCCGTCGGTCGTCGCGCTGGAACCAACCGCAGGCGCCATCACCCTGGCGGCGGTCGAGCCCGCCACGGGCCGTCGCGTCGATCGAGAGTGGCGGGCCGGTTCGCGTCGTCGAGGCAACGAATCGCTCGATGCCCCGGTGGCCGCGATCGTGGCGTACGAGCCGGTGCCCGGCCGTCGTTCGCTCGTCGTGGCGTGTCCGGACTGGATGTTCAGTGCCGTCGCCGCGCGTCGCACGCCGGTGGCGGGCGGTCAAGCCGCCTTGACGGATCCCGGCAACATGGCGTTGGCCACGCAGGGGGCGCTCTGGGTGGCCGGCTTGGACGGGCTCATGTCGGTGTCAGCCTCGGGCCGCGAGGCTGCCCGTGTGCAGGCGGTTGCGGGACTCTGGTGGACCATGGGCGTACCGTGCATCGTGCTTGCCTTGGGTGCGGTCGTGGTCCGCAGGCGAGGTGTGGCATGAACTGGTCCCTCGTGTTCCGCCGCTGGGTGCTCGCGGCACTGCTCGTCACGGGGGCCATCATCGCCTGGCGCGGTGGAAGCTTGGCGCACTCTTCGGGCCGCGCGATCGCAGGCATCGACGCCGGCTTGGTGGACTCCTTGACGGTCGTCTCGAGGGGGAGCACATCGACCTTCACCGCCGATGGCCTGGCGTGGCAGCAAGTCGTTCCCTACCGGTGCGTCGCCGATGCGCTGGCGATCCGTGACACGATCGATGTGCTTGCAACGCTGCCGGCGTATCAGTCCTTCGCGGTCGAAGCGATCGATCGTGCTGCGCTGGGTCTGGACCAACCAGTCGCGACCCTCGAACTCGGTGGCCGGGGGGGTGCCCATCGCATCGATCTTGGCCGCCGTGCACCAGCCGGGCGCGCGTGGGTCAAGGTGGGAAATCGCATCATCAGCACGAGCGATGCACTGCACAGGCTCGTGGTCTCGAGCGATCCCCGGCGCTGGCGTGACCCGGCACTCTTCGAGCGGCTCTCGCCGGAACTCGATCGCATCGCGCTCAGGCAGGGCGGTGCGACCATCCTCCTGGAGCGCACTGGCCAGCGTTGGTCGATGCGTGAACCGATCCAGACGCGAGCCGATGCCGAGGCCGTCGGACGCCTGATCGATGCACTCTCGCGGGTGCGTGCCGAGGCGTGGGTCGCGGACCTTCCCGCCGGTGATGGCACCGACCTCGCGCGATTCGGCCTGGATGCACCGGCAGGATCCGTGAGTGTCTTCATGACGACGCGCACGCTGAAGGACGGCGAGGTCGTATCCAGCACGGCTGAGCAGGTGGTGGAGTGGGGCAGCGTCGTCGAGCGCGGCACCGGATTGCGCGTGGCCCGGCGCGTGGGTTCGCCGGCGGTGGTCTCGCTCGACGAGCGTGCACTGGCCTCCATGGATCCCGCGCCCGAGTCGCTCATCGATGGCCGCATGCTTGAGGTACCCGCGAGCGCGATCAAGTCGATCGCCATCGATGGCCCCGCCGGCCAAGGCACGCTCGAGCGGCGCGACGGCCAGTGGTTCCTGGTCGATGCTGCACATCCGGATGGAACCCCGGCCCGCGAGCCGGCGATCGCCTCCCTGTTGGTGGCGCTCACCGAGGCCCGTGCGATGGCCATGAACGAGCAGGGCGCCCCCGAGGGACTTGCGCGGACCTCGATCGCAGTCGCGGGCTTCGACGGTGCCTCGCTCGGATCGATCGCGATCGTGCGCGAGGGTCCGGCCGGCCGCTTCGGGGTCGAGTGCGGCGATGGCTTGCTGCGGATCTACTCCGAACGCATGCTGTTGCCGCTCGAGCCCGGCGAGTACGCGCGCTGACCCCGGGTTGGTCGCAGCGACCGGTCGCAGCCGCCTGCTTCACCGGGTCAGGTGCGTCGCCGCAGCCGCAGCTCGATGTCCGTGCCGGAGCGTCTCATGCTCAGCGTGCGCCAGTGCGTGCAATCGGCCAGTCGCACTGGATTGATGCCGCGCACGGGTGGCGGTGCATCGCCGTCGCCCATCACGATCGGAGCGATGAACGCCCAGAGTTCGTCGACGAGCCCGGCCTCCATGAGCTCGCCCACGAGGCCGCCGCCCGATTCGACGAGCACCGTGCTGACGCCCAGTCGGGCGTGCAGGTCATGCAGCAGCTGCCTGAGCCCAGCTGCCCCGTCGTCGATGGTCAGGACATCCGCACCGGCAGCGCGCAGTGCATCCGCATGGGCGGCACGCGCCGAGATCGCTGGACGCGAGCAGGCCACCGTGAGGGGAGCCTGCGCGATGGTCTTGACGAGGGCGCTCGATGGATCGAGCTCGAGATTGGGATCCACCACCACGCGGCGTGCACGGCGCAGGATCGGCGTGCCGCGCGCGGTCAGGCGCGGGTCATCGGCACGCACGGTGCCCATGCCGGTCAGGATCGCATCCACGCGTGCACGCTCGCGGTGCACGCGGCGACGGCTCGTCTCGCACGAGATCCACTGGCTCTCCCCGGTTCGTGTCGCGATCGCACCATCGAGCGTCTGCGCCCACTTGGCGGTGACCCACGGCAG
>VGYB01000033.1 GCA_016873115.1 Planctomycetota bacterium | reverse complement strand
CGGCAAGCTCGGCAACGGATTTGGTCTGCACGACATGGCGGGGAATGTGTGGGAGTGGGTGAACGACTGGTACGGCAGCTACTCCTCAGGCGCACAGACGAACCCGTCGGGCCCATCGACAGGCTCAAGCCGCGTCTTCCGCGGCGGGGGCTGGTACTACCCCTCCGCCAACTGCCGTGCGTCGGTCCGCAGCGGCACGGGCCCGGACGGCTCCTACGAATACTTCGGGTTCCGAGCCGCCAGGACTCCGTGACTTCCCTTTACCCTTCTTCTCTTTTTCATCTCCCGCTCAATGCATCCGATGAGACGGCTCGGAATGAAGCATCCGTGGCTCCTGCGGTGCCTGATCTGTCTGCGCGGGCATCTTGGCGGAAGGGTCCGGTCCGTCACCGAGCGAGCGTGCCCTGAGTGAAGCCCATGGTCAACAGCGGCCATCGGGGCACCCCACGCTCGTCAGAGGGGGGTCGACTTCGGACGGCCTCCGTACCATCCGGGGCGTGCCTCTTCTGGAACCGAGCTCGTCAACGCCAACGGTGTGGCGCGTGAGGTGGCTTGCGCTCTCTGTCCTCGCCGCCTGCGTGCTCGCGATCGTGCTCGGTCCGGAGGGCGACGTCACGAGCGAGGCCTATGACCAGAACCAGTACCACCTGCCGGTCATCCAGTCGTTCGCCGACCAGTGGCCGACGCCGGATCTTCGTGACTATCGAAGTGCGACCGCGCCACTCTGGCACCTCGTGCAGTCGATTCCCGCAGCGCTCGGCGTGCCGCTGGCAGGGCTTCGGATCCTGTCGGCCGTGGCCGGTGCGGCACTCGTCCTGCTTGTGGGGCGCGTCGCGGTCAAGCTCGGGGGCGATCGCCGATTGGCATGGCTCGCCGTGCCGATCGCCGTGAGCCCGTACCTCCTGTCGGGATCGATCTGGATCACGACGGATGTCCCTGCAACGCTCGCGCTTGCCGCCGCGCTCGCCGCCGCGATGTTCACGCGCACTGGCAGTGGATGGCTGCTCGCCTTGGGCACCGCCATCCGCCAGACTGGACTGTGGATGGCGCCACCGATCGCGCTCATGCGTTGGTTCGGAGCGCCGCAGGGAACCTCGACGACGGAGCGTGTGCGCGGCACGATCGCCGTCACGCTGCCCGCGATCGTGCTCGTCGGTCTGCTCGTGTGGATGTGGGGTGGTCTCACGCCGCCGGCCTACCGCGACCTTCATGATCGGGGCATCAACCTGGCTACGCCGGCGTTCACGCTCGGCCTCATCGCACTCATGGGCATGCCACTCGTCATGATGCGTGGTGTGCATGAGCTCCTCGCCATGCCACGCATCATGCTGATCGCGGCGGCAGGGTTGGGGCTGATCGCTGCAGTGGCTGTTCCCACGGGATTCGATCGGGACGCAGGCCGTTGGGGTGGACCGCTGTGGACCGTCATCCGGCATGCACCGGTGATCTCTGACCGTTCAGTCGTGCTCTTGCTGATGGCACCGCTGGGGGCAGTGGTGCTGCTTGCGTTGGTGAAACGAGCGCACGAGGCGCAACGGAGCGGCGAGGGACTTGCCCTGGGGCTGGCGGTCCTGTGCTTGATGGCCGTCAACACGACCAACAGCCAGTGCTGGGAGCGGTACGCCGACTTGCCGCTGCTTGTGCTCATTCCGTGGCTTGCGGCGGTCGGCCTGCGGGGGCAGGATGAGCGCGAGCGCCGTGGGGTCCTGGCCGGCGCCGTGGTTCTTGGACTCATCCAAGCCGGTCTGAGCGTGCCCATGGTGCTCCTGCCACTGGTTGCCCCGCCGGGCACGCCCTGAGCGCCATGCGCTTGGGATTCGGCCGAACCCGTGCTAGGTTGTGGGGATGATCCGGGCCACCACCATCGTTGCCATGCTCACCGCGACCAGTGCATCGCTCGCCACCGAGCGTGCGTTCGACTGCGCCTTTGATGGATCGAGTGTGATCAACGCGGAGGCGGGGATCAGCCTGCCGCTGGTCGGCAGCTGGATCGGCGACTTCGATCCAGTGACGAACCCAACCGGAACGCAAACGCGCCCCGGCTTCTTCGGTGGCAGCGGGAACATCGCGATTCCATTCGCCGCCGTCATCAATCCTGCCGTGGTCGCCGATGGAGTGATCCCACCGGTGGCTTCGAACTGCGCTACGACGACACGACCGGCGTGATGACAGTCGAGGGGTTCTCGATCGATCTTTTCGGCGAGGACGAAGCTGACCTCGTCACGAACCTCACGCTGACCTACTCGACCTTCCGGACCTTCAGCCCCAACTCGCTCTACATCGGCGTGAATGGGCTGACGATTCCGCTGCCGATCGGCGAACTCTCGAAGATCGTCGCCGCGCAGACCGGACCCGCAGGCGGCATCGCCGTGCCGCAGGGCGATGGCACGAGCGCCTTCTTGATCGCAGTGCCCTGTGACTTCACGATCCAGGCTTCGGCCGTGGGGCAGTCGTTCGATCAGGTCATCCCGGCGGTCTTCGTGCTCGCGGGCCGCATCGAGTCCAAGGCAGGCGACGTGCTGCTCACGACGACGGTTGCCTTCGAGCACTCGACCGAGATTCCCGCTGGCCTTCCTGGGTTGGAGTCACAGCCGTTGGGACTGCCCACGATCCTCCCGCCGGGCTCGACGGCGAATCTGCTGGTCACGGGCAAGTTCGGCGCCGGGACCGCATCGATTGCGGTCGATGGTTCGCTGGTGGCAATCGGATCGCCCGTTTCCGTTCCGGGAGACATGAACGGCGACGGCCTGGTCAACGGTTCGGATGTTGGCGCGCTCCTGCGCCTGTGGGGCGAGGCCGGTCCGCTCGGCGACTTCACGCTCGACGGCGTGATCGATGGCCGTGACTTGGCCTACATGCTGGCGTACTGGACGAATTGAACCCAACCCCACGCGTGATCCTGCCGAGGGCGGCGGGCGTAGAGTGCGCGCGTGGACACCGCATCCACAGGATCGCATCGACCTCATGGCCGCAGCTGCGCGGCGATGATCCTGGCCGTCACCATCGTGGTGGCACTGGCGGCGCTGGGGTTGTCGTGGATTTTCGCGAGCACCGTGGGATCGGTCGCGCAGAAGGCCGCCGACGCCGTGGGTCGATTGGCCGATGCCTTCAAGCCAGAGATCAACATCCAGACCACCGTGCGCGCGGCCGTGGGCAACCTTGATCCGCAGTTGCGGCTGAAGGTCGCCGAGCGCGAACTCGAGGTGACGGTGGAAGACCTGCATGAAACCCGTTGGCTGGGCGTGCCGGTCGGATCCACGGCCACGCAGCTGCGCAGTTCGGGCAATCTCGTGCAGTACATCGTGCCGCTCGAGGGCCTCACCCCCGAGCGCATGGAGTTCATCGGCAGCGACGGTCGCGGTGCGTTGCTCGTTCACTTGCCATCGCCGCGCGTCGACGAACGGATGGTGTATGTGCAGGTCGATCCATCGCATGTCGAGGTCGAGGTCGATGATCGATGGCTGAACAACATCAACCCATTCGTTGGTGACGGTTCCGAGCGAGCCCGTGCGGCCGTGCGTGCGGCGGCGGTCGAGCTTGCCTCGCAGCCTGCGTATGTGAAGGAGATCGAGGCCGAGTGCGCACCCCGCATCGAACAGCTGCTGCAGTCGCTGCTCAGGCCCGCACTGGCCGATGGCGTCGAAGTGCGCGTGGTGTGGGACCGCTGACGCACGGCTGGGTGCCTCGCTAGCATCGGGCCGTGTTCATCTGGCGCCAGGGCATCTTTTGCCTCGAGGCCGAATGGTTCGGGCTGCGCTCGTCGGTGTCGGTGCGCCCGGCACTGGAATTCCTGCGCTCCAGTGATTACCGAGTGCCCTTCATCCACCGCGATGTGGCCACGCGCGCCGAGCTCGAGCACTACCTGCGCAAGTGGCTGCAGCAGGCACACAGCGATTTTCCCATCCTGTGGCTCTCGATCCATACGCGCCGCGGACTGCTCCTGCCGGGCGATGTGCGTCGCCGCGACGAGAAGATGGACTTCGACGATCTTGAGCATCGGCTCGCGGGCCAGTGCAGCGGTCGAATGATCCACTTCGGCGGCTGCCGCACCATCGACCTGCCGCGCGCGCGGATCCAGCGTTTCCTGCAAACGACCCGTGCGGTGGCGGTGAGTGGCTTCCTGGACGAGGTCGACTGGAGCGAGAGCACGCTCTTCGAGATGGCGCTCCTGCTTGAATTGCAGCGCCAGCCGCTCAAGCCGGCCGGACTCGTCATGATGCAGCGTCGCCTGATGCGACATCACGGCGCGATGGCCAAGCGTCTGGGCTTCAGGATGCATCGGCGCACGCGCTAGGTCCGAAAGGCGCACCCTTCGGCAACGCATCGGGCTGCCGTGGCACTGCGCTGCGCTCCGGGGCCCCGGCGGATCAAGCCAGCTCGTACTCGCCCGGGATGCGCACGAACGGCTTGGCCACGACGCCCTTGGTGATGTCGTGTGGGAAGAGGTCGAGCTTCGCGCTGGTGATCTCCTCCCATCCGACCGTTCGCCCGGTGTACGCGGCCTCGCGACCCATGACGGCCATCAGGCTGCTCTCGGCGGTCTGGCGCAACTCGACGATGGGCTTGCCGGCCACGATCGAGTCGACGAGGTCCTTGTGCTCCTGGCGGTACGCAGCGCCGATGTCGCCCTTCATGCGCCAGAGTTCCTTGCCATTGCGATCGCTGATGATGCTGCCGTTCGAGAAGGCCTTGATCTGCGCGATGCCCTCGCTGCCGTAGACCACATTGTCGAAGTCGCCGGTCGCCTTGGGCCAGTGGCGACCGGTGAAGGAGCAGAGCCGGCCGCCGTCGAACTGGTAGTCGACCTTGAAACTGTCCCACATCTCGCTGTCGGCAGGGCGGTGCCAGCGACTGCCGACCGCGAAGGCCGAGCGGGGGGTGCCGAACATCCAGTGCACCACATCGATGTTGTGCACCGCTTGCTCCACGATCTGGTCGCCGCTGGCCCAGATGAAGTGCATCCAGTTCATGATCTGGTAGTCGGCATCGGACTGGCCCGGCAGCCGGTCGCGGTACCAGATCTCGCTGGCTGCGTAGCGCGCGGTCATCGAGATCGGCTCGCCGATCATGCCCTTCTCCTTGATGTTCTTGATCGCCTCCATGAAGCTCGGCTGGCGCCGGTACTG
The DNA here is from genome assembly GCA_016873115.1 of Planctomycetota bacterium. Taxonomy (GTDB): domain Bacteria; phylum Planctomycetota; class Phycisphaerae; order Phycisphaerales; family SM1A02; genus SYIB01. The sequence goes on along the minus strand of VGYB01000033.1, from coordinate 21,607 downwards.
GGTGCCGGTGACGATTGCGGTGCCTTGCTTGAGCGCCAAGTCATGCGCCTCGCAGCATGTGCGGTAGCCGGCGCTGTCGGTGCAGACGGGCTTCTCGGCGAACACATGCTTCTTCGCCTCGACGGCCGCCTTGATGTGACTGGGGCGGAAGCCGGGGCTCGTGGTCAGGATCACGAGGTCGATGGTCGGATCGTTGATGACCTTCATGAAGCCATCGAGTCCGCCGTAGATGCGTGCATCGTCGACCGACACGCGGTCGCTGTGCGCCTTCTTCAGGCCATCGCGCGCGGCCATGGCCTTGGCCGGATCCACATCGGCCATCGCGACCAGACGCACATTGGCGTTGGTGGTCAGGCTGTCGTTGGCCGCGCCCGAGCCACGGCCGCCGGCACCGATGAGGCCGATGTTCAGCATCTTCGATGGCTCGTTGGGGCTGCCGATCGCGAAGGGCGATGCATAGCCGGCAGCCCCGAGGGCTGCGGATGTGACGATGAAGTCGCGGCGGGTGATCGACATGGTGGCTCCTCGGCGGATAGGGGTCCCCAACGATACCGGGGCGGTGCGCAGGGTGCGATCTCCACTCCTCGATGCCTCAGCCCGTCCGAGCGGGCTCCGCCAGTGTTCCTAGAATCGCCCTATCGCATGAAGGTCCTCCTGGGCATCACCGGCAGCGTGGCCACGATCAAGGCACCCGAACTCGTCGCGGCCTTGGTTGCCGATGGCCATGAGGTCCAGGTCGTGGCGACGCCGCATGCCTGGAACTTCACGCGGGTCAACCAGCTCGGCGTCAAGACCTGGGAAGACAAGGATGAGTGGCCACTCGAGTGGCAGCGCGGCGATCCCGTGCCGCACATCGATCTCGCCGACTGGGCGGATGTCCTCGTCATCGCGCCGCTTTCGGCGAACCTGCTGGCGGACATGGCCCTCGGCCGATGCGACAGCATGCTCTCGTGCATCGTGCGTGCATGGCACCGCGACCGGCCGATGGTGATCGCACCGGCGATGAATACGCGCATGTGGGAGCATCCGGTGACCACCCGCCAGCTTGGGCAGTTGCGTGCGGATCAGCCGAGGCTGGTCGTGATCGACCCGATCGAGAAGACGCTCGCGTGCGGCACCTACGGCATGGGCGGCATGGCCGATCCAGCCTCGATCGCCGCGACCGTGCGCTCGGTGCGCTGAGGACCGGATGGGTGCGCAGGAGCATCGATGCGCCATGCGCCCCGGTCACGGCCGGGCGCACATGATCCAACGCACCCCGCGCATAGACTCACCGGCGTGAAGCACGAACCGCAGGACATGGTGACCTTGGGCGATTACGAGCGCGCTGCGCCCGAGTCGCTGGAGCGTCTGGCGCACGACTACTACCGATCCGGTTCGGGTGACGAAGGCACGCTCGCTGCCAATCGTGCGGCGTGGGCGCGCTGGCTCGTGCACTACCGCGTGCTGGTCAATGTCGCCACGCGCGATCTGTCGACCACGATCCTCTCATCCCGCTGGTCGATGCCCACGATGGTCGCGCCCACGGCCTTGCAGCGCATGGCGCACCCCGATGGCGAACTCGCCACCGCGCGTGCGGCCAAGGCGGCGGGGGTCCCGATGGCGATCAGCAGCCTCTCGACCACCAGCGTCGAGGACATCTGCGCCGTCGGCGGCGAATGCTGGTTGCAGCTCTATGTCGGCCAGGACCGGGGCTTCGTGCGCGAGTTCGTCGCACGGTCGGTGCGCGCAGGCTGCCGCGCGATCGCGCTGACCGTCGATGCACCGGTCTGGGGCACCCGCGAGCGCGATGTGCGCAACCACTTCCATGTGCCGGCGCATCTCTCGGTCGTGAACCTCGTTCGACCGGGCGGTCCGACCGGTCACACCGGCCGTGGTCTGGGCGAAGCACTCTCGTGGCTCATCGATCCGGCGCTCTGCTGGAAGGACCTTGAGTGGCTTCGTGGGCAGACTGACCTGCCGATCGTGCTGAAGGGCATCGTGCGGCCGGATGACTGCGTGCGTGCGATGCGTTCGGGCATGCAGGGTGTGATCGTGAGCAATCACGGTGGGCGTCAGCTCGATGGTGCACCCGCGACGGCCGACGTGCTCGAGCGCTGTGTGCAGGCCACCAAGGGTGAGCGCACCGATGGAGTCGTGCTCGTCGATGGTGGGATCCGACGCGGCGTGGATGTGCTGCGCGCGCTGGCGCTTGGCGCGGATGGCACCCTGATCGGTCGGCCGATGCTCTGGGGCTTGGCGGTGCACGGCGAGGCTGGCGTGCGCCGCGTCCTCGAGATCATGCACGCCGAGACGAGCCAGGCCATGGCGCTCGCGGGGTGCCCCGACCTTCGCTCGATCACGCGCGACCTGGTGGAGCGGGCCTTGTGAGCCTGCGCGTGCTGGTGACCGCCGGTGCAACGCAGGTCCCGATCGACCGGGTCCGGGCGATCACCAATGTGTTCACCGGGCGTACCGGAACGCAAGTCGCCGCGGCGATCGCTGCACTGCCGGGAACCCGGGTACGGCTCCTGACCAGCGCGCCGCACCGTGCCCAGGAGTGGGGGCTGCCCACATCGGTCGAGGTGTGGGGCTACACCACCTTCGACGAGCTTCGCGATCTGATGCAGGCATCGATCGCCCAGGAGCGATGGCCCAGCGCAATCGTCCACAGCGCCGCCGTGAGCGATTACCTCGTCGAGAGCGTGGGTGATGGATCGGGCCGTGCGCTCGATGCCGGTGGAAAGATCCCCAGCGAGCATGAACGGCTCGTGGTCACGCTCGTCAAGGCGCCGAAACTCGTCGATCTGATCCGCACGCCGTGGGGCTTCACCGGCACGCTCATCAAGTTCAAGCTCACGGTCGGAAGGACCGATGCCGAACTCGAGGCGATTGCGCGAGCCAGCATGCGCCATTCACGCGCCGATGCGATCGTCGCGAACGACTTGGCGTGGGCGACAGAGCGCGCGATGGTGCTCGTGGGCGGGAATCCGGTCGAGCATCTGTCGCGTGATGGACTTCCACGGCGCGTGGCCGCACTGGTTCGCGAAGCCACGCCCACTTGACATGGCACTACTTGCTGGGCCGGTGCATGCCGTCCCACGCTCCCGGGTTCTGCAGCATCGAGGTGGCGGTCCGGGCGAGCCAGGCGAATCGGCGGTGAGAGCCCGCGACTTGCTGTGCCGAATGGGCCACGGCCAGGAGCGCCATGGTGTCGCGTGCCTCCTCGAGCTGCATCGAGAGTGCCGCGAGTGTGTTGGCCTTGTCTGCGGGCAGTGTGCCGAGCGGCACCGCCTCGAAGACTTCAACGGCGTCCTGCAGCCCCTTTGGGACCACCATCCCTACGCGCAGGAACTGCGCGGCAGCCTGCGCACCGGCGTTGGTGGCCGCGTGGCTCCTCGAGCTGCATCGAGAGTGCCGCGAGTGTGTTGGCCTTGTCTGCGGGCAGTGTGCCGAGCGGCACCGCCTCGAAGACTTCAACGGCATCCTGCAGCCCCCTTGGGACCACCATCCCTACGCGCAGGAACTGCGCGGCAGCCTGCGCACCGGCGTTGGTGGCCATGGTGCGCGTGCAAAGGATCCCGGCATCCATGCGCTCGGCACGACCGAGCTGCTCGAGCCTGCTCGCGCGGTTCACGACGGTGCCGAACAGGCCGAGCTTCGCGTGCAGGCGTGCCCCCATCGGCCCGAACAGGCACGCTCCGGCATCAAGCCCCAGGCGTGAGTCGGGCACGATCCGCTTGGCAGCCAATGCCGCGCGGATCGATGCCGCGATGTGGTCATCATGCGCGGTCGGCACACCGAAGGCGGCAAAGACGCCGTCACCCGTGAACTCGACCACCATGCCTTGCTCGTCGAAGATCGCCTTCGTCAGCTCATCCATGTAGCCGCGCATGCGCTGGTGGACCGAGCCGACCTGATCGTTGGGGACATCGACGAGCGAACTGAAGCCCTGCATGTCGAGGAAGAGGCATGCGGCCTGCTGCCACTGCGGGACTTGTTCGAGGGTGTCCGTGCCCTCGCGCGCCAGGAGCGCGGCGATGCTTGGCGAGACATATCGGCTGAAGCGCGCGCGGCGCAACTGCATGACGGCCTGCGAGGCAAGCTGCGCGACAATCTCGACGAAGTGCGCGAAGTGCGTACGGGCGGAGCCGAGCGAGTGCCGTCCCTCGGCATACAGCAGGTTGGTTCCTTCGTCGCTCGCGAGCATCGTGGCATGGCATGCCACGAACTCCGAATCGCTCATGAGCGTTGCGCCCGCGGCGCCTTCCGCCGAGCGCTCGAAGATGGCGGTCTCATCGGGCGTACGCAATGATTGCTCGATGGCGCGGCGGCTGAAGGTGGCATCTCGGTCACCGTGGTGCGCAAGCACCGCGACTCGCACGGCATCCTTGGCCTGGATGGCGGCTGCGGTGGCGATTCCCAGCCCGCGGGCCTCGGCCAGCGCTCGTGCGGCGTTCAGCCAGATGTCGCGTTCGGTCGAGGCCTGCCCGATGGCGCGCGAGGCCTTCAGCACATGCTCGAGGAGCTCAGCAGGATTGGCAGCGGAGATGCGTGCAGGACTCTCGCCACTGTCCTCGAGCGTGCGCAGCATCGTGGTGCCGGCGGGAGCAGTGAACTCGATCACCACCATGACGCCCGGCCCGAGGGAGAGCTGGTCGCCATCGAAGAGCACCACTGGGGACTGCGATGGAAGCGGCAGGCCCTGACGACGCGTGCCGGCACGGCTGCCCAGGTCCGTCGCGCTCCACTCATCGGCACGGCATTCCAGCCTGATGTGCTGGCGCGAGACCGTGGCGACCGGAATGCAGATCGTCGAGGTCGTGTCGCGACCGATCACGGCCGTCTGGTTGGGCGCGAGCAGGACTGACCGCGAACGATCACTCCACGCGACATGGACCCGAATGGTTGGTGCCGCCGGCACTCCCAAAGGCTACACCTGCCGCATTCAGTCGTTGAGCTGCTTGTTGGGCCAGAACTTGCGGACGCCGACGGCGGCCTGCAGCAGCAACCCATCCTTGGTGATCTCGTAGTACTTCCAGACACCACTGGTGTTGGACGCGCTGCCGGCCTCGCCGCCGTCCTTGCCCTTGGCTGCGGCATCCGCACGCGCGTTGAAGCTCCAGCCCTTCTCCGTGAAGTTGCGGTAGTCGAGATCGTTGTTGAAGAGGCAGACGATGTAGAACCCCTTGCCGCCGAGACCGATGCCGGCGCTCGCTTCGCTCATCGACATGTAGGTCTTCTTGCCGGCCTTGTCCGTCGCCACGCCCTCGGCACCGGAGCCGCCACCGAAGATCACGAAGATGTTGGTGCCAGAGAAGACCGCCGAACCGTAGGCCTCCTCCATCTGCTTCTTGGTGTCGGGATAGATCGCGTAGAGCTTCTGCAGGACGACCTCGCGCTCGGCGTCGATCTTCGAGCGTTCAGCCGAGCGTTCCTCGGCAGTCGGTACCGACTGGCACGCCGGCAGGATGCAAGCGAGGAACGAGGTGATGCACAGGAGGAGCGCGCGGTGGGTCATCATGCGCGGATGTTCGCCGCACCGTGCGAAATGCGCAAGCGGTCAGTTGCCGGTCTTGGCACCGTCTGAGCCGGAAGCGCCCTTGGATGCGTCGTCGCCCTTGGGCTGATCGTCGGTCTTGGCGGCATCGTCAGCCCCGCCGCCCTTCTTGTTCTGGGATCCACCCTTGTCCGACTTGGGGAGTTTGCTGCCCTTGGCGACCTTGGCGACCTCGGCATCGAAGGCCTTGTCGTGCGGGTTGCCGATCCAGCTGATCATGCCCTTGGTGTCGACGACGAAGGCACAGGGAATGCCGTTCTGGCCGGCGGGCGTCATCCATGCAGCGGACATCGAGCGATCGCTGTCGTAGGCGACGGTGTAGGCCATCTTGGAGCCCTGCTTCTTGACGAAGGCCTCGAGCGGATCCTTGCCGGCGCGCTCGGACCCGGCGACCCCCAAGACCACGATGTTCTTGTGCTTCTTCTGGAGCTTGGTGAGGTGGGGGATGCTCGTCACGCAGGGTGGGCACCAGGTCGCCCAGAACTCGACGACATAGGCGGTGCCTTCCTGCAGGCCCTCGACCGGCTTGCCCTTGATGATCTCGTCCACGCTCAGCGCAGGGGCCTTGCTGCCGGCTGCCAGCCGACCGCCGCCAAGGTCACCGGCCGGGGTGCCGGGGCTGCCCTCGGACTGTGCCATCGTCGGCATGCAGGCAAGGGCGAGGGTGAGGAGCGACACGATGGCAGTGCGGGTGGTCATGGTGGTTCCCTTGGAGGCGGACGCGGAGGATCCTACACGCAATCGGCTGGCACCCCCAAAAAAGCGAACGGCCGGGCAGGGGCCCGGCCGAGTCGCCAGTGATTCGAGAAGGAGAATGGACCGAGAATCAGGCCGTCGAGCGCTTGCCGAAGACGGCCAGGATGACCGCCAGCGTGATCAGGCCGACAAGACCGTTGTTGCCCATGCTCGAAATGAAACTCATGAGGTTGTCGGTGATGTTCCCGAAGAACCATGTGTTGCCCTTGCCGAAGATGATCTGGGCAAGCACGCCCACGGCGATGAACAGCATCGCGATGTCGATGAATTCGCTGGTCCAGCTCTTGATAGTGTCGAACGCCTTCATGTGACTGCCTCCTGTGCAGTGTGGTGAGAGTGCAGCCAGCGCACGGTGCGCCTTCCATGACTGCACGGGTTGGATCGGTGCAGATTGGTCCGAACCAATAAAATTCCCGTCAAATACCGTTGTCCAGCCACAGAAGACGCGATTTCACGCTGAAATCACTGGTTTGTGAAGAAAGGCACAAGCCGGATTGGCAGGAAAGCCAGCTGTTTCAGTGGGCCATGAAAATCAGGCACCCTTGGGCGCGCTCATGGCCGGCTCGAAGAGCGCGGTTTCGCAGCCCGCCGGGTCGTAGGTGGGTTGCCATCGGCCCACACCCGGAATCGGCATGGTGTCACAGGGGAGCATCGCGCCAAGTGCCTTCGCCCGCGCGGCGGCCGGTTCGATCGCATTCACTTGCACATACGGGTACCAGCGTGCGCGCTTCCACGGGTGCGCATCGTCGGCAGACCGCTTCCACAGGCTGGCGACGGGGTGGCCGTTCGAGCTTGCGATCGTGACGGTGAAGGCGCCCATGTCCTGCTCGGTGCAGGTCCAGCCCAGCACATGCGCCAAGAATGCCGCGCTCGCCTTGGGATCGGGCGTGACCAGTTCGCACCAGGCCATGAAGCCGTGCCCGTGCGGGTTCACGCCATCGGTCGCACCGGGTGCAGCCGTGAAGAGGCCAAGTGCCGCTCCCAGTGGGTCCTCGATGATCGCCCCTCGGCCCAAGCCGTTGGAGTTTGGTGCGTCCACGCTGCGGGCGCCGTGTTCGAGGGCGCGCGCGTAGGCCGCGTCGGTGTCATTGACCGCGACGAAGGGGAGCCAGTGCGGCCCGCGCTCGATGAGGAGCGCCTGGCAACCCGCCAGAGCGCGCAGCGACCAGCGATGGTGCTGTCCGGAGTTCATCAGGTGCATCGTGTTGCCGCAGGGCAGGGGCACGGCGACCCCCTCTCCCCCCACGAGGGCGGTCCAGTACTCGATGGCGCGCTCCGGTGCATCGCTGTGGTGCTCGAACCAACAGAACATGCCGTGTTGGACTGGAACGGTCATGACCGTTGGTTCGCTCGATGCTGGTGATGTGCTCATGGTGGCTCCTTGCTGGGCGTGATCGGGAAGACGGCCGCGTGAGTGAGATCAGGGGCGAGGCGGGGGTGATGCGGCGGGAGTTGGTCCCCCCGTCGTGCGCTCAGGTGCACGCGGCGAGCGGCGCCAGCAACCACCCTCGGGCAGCCCGCACACATACGCGCTCCCCAGATCGCTGCACGGCACGGGAGCGTCGGTGCTGATGACAGTGGCACCGCTCGCCAAGGCAGCTTCGCGGCGGGTCGGATCGTTCGCGCGCACCTCGCGCAGGTTGGCGTCGGCGCGGGTGCGCACCATGTAGCCACGGCGGACCAGGTCCTTGATCCTCTCGCCCCCGCCGACCGGATCATTCAGCACCAGATAGCCGGCGGCCGGCGTTCCGGCGGGCGCATCGACGAAGCACGGGCGGCCCTGGCAACTCGGCCTGCCTTGGAGATAGGTCGTCCGTGCTCGGCTGCCGCACTCGAGGATGATCATCACGCGCCCCGCTGCGTGGGTGAGTTCGGGCCACCCGCGGGTGGTCACGGCTTCTTCAAGCGTGGCCGCATCGCCGCGCACGAGATCGGGCGTGATGAGCCGCCGTGCGCCGATCGTGTCGCGGATCAGGGCATCGAGTGCATCGAGCGCAGCGGCATCGAAGGGCGGCGGCGGATCGATGCGGTAGCCGCCGGGACCTTCGTAGCCTGACTCCTTGAGTTCGAGCTGGATCAGGATCGGTACATGGCCGGGGTGCTCGTCGCTCCACGCGGCGACCTGCGTCAGGGCGTCCTTCAGGAGCACGCAGCGTGTGCCTTGATCGACCGAGGGAATGTGGAACACCTTGAACCCAGGCTGCTTCAAGAGCGCCGACGAGCCGTGCCCGAAGAGCGGGTTGCGGAAGAGGCCGCCCTGTGGGTCGTGGTGCACATCGAATTCGAGCGCACGGATGTTCTGGTCGCTCAACTGCGTGCGCAGCGGGGCATGCGTGTACTGCCACGCGCGGGCCCGCTCGGCAAAGAGTGCATACAGACCCGTGGGTGGGGCGATGTGATAGGAGTTGTGCGTCCCGATCACCTGGATGTCGTTCAGGCGAAGGCCCGGTGGAAACGGTCCATCACCGGTTGTGAGCGCGAGTGCGGCGAACAGCATGGCAACGGTGGGCATGGCGCATTACGGTACCCGTCGATCGGCCCTTGGCCGGAAAGGACCATGCCGTGACGATCGATCGAACCACCGCCCTGCGACTGATGGACGCCGCCATCGAGCAGGCCGAGAAGGGCTGGAGCGAAGGCGGGATCCCGATCGGCAGCGTGCTGGCACGCGCCGACGGCATGATCGTGGCACGCGGCCACAACCAGCGCGTGCAGTCCGGTGATCCGATCCTGCACGCCGAGATGGACTGCATCCGCAATGCCGGTCGCCGCAAGGACTGGTCCGAACTCACGCTCGTGAGCACGCTGAGCCCCTGCCCGATGTGCACCGGCACGGCGGTGCTCTACAAGTTTCCGCGCGTCGTGATCGGCGAGCATCGCACCTTCATGGGCGCCGAGCATTGGCTTGCCGAGGCCGGCGCCGAGGTCCTGGTGCTCGATGATCCACGCTGCGTGGAACTCATGCACCGGTTGCAGCGCGAGAAGCCCGGTCTTTGGGCCGAGGACATCGGTGAGACCTACCGCCACCAGGTGGCATTCGTCTGCACCGCCAACAGCTGCCGGAGCCAGATGGCCGAAGGCTGGGTGCGCGCGCTGCACGGAGAGCGGCTCGATGTGTTCAGCGCTGGCATCCGAGCGAGCACCTTGAATCCGCTGGCGGTGCGCGCGATGGCGGAAGTCGGCATCGACATCAGCGGCCACGCCAGCAAGACCGTAGGCGAGCTGCCCGGCAAGCTCGATGTGGCCGTGACCGTCTGCTCGAGCGCAGAGGAGGCATGCCCAGCGATTCCGGGCGCGGTGCGCCGCCTGCATGTCCCCTTCGATGATCCTCCGCAACTGGCGCAGGGCGCACGCGACGATGACGAGGCCATGCGGCACTATCGACGCGTGCGTGACGAGATCCGCGCATGGGTCGAGCACGAATTGCCACAGCTCCTGCACTGAGTCGCGGTAGCCTGCGCGCGCTGGGCCCTTGGCGGAATTGGCAGACGCAGGGGACTTAAAATCCCTCGCCGGTTACACGGCATCCCGGTTCGAGTCCGGGGGGGCCCATTGCGGCAAGGTCTCGACCCTCACCCCAGCCCCATCGTGGCGAGGGTCTGTTGCGCCACGACGCGGGCATCGAAGTGCCGCTCAGCGCGCGTTCGCGCAGCCTGGCCCATCGCGTCCGTCCGTGCATGATCCTGCATCAGAGACTGCATCGCGCGCACCAGGCCAGCCACATCGCCGCGCTCGACGAGCAGCCCCGTGACGCCATCCTCCACGCACTGCCTGCAACCAGGCACATTGTTCGTGACGACCGCACGGCCCGCGGCCATCGCTTCGAGCACGCTGTGCGGCGTGCCCTCACGCCAGCTCGGCAGGACGAACACGCGGCACCACGCCAGATCGGGCCGGATGTCGTGGCGATGACCCACCGATTCCCAGACACCGCCCCGAGCGCCATCGGCCACGCGCCTCTCGAACTCAGCACCCTCCTTGCCATCGCCGAATCCTGCGATCCGGATCGGGATCGACGGCTGCGCGCGGTGGAGGAATTCGGCCGCCTGCAGGAACTCGTCAAAGCCCTTGTCGGTCATGAAGCGGCTGGCGAAGAGGATGCCACCACCCGGGTTGGTCGGCTGCGCGGCATGGTGGAGAAGATCGACGCCACTGCCGGCGGTGACGGTCACGGGCACGCCGCGCGCGAGCAGCCCCCATCGCGCGAAGTCGTCGCGGTCATCGGGATTGTGGAAGATGACATGCGTGGCCTGCGTCAACGCGCGGCGATAGAGCGCGCTCGCGGCCGTACGCGCGATCCACCAACGCAGGCCACGGCGCACGAAGACGCTGCCGACGCCAGTGATCATCGCCACGCGCACGGCGACGCCAGCGCTGGCGGCTGCCGGCATGCCATGGCAGACGGCCTTGATCGTGCCGGCCAGCACATGGGTCGGTCGCTGGTTGTGCATGAAGCGATCGAACTCGCGGCGGACGCCTCGCTCGGCCAGTGGATTCATGCTGCGCCGTGCGTAGTCGAGCTCCACGACCTCGGCACCAGCATCCTGCATGCGCTCGCGGACCCAAGGATCGATCGCCGGTGCAGCCACGACGACCTCATGGCCTTGGGCACGCAGCATGCCGATCAACGGCGCCCTGAAGAGCGGCAGGGTTGGTGCAAACCCAGTCAGAATCGCGACTCGAGCCATGTGCTGATCGTACGGCGCTCGACATCGACCCTACGATGGCCGGATGCGCGCACCTGCCGAGGTTGCCGTCGTGTGGTCTGCCTCGCTGGCGAGCGCGCTGCTCGCCTTTGCGTTCTCGATCACTCTTGCCCGGACGCTCGATGCGGCCGCGTTCGGCACCTTCATGACCGTTTTTGCAGTCAGCCGGCTCGTGGCGCCCGTGGCGCAGGGGGGTGTGAGTGAAATGTGGCTGCAGGCCTTCGGTCGCCACGGCCGCGCCGCATCGGTGTGGATCGTGCCGGGGCTGGGTGCCATGGCCAGCACCGCGGGGTTGGCCCTGCTCTGCATGGTGGGCTGGGCGATGGCCTTCGCGCCCTCGGGTGATGCCGGGGAAGTGGCCATCGTGATGGCGGTGGCGGTCGCCCTCGGTGCGCCGGCCGACAACGCAATCGCCGAGCCGATGCTCCGCGGGCGCTTCGTGCGTGTGGCGCTCTGGCAGCTCGCCCCCTACATCGTGCGGATGGCGGCGGTCGGTGTGGCGGCGTTGGTGCTCTGGCGCAGCGACGGCACGCGCGCCGTGGGTGGCCCCCTCGTCATCACGCTCGTCCTGGGCACCGCCATCACGAGCATGATCGGGATGCGCTGGATCCTTCGGCTCCGCCGCGATCCACCGCGCGACGATGTGCCGCTCCATGAACCCATGGTCAGTGCGCCGGGCCCGGGGGCTGCGCTGGCCCGGTCGTTCCCCTTTGCGGTGCAGGGGCTGGCCTACCTGGCGGTGCTGCAGGTGGGCACGATCGCGCTGGGTTCGGCGAAGCTCGTCGAGGAGGCCGGATTCTTCTCGGTGGCCATGAACATCGTGACGGCGATGCACCTCTTGCCGAGCGCGGTCTTCGCTCGGGTCTTCGCGCCCCGCTACTTCCTGTGGGGCAACAGCGATCCGGCCCGCCTTGCGCGCGCGGCGCCGCGCGTGCTCGCGTGGGTCGTGGCCTTGTCGGTGGCCTGCTCGATCGCTGCGTGGATCGCGCTGCCGTGGGCGATTCCGCTGGTCTTTGGGCCAGAGCAGCAGGGCGCCATCGCACCCGCACGCCTGCTGGCGCTGGCGTTCCCGGTCTGGTGCCTTGCGGTCGGGCTTGCGGCGCACCACACCACGCCGACCGAAGTGCGCTGGCGCACCGTGTGCTGGATCGGCCTGGCAGCCATCACGATCGGCGGCTGCATCCTCGAGGCACCTTCGGCCGGCTTGGATGGCGTCGTCCGGGCCGTCATCGTCGGGCAGGTCACCTTCGCGATCTTGGCGATCATCGGCCAACTCGTGTTCGTGGGTCCACGCTGGCGAGCGGCTTCATGAAGCCTTCACCGCTGCGGGGTGTGCGCTCCTAGGATCAGGCCGATGCAAGCGCAGCCACAACGGATCTCGGGTCGTGCCGTCGGTGCTGTGATGTTCATCGCCGCGCTCGCCGTCACCGTGGCGTGGATCGTGCTCAGGGTCTTCTTCACGACAGAGCCGGTCGAGTCCGCACCGGAGGACTCCACGGCACCCCTCGGTGCAGCATCGATCGCGCGGCCGTTCGATCATGTCGTGGTCCTGAGCATCGATGGCCTGCGGCCGGATGCGGTGGCGCATGCGTTGGACCTCGGTCGTGCTGGATTCACTGCCCTCTTGAAGGGCCCCCACACCCTCGAGGCACGCACCGATCCGGACAGCACCGTCACCCTGCCCAACCATGTCGGCATGGTGACGGGCAGGCTCTTCAGGGGACCACAGGGTCACAATTGGCTGCCCAATGTCCTGCTGCCCACGATTGCCGAGGGGGGCACGCTGCATGCGGCACATGGCTCGTATGTCCCGAGCATGTGGGATGTGGCGCATGACCATGGCCTGATGACCGCCATGCTGGCCAGCAAGGGCAAGTTCATCCTGTTCGACAACAGTTTCCGCGAGGAGCAAGGGCGACCGGACGCCACCGGGGCTGACGATGGCACGCGCAAGATCGATCTCGTGGGCTTCGCCCTGCGCGGCGAGGGCGTGATCCGCAAGATCATGGCGTTCCTCGACGATGCGGCCGCGCAAGGTCGACGGTCGCTGTCGTTCATCCACCTTGCCGACACGGATGTGACGGGGCATGTCCGCGCCTGGGACATGACGCCCGGTTCGCTGTACCTCGCCTGCGTCGATCGGATGGATGCGCTCGTTGACCGGTTGGTGCGGCACATCGAGGCGAATCCAGCTTTGCGCGGCCGCACCGCGATCGTGATGACATCGGACCACGGCGGTGGGGCGCCGCCATCCTCACACACGGTCCCGGAATCGCCGTTGAACTTCCGCATCCCGTTCGTCGTGTGGGGTGGTGATGGTGAGCCCGTCGATCTCTACGCGATCAGCCCTTCACGCACACGGCCTGCGCCGACCGAGCGCATGACGGCGACCGGCGGCTCACCGATCCGCAACGCCGATGCCGGCAACTGTGCACTGTGGCTCCTTGGATTGCCACCCATCCCCACGAGCACCGTGGGCGTGGAGCAGGACCTGCTCGTCGGGTGGTCGCGCCCGCTGCCGTGATCAGCGCTTGACCTTGTAGTACTCGCAGTACCAGTCGATGAAGCGCTTCACGCCGACCTCGACCGGCGTGCCCGGGCGGTAGCCGGTCGCCTGCGTCAGGCTGGTCGTGTCGGCGCAGGTGTCGGGGACATCGCCGGGTTGCATCGGCAGCAATTCGCGCGTGGCCTTGCGGCCCAGGTTCTCCTCGATGAGTTCGATGTAGCGGGAGAGTTCGACCGGCGTGCCGTTGCCGATGTTGAAGAGCCGCCACGGCATGTTGCTCGTCGCCGGATCGGGGTGCGCACCGCTCCACTGCGGGTTCGGCTGCGCGACATGGTCGAGCGAAGCGACGACGCCGCCGGCGATGTCATCGATGTAGGTGAAGTCCCTCTTGTGATGGCCGTGATTGAAGACCTTGATCGGCTCGCCGGCGAGGATCGCCTTCGTGAAGAGGAAGAGCGCCATGTCCGGCCGGCCCCACGGACCATAGACCGTGAAGAATCGCAGCCCCGTGCACGGCAAGCCGAACAGCGCCGCATAGGTGTGCGCCATCAGCTCGTTGGCCTTCTTCGTGGCGGCATAGAAGGAGAGCGGGTGATCGCAGGACTGCCCCACGCGGAAGGGCATGTCGGTGTTCGAGCCGTAGACGCTGCTCGTGCTGGCGTACACCAGATGCCGCACGCCGCCGTGGCGGCATCGTTCGAGGATGTTGGTGAAGCCCGTCAGATTGGCTTCGACATAGGCCATGGGATTGACCATCGAGTAGCGCACGCCGGCCTGCGCGGCCAGGTGCACGACGCGGTCGATGGCGTGGTCCTTGAAGACCCGCGTGAGTGCGGCCGCGTCGGCCACATCCACGCGCTCGAAGGAGAAGCCCGAACGGGGAGCGAGCCGCGCGAGCCGGGCCTCCTTCAGCGTGGGGTCGTAGTAGTCGTTCAGGTTGTCAAGGCCGACCACGCGGTCGCCGCGGTCCAAGAGGAGATGCGCCACATGGCTCCCGATGAAGCCTGCGGCCCCAGTCACGAGGATCCTTCCAGCGCTCATGCGCGCAGCGTATCGACCTGCGTGCGCACGAGGCGACGGGCGTGGATCACCCACGAATGCGCCGTCGCGATCGTCCACGCGGTGCTCGCCACATCCGGCTCGCTTGTGGCCAGACGCGAAGCGATCGAGCGCACCGCGCGGGCATCGAAGAGCCCGCATCGTGCGGTCGTGGCATCGCTCAGCATGTCGCCGGCCCAGTGACGCAGCGGGCCGGACATCCACGAAGCCATCGGCACGGCGAAGCCACGCTTGGGAGCGCGCAGCACGGGTTCGGGGAGAAGCTTCCCCGCAAGCCGTCGAAGCACGAGCTTCGTGCCACCCGGACCGAGCCGTTCGTGCGGCGGCATCCGCATGCTCAGGGCCACCACATCGCGGTCGAGCATCGGGCAGCGGGCCTCGAGCCCGACGCTCATGCAGGCACGGTCGACCTTCACGAGCAGGTCATCCGGCAGGTAGGTCATCAGGTCGGCCAGCATGAAGCGTGCCTCGAAGGTGTCGAGCTGCGGCACGGCGTCGAATTGATCAAGGAGCGTGGAAGCTTCCTGAACATCAGGGATGAGCGCAGGCCCGTCATCCGAGATGCTCATGACGCTGCGGGGCAGTGCATTGGCACTCTCTGCGGCAAGTGCCTGGCGGCCGCGACGGATCGCACGCGCGGGATGTGCACCCAGGATGCGACTGGGCAGGACCGCTCCGATGATGCTCCAGAACTCGGCTGGCGGGGCACCCAGCGCGGCTACGACGGCATTGCGAACGGGAGAGGGCAGTGCCTGCGCCCGTCTCCAGAGCCGATGGGCGTGCTGATAGCGCTGGTAGCCGCCGAAGAGTTCATCGCCTCCGTCGCCCGTGAGCACGACCGAGACCTGCGAGCGCACGGCACGCGCGAGCAGCAGGCTCGGGATCGCGCTTGAATCGGCGAAGGGCTCGTCCCAGACCGCGCCTACATCCATGGCCGCGTCGAGCGCATCATTGGGACCCACGAGCCAGTCGGCGTGATCGGTACCGAGGTGCTCGGCCACCAGCCGCGCCAGCGGGCGTTCGTCGTATTCCGACTGGGCGAAGCCGATCGAGAAGGTCCGCACACGCGAGGGTGCCACGCGGGTCATGAGCGCCGTGACCACGCCACTGTCGATGCCGCCGGAGAGAAACGCTCCCACCGGCACATCGCTCAGGAGTCGCCGGGTGACTGCGCCTTCGAGCGCCGACCCAAGCATCGCAGCGAGATCGTCACCGCTCCCCACGAGCCGATGCCGTTCGCCGTCGACCGCGAGTTCACGAGGGTCCCAGTAGACGCTCGCCGGGGGCAGCGTGCCCGGTCGTTCGGCATCCTCGGGCCCGATGCGCAGCAGCGAACCCGGTGCCAGCTTGACGAAGCCTTGGTGGATCGTGCGCGGCGACGGCACGCACTGGTAGCGCACATACGCGGCCAGCGCCTCCCGATCGATCGGCGGCGGCCACGACGGGAGCGCAGCCAGGGCATGCTGTTCGCTGGCGAAGGCGAGTACGCCGCCGAGCCAACCCACGCTCAAGGGCTTCTTGCCCACGGGATCTCGTGCCAGCCAGAGAACGCGCGGCCCGCACTCCCACGCCGCGAGCGCGAACATGCCGCGCAGCCTCTGCAGCGTGGCGGCAACGCCCCAACGCTCGAAGCAGGCAAGGATCGTCTCGGTGTCCGAGGTCCCACGCCAGGAGATGCCCTCCCCAAGGTCGCGCCTCAGCTCGAGGTGGTTGTAGATCTCTCCGTTGTAGGCAATCACGAAGCGCTTCTGCCGCGACTCCATCGGCTGTGCCCCCGCAGCCGTTCGGTCGAGGATCGCCAGCCGCGCGTGGGCCAGGCCAAGGCCATCACCCTCCCAGTGCAGGCCGAACGCATCGGGACCGCGGTGGCGCGAGAGCGTTGCCATGCGAGCGAGCGTCGAGCGGGGATCGGAGATCGTCCCGCGCGGATCGAGGAAGCCCGCCACGCCGCACATGCTGCGAGTGTACGGCGCGCCGCCATCCTGCCGTGTGCGGCATAGCATCGGCTCGATGCAGATGGAGTCCACCTCGCCCGCGGTCAGCGTGTCCGGCTTCATGCTCGTGCACGCTGCATGCGCATTCCTCGTGGGTGTGCCGGCGGTGATGTTCGTGCGTCGGCTGGCGCAGGCCAAGGGGTGGATGGCCAAGCCCCGCGAGGATCGCTGGCATCGTGAACCAGTCGCGCTGCATGGCGGCGTGTGTGTCCTTGTCGCACTGCTGCTGGCCTGCGTGTTCGTGCCGTCGATGCCGAGCGCGGTGGACCTGTCGCTGGTCGCGGCGATTCTTCCCGGCGTGCTCATGCTGGCGGTGACCGGGCTCGTCGATGACCTGCGGCACCTCAAGCCGTGGACGAAGCTCCTGTTTCAAGTCCTGGCTGCAGCGGCGGTGGGCTGGGCGCTCGCCGATGCGCGTGGTCTCTCGACCACCGATGCGGCGGTGATCGCCGTGTGGGGCCTGGTCTTCTGCAACAGCGTCAACATGCTCGACAACATGGATGGCGCGTGCGCGACCGCGGCGATCCCGGGATTCGTCGGGATCGCGCTCGTGACGGGCGATCCGCGCGTGGCCTCCATCAGCGGTGCTGCCGCTGGCGCCATGGCAGCGTTCTGGATCTGGAACCGGCCGCGAGCGCGCATCTTCCTGGGCGATGCCGGCGCACTGCCGATGGGGCTGTTGTTCGGTGCGTTGGCTGCTCTGGTGGCCATCGAGCTCAGTCGAGGCCAAAGCGAACAGGTGCGCCCTTGGCTGCCGTGGGTGCTGCCTGCCATGCTCGGTCTGCCATTCATGGCCGACACCGTGTTCGTCTGCGCGACGCGTACGGCACGGGGGCAGAACCCGATGATCGGCGGCACCGATCACCTGACGCATCGCGCGTTGCGAAGGGGCTGGTCGCCGTGGGGCGTCCTGGCCGTGATCGCCGCGCTCGGCGCAGGGGGCGTGCTCTTGGCGGGCGTGGTGGTCCTGGGCTGGGGCTGATCGTCATGGACCGGCCGCACTGGCCACCATCGGTTCATGCGCTCGTGGGCTTCCGTGCGCGACAAGTCGCGGCCCGCTCACTACGCTTCGCTGCATGCATCATGTGATCACGGGCGGTGCCGGCTTCATCGGCAGCCATCTGGCCGAAGCACTCGTCGCCGGTGGTCATTCGGTCACGGTGCTCGATGACTTCTCGACCGGTCGTCGTGCCAACCTTGCCGCACTCGATGGGCGCCCGGGCGTGAAGGTGATCGAGGGCAGCGTGCTCGACCCGGCAACGGTCGCGCGTGCATGCAAGGGTGCCGAGGTCATCGTGCATCTGGCCGCCACGGTCGGCGTCAAGCTGGTCATCGACCGGCCGGTCGAGACGCTCGTGAACAACGTGCGCGGTACGGAAGTGGTGCTTGAGGCCGCATCGCGGCTGGGTGTGCGCACGCTGATTGCCAGCACCAGCGAGGTCTACGGCAAGCTCATGTCGGCTGCATCGAGCCAGACCGCCTTGCACGAGGACGACGACATCCTGATCGGCCGCACGAGCGTGCGTCGCTGGGGCTATGCGTGCAGCAAGGCGCTGGATGAGTTCCTGGCGCTCGCGTACGCCACCGAGCACAGGCTGCCGATGACCGCGATCCGGTTCTTCAACACGGTGGGACCGAGGCAGCGGGGTGAGTACGGGATGGTGCTGCCCCGGTTCATCGAGGCCGCACTCGCTGGTACACCGATTCGCGTGCATGGTGACGGTACGCAGTCGCGCTGCTTCCACCATGTCGCCGACAGCGTGCAGAGCCTGCTGGCGATCCTCGCGTCGCCGGCCACGCACGGTCAGGTGCTCAACCTCGGAAGCGATCTTGAGATCACGATGCTCGAGCTGGCCGCGATGGTGCGCGAGGAAACCCACAGCACGAGTGTGATCGAACTCGAACCCTATGAAGAGGCTTTCGGCTCGGGCTTCGAAGACATGCGTCGCCGCGTCCCTGACCTCGGCAAGCTCCGTGCGCTGCTTGGGCCCCAACCCGTGCGTGAGGTGCGTTCGATCGTGCGCGAGGTGGTGGCGTGGCAGCGCGCTCAGACCTGAGCGGTCTGGCCCGGCATCACCGACCTCTGCAGTCCAACCTCGTCGTCAACCCGCGATCATCGCCCGGCGGCCTTGGCTGCCTGCCAGACGGCCATCGCCTCGGGCATCAGCTCGTTGAGCCGCTGGATGCGCGTGTTCTCGCTCGGGTGCGTGCTCAGGAACTCCAGCGGAGCCTCGCCACCGACGGCGGCCATGTTCTGCCAGAGCGGGATCGCCTCGCGCGGATCGAAGCCGGCATCGGCTGTGATGAGCAGGCCGAGGTGGTCAGCCTCGCTCTCCTGGCTGCGGCTGAAGGCGAGCACGCCAAGGCCCAGGGCGTTCATGATGATCTCTTGCGTTCCCGGGTCGGCCTCGGAGAGTTCGAAGCCGGCCGAAACGAGGATGTTCAGCACCGCTTCCTGCGACACGCGCTCACCACCATGGCGCGCGATCGCGTGGGCGGCCTCGTGGCCGATCACGACCGCGAGCTGGGCATCGGTCTTGGTGACCGGCAGGAGCCCCGTGAAGACCGCACTCTTGCCACCCGGCAGCGCCCATGCATTCACGGTCTTGGGATCATCGATGACGGTCATGTCCCAGGTGAAGCGCCGAGCGATCTCCGGGTGCATGCGATTGGCGGCATCGAAGATGCGCCGACTCACATTCATCACTCGGGCGTGCTCGGAACCGCCCGTGAGGAGGCGATGTCCGGCCTGCTTCGCCGCCTCGAGTTCCACGACATACGCCTGCTGGCCCAGGTCGATCTCGTCGTCGACCGAGAGGATGTTGAACTGGCTGCGGCCGGTGCCGCTGACTTCGGTGCAGGCCGGCTGCTGCAGCATGACGGCGGCAGCCACGACGGTCACGACAAGTCGTGTCAGGTTCATGCGCGGACAGTAGGTGCGCTTCAGGAAGCCATCAACCATCCCCACGCCGCGCACCCCACGATGGCCAGGGGGATGGGCAGGCGAAGCCGCACGGACGCCACGATGATGAGGATGCCGGGCACCGTCACGCTGCTGCGCCAGTCCAGCGTCGTGGCGATCGGATCGATCCACGCCGCGGCCAGCAGGCCCGTCACGGCGGCTGCCACGCCGGAGAGTGCGCGGGAGGTACCGCTCCAGGCCGCCAACCCATGCCAGCCCCGCATGGCCAGAAGCAGCATCAGCATGCCCGGCAGCATCAAGGCGGTGGTGCACACGATGCTCCAGACGAGCAGTGACGCCGTGCCGCCGGGGAGTCCGTGCGTCGCACCGAGGAACGAGGCGATCGAGAAGAGCGGTCCAGGCACGGCTTGGGTCAGCGCATACCCACCGGCGAAGAGCGATTGATCGAGCAGGCCGGCATCGACCACGCTGCGCTCGAGCAAGGGCAGCACGACATGGCCGCCCCCGATCACGAGTGAGCCGGCCTGGATGAGCGCGGCCACGAGCCGTGCGCCGCGATCGGGCAGGATCGAGAGCACGAACGAGCCGGCGATCAGCGCGACCAAGAGCACGCCTGCCATCACCGTCGCTGCACGCGACGGCAGTCGCAGCGAAGGTGCTTCGTCGTGTGGGTGCGCATCGGGCGACAGCAGCTGGCCGAGGCACGCCGCCAGGACGATCGTCGCGATCGGCAGCCATGGTGCATGGCATCCGAGTGCGGCGATGGTGGCACCTGCGGCGATCGCAGCACGGCCCGGACCGACCAGATGCGACCGCGCCATCGCGATGACCGCAAGCATCACCACACCCGCAGCCGCCGCGTGCAGCCCGAGCATCCAGCCAGCCGAGCGCGCATCGGCAGCAAACGAGAGTCCGACGACCGCACCGGTCATCAGCAGCATGCTCGGCAGCGTGAAGCCGACGGCGGCCGCCAGTGCACCCAGCATCCCTGCGCGCTGGTGTCCGAGCGCGAAGGCCAGTTGGCTGCTGCTCGGTCCTGGAAGGGCGATCGACAGGGCGAGCAGGCTCGCGAAGGCCGTTGGGTCGAGCCAGCGCCGGCGAACGACAAGCTGACGCTCGAAGAGAGCGATGTGCGCCGTCGGCCCTCCGAAACCGATGCAGCCGAGTATGAGAAAGCGCCCGAGCACGCCGAGTGCGGTGCGGGCATCGCTGCGAAGGTTCGCTGGATCGGCGGGCGCCATCAGGTGCGTCAGCCTACGCGTCGGGTGGCTGCGGCTCTCGGACCTTCGCGGCCCATGGTGGGATCGTCAGACCTTGTGCTTGCGATGTCGCTTCGCCTCGAAGCCTGTGCGATCGCTCCGGGCGCATCCTGCTGCCGGGGCGATTGCCCCTGAGCGTGATTTCCAGCGTTCCCACGCCGCGCATGAGGTAAAGTCCGGTCTCCCATGCGATCAGTCACCCGAGCGCGCCGGTTCGCCTTCACCTTGATCGAGGTGCTGGTGGTCATCGGCATCATCGTCATCCTGATCGGGATCATCCTTCCGTCAATTGGCTCGGTCCGATCCACGGCTCGGGCCGCAGAGAGCCAGAGCAACATGAAGCAGTGGGGCACGGGCACGGTCGCCTACACCAGCCTGAACAAGGATCGGTTGCCTTGGGAGGGTTTGCCCGACACGGACCAGTTTGCGATCAACCTGCAGGCCAAGCAATTCTGGGCGAACGCGGTGCCGCCCTTGGTCGCTGGCCCGTCGTACCGCGAGGTGGTCAACGCGGCCAACACCAACCAGACGGGCGTGCCGACGCTCGAGAACAGCATCTTCGTCGACCCGGCAGCGACTCCGCAGGAGGGTGCGCCGTGGGCGTTCCCGGATCCGACGGCGCCCAACGGCGGCCAGTACTCGGCCTTCTACTTCAACTACGTGCCGAACTCGCAACTCAACAACACCTTCATCAGCCGCGACTTCAACGGCATCGAGTACGAGCAGGGCACCGATCCCGTGCAGATCGGCAACGAGCTCGCGCAGAAGTGCATTCGTCTGTCGCAGATCAAGGATTCCTCCCGCACCATCCTCATGGTTGAGATGCGCGCCAACGAGGCCGAGCTGCCCACGGCCGATCCCTACT